>JAQGMG010000008.1 GCA_028292485.1 Rhodocyclales bacterium | reverse complement strand
AGAGCACGATCCGGCAACGGTGCGAGAACGGGTCCGTTGTTCCGGAATAGAGATTCATCATTGCGGAATTACTCCAGGAATACTCAATGTCGCGCACGATGCGGCGCGAAGGCGTCACATCATGCTCTCGACTGGATAACAGCATCATTTCGGCTGCGACCTGATTAGTTACGGGTTTATTGACGATTTTAGTGAACATCTTTCCAGAAAGCCCGCTTGAGCAGATAGGTGAGTACGCCGAGCACTGCCAGCAGCGCCAATACATACCAACCAATCTGCTGGCGCGCCTCCTGTGCCGGCTCGCCCATCCAGGTTATGAAGGAGACGAGATCAGCTACTTCTTCGTCAAACTCTTCCTTCGAAAGTTTCCCCGGTTGAACAATCTCCAGCTTTTCAAGATGCGTTCCCTTTACACCGTGCTCGTCGGTTTTTTCGACGAAATGCCCGGCTTGCTGCCCCTGCAGGGTCCACAGAACATTGGGCATGCCCACGTTCGGAAAGACCGCATTGTTCCATCCGGTAGGACGCGAGTCGTCGCGGTAGAACTGGCGCAGATAAGTGTAGAGCCAATCTGCGCCCGTGCCGAACTCTCCGCTGCGCGCACGCGCGACAACGGACAGATCAGGCGGTGCTACGCCAAACCACTGCTTTGCGTCCTCGCGGCGCAGGGCAACCTTCATCAGATCGCCAACTTTATCGCCCGTGAACAGCAGGTTGTCCTTGATCTGCAGATCAGTCAGCCCGATATCGTGCAGACGGTTATAGCGCATGAAGCTGGCGCTGTGGCAGTTGAGGCAATAATTGACGAACAGCTTGGCGCCATTCTGCAAGGAGGCATTGTCGAATTGCAGTGGTGCCTTGTCCAGGTGCAGCTCGCTACCCGAAGCGCTGGCAGCCATCGGCAGCGCCGCACTGAAAAGCAAGGCCGCGCAGAAGCGCACTGTCCTGGGAAACATCGTTTTCATGGAGCTCATTCGAAAGTCACCCTTTCCGGCACGGGCTGAGTCTTGTCCATGCGCGTGTACCACGGCATGAATCCAAAGAATGCAAGGTACAGAAGCGAGCATATCTGGGAAACGATCTTGCCGACCGGCGACGGTGGCAATACGCCGAGATAGCCAAGGATCAGGAAACATACGACCCACACGGCCAGGATGCTCTTGAACAGCGGTCCCTTGTAACGGATCGACTTGACCGGGCTCTGGTCGAGCCACGGCAGCAATGCGAACAGCATCACCGAGCCGCCCATCATCACCACGCCCCATACCTTGGCGTCGAGCGCGAAGAACAGGATGACGATCACCAGCGTAATAGCCGCTGCAACGATGCGCAGTACAACGTTGCGCAAGGAAATGAACGACAAGGCGCCGATGACAGCGACAAGACCCGCCAGCCAGGGCATGAAGTCCGACGTCGTGGCACGCAGGATCGAGTAATACGGCGTGAAGTACCACACCGGCGCAATGTGCGGCGGTGTCTTCAACTGGTCGTACGGCACGAAGTTGTTGTACTCGAGGAAGTAACCACCGCCTTCAGGCATGAAGAAAATGATCGCCGAGAAGATGAACAGGAAGATTGCCGCGCCGAAGATGTCCTTCACCGTGTAGTACGGGTGGAACGGCACACCATCCAGCGGAATGCCGTTGGCATCCTTGTGCTTCTTGATCTCGACACCATCCGGGTTGTTCGAACCGACTTCGTGCAAGGCGATGATGTGCGCCGCCACCAGACCGATCAACACCAGCGGAATGGCAATGACGTGGAAGCTGAAAAAGCGGTTCAGCGTTGCATCGCCCACCACGAAGTCACCACGGATCAGCGTAGACAGATCCTTGCCGATGACGGGAATGGCCTCGAAGAGATTCACGATCACCTGTGCGCCCCAGCCCGACATCTGGCCCCAAGGCAGCAGATAACCGAAGAAGGCTTCGGCCATCAGGCACAGAAAGATACCGACACCGAACAACCAGATCAGCTCGCGTGGCTTGCGATACGAGCCGTAGAGCATGCCGCGGAACATGTGCAGATACACGACGATGAAAAACGCCGAAGCGCCTGTCGAATGCATGTAGCGGATGATCCAGCCACCCGGCACGTCGCGCATGATGTACTCGACGCTGGCAAAGGCCACCGGTATGCCGGAAGCATTGAGTGAAGCATCCGGCTTGTAGTGCATCACCAGGAAAATACCTGTGACGATCTGGATGACCAGCACCAGCAGTGCGAACGAGCCGAAGAAATACCAGAAGTTGAAGTTCTTGGGAGCGTAGTATTCGGAGAGGTGCTCCTTGTACATCTTGGTCGCCGGAAAGCGATCATCCACCCAGCCCATGAATTGTTGCGCGAGCTTGTTCATCCCTTAGGCTCCCTTGCTGTCGTCGCCGATGAGAATACGGGTATCCGACAGATACTTGTATGGCGGAATCTTCAGGTTGTCCGGCGCTGGCATGCTCTTGAGCACGCGGCCGGCCAGATCGAACTGCGAACCATGGCAGGGGCACAGGAAGCCGCCTTGCCACTTGTCGCCCATACCCTCGGTGGCACCCACGACGAATTTCGGCGTCGGCGAACAGCCCAAGTGTGTGCAGATACCGATACACACGAAATACTCATCCTTGCCCGCCATCGTGCGCGCTTCGCCCTTGATGTAATCGGGCTGTTCAGCACGCTTCGACTCGGGATCGGCCAGCAATTCGGCATCAGCCTTGAGCGAGGCCAGCATCGCTGGCGTACGGCGCACGATCCACACCGGCTTACCCTGCCATTCAACCGTCGTCATGTCGCCGGGTTTGAGGGACGAAATGTCCGCTTCGACCGGCGCGCCGGCAGCCTTGGCACGTTCCGAAGGCGCAAAACTCATGGCAAAAGGCACTGCTGCACTGATGCCGGCAACGCCGCCGACCACGGCGGTCGCCGCGATCAAACTGCGGCGGCTGCAATCACCGCAACCGGCCGTTTTGGCTTCGGCCTCGGTGTTCTTGTCATTGCTCATTGAAAACCCCAGAGGTAAGGAATCTTGAAAACTGCGCGAGTATAGCGAAAAGCACAGGGCAAATTAAAGCCTTGCTCTGCACAAAATCGCGTAGAACCGCGCCAGCATTGGCTCTGCGGGCCGCATATATTTTGCGCAAGGCAGCATTAGGGCGTGTTCACAGTAGGCGGACGGTCGCGCTCATCCGAAATGGACGCAGAGCAAGGCGTAGCGACGACGGCAGGGTGGTCCCCTGACGAGGAGCTGCAACGCGGCGCTGCGTCCATTTCGGTTGAGCCCCTCGGGTTGAGGCTTATGGCTCGCGGCACTGCGTTGCACTCCTTGTGCAGGGAACCCACCCTGCACAGCGTCGCACGCCTTGTTCCGCAAGCCATAAGCCTCAACGCGATCCGCCCGCCTACTGTGAACACGCCCTAACCCTGAAAAAATAGCCTTGGGCGTTACACTGCAGACCTCAGACACAACAAAAAAGCAGACAGTCATGATCCAAGGTGTCATCTGCGACATGGACGGCGTCATCTACCGCGGCAAGAAACTCATCCCCGGCGCGCTGGATTTCGTCCAGCGTCTGCTTGCAGCGAAAACACCGTTCCTCTTTCTGACGAACAATGCCGAACAAACCTCGCTCGACCTCAAGCTCAAGCTCGAAGGCCTCGGCATCCACGGCATCAGTGAAGACAACTTCATCACGGCGGCCATGGCGACCGCCATGTTCCTCAAGGCACAGAAGGAGCACGCGGCCGTCTATGTCGTCGGCGGTGGCGGCATCATCAGCGAGCTGTACAAGGTCGGTTTCTCGCTGTCAGAAACCAACCCCGACTATGTGGTGGTCGCGAAAAGCACCTCGTTCAATTTCGAGCAATTGAAGAAAGCCGTGCGGCTTATCGATGGCGGTGCAAAGTTCATCGGCACGAATCCCGACATGATCGATCCGGTCGAAGGTGGCAACGAACCCGCGGCAGGCACCTTTCTCGCCGCCATCTCGGCAGCGACCGGCAAGAAGCCCTACATCGTCGGCAAGCCCAATGCACTGATGATGACCCTGGCAACGCGCAAGCTGGGCGTGCACCCGGACAACGCGGTCATGATCGGTGATCGCATGGATACCGATATCGTCGGCGGCATGGAAGCCGGCATGAAAACGGCATTGGTACTGTCGGGTGTCACGACGCCGGAAATCATGAAGCACTTCCCCTATAAGCCCGACTACGTATTCGACAACGTCGGGCAGATCGATCCCGCGGTGCTTTGAATGAAGTGAAGAACTGACGTCGCATCAACGCGACGTCATTCCCGCGAAAGCGGGAATCCACGTACACCTCGATGCGGCTTGGTGCCACGAAGTGGATTCCCGCTTTCGCGGGAATGACGAATTCTATGCGTCGTCAGGCCTCATGACATTCGGGTAATGGAAGTTCCTTGCGGAGTGCTAAAGCGAGCGCCGTTCGACCATCGCCTGTGCCAGCGTGCCGATATCCGTGTGCTCCAGCTCGCCGCCCACCGGCACACCGCGTGCAATGCGGCTGACCTTGACGCCGCGCGTGCGTAACACTTCGCCTACGTAGTGCGCCGTCGCTTCGCCTTCGTTGGTGAAATTCGTCGCCAGAATCACCTCGGCAACTACGCCATCTGCAGCGCGGGCAATGAGCTTTTCAAGATTCAGCTCACGCGGCCCGACACCGTCGAGCGGCGAGATGCGGCCCATCAGGACGTAGTACATGCCGCGGTAGCTGTGCGTCTGCTCCATCACCGCCAGATCGGCAGGCATTTCCACCACGCACAACAGGCTGGCGTCGCGCTGTGGGCTCGCACAACGTTCGCATATTTCCGCTTCGGTAAAGGTGTTGCAACGCGCACAGTGCTGCAGCCGCTCCAGCGCCACACCGAGCGATTGCCCGAGGCGTGCAGCGCCCGCCCTGTCACGCTGCAGCAGGTGGTAAGCCATGCGCTGTGCGGACTTCGGACCAATGCCCGGCAGGATGCGCAGGGCTTCGATGAGTTGATCGAGCGGATTCAATTGAGCTGCTGGCGAGAAATGAAAGGCAGGACATCAGGCGTCAAGTCACTACACCGCTGACGCCTGATCGAACGCTTGGGCAGAATCAAAACGGCATCTTGAAACCAGGCGGCAGATTCAGGCCGGACGTGAAGCCCGACATCTTCTCCTGCGAGGTGGTTTCGACCTTGCGTGCTGCATCGTTAAGCGCCGCCACGATCAGGTCTTCAAGCATCTCCCTGTCGTCCATCACTGACGGATCAATGGTGACTCGCTTGGCTTCGTACTTGCAGCTCATCACGACCTTGACGGCGCCCGACCCGGCCTGGCCTTCCACGTCAATGGTTGCCAGCGCGTCCTGCGCCTTTTTCATGTTTTCCTGCATCTGCTGGGCCTGCTTCATGAGGCCTCCCAGTCCACCTTTCATCATCACCGTGCTCCTTGTGTGAATATGTAAATCAAATATCGATCAGGCCGCCGCGCAACGCGCGAATCAAAGCGGCCTGACTGAAGTTTCAACCAGCGTGGCATCGAAGCGCTCGATCATCTCCTGCACGAATGGGTCGGACTCCAAAGCAGCAACCGCGTCGGAATGACGTTGCCGCTGCGTTTCGGCCGAGCGCTGCGCGGGTGTTTGCGTGCCCGGCTCGCCGATCTCCACGTTGAGCCGCAGGTTGCCGCCAAAGTGCTTGCCCAGCGCTTCCTGCAATTTTGCCTGGGTACCGGGCATGGCCAGCAGGTGCTTGTGCGTAGGCATGAGACGCAGCTTGATGACCCCATCTGCAATGCCGACCAGCGCGCAATTCTGCGCCAGCTCGCGCACCAGGCCGCCTAGCTGCATGACACCTATCAGTTGATGCCAATCGGGTATTTCCGACGGCAAACTCGCAGATGTGACGGATGGCAGCTCGGTTGCTGACACAGTTGCCGACTGAGTTGCCAATTGAGTCGGCGAATACGTCGTAGCGGCCGGCTGCCGCACGGCAACCGGTGCGGGCTGCGACATTGCAGCGGGCTGCTCCTGCGTCGCACTGACCACCGGACGGGCTGCTGCGGCAGGTACCTGTGGCTTGAGACTGGCAGGCGCTGCGGCCGGGGAAGCGGCGGGCATGGCTCGTGTCATGCCGCCGCCTGCGCCGCCAGCAACGGGCGTACCAGACGCACCCGAGCCCTCCGGCCTGAAGGCATGCAGCCGCAACAAGGTCATCGAGAAACCGGTGTGCTCATCCGGCGCCAGTGGCAGTTCGTCACGCCCATGCACGACGATCTGATAGGCCAGCTGCAGGAACTCGGGTGAAAACTGTCTGGCATAAATCGACAAGCGCTCGCGCTCGATCGCATCGCCAAAAGCCTGCGGAGCGAATTGCAGCAAGGCTATACGGTGCAGCAGGCTCGCGAATGTCTGCAGTGCGTCGTCGAAGGACAGCGCGCGCGCTTCCATGGTGTCGGCCGCCGCCAGCATGGCGTCGATGTCCTGTGCCGCAAGTGCGTCAAGCAAGGCGTACAGGTGATCTTCGCCAACGGTGCCGAGCATGTCGATGACCTGCTCTTCCTCGACACGACCTGCGCCATGCGCGATGGCCTGATCGAGCAGGGATAAAGCATCACGCATCGAACCGCTGGCGCCCTTGGCAAGATGCCGCAACGCGCCCGGCTCGAAGCTCACGCCCTCGTCGCCCAAGACGCGTGAGAGATGATCGACGATATGCGTCAATGGCATCTGCTTGAGGTTGAACTGCAGGCAGCGGCTCAGCACGGTGACCGGAATCTTCTGCGGATCGGTCGTGGCCAGGATGAATTTCATGTGCGCCGGCGGCTCTTCCAGCGTCTTGAGCATGGCGTTGAACGCATGCCCGGTGAGCATGTGAACTTCGTCGATCATGTAGACCTTGTAGCGTCCGCGAGCCGGCGCGTAGGCAGCCTTTTCGAGCAGCGACGCCATGTCGTCAACGCCGCGGTTCGACGCGGCATCCATCTCGATGTAATCGACGAAGCGCCCGGCGTCGATTTCGGTGCATGCCGAACACACGCCGCAGGGCGTAGCCGTCACACCGGTTTCACAGTTGAGGCTCTTGGCCAGAATGCGCGAAATGGTGGTCTTGCCGACACCGCGCGTACCCGTGAAAAGATAGGCGTGATGCAAGCGGCCCGTCTGCAGCGCATGGCTTAGTGCCCGCACTACGTGTTCTTGGCCAACCAGGGTTTCAAAGCTGCGTGGGCGCCACTTGCGGGCAAGGACTTGATAGGACATGAGTGCGATTGTAGCCCGGATGAAGGCCTGCGGAATCCAGGATGCGCTTGCGAGCCGTCAACGACCGGCGGCCTGCCGCCTGGGCAGTAGTGGCGCCGTCATGAAGACAAAAAAAGACGCGCTCGAGCGCGTCTTTTTTTGCTCGAACACACCTGGTTATGGACAAACCGCTGTTGCGATATTGCTCAGCCCGCGTGTCGAAATAGCGTTAAGAACCGTATTGTTGGTGCACACCACGGTGCCGGTTATGCCACTTTGCACAGTCACCCCCCAGCCCTGTCCGGAACCGGGCGCCAATGCGATGTAACCGATAGCGCCCTCCGGCCCCGTCGTATTCAGGTTGATGGTGTTGTGGCTGAACGTATTGTTGTTGCCGTATGAGATGCTATTGACCGTGTTCAGGTGAATCTGGAAGCCATCCTTGAAGCAGTTCTTCGTGTCTCTTGCCGGATCCCCTTGGGCGCAATTGCTCGGTCCGGTCGGCGTGTTGGTAACGATATTGCCATCGACGGTGTAGTTGTCACCCTTCATGTCGATGACGCTGTCACCACTGTTCTGGCCCGAGATGCCCGTCGCAATGAAGGTATTGCCCTTGATCAGGCCGCTATTCGTGCCCTCTTTGACATCGATGCCTTCTGCAGACACGTTTGGCCCGATCGTATTGTTGAGCACCGTGTTGCGGTGGCTTGGATCCGGCGTATTGGCATTGCCCATGATGCTCGCCCAGTTGGACTTGGCCGAACCCAGATAGACGCCCTCACCGAAATCGGGCTGTACCAGGCCAGTGTTGTAGATCGTGCTGTTCTGGATGATGTTGTCAGAGCTGGATTGCCTGAAGTGCACGCCTTCGTCCTGAACATCGTGCACCGTCAGGTTTTTCAGGATATTGAAATTGGATTGGTCGGTGACAATGCCCTTCTGTGAATTGGTGACGGTGAAGCCGTCCACCACCCAGTAATTCACTGCGCTCATGTAAAGACCGTAGTGTTTGCTGGTCGCAGCGTCGTTCTGAAGAATGGCTGTCGACGGCCCTTTGAGGGTGATCGGTTGGCTGACAGTGCCCGTGCGGTTCGCAACGAAAGTACCCACGTACGTGCCAGCGGCAAGCTGAATGGTCTCGCCCGGATTGACTGCTGCCAGGGCACTGACCAGCTCGGCGGCATTCGTAACGTTGATCACGGCCCCCGAACTGGACGAAGACAGGCTGGAAGAAGAGCTCGAGGACGACGTACCCACACTGCTGGCAGCGCTGGACGACACACTCGAACTGCTGGCAGACACTGCGCTCGAGGAGCTTGAACCCCCCGTCGTGCCTGGTGCGCCCCCGCCGCCACCCCCTCCACCGCCGCCACAAGCGGAGATGAACGCAGCCACCAGCAAAACTCCCAGACTTCTCACATAACTCTCAGACATGATGCTTCCCTCTTGCCATGCAGCTGCGCGTACAAATGCATTAGTTGATTTTCCACTTACCTGGACACTTCACAAAACAAACGGCACATCGCTTGAAAGCGATGTGCCGTTTAAGGTATTCGGGTGGCGAGCCTGACCCCCGGCACTTGCGGTGAGCGGTTATGGCTGCTTCCTTCCGGACCTGACCAGATTCCCACGCCTCAATGCGGGGAGACCCGCCACGGCGAATTCTACCACGCCCGCCCGGGCCTCGCGATTGCCTCCATCAGCCCTTGCCTTGCGTCGCCTCGGCCCGGAAGTCCCTTCAGGTATGTCGTCCCCGCACCGTTAAACTGCCTACCAACAATAATCGTTCGAGAGCCTCCATGAATAATTCCTGTCGTCTGCTCATCTCTGTGCTGACTGTGATCGCTTGCGGCGTCAGCCTGCAAGCCGGGGCGCAGGAAATTGTTATCGGGCAATGCGCCCCCCTGACAGGCTCGCTGGCCCATACCGGCGATGCCATGACGCAGGGTGTGAGAATTGCCATTGAATCAGCCAATGCGGCAGGCGGCATACACGGGCAGAAAATCAAGCTTGTGCAGAAAGACGACGGCTACGATTCCGAACGCACAGTGCGCTGCACACAGGACATGATCAGCAAGGAGAAAGCCGTTGCCCTCATCGGTTATGCCGGCACGGGCAATATCGTGGAGCTACTCAACCGCAATATCCTTGCCGCAGCGAATATTCCATTGATCGCCCCTTATACCGGCGGCACACCTTTGCGCGACCCGTTCAACCCGTACATCTTCCACATTCGTGCGAGTTACGACGACGAAACCCGGACGATGGTTGATCAGTTCGTTGCAGCGGGCCTGAAACGCATTGCGATCTTTTATCAGAACGACGCTTTCGGTCAATCTGCCATGGCTGGTGCAGAAAATGCCCTCGCGCTGCATAAACTGAAAATTGTCGCCAAGGGCAGTTACGAAAAAAACACTGAAAATATCGACGCGGCCGTCGACGAGATATTGAAGAGCAAACCGCAGGCAATCATCATGATCGCCATCACGCGGCCCGCTGCGCTGTTCGTCAAGCAAGCGCTCGAACGCTCGCCCGGCATGCAGATATTCAGCATTTCCGTCGCCAGCGGTGAGGATATCTATCGCATCGCCGGCGATGAGTTCGGCCGCGGTGTCGGCATCACGCAAGTCATGCCTTCGCCCTTTTCCGGCACGCTGAAGATTGTTCGCGATTACCAGGAAGCCATGAAGCGCCACGCGCCGGGACAAGCTTTGTCCTACGCCAGTTTCGAGGAATATGTCGGCGCGCGCGTGTTGATTGAAGGTTTGAAGAAAGCCGGGCCGTCGCCCTCCCCCGGCGCGGTAATGAAGGCGCTGGAGACAGTCAAGGTGGACATCGGCGGCTACAAGGTTGCCTTCGGGCCGAAACAGCGCACCGGTTCAACTTTCGTCGAAGTAACCATCATCGGCCAGAACGGTACGCACCTGCTCTGAGCATCGCATCGCACCGGGCTGCGGCTCAGGCCACACCTTGACTTCGGCACTACAGGCCGCGCTGGCGGCGCGCTTCGAACAGGCAGATGCCTGACGCAACGGAAACGTTGAGACTTTCCACCGACCCCAACATCGGAATCTGCACCAACTCGTCACAGGTCTCGCGAGTCAGGCGCCGCAAACCATCGCCTTCAGCACCCAGTACCCATGCCAATGGCACTTTCTGGTCGATCTGATAGAGCGACTTTTCAGCTTCGCCTGCCGCACCCACGCACCACACGCCAGCCTCCTGCATCTCACGCAGACTCCGCGCCAGATTGGTGACGGTGACGTAGGGAACAGTGTCTGCGGCACCGCTGGCGACCTTGATGGCCGTGGCATTCAGGCCGACGGCGCGATCCTTCGGTGCAATCACGGCATGCGCGCCAGCCGCGTCGGCAACCCGCAGACAAGCCCCAAGGTTATGCGGATCCTGCACACCGTCGAGCACCAGCAGCAGGGCGTTCTCGGTCAGCGTGTCGAGCACGTCATCGAGATGCATTTCCTTGCGGTGGCCATCCACGCGTGCAACGACTCCCTGGTGGCGATGCGTGCCTGCCATGCCGTCAAGGCGCTGCGTATCGGTCGGTATGACACGTACATTGGCCTTTTCGGCACGTTCGACCAGGTCGCGCGCGCGCGCATCGTGACGGCCCGCGGCGATGAAAACTTCCAGCACGCTTTCCGTGTCATGCCGCAGCTTGGCGGCGACTGCGTGAAAGCCATACAGGAAGCGGGTGCCCTTGATGTCCTCAGCCATGGCGACCGCCCTTCGATGCCACCGGCTTGCGTGCCGCCGGTTTGGCCGCAGCCTTGGTCGGCGCGACAGCAGGTTTGGCTTTAGGCTTGGCCTGGGGCTTGGCTTTTGGCTTCGCTTTTGGTTTTGCTTTCGGTTTGGCTAGCTGCACTTTTGCAACGGCCTGCACCGCGACAGCGGCCCCTTTACGCGGACCTGACTTTGGCTGCGGCTTCGTATGCCCGGACGCATGCCCTTTCGCTGCAGGCGCGGCAGCGCGAGGGCCACGTGTCGGCAGTGCATCCACGGCGATGGCGTGCGGGCCTTTGCGGTCAGGCAGACCAGCCAGTTTGCGCCAGCTTACGACCTCATCATCGTCGTCGACAACCAAGGCAGCAGGCGCCTTCTTCGCTGCAGTCGTACCAGGCTCAACGCGTTTGACCTCATTACTCACCGGGGCGGGAAGCAAACGCTTTGGCTTGGCATGTTGTCTCGCCGGTTTCTGCGCTGCGGGTGCCGCCGCTTCGGCTACACCTGCGCGCGCACGATCACGCTCGGTTTTCCCGGTGCGCTCGGTTGGACGCTCGACACCTTCGAGAAGCCTGAAGTCGATCTTGCGGGACTCCAGGTCGACGCGCACCAGTTGCACGCCAACCCGGTCCGACAAGCGATAACGCTGACCGGTGCGCTCGCCCAGCAATTCATGGCGCGCCTCGTCGTGATGAAAATAGTCCTTGCCCAATTCCGAGATATGCACGAGACCTTCGACAAAAAGATCATCGAGCGTCACAAAGATGCCGAATGAAGTAACGGCAGTAATGCTGCCGACATAGCTCTCGCCGATGCGATCCTGCATGTAGAAACACTTGAGCCAGGTCTCGACATCGCGACTGGCTTCATCTGCACGTCGCTCGGTCTGCGAGCAATGCACACCGATGTCTTCCCATATGCCGGAGCTGCGCGCTTTTTCCGGCACGGGCGGCGCAACGACAGCGACCTCGCGCTGGCTATTGCCACGCGCGGGCTTGCCGCCCTTGCCTCCTTTGGCACCCTTGGTACGTTTGCGCCGCGTATCCATCAACAGCTCGACCGGACCGGCGCTGGGTTGATAGGGGTTTTTGGTCAGCACGGCCTTGATCGCGCGATGCACGAGCAGATCGGGATAGCGGCGGATCGGCGAAGTAAAGTGCGTGTAAGCCTCGTATGCAAGCCCGAAGTGGCCGACATTCTCCGGGCTATAAACAGCCTGTTGCAGGGAGCGCAACATAACGGTCTGGATCAGCTGCGCATCGGGGCGCTCCTTGATCTGCGCCACCACCTTGGCGAAATCGCCAGCGCGCGGCTTCTCGCCGCCCGCCAGCGTGATGCCGAACTCTGCGAGGAATTCACGCAGACGCTCAAGCTTCTCTACCGTGGGGCCTTCATGAACGCGATACAGCGATGCCTGCCCACTCTCCTGCAGGTAGTTCGAAGCGCACACGTTCGCAGCGAGCATGCATTCCTCGATGAGACGATGCGCGTCATTGCGATGCTCCTGCACGATGCGCTCGATCTTGCCATTTTCGTCGAAGACCATCTTGGTCTCGACCGTCTCGAAATCGATCGCACCGCGCTTGGCACGCGCCGTAAGCAATACGCGGAACAACTCGTCCAGGTGCCCGAGGTGCGGCAGCAGATCAACCAGTTCATTGCGCGTGGCCGTATCTTTTTCATACATCGCCGCCGCAACCTTGTTGTACGTCAGGCGTGCGTGCGAATACATGACAGCGGGATAGAAGCGGTATTTCTTGATCACCCCCATCGGATTGATGTCCATGTCGCACACCATGCACAGGCGCTCGACCTGCGGGTTCAGCGAACACAAGCCGTTGGAGAGCTTTTCCGGCAGCATCGGAATCACGCGGCGCGGGAAATAGACCGACGTGCCTCGCGTCAGTGCGTCGGCGTCGAGCGCCGAGCCAGGCGTAACGTAATGACTCACATCAGCAATCGCAACGAGCAGGCGATAGCCTTTGCCCTGCTTCTCGCAATACACGGCATCGTCGAAATCGCGTGCCGTTTCGCCGTCGATCGTTACCAACGGCAGGTGCCGAATGTCCTCGCGTCCCGGTGTCCAGTCTTTCTTGCGCACGGCGTCAGGCAGTTTTTTGGCCTCGGCCTGCGCTGCTTCGGAGAACTCGAACGGCAGATCGTGCTTGCGCAAGGCGATTTCGATTTCCATGCCGGGATCGGCATAGTTACCCAAGGTCTGCACGATGCGACCGATGGCCTGCGTGTGCGCCGAGGGTTGCTGCGTAATCGCCACAGTCACGATCTGCCCTGCCACAGGTGGCGTGCGGGTCGTATCAGGCGCCAGCAGGATCTGTTGATTGATGCGCCGATTTTCGGGCTGTATGAAAACCACGCCCTGTTCGATGGCGACACGGCCAATCACTTGCGTATTGGCGCGTTCGAGCACTTCGACAACCTTGGCCTCACGACGGCCGCGCTGGTCGACGCCCATCGCACGAACCAGGATCTTGTCGCCATGCATGACTTCGCGCATGGCACGAGGCCCGAGGAACATATCGTCGGAGCCATCGTCGGGAATCAGAAAGCCGAAGCCATCAGCGTGCCCTTCGACACGGCCGCGGACCAGATCAGCCTTGTCGGGGATGATGTAGTCGCCCGCGCGATTGCGCATGAGCTGACCTTCACGTTCCATGGCGAAAATGCGCCGTGCAAAGTGGTCGACTTCTTCGGTCTTCACATCGAGCGCAGCGATGAGCTCGTCGCTCGACATCGGACGAGCCATCTCGCCAAGTATCTGCAATACGTATTCGCGCGACGGTAAAGGATTCTCGTATTTTTCCTTCTCGCGCTCGTAGAAAGGGTCGGCCAGGCGCACGCGCGAGGGCCGGGGTTTGCGGGTTGTGGTCTTGCTTGTAGTGTTCTTTTTCTCTTGACTCATTGATTTGATGCTTTATAGTGCACGCCTCTTGCCCAGGTGGCGAAATTGGTAGACGCGCTAGTTTCAGGTACTAGTGCCGCAAGGTGTGGAGGTTCGAGTCCTCTCCTGGGCACCAAATTCGGTAATCAAGCCG
>JAQGMG010000054.1 GCA_028292485.1 Rhodocyclales bacterium | reverse complement strand
TAGCGCCGAAAGGCTTCCTGCCGCTGCAGGACACCGCTTCGATCACCGCCGTGACCGAAGCCGGCGCCGACGTCTCCTTCGCCGAAATGCAGAGCCGGCAGGCGGCTGCGGCTGCCGCCATCCAGGCAGATCCCGACGTCACCGGCGTGGTCTCGGTGATCGGTGGCGGGACAGTGAATCCGACCACCAATGTCGGCCGTCTGGTGCTCAACCTGCGCCCGCGCGGCGAGCGCAAGGACGACATCACACAGGTGATCGCACGGCTGAAGCAGAGCGTCGCCGGCATTCCCGGTATGACCGTGTATTTCCAGCCGGTGCAGGATATCCAGATCAGTACCCAGTCGAGCCGCTCGCAGTACCAGTACACGTTGACCGGCACCGACGCGACGCAGGTGACGCTGTGGTCGGAGAAGCTGGTCGCCGAACTCCGCCGCGATCCCATGTTCCGCGATGTCTCGTCCGAGAACCAGGCCGGCGGGCTGCGGGCGTCCCTGGACATCAACCGGCAGCGCGCCGGTCAGCTCGGCGTCAGCCTGCAGGGCATCAACGACACGCTCAACGACGCCTTCGCGCAGCGCCAGATTTCCACCATCTACGGCCAGGCCAACCAATACCGCGTGGTGCTGGAAGCGCTGCCCGGGCAACAGCGCGACCCCGACGTGCTGTCCAAACTGTATCTGCCTGGCGTCGCCGGGGCGCAGGTGCCGTTATCGGCGGTGGCGACTTTGACCCGCACCACGGCGCCCCTGGCGATTTCGCATCAGGCGCAATTTCCGGCGATCTCGCTGAGCTTCAACCTCGCGCCGGGCGAGGCGCTCGGCGACGCCGTGCAGGCGGTGAAGACCATCGAGACGCGGATCGGCATGCCCAGCAGCATCGTCGGGCTGTTCGCCGGCGACGCCGCGGAGTTTTCCAAATCGCTGTCGGGCCAGCCCTGGCTGATCCTCGCCGCGCTGGTGACGATCTATATCGTGCTCGGCGTGCTCTATGAGAGCTACATCCATCCGATCACCATTCTCTCGACGCTGCCGTCGGCCGGCGTCGGCGCCATTCTGGCGCTGATGGCCACCGGGCAGGACCTCTCGGTGATCGGCCTGATCGGCATCATCCTGTTGATGGGAATCGTCAAGAAGAACGCCATCATGATGATCGACTTCGCGCTGGAGGCCGAGCGTGAGCGCGGACGGACGCCGGCAGACGCCATCATGGAGTCCTGCACGCTGCGCTTCCGCCCGATTCTCATGACCACTCTTGCCGCCGTGATGGGCGCATTGCCGATTGCCCTCGGGCTCGGTGCAGGTGCCGAGCTGCGTCAACCGATGGGCGTCGCCATTGTCGGCGGCCTGCTCTTCTCGCAACTCATCACGCTTTACATCACACCATCGCTGTACCTGTCGTTCGACTGGCTGCAGCACAAGCTGGGATTGATCAAGCCGGCATCTGACGATGACGGTGCCGGGCTCTGATCGTTTGCGGCGTGTAGGTCGGATGAGCGGAGCGTTATCCGACGTTCGTCCGCCTTCGCAAATGTCGGATAACGCCTTCGGCTCATCCGACCTACAAAGCCGTGACCTCACGCTTCCGCCAGAATGACGGAAGTGGGATCATGGGCACCTCTTCAACGCTGATCCGACAAAATGAGCCAGGCAGCGATTGATGGCCTGCTACGGCAAGGCCTCGTCATCGAAGCGCGAACCCAAGTGGACACATGGCTGGCAAGCGAGCCTGAGCGTCTTCTTGCCTTGCAATACCAAGGGCTCACGCGGCTCTATTGCGGCGATGCAGCCGGTGCCGAAGCAAGCTTTCGCAAAGCGCTCGCCCTGGCGCCGGAGTTGCCGCGCAACAGTGCCAACCTCGCCATTGCCCTCATGGCGCAGGGCCTTTACGGTGAAGGTCTGCCACTCTACGAATCACGTTATGCCAGCGACATCGTCGCGCATGATCGCGTGAGCTTTGCCGCCCTGCCGCCGGAGCGTCAGTGGCGCGGCGAAACACTAGCCGAGCGGCGCCTGCTGCTGGTGCGCGAGCAGGGCTATGGCGACCAGATACAGTTCATCCGCTTCGCGCCGCGCCTGCATACGCTCGGGGCAAGCCGTGTGACAGCCTGGGTGTCTCCCGGCCTCGCGGCGCTACTGAGCAGTGTGGAAGGGCTCGATGCGATCAGCGAAGGCATGCCGGCTGCCGACGAATACGACCTGTGGTGTCCCCTTCTTTCCCTGCCGCTGCTGCTGGGAATCAATGCGCCACAAGCGCCAGACAAGTTGCCGTACTTGCGCTCGCCGGCACGCACTGCGCATTGGCAGCAACAGATCGCCAGCTGGGCACAGGAGCGGCCTACTGTCGGCATCGTCTGGGCGGGCAGCCCGGGCAACTCGGTCGACGCGCGGCGCTCCCTGCCTGCCGAACTCATGCTCGACATGCTGCGCGAGCGTAACGGGCGCGTGGCCGTGTCGCTGCAGCTGGCGCCACTGGGGATGGAACAGATCGAGCAGCAGTGCCGTGACGGCATCATTCCGCTTCTGGATATGCTGAGTGATTTTTCCGACACGGCAGCCGTGATCGAACAACTCGATCTGATCATCAGCGTCGACACGGCAGTTGCGCACCTGGCCGGCGCGCTGGGCAAACCCACCTGGCTATTGCTGCCAGCGGGCCCCGATTGGCGCTGGGGCCGGCAGGGCGAGCGGACCGACTGGTACCCGAGCATGCGCATCTTCCGCCAACCGACGCCGGGCGACTGGGGCAGTGTGGTACAGGCGGTTCAAAAGGCATTGTCGTCAGAAGAGTGACGGCGCGATTCACGCGAGCCGCGAGGTCATGCAAAACATACTTTATGTAATGTGCATGATAGAATGATTTCGCATGCTACTTATTCCAACAAGGCTGTAACAGCACCGATGAAAAGTCATTGGTTACGTGCTACCTCCGCGCATTGCGCACCGCCACTTCCATAAGATACGTAACCCCCATGCACTTTGCCAGCATACTTAGCCGGACCCTTCGTAGCAGCTTCACTATATATGCCATTGCAATATTACTGACTGCCTGTGCGAGCGCGCCCACTTCCCTGGTGAGTGGCGACGACGCTTGGTCTCGCAGCGTAAATGAAACATGGTTGCCGCGTTCGCGCAGTGCCATAAAGGGTTTTGACGCATTCACGCATGCGCAGATGGGGCAGGCCTTGCACAACAGGCAAGACATAGTGCTTGTATCAGACATGGGCCGCGTTGCGGAACTGCAGGCTTCGGGCAAGTTTGTATCGGCGCTCGCAGTAACCGATAGCACAATAAAGCTATACGGCCTGACAATGCGCCAACCCGTTCGTGCCTATATGCTGGCGTTTCAACAGGAACTTGCCGGAGGACATGCCGACAGCATTCCTGCGTGGTTGAGGGAGGGCTCAGCGAACCTGGTCGCAAACGCGGTGATGGATCAACTTCACCTGGAGATCGGCACCTGGGTCTGGCGGGCAGGCGATGATGCCGCAATCCGGGCCGTCAAGGAGTCCATCGATTCGGCCGCCATGCTCAGTTCCGCAGTCCACCGCGAGAAATCCGCGAATTTTCTACCGGTGGCGGACATGATGGTCGAATATCTCAAGGGCACCATGGGCGACCGGTTTTATCCGGCACTGGCCGGCTATTTTCGCGCTGCGGCCGCACCGGGATTCCAGGCCGATGCCGCATTTCAGGCAAATTTCGGCATGAGCATGGATGCATTCATGCAAGGCGCTGTGGCGCAACTGACGCGCATCCGCGTCGAGGTGCGCCAGCACAATCGGGCCGTTCCTCTTGCGCTTGAGGGTACCGACATATCGGATAGCAGTCGTTTTCCGCTCGAGGAAGAGAGCGCGCGCAAAGCGCTGGAGCAGTATCGGCTAAAGCGCTCGCCCAAGGCGCTGGCGCTGTCCACACGTGGCTCATGGGCCTATGCGTCTGATCAGGCAGACGCCATGGATCAGGCCTTGGAGGTGTGCCGCATTTCCGACGCCGTCAGTTGTCAGCTATATGCCGTGGACAACACCATCGTGTATCAAGCCGCACTGAAAGATGCTGCGGGTATCGAGGCAATCATGATCGATTCGAGACACGATATCTGGTCGCAACGAGTAGCGGAAACCTGGCTACCGGTGGTCAAACAGTCCGTCGATAATTTCAATCGCTTGCTCAAGGATCACCTCGGCGGAGCCTTGAACGACAGCGTGAGGATTTATGTGACCGCCAATATCGACGATTACGAAACCATCCTGCACAAGGAGATGAAGGTATTTGCGGCGGAGGCAGCTGACGGCGCACATTTGTCAGCCGGCATTTCCGATTCACGCGGTCAGATTGCGCTGGTTTTTCCGATGGATCTCGACCCTTCCCGCTTGGTCGAACGCGCCACCCGCGTACCCTTGCACGAGCTGACCCACGAAGTGCAGGGACAACTCTCGAAACGCTACAGGGGCTTCAAGCCATCCAAGTGGATACAGGAAGGGACGGCCAATTATTTCGCCTTCAACATCGTCAAGGATCTGCCCGTGCAAGGCGCTTCGCAATTCTCGCCGGATACCTGGCGGCGGGAATGCATTGCCTGGTACAAGGACGGCGGATGGCACGTCAGCCCCGAAGATGCCTTCACAACGAGCGACACCGAATGGGTGAAGATGATGTCTTATCGCAAAGGGCCGTATGAGATGGCCGGCCTCATGACGATGCACTTGGCGTCTGTGCTGGGCGAGCGTTTTTATCCTGCGTGGGTGAAGTATTTCACCCTGGCCGGGCAGCGTGGGCAACAGGAGCCGGAAGCTTTCCAGCAAAGCTTCGGCATGAGCAAGGCTGAATACCTTGCCAGCCTTGACCGCTGGCTGAAGACGCTCTGAATCTCATCCCACCGGGGCGGTAAGCAGGCCTTGCGGGACTGATCGCCAACTACCGATCAGCGGAAGATATTCTCGAAGACCAGTCGTGCGAAAAGTGCGCCGCTTTTTTTCTCGCTCGAAGGAGCGGCTATGGTCTGCATGTAGCCCGCCTCGAACCTGGCCGTCACGACGGTAACGCTCACGCCGGCACCGATGGCCAGCCAGCGGGCGCTGGCCTGGTCGCTCGACAGGCCGGCGGCATCGACCATCAACAACGGCCGGATGGCAAATATATTGGCGTCGTTGATGACGAAATGCGCCGCCGGACCTACCTCTGCAAATGCTTTCTGGGCCTGAGCATGCGCATCTGCCCCGGGCACACCCTGCGACATTAATGTGCGCTCCATGAATGCGGGTCCGCTGACATCTACCTGCGAATTCATGATCTGCTTCAGCGTGACCCCCATGTCCGTCTGCTCGTCCGGTATCAGGGGACGCGACCAGCGCGCAACCGGAAACGCCAACGTCATGTTCAGATGCCAGAAAGAACGTCCGCCGGTTTTCCCGGCCGGACTGTTGAGCCCTGCCTGCCCCTCGCCGAAACTACGCATCAGCGGACCGCGCGGCGCTTCCACCATCGCTGCGGACAGCGGGCTGTCGTACATGAACTGCAGCGGCGAATTGCCGCCAAAATAACGGTTTCCTGCGGGCGCATCGCCCCACAATTTTCCCCCGCCGCCGACAAGTTCGAAGCCAAGCGACTGGCCGGGCTTCCCGAGGCGGATCTCCTGCGTATAGCCGATCCGCGTTGCCAGCTGACGATAGTTCGTATCCGCCGCGCCAATATGATGATGGCTTTGCCACACCGCGGCGCGCAGCAGACCCGTCGTCACCGGCGGCAGGTAATCGACGAGGGCGCGACCACCCGTATCGTGCGATTTGTCTTCGCGTGCAGTGGTGGCGTTGAGCGTCGTGAACCTGTCTTCGACGCGACGTACAGTCCCGTCGAGAAACAACTGCGTAGCGAACAAAGGCTTGAGCGTGACGCCACCGCCGAACTCGCTGGCGTTGCGCGAGCGTTGGCCGTCGCCCCAGGGTTCGCGCGCCCGCTCGCCGCCGAGCTTCAGCCGGTATTCCGGCATCAGCGCGCTTGTCGTACGTGCCTTGAACTGCACGCCGCCGGCGGATTTGAAATATGGCGAATCCATGGACTTGCGCACCTCGAGCGCCGGCTCCAGTGTCGCCGTCTTCCCAAGCTCCAGGCGCGGCCGGACTGAGCCGGTGATGCTGTTGCCGAAGGCGCGGTCGTAGCCCATGCCGAAACGTGATCGCAGCACGCGTGTCAGGAAAGACTCGCCTTCGAGGGGTTGTGCCAGGGGCGAGCGCGGCAGGGACAGGATGTTGTCGGCCAGCGAGTCGCCCGATATACGCAGGTGATACGGCCGCAATACGATGGAAGCGGTTGCGGTCTTGCCATCGCAGACACCCTGGACAGGCGGGAAGAACTCCTGGCTCACGTCGATGTACAGCACTTCGACAACGCGGTCGTGATCGCCGAGTGCTGCACGCTCCTGCGTAATGGCCGAGCGCAGCGCTTCCATCGAGGCAAACATTGCGTCGTCTGTGCGTGCCTCGCACGGCCGCAATGGCAATGCCAGCTTGCCGGCCCAGCCACCCTCGATGCTTACGGAGCGCACGAGCGAGCTTGTCAGCAATGCTTCACGACGCTGCGGGTCCGACCCCACATCGATATTCAGGCACGAATCCGCGCTGCACGCAGCATTGGCGCCTGCCGGCGCCGCGACACAGGCGATGGCGGCAGTGGCTACGATTGCGGCAAGACGGGGCATTACAGGTCGAGGTTGACGACTTTCGCCATGCTGTCATGCACCTTCTGTTTCTGCGCCTTGGTCGGCGCCTTCTTGCCGACGATGGCCTTGGCAGCGGGGTGCACTTCGTCGATCAGCACTGCGGCCTGCGCTGGCTTGACGCCTTCTGTAACCATTTTCTGGACGGCCTGCTGCTCGACCGGCGTGCCTGCCGTAAAGGAGACGTGCACCACTTGCGTCGCAATGCCGTCGGCAACCTTGAACAGGTCGAAGACCAGTTTCCATATGGCGTCGGCATCGGTCGTGCAGGAGCGCTCGACGGTGACATTGAACTTGAAGCCGCTTTCAGGGCTGAACACCATGACCTCGAGCAGGAAAGGCCTGCATACCTTGGCGCCGATGGGCACTACGCTTGTCGATGATTGCGGCATGGGGTTCTCCTTGAATACTGTGAAAACTACGGGAACAAGTCGCTCGGCAGACGCCTGAAGGCCTGGCTTCTGCAGGCGCGGAGATTATCCGACCTGCAGCACTACCGGAACCGTTGAATACGAACCCGGGCAAAGATATGCCTGCAGGATGCTACATGCTCCGCCGTCGCCCGTTTGGCCACGGGTCGTCTTTGACCCGGCCCGTTGTTACCGCCGCGCTACCGGCATCGCAATTGCTTTTAACAGCCATGTTCACCGACCTGCATCAGCTCTCGCATCACCACGCCTGGCGGCGACAGCTGGAATTGCTGCTCGAGTCGACGGGCGAGGGCATTTACGGCATCGACCTGGGCGGCCGTTGCATCTTCATCAACCAGATCGGTGCGGAGATGCTCGGCTTCAGCCCCGATGAGGTGCTGGGACGCAATATGCATTACCTCATGCACCATTCGCATGCAGACTCCCGCCTCATGCCAGTGCATGACTGTCGTATCTTTCGCGCCTTTCAACAAGGGCAGGGCGTACGCGTCGATGACGAAGTGCTATGGCGGCGCGATGGCACGGCCTTCGAAGCCGAGTACGCCAGCTACCCGATCCGCGATGGCGGCAAGGTCGTCGGTGCCGTCGTCACCTTCAATGACATCAGCACGCGCAAATGCGCCGAGCGCGCTTTGCAGGAAGCGCACAACGAACTCGAACGACGCGTGGCGCAACGCACGGCCGATCTGTCGGCGGCGAACGAGCAGTTGCGCCAGTCGCACGTCGCGCTGCAACGCCTCTCGTCCCACCTCAACACGGTGCGTGAAGAGGAGCGCCGCAGCGTGGCGCGCGACATCCATGACGAGCTGGGCGCCTCGCTGACAGCGCTGCAACTTGAACTGAACTGGCTGCAGCGGCGCCTGGCGAGCGAGCCCCCTTTGCAGACCAAGCTCGACGGCATGGTGGAGATCACGCAGGCGGCCATGGGCGCGGTGCGCCGCATCCTCACCGATCTGCGCCCCGGCGTGCTCGACCATCTCGGCCTGTGGGCCGCGCTCGAATGGCTGCTGCAGGACTTCCAGTCGCGCAGCGCCCTGCAGTGTCGCTACGATTGCGCCGCTGCGCTGGAGCGCTGCCGGCTCGGGCGCGACGCCGAGATTGCGGTCTATCGCATCGCGCAGGAAGTGCTCACCAATGTCTCGCGGCACGCCCAGGCAAGCTCGGTCGAACTGTCGGCGCACGCCGAAGCGCAGGATCTACTGATCGCGATACGCGATGACGGCCGCGGCATGCAGGTGCCTGCGCAACCGAGCAGCTTCGGGCTGCTCGGCATGCGCGAACGCGCTCGCGCACTCGGCGGCGAACTGCGCATCGATAGCCAGCCTGGCGCCGGCACGCGGGTCACGCTGCGGCTGCGCAACGTGCTGGCATTGCAGGAGGTCCCTGCATGAAGAATTCGATAAGCCGATTGCTGATCGTCGATGACCACATGATCATCCGGCGCGGCCTGGTGCAGATTCTCAGCGAGAATCCGCGCATCGAGATTGCTGGCGAAGCGGCCGACGGCGCCTCTGCCTTACGCTTGTTGCGCAGCCATGCCGACAGCAATGCAGTCGACGTGGTGCTGCTCGACATTGCACTCGGCGAGCGCGATGGCATTGACGTGCTGGGTGCGATTCGCCATGAGTTTCCGCGCGTCGGCGTGATCATGCTGTCGGTATATCCGGAGAGCCAGTTCGCATTGCGCGCCATCAGAAGCGGGGCGAACGCCTATCTGAACAAGGGCTGTGCGCCGGAAGAGCTGTTCGCCGCCATCTTCCGCGCGGCGGAGGGTGGCACCTATGTCACTGCAGCCATCGCCGAATTGATGGCCCTCGATATTCGCGGCGATCGCTCCAGCGCACCGCACGAGACACTGTCCAATCGCGAGTATCAGGTACTGCAATTGCTGGCGCAGGGCGAGAGCGTGTCGGGCATCGCGCAGCAGCTGTCGTTATCGGTCAATACCATCAGCACCTACCGGGCGCGCATATTCGAGAAACTTGGTCTGCGCAACAACGTCGAACTGGCCGGTTACGCGGCCAGACATCAGTTGCTGACTTTGTCGTAACACACGTTTCACCACGCACGTCAGCATGATGAAGCCCTGGCGCGTTGGGGTTAAACCAGCGTTGCGATGCATTGCGCAAATTCAGCTCCGATATTCAGTCCTTTTGCCATCGATAATAGTGACGATCTCTTAGTGACGACCTTCTTGCGCCGCCCCGGATTCGTTGTTGCCCTTGCCATGCTGGTCATGCCAGCCATGGCACACGCCTTCGACTTCGACGATGTCGCGGCGCGCGCACAACGACTTGCCGGCTCGGCCTATCGCAGCGGCGACGCGAAGGTGCCGGCAGAGCTCAAGCAGCTCACCTACGATCAGTACCGCGATATCCGCTTCAAGCCAGAGAACGCATTGTGGCGCGACAAGAGCCTGCCGTTCCAGCTCATGTTCTTTCACCTCGGCAAGTTCTTCAGTGAGCCCGTGCGCGTCAGCGAGATCGACGGCAAGAGCGTGCGCCCCATTAGTTTCGACCGCCGCGCATTCGACTATGGCCCGCTCACCAACCTCAACCCGCGCAAATGGGGCGATATCGGTTTTGCCGGTTTTCGCGTGCACTACGCCCTCAACCGCGCCGACTACAAGGATGAAGTCGCGGTCTTCCTCGGCGCCAGCTATTTCCGCGCACTCGGCAGCGGGCAGCGTTACGGACTTTCCGCACGCGGACTGGCGATCGATACTGTCGGCGGGCAAGGCGAGGAATTTCCGCGCTTCACCGAATACTGGATCGAACGCCCCGCCATCGATGCGACCAGCCTGACGCTCTACGCGTTGCTCGATTCGCCGCGCGCCAGCGGTGCCTATCGCATCGTCATACACCCGGGCAGCGAAACCGTGATGGACGTCCAGGCGCGCCTGTTCTTGCGCGCTTCTCCTGCAAACCCGGTCGCCACGCTGGGCATCGCGCCGCTGACCAGCATGTATTTTTACGGCGAAAACCATCCAATGAGCCAACCAATGAGCCAGCCCGGCAGCGGCAATTTCCGCCCCGAGGTGCACGACTCCGACGGCTTGTCGCTACAGACCGGCGATGGCGAATGGATATGGCGTCCGCTGATCAATCCGAAGAATCCCCTGACCACGTCGTTCAGCATGAACGAGTTGCGCGGTTTCGGTCTGATGCAGCGCGACCGCAATTTCGGCAGCTATGAAGATCTCGAAGCGCGCTACGACCTGCGGCCCAGCGCCTGGGTCGAGCCCGTCGGCAACTGGGGGCCGGGACGTGTCGAGCTTTTGCAGTTGCCGACGTCCGACGAAACCAACGACAACATCGTCGCCTACTGGGTGCCGCAGAAACTGCCGGCGATCGGCAAGGCGCTTGACCTAGCATGGCGCGTCCGCATGCAATCGGCCGCCGACAAGCGCCCACCGAATGGCTGGACGGTGCAATCAAGGCGCGGCCAGGGCTTTGTCGGTCTGAAGGATGATGAGGAGAAATTCGTCATCGACTTTGCGGGTCCGGCTCTTGCTGGACTCGCGCCAGGTGCGCCGGTGGAGGCCGTCGTCAGCGCCGTATCCAACGCATTGGTCGCCGAACGCACGGTCTTCCGCAACGACGTCACGGGCGGTTGGCGACTGGCTTTGCGCGTGCAGCGCATCGACCCCGCGCGGCCTGTAGAAATGCGCGCTTTTCTTAAACACCGTAACGACACACTGACCGAGACATGGAGCTGCATCATTCCTCCCCGCTAGCGGCCAAGGCGCCGCGCGTCCGCTCCTTTGCGAGCACGTCCTCCGGCATCGCAGCCTGCGATGCCGAGGCGTTGCCAGCAATGGAAGCGAGTGTGCCGGGCCTGCATCGCGGCTCGATGGTGGCCTTGCCCTGGCATGGCTTCTTGTGCGGCATGCGCCGCATGCTCACTCGTAGCGACGCAAGTGGAGTGCGTGAAAAACCGGTGGCATGGCAACGCGCCGCTTACCGCCGCCGCGCCGCCCTGCTGGCTCTCGTCACCACGACGACACTCATGGCAAGCAGCTTGATGTTTCATGCCTTGCCTTTCGATGCAGACTCCGTGCTCTCTGACGCCTTGTCTGGTTTGCAGCTGAGCCTGTTCGCCGTGTTGTTCGCCTGGGTGTCAGCAGGCTTCTGGTCGGCGATCATGGGCTTTGTCGTCAGCCTGCGTGCCGATCGCCATGGCCTCTACGCTGCCGATCTGCCACGTACGGCGCTCGACAGCAGTGCGCGCACCGCCATCGTCATGCCGATCTGCAACGAACACGTCGCGACGGTGTTTGCCGGCCTGCGTGCGGCATGCGAATCGCTCGCCGCGACGGGCGCACTGGCGCTGTTCGATTTCTACGTACTCTCCGACACACGCGACCCTGCTATCCTCGCCGAAGAATATGACGCATGGATTCATCTGCGTGAGGCGCTCGGCGACGGCAAGATCGGCGCTGAAGAGGGCTTCCCGGGCCGCATCTTCTACCGCGTACGCAAGCGCCGTGGCAAACGCAAAGCCGGCAATCTCGCTGACTTCTGCAGGCGCTGGGGACGCAACTACCGCTACATGGTCGTGCTCGACGCCGACAGCATCATGAGCGGCGACAGCCTCGTCAAACTGGTACGCCTGATGGAGGCACACCCCAAAGCCGGCATCATCCAGACTGTGCCGCGCGCCTGTGGCCACGACACACTGCATGCCCGCGCGCAACAGTTTGCTTCGCGCGTCACCGGCCCGCTGTTCACCGCCGGCATGCAGTACTGGCAGCTCGGCGAATCGCACTACTGGGGTCACAACGCGATCCTGCGTGTCGCGCCATTCATGCAGCACTGCGCGCTGGCACGACTGTCGGGCAACAACGCGCTGTCGGGCGATATTCTTTCGCATGATTTCGTCGAAGCTGCCTTGATGCGCCGTGCCGGTTATGAAATATGGATAGCACCGGATGTGGAAGGCAGTTACGAGCAGGTACCGCCCAACCTGATCGCCGAACTGGAGCGCGACCGTCGCTGGTGCCAGGGCAATCTGCTCAATGCGCGGCTGATTGCCGAGCCCGGCATTGCGCCGGTGCACCGCGCGATGTTTCTCACCGGACTGATGGCCTATCTGTCGGCGCCGCTGTGGTTTGCCTACCTGTTGGCGGGCACGGGTTACTGGCTGGTCGCAGAGCCCGGCTTCGATTTCATGAACGATCGGGTGCCGGACTTGCTCGGCGCACTCTGGTTGTGTACGGCCGCCATGCTGATGCTGCCACGCGTGCTCGGCGTCGTTGCGGTACTACTGCGCGGCGAACAGAAGCTGTACGGCGGGGCGGGAAAACTGTGGTTCGGTGCAGGTATCGAGGCGGCGTTGTCTGTACTGAAAGCGCCGATCCGCATGTTTGCCCACACCTGCTTCGTTCTCGCAGCACTGACCGGCTGGCGTATCGAATGGCAATCGCCGCCGCGTGAAGCGCGCGCAGTGCGCTACGGCGAAGCGGCAGAGTGGTTCATCGGCTATAGCTTGCTGACGATGGAATGGGCATTCCTGACCTGCCTCGCCAACCCCGCAGCCGTCGTCTGGCTGTTACCCGTTTTCATACCGCTGATGCTGGCTGTGCCGCTGACAGTTGCGACGGGGAGCGTTACCCTCGGCCAGCGATTGCGCCACTGGCGGCTGTTGCTCACACCCGAGGAAACGCAGGCGCCTGCGCTGCTGCGGGCCGCCTGGGGACATGCGCGGCGGCCTTTGTCTGTGGTTGTCATGCGCGAGCACACCGTCAACAACCATGCACATGGCATTGCTGCGACATTGCCTGCAGGAGCAATGACTGCCGCACCCGCCTGACTGCTATGCAGGGCGGGCTCGGAACAGAGCGATAACCCGCCGTTTCTGCGTGTTCGCAAAAGATGGATCGTCGCTTCGCTCCGAATCCGCCCTACGGCATTCCCAACCGCAGCACATTGTCATCGAGCCTTTTGTCCTGCACGATCTTTATTCGTTCCGGGCGCATCTCGCGCGGTAGGTTCTGACGGAAGCGTTCGGCCCAGCTGCGCACGGCATCGGATTCCGGGTGAGCAGCGAAAATCCTTGGTGCATATTCGCGAGTCAGGCCCAGCCAGGCATCGACGGCGGCTTGTGGCTCGCTACTCAACTCGAAACGAAACTGCGTACTCGCGCCTGCAGCCGTCTTGGCCATTGGTGCTGCCGGTGCGGCCATGCTTGCCACGGGAGCCGGCGCAGCGCGATAGGCCTTGCGCTCCATGCTCAGGGCGCCGGCTGCGGCGGCAGGCGGCGCAGCCGCGGGCTCGGCAACTGAAGGCGCTTGAGCGGGCTTGGCGCTCGCCATGGCCAAGGTCTCACTGTGTTGCTCGGCAGGTGCCGCCGCTTGCGGCTCATTCATGCGGTCACGCATCGGCGCCTCAGCCTTCGCAAGATCGGCCACCGCCGCTGTCTCACGTTGCGTGGAACGGCGTTCGGCTTCGGCAATCTCCACCCGTGCCTCCTTGCGGGGAGCGGCTACGGGCGCGGCATCACGCCGCCCCACGGCGCTGATCTGCGCAATGGGTGCAACCTCCAGCGTTGTCGTCGGCGGCAAGGCTGGTGCGGCAGCCGGCGCGGCGGCGCTCTGCTCGTTCATTGCCGTGGCGAGCGGCGCCTGCCCGGCGCGCTGTGCGAGCCACAGATTGGTCGCAATGCCGCCAAAAAAAGCGGATGCGACGACCACACCAAAGCGTGGCCACCACAAGGCCCAGCCTTTCTTTGGCGCATTGCGCAAAGGCTCGGGCGCAGCCTCCATCCGGTTCGCCCGATTCTCCAGCCATGCCGTAGTGGCTGCCGTGACATCATGACCCAGCACCTCGGCCGCTGCCTTGCCAGCCTGTATCTGCTCGATGACTGCGTCATGACGCGGCTGCTGTGCTGCCTGGATGCGTGCTGCTTCGGCGAGAAATGATGCTTCCAGGCTGGCTGGCGGTGCGAAGACCGGCGTGACTTGATTGGC
Source organism: Rhodocyclales bacterium (assembly GCA_028292485.1). Taxonomy (GTDB): domain Bacteria; phylum Pseudomonadota; class Gammaproteobacteria; order Burkholderiales; family Rhodocyclaceae; genus Viridibacterium. Next base: position 97,049 of record JAQGMG010000054.1, on the reverse strand, counting down.
ATGCGCAGCCTGTGCAGCACGCGCAAGCGCAGCGAAGCGGACACTCATCTCCGGCGACGGCTCGAACGACGGCAGGGCGCGCAGCACACCAGCCAGGCGATCATCACCCGCGATGAAGCGCTCGAAGCTCACTACGGTATCCCGCTCGTCCTGCCCGTCCTGACTATCCTTCATGCCTGTGCCTCCAGCTCACGGCGCAAGCGCACGAACGCATAGCGCAAGCGGCTTTTCACCGTTTCGAAACCTTCGCCAACGGTATGGGCGATCTCTTCCAGGCTCATATCGCTGAAGAAGCGCAACGCCACCACTTCACGCTGCATCGCCGGCAATCCCATCATGGCCTTATGCACGCTGTGCAGATTCTGCCGCAGTTGCAGCTCGGCATCGGGCGAAATATCTTCCGACGGCAATTGCAGATGCGCGTCGTCGATGGCTTCCTTGTGCTGCTCGAAAGCACTCTTGCGCGCGTCGAGCCAGGCGTTGCGTGCGATCTGGAACAGGAAGGTGCGAAACGCCGCTTGCGGACTGTAGTCCGCGCAACGCGTCATCAGCTTCACCCAGGCTTTCTGCGTGACGTCCTCCGCCTCGGCGGTATTGCCCTGGCATAGCCAGGCAACGAAGTTGAACAGCGCACGGTTATGACGACGAAACAGTTCGGTGGCCGGGCGCTCGATCACGCCGTTGGCCACCAGCACCATCAGGTCTTCATCAGGCAGTTGCGTAAGGTCTTCGCTCATGCGCGGAGTATAGACCGGCCTCACACCCTGCTGAATGCAACAGATTCATGCCACACAATCAAACCGTTCGTGCTGAGCGTAAGGCGCAGAGCGACTGGAGTCGAAGCGCAGCGTTCGGGCGCTCACCTTCCACTTCCTTCTTCCTTCGACTTCGCTTTGCTACGCTCAGAGCCTGCCCCCCGGCTCGATCGGGGGACGAACGGAGTTTCTTAGTCGACGCTCCTTATTGCGCAGCCAATGTCTTGGTACTGAGCGCCTGCGCCAGATCAATCAGCCGCAAGAATTCGCCGCGATAGCCGAATCGATCTGTGCCCAGGCTGCCGGCCGCCAGCGCGCGTGCATCGGTATAACCCCACTGCCCCGCATACTTGCCACCACGCAACAGCTGCCCATAGCCCGCAACCGCTGTCGCGAAGCGGAACTCGCCGCTCGCTTCAGCCAGCGGGCGCAAGGTATCGCGACGCACCACCGTATCCATCAATTCGCTGGTCTGTGCTGTGGGTTGCTTGTAGCGCAGCTTCACGTGCGCCAGCTCTTCGCCCGATGCGCTTGTCTTGCGACCCGCCACGGACGCTGCAGCACCGGACACGCCATAGCGCAGCGGATCGACCAGACCTTGCTGGCCCGCCAGCGTGAGCTCGTAGAGGGCCGTCACCGTATGCCCTGCGCCAATGTCACCGGCATCGACCTTGTCGTTGTTGAAATCCTCGCGTGCCAGCATGCGGTTTTCGTAGCCGACGAGGCGGTATTCCTTGACCGTGGCCGGGTTGAACTCGACCTGTATCTTCACATCGCGCGCAATCGTCGCCAATGACGAAGTCATTTCACTGACGAGTACCTTGTGACCCTCCATGAGATTGTCGATGTACGAGTACGCGCCATCACCCGCGTCGGCCAGTTGCTCCATCAGCTGATCGTTGTAGTTGCCCGTGCCGAAGCCCAGTGTCGACAGTGATACGCCTGATTTACGCTTCTCCTCGACCATATTCTTGAGCTGCTCGAAGTTGGTGATACCGACATTGAAATCGCCATCAGTGGCCAACAGGATGCGGTTGATGCCGCCCTTGATGAAGCCTTGTTGCGCCATCTGGTATGCCAGATTGATACCGCTCGCGCCGTTGGTGCCGCCGCCAGCATTGAGTGCGTCAATCGCTGCGAGGATGCGCCCGCGCTCCGACAAGGGTGTCGGCGGCAAGGTCACTGCAGTATTGCCCGCATAGGTCACCAGCGTGATGCGGTCCTGCTCACGGTGTTGCGCATCTCGTTGCTGACCTATCTCATTCACCAGCAACTTCAGGGACGACTTGAGCAGTGGCAATTTGTCAGCGCTGTTCATCGAGCCCGACACGTCGACGAGGAACACCAGATTGGCTGGCGGCAGATTCTGCTTCGCAATGTCCTGCCCCTTGATGCCAATGCGCAGCAACACCTTGTCAGCGGCCCACGGTGCGGCTGACAGCTCGGTGTGCACCGCGAAGGGGCGCCCATCGCGCGGCAACGCGTAGTCATAGGGGAAGTAGTTCACCAGCTCTTCGACACGCACCGCATCGCCCGGCGGCAGGCGGCCCTGGTTGAGGAAGCGGCGCATATTGCTATAGCTGCCGGTATCCACATCGATGCTGAAAGTCGACACCGGCGCTTCGGCGGCGAGATGCACCGGGTTGTCGCTGATTGCCTTGTAGCGCTCGCGCTCCTCTTGCGGCTGCGTATAGCCCGGCACAAACCCCGGTGAAGGCATTGCCATGATCCTGCCCGCCGATGCAGCGCGCTCGGCCATGGTGCTCTTGGCCGCAGCGAGCGGCGCGGGTGCTGCGGCCGTGTCACGGCGCGTATCTGCCACTTGTGGCTGCACGACGCGTACGGGCTCACGCTTTACTTCCGGCGGTGGTGTCGGTTGCGTCGGTGTGGTTGGCGCTACCTGTGCGACGACAGAAGCGTCAGTGCGGGCGGCGGGTTCTTCCTGTCGCACGCTACCGCAGGCGGCAAGCCACAGGACGGCGAAAAGCATTATCGAATTCTTCATGGCGGGTTCTCCGTTCAGTTCGCCAGTGGTCTCATACCAGGCGGCGTGCAACTTGAACGATGCAAAACGGAAACCCGGGTTAGCTGCGGAGAAATTCTTTTCGTAGGTCGGATGAGCGAAGCGTTATCCGACGTTTGTGGCGCGTTGATTCCGTTGCAAATATCGGATAGCGCGGCTCATCCGACCTACGCCAAACCCTCGACATGCCGGCAGATTTCCCCCGGCGTCGCTGCCCAGATATCGCCGCCATCTCGCGCTGCCGCAATATGTGCCAGGGCACGCCGCAAGTGGCGCAGGCGATAGGGCTGACCGACGAGGTAGGGATGCAGTGCGATGCCCATGACAAGTGGCTGATGCTGCGCCTGCTGCAGCATCTCGTCGAAGTTGTCGATGATCAGCTGCGCGAAATCCTTGCCATCCATCTGCCGCGCCACGATCATCGGAATGTCATTGACCTCCTGCGGGTAAGGCAAGGCCCACAGTTTTTGACCGCTGCGTGTCTGCATCGCGACAGGCTGGTCATCGTGGCACCAGTTGAGCGTATAGGCATAACCCGTCTCTGCCAACAGGTCAGGCGTCGTGTGGCTCTCCGATATCCAGGGCGAGAGCCAGCCCGCAGGCGTCTGGCCGCTTTCCTGCTCGATGCGCTGACGGCATGACATCAACAATGCACGCTCGTCTTCCTCGCTCAGCTCGGCCTGTCGCGTCGCATTGCTGTGGCCATGCGCGATGAGTTCGTCACCACGTGCGACGCAGGCCCTGATCACTTCAGGGCAGTGATCGTAGAGCGCCGTATTGATGATGGCGCCGGTCGGCAGCGCCAGTTCGTCGAAGAGCTCCAGGCAACGCCACACACCTACGCGATTGCCATATTCGCGCCACGAATAATTGAGCACGTCCGGCTCGGGCGACACCGGCCCGATCTTCGCGCCGAGGCCTTCGGCAAAGGCGAAATGCTCGATGTTGAAGCCGATGTATACGGCAAGGCCTGCGCCATTCGGCCAGCGGTAGTCGGCACGACGCGTGATTGGCGAGTAATCGAAGCGCCCGTGTGTGGGCAATGGCTGCCAGGCTGAATTGCTTATGAATTCGCTCATTCTGCGACCAGCCCGGCACGCAGCATCAGCCACTCCGCGCTGTCGTTCCACACATCCATCTGCACGATCAGACCATCGCGCAAGACATAGCGATCGACGTAACGGTTGCCTTCGAAAGGGGTGCCGTCAGGCCATTCGCCATGCAAGGTGCCGAGGCTGTAGACCACCGCTTCGGCCCTGCTCGCGCCAGCCACGACTTCGGTGCGCTCGAAGCGCTTCTGCACCCATGCGTAGCGCGTTGCGTTAAAAGCCGAACATTCCGCGATATCGCTCATCGCACGCCCGCCAGTAAAGCGGATGCGGATGTCGGGTGACGTGAATCGTCTTGCCCCCTCCGGGTCGGGAATCATGATGACGCGCAGGAATTCCTCGACGGTCGCGGCGGGGTCGAAAGCCTGCGTATTCGAAGCACTTTCCTGAAGTTCTGGCATGGGGGTTCTCCTGCTCATCAGCACCACCATTCAAGCGCGGCGGTATTCACATGATCCGCGCTAACAGGCCACTTGTCTGTAGTAGTCGTACTACAGAGTTCGCACTGGCAAAGTGCTACGCTGGCGGTACGCCCCTGCCGCCCTTATTCGAGATCGCCACCATGCAGACGCTGCACACTCAAACCTCGCGCGGCGGCATGCTCACAGCGCCGCACTACCTTGCTGCCCGAAGCGGCGCGGAGGTGCTGCGCGAGGGCGGCAATGCCGTGGAAGCCATGGTCGCCGCGGCCGCCACCATCGCCGTCGTCTACCCGCACATGAACGGCATTGGCGGTGACGGCTTCTGGCTCATCGCCGAGCCCGGCCAAGCACCCGTTGCGATCCGCGCCTGCGGCCCTGCCGCAGCGCTCGCCACGCGCGAGTTCTACGCCAGCCACGGCGACTCGCTCATCCCCGCACGCGGGCCACGTGCTGCGCTCACCGTGGCAGGCGCCATCAGCGGCTGGGATGCCGCACTGGCCCACGCGGTGCAATGGCGCCACGAGTCAGGAAACGACAAGGCCCTGCCACTGTCACGCCTGCTGCGCGACGCCATCGACTACGCCCGCAACGGCGTCGCCATCACGCGTTCGCAGGCTGCGCTGACGCAATCCAAATGGCATGAACTGGAACACGTGCCTGGCTTTTCCAGCACCTTCGCGCCGCACCACGCCTCAACTGGCTTGCCCAAGACCGGCGACATGCAGACACGGCCCGATCTCGCTGCGACATTCGAGCAACTGGTCAGCGCCGGTCTCGACGACTTCTATCGCGGCGATCTCGCGCGCAGCATTGCAAGAGATCTTGAATCTGTTGGCAGCCCGCTACGCCTCGCCGATCTCGCCGGTTACGGCGCCACTCAGGTTGCACCCCTTTCCGTCGATCTCGAAGTCGGCCGCATCTTCAACCACCCGCCTCCAACGCAAGGCGTCAGCTCGCTGGCCATCCTCGGCATCTTCGAGCGTCTCGGCGTTCGCGATTCGGATAGCTTCGCCCACATCCATGGGCTGATCGAGTCAACAAAGCGCGCCTTTCGCTGGCGCAACAGCCATGTCGGCGATCCCGATGTCATGCACGCCAATGCCGCCGCGCGTGGCGCGCCGACACCAGCCGCATTCCTCACGCCGGCCTCACTCGCTTTCGAGGCGGCGCAGATCGACATGCAGCACGCCGCGCCATGGCCCGAAATCGCCAAGCCCGGCGACACCATCTGGATGGGCGCCGCCGACAGCGCCGGCCGCGTGGTGAGCTATATCCAGAGCGTGTTCTGGGAATTCGGCAGCGGCATCGTATTGCACGAATCAGGCATCCAGTGGCAGAACCGCGGCGCCAGCTTTACCCTGCACGACGGCCCCAACGCGCTCGCGCCAAAGCGCCTGCCTTTCCACACGCTCAACCCGGCACTCGCCCAACTCAGAGACGGCCGCGTCATTGCCTACGGCACCATGGGTGGCGAAGGCCAGCCGCAAACGCAAAGCGCCGTATTCAGTCGGCATGTGCTCTTCGGTCAGGATTTACAATCGGCCATCAACGCACCGCGCTGGCTGCTCGGCAAGACCTGGGGCGAGGACTCGACGACGCTCAAGCTCGAGTCGCGCTTTCCCACCGAGCTGGTCGAGCAATTGCGCGCTACCGGGCATGCAGTGCAGATGCTCGGTGAATACGAAGACACGATGGGCCATGCGGGCGCTGTGTCGCTGCATGCGGATGGATCGATGGAGGGGGCGACTGATCCGCGGTCGGACGGGGAGTGTTGCGGTGTTTAGAATCGTCATTCCCGCGAAAGCGGGAATCCACTTCCAGGTAATAAGTAGCCTTGTGCCGTGAGGTGGATTCCCGCTTTCGCGGGAATGACGACGCAGAAATGTGCCCCGTGAGTCAGACATGATCTACAGGAGAACGAGCAATGGCTGCATCAAGAAACGATCTCTTTGACGAAATCACACATCGCCTCGGCATTTCCTTTGAGGAAGAAATTCGTGGTGGTGCCAACTACGAGGTCTCGGTCGAGAACGACGGCCAGCTCTTTATCAGCGGCATGATTCCGCGCGTTCATGGCGAGATCGTGGTGACCGGCCGCGTCGGCGAGGCAACTTCGCTGGAGGATGCCCGCCGCGCTGCGCAGGTCTGCATACTGCGTTGCATCGCGGTGCTGAGCCAGTCCCTCGGTTCGCTGGAGCGCGTGAAGCGCATCCTGCGGGTGAATGTCTATGTGCAAAGCGCCGCTGACTTCACGCAGCAGAGCGAAGTAGCCGATGCAGCATCCGACATTCTCTATGCGGTGTTCGCGCCTGACGGCGGACACACGCGAACCTCGGTCGGGGTGTATCAGCTACCGAAGAATGCGTCTGTCGAGATCGACATGCTGGTAGCGATCCGGGAGAACTCGCCAGCAGACTAGCTTGTCTGTACATCTGATTGCACACGGCAGCTCAACGCCAGAAATTTCGGAGAACGGCATGGAAACCAGCGGTAGCATCCTCGAATTCTGGTTCGGCAATGGCGCTGACGATTCTGCGGTCGCAAAGGAAAAATCTACGCTGTGGTGGTCGAAGAATAGCGAGACCGATCGATACATGCGCGACCGCTTTGGTGATTGCGTACACATGGCGGCAGGTGGCGAGCTGGATGACTGGTCAAGCTCGCCACGTGGGCGCCTCGCACTGATCCTCTTGTGCGACCAGTTTCCGCGCAATATCCATCGCGACACGCCGCAATCTTTCGCCTTCGACAGCCAGGCGCGCGCCTGGTGCAAGGCCGGGCTGCGCGATGGGGATGACAGACAGCTGCGCCACATCGAACGCGTGTTCTTCTACCTGCCGCTCGAGCATTCCGAATCGCTGGACGATCAGAATGAAGCGGTTGCGCGTTATGGAGCGCTAACGAGCGAGGTACCTGTGGAACGGCAGAAAGACTTTGCCGGTTACGTGGACTTCGCGAAGCATCACCGCGACATCATCCAGCGCTTCGGCCGCTTCCCGCATCGCAATGCGATTCTTGGTCGCGCGTCGACTGCCGAGGAACTTGCCTTTCTGAAAGAGCCGGGTTCGTCGTTCTAGCTTGGCTGCATCCGTCGTCATTAGCATCAGCCATTCAGCTAATCGGCGAGCCGTGAAGCGGTTTTCAAGAGGTGGCGCCCGACCCGACTCCGTTCGTGCTGAGCGTAGCGCAGCGAAGTCGAAGCATCCCGCGCGTGCCCACACTTCGACTTCGCTGCGCTACGCTCAGTGCGAACGGGCTTGGACACTACTTGAATAATTGAGCTTGTAGTACCAGCACTACAAAACAATCACATTTGTCGTGATACCGCCTTGTCGTTGTAACGCGCAGGATGCGTTCAACACATGGGGGATTTCATGACGCGCACTACCGCACGCATTGCTGGTTTCCGGCTCGGCATCTACGTCTTCAAGGACGCAGAGGTGCTCGACTACGCCGCGCCGGCTGGCGTGCTGTCGATAGCGCGTCGACTCGATCCGGAAATCGATGTGTTTCTCATCGCTGAAGCGATGCGGCCGGTGCAGACGCAGGCCGGCTTCACGGTGCTGCCCAACTACACGCTGGCCGACGCGCCCACGATGGATGCCTTCCTCATCCCCGGCGGCTTCGGCACGCGGCAGGAGATGCACAACCGCAAGTTGCACGACTACATCCGCACGCTGCCGGCGAGCTGCCTGCTCACCAGCGTGTGCACCGGCTCATGGGTCTATGGCCGCATGGGTTTGCTCGATGGCCTGCCCGCGACCAATCGCAAGGAACCTGACCGGCTCGAAACCTCGCACATGGGCAAGACGCCGATCGACCGCCTCGCCGAGATCGCACCGGCCTGCCGCATCAGCCATGCACGCGTGGTGGATGCCGGGCGCGTCGTCACCGCAGGCGGCATCTCGTCGGGCATGGAGCTGGGTCTGCATCTGCTGCGCCGTGCCGGATATGACGAACAGTTTATCGGTGAGGTGGCGCGCATCATGGAATACCAGCGCGCTTATGGAACCTATCGCGACGATATCGAATATTCAGCCGGCGCCCAACCGGTTGCTGCATGAAAAAGATCTGAACAAGCCAACAGAACCATTACCGGGAGCACGTACATGTCTGCATTCAAGGATCCCTTCGACTACCGCAACCGCCTCGGCGCGGGTAGCTGCACCTGTGGCAAGCACCAGTCTCAAGCCGAGCACGATGCGGTAGATGAACTTGCCATCGGTGCAGATGAAGATACGCTGAGTCAGCGTGTGATCGAGTCAGCGGTAATGCGCGCGATCTTCCCGGACGACAACAAGCGCCGCGATTTCCTGCGAGCAGTCGGCAAGTCGACCGCGTTGGCAGCGATCTCTTCGGTATTCCCGTTCGGTGCGCTCGAAGCCATGGCTGCCGACAAGTTGCCGCTGGAAAAATCAAATCTGAAGATCGGCTTCATCCCGATCACCTGTTCAAGCCCCATCGTGATGGCCGAGCCATTGGGCTTCTACCGCGCGCAGGGCCTCAGCGTCGAAGTGGTGAAGACAGCGAGCTGGGCGCTGATCCGCGACAAGGTCATCAACAAGGAATATGACGCCTCGCACATGCTGGCGCCGATGCCTATTGCCATGTCATTGGGTGTCGGATCAAGCCCGCTGGCGGTCAACGTGGCGACAATCCAGAACACCAACGGCCAGGCCATCACGCTGGCACTGAAGCACAAGGACAAGCGCGACCCGAAGATGTGGAAGGGCTTCAAGTTCGCCGTGCCCTTCGACTACTCGATGCACAACTTCCTGCTGCGCTACTACGTCGCCGAGTATGGCCTCGACCCGGACAAGGACATCCAGATTCGCGTCGTGCCGCCGCCCGAGATGGTCGCCAATCTGCGCGCCGGCAACATCGACGGCTTCCTCGGCCCGGACCCGTTCAACCAGCGCGCCGTGTATGACGAAGTGGGCTTCATCCACATCCTGTCGAAAGACATCTGGGATGGGCACCCATGCTGCTCCTTCGCGGCGCCAGCCGAATTCGTCAAGCAGAACCCGAACACGTTTGCGGCCTTGTACCGCGCGGTACTGACCGCATCGAAGATGGCACGTGACCCGAAAAACCGCCCGATCATCGCGGAAGTTCTATCGCCGCCGAACTACCTGAATCAGCCGAAGACGGTGCTGGAGCAAGTGCTCACCGGCCGCTTCGCCGATGGTCTTGGCCAAGTGCAGAACGTACCGACACGCGCCGACTTCGACCCCTTCCCGTGGTACTCGATGGCGGTGTGGATCCTCACGCAGATGAAGCGCTGGGGTTATGTCAAAGGTGACGTGCAGTACAAGGACATCGCCGAGAAGGTGTACCTGCTCACCGATGCGCGCAGGCACATGGCCGAAGTCGGCATCGCCGCGCCTAAGGAGAACTACGCGAAGTTCAAGGTACTCGGCAAGGAGTTCGATCCGATGAAGCCGGATGCTTACCTGGAAAGCTTTGCGATCAAGCGCAGCTAAGCGCGAAACACTGCCGTTCCCTCTCCCGCTTGCGGGAGAGGGTGGCACGAAGTGCCGGGAGAGGGCTCGCTGCAACCAATGTAGTGACTTGGCATGGCCCTCTCCCCAACCCCTCTCCCAAAAATGGGAGAGGGGCTCAACAGACGACACGTAAACACATGAAACCCGACACCTGGAAATCCGCGCTGCTCTCCGTGCTGATCGCCGCCTTGTTCATCGGCGTGTGGCATCTCGCCACACTGCCAAAAGCGGCGACGGCGCAGAGCGCAGCCAATGACGAATACGCCGTGTTGCTCGGCAAGACTTCAGCCAAGCAAACCGGCTTTCCACCACCGCTGGAAATCGGCAAAGCCATCGTCAAGTATCTCGGTGATCCTTTCTACGATCACGGCCCCAATGACAAAGGCATTGCCATCCAGCTCGGTCATTCCCTGGGACGCGTAGGCATCGGCTTTCTGCTGGCAGCACTGGTAGCGATTCCACTGGGTTTTACCATCGGCATGTCGCCGCTCATCTACCGCGCGCTCGACCCGTTCATACAAGTACTCAAACCAATCTCGCCACTCGCCTGGATGCCGCTGGCCTTGTACACGATCAAGGACAGCAATATCTCCGGCATCTTCGTGATCTTCATCTGCTCGCTGTGGCCGATGCTGATCAACACCGCTTTCGGCGTGGCCGGCGTGCGGCGCGACTGGCTCAATGTGGCACGCACGCTGGAAGTGCGGCCACTGCGTCGCGCCTTCACCGTGATCCTGCCTGCTGCTGCGCCGACCATCGTTACCGGCGCACGCATCTCGATGGGCATCGCCTGGCTGGTCATCGTCGCGGCCGAGATGCTCGTCGGCGGCACCGGCATCGGCTACTTTGTGTGGAACGAGTGGAACAACCTGGCGCTGCCCAATGTGATCTTCGCGATTCTCATGATCGGCCTTGTCGGCATGGCGCTGGATCACCTGTTCGCGATGCTGCAAAAGTGGGTGACGTATGCGGAATAAACGTCATTCCCGCGAAAGCGGGAATCCACTTCCGCCGCACGCGGTTGATCGAGCCATTTGGTGGATTCCCGCTTTCGCGGGAATGACGACTTCAGATTGAGATCGCAATGCCCTACCTTCAGGTAAGCAACCTCTCCAAGACCTACACTCCGGGCGCCGAGCCCGTCTTCAACGATGTGCGCTTCAGCATCGAACGAGGTGAGTTCGTCGTCATCATCGGCCACTCGGGCTGTGGCAAGTCGACCATCCTCAACGTACTGTCGGGCCTCGAATCGCCGAGCACTGGCGACGTGATCGTCGATGGTCGCGAAGTGAAGGGCCCGGGTCTTGATCGTGGCGTGGTATTCCAGAGTCATGCGCTGATGCCCTGGTTTTCCGTGCTCGAAAACGTCTGCTTCGCCGTGCGCTCGCGCTGGCCCGACAAGTCACGCGCCGAGATCGAAGCACAAGCCACGCAATACCTCGAAATGGTTGGTCTCGGCCATGCCCTGAAGAAGAAACCGGCCGAGCTCTCCGGCGGCATGAAGCAGCGCGTCGGCATCGCGCGCGCCTTTGCCATTCAGCCGAAGATGCTGTTGCTCGACGAACCCTTCGGCGCCCTCGACGCGCTCACGCGCGGCACCATCCAGGACGAGTTGCTGAAGATCGTGCAGGCCACGCAGCAGACCATTTTCATGATCACGCACGACGTCGACGAAGCCATTCTGCTGGCCGATCGCATCCTGCTCATGAGCAACGGGCCGCGCGCGCGCATTGCCGAGATCGTCGAGGTCACCATGCCGCGCTACCGCACGCGCGCGGGCCTGCATCACGACCCGCAGTACTACCGCATCCGCAATCACCTCGTCGACTTCCTCGTCAGCCGCTCGAACGACTATGCGGGCTTGCCACCGGGCGAACCACGGGTATTGCGTCCCGGCCTCGACGAAGACCCTGTCACCAGTCCGCCCGTCGTGCGGCTCGTTTCCTGAAACCTCTCAATCATCCCTACAGCAAGGAGCACCTGCCATGAACCGTAATGACGTCACCGAAATGATCGTCGCGAAGAAGATCGCCAAGAAACTCAGCTGGAGCAAACTCGCTGAAGTCGTCGGCCTCAGCAAGGAGTGGACGACTGCCGCATTGCTCGGACAAATGACCCTGACATATGAGCAAGCGACCGCCGTCGGCGCCACACTCGACCTGCCGGAAGAAGCCATCACGCTGCTGCAAGTCGTTCCCTACAAAGGCTCGTTGCCTACCGCCGTGCCGACTGACCCGCTGATCTACCGCTTCTACGAACTCGTCAGCGTATATGGCAGCACCTTCAAAGAGCTCATCCACGAAGAATTCGGCGACGGCATCATGAGCGCGATTGATTTCAAGATGGATCTCAAGCGCGAGGCCAACCCTTTGGGCGACCGCGTGAGCATTACCATGAGTGGCAAGTTTCTGCCCTACAAGACTTATTGATGTAGTCGTCATGGGGCATGGAACCCGGGGTGCGGCCCGGATTCCGGCCCGCGTCTTCATCCAACTCATGGTCGAACCTGAGACAGTTCCGCTTCTAACGTTGCCAACACATTTCGATACCTTTGAAGCGTGACCGTGGCTTCCTCTGCGTAGCGAGATTTGCTCTTGTTCCCCTGACCCATTTCCCAAGAGTCATCTTTGTTCCATACCTGACAACGACAAAGTTTTTCTTCCGCCTGCAGAATCTGATTTCGTACTTGATGGCAGGACTCTTCCAGACTCTTGATGGTTTGCTCGTTTTCCATTTCTGCATCTCCAGATGATTGAGCCAAGAGTTTCATTCTCGTAAAAACGCAGTGTCAACCGTGGTGTTGACCCAATTGAGAGCCCAGAAATGAACGCTGCCACCCGCCCGCCACTACCGCCCTTCAGCTTCGAAACCGCCGTGCAGAAAGTACGTATGGCCGAAGACGCGTGGAACTCGCGCGACCCGGAACGCGTGTCGCTGGCCTACACGCCGGACAGCACCTGGCGCAACCGCTCGGAATTCCTGCAAGGGCGCGAAGCCATCGTCGCCTTCCTCACGCGCAAGTGGGCAAAGGAGCAGGAGTATCGCCTGATCAAGGAAATCTGGGCTTGGCATGACAACCGCATCGCCGTGCGCTTCGCTTACGAATGGCACGATGAGAGTGGCCAATGGTTTCGCGCCTATGGCAACGAGAACTGGGAATTCGACGGCAATGGGCTCATGCGAAAGCGCATCGCCAGCATCAACGATCTGCCGATTGCTGAATCGGAACGCAAATTCCATTGGCCACAAGGACGACGGCCGGATGAACACGCAGGGCTGTCGGCATTGGGCCTTTGACTCTAACGCCTACGTAACATGTATGGAAAAACGGCTTCCATACATGCTATTTGCCTAAGCCGCCCAAACGCCTTGCGTCACCAGTTGCTTCGTCGCCGCCTCAGCCCAGCCACGATTCGCAGCAGGGCTGGCCGGGCTCGGATGCAGCACTCGTCCGTAGCGCACGTCGAGCCCTTCGCATGCCAGCCGGGCGCGATCTTCTGCCCAGGCCCCGACGCCGATGACCCATTGCGGCTCGAGGGTTTCCACCATCGTTCGCAAATGCTCATCGCATGCTGCCAGCAGGGGAATTCGTTCCTTTGTCGGTAGCTTGTCGGGCGTCGCGTTGCGGCCTTCTTCGAAGAAGGCCAGCGGGCAGTAGTTGGCGACGAAGTGGTCGGCGAAGAAGGCGTCGGCCTTGCCGAAGCGCTGCTCGAAAAGGCCCCACAGACGCCGCCCGCTGACTTCGGAGCGCGTACAGGCGAACCCTTCGATAGGGCGTTTGGGATTCTGCACGGCCGGAGTTTTGACTTCCGCCTCGATGCCCATCCAGTCGCGCACCGCGGTGATCTCGCCGAACGGCACGCCGGTCTGCACCATGCCGAAGGGGCCGGGATTCATGCCGACGAAAATCACTTTCTTGGCGCTCTTGCCATAGCGACGCAGGTAGATCTCGTGCGGCGCCCAGGCGTAGTCGAGCGGATTGTAGATGTGTGTAATCGGCTCGGCAAAATGCATGGCCCCGACCTTCGCGGAGAGCCCGTTGGCGGCAACGATCAGCGTGTCAACTTTGTTCATATTGCAGTCAGCTCATTGATTCAATTTGTGTCATGGGCGAAGGGTCTTCGCCCCAGGGCGCGACCTTGAAGAGCAGCAGCATGCCAGGAATCGCCAGCACGAAGCAAAGGCCAAAAAAACCAAGCCAGCCCATGCCTTCTACGAGCCAGCCAGCCGAGGCATTGATGAGCGTGCGCGGCACAGCCATGAGGCTTGTGAATAACGCGAGCTGCGTGGCAGTGTATGCCGGATGCGTACTGCGCGCGATAAAGGCAACAAATGCTGCTGTACCCAGCCCCACGCCCAAGGCTTCGACGCCGATCACCATGGCGAGTACAGCCAGGCGCGATGCGTCGGGCGTGGCTGTGCCGAGCCAGGCTAGCCAGGCGAAGCCGAGGATGGCGACCATTTGCACGAACCCGAACAGCCATAGCGCGCGGTTGATGCCGGTACGCACCATCCACAAGCCGCCAAGCAGACCGCCGATGACGCTGGGCCACAGGCCGGCATTCTTGGCGACGAGGCCTATGTCCGTCTTGGAATAGCCCATGTCGAGGTAGAAAGGCGTGGCGAGCGCGGTACATAACGAGTCGCCAAGCTTGTAGAGCAGGATGAAAGCGAGGATCAGCAACGCTGTCTGTACGCCGTTGCGATGAAAGAACTCGTGGAACGGCTCGACGACGGCTTCGCGCAGGGTACGCGGCGCGGCGTTCGCGGCGAGGGGCTCACGCACCATCAGCGTCATGACCAGACCGGGCAGCATGAAGGCGGCCGTTATGACAAATACCTGGCCCCACGGCAAATGGTCGGCGAGTATCAGCGCAAGCGAACCGGGCACGAGGCCGGCGAGCCGGTAAGCATTCACGTGCACCGCACTGCCCAGGCCGAGCTCTTCGTCATGCAGTAGTTCGCGGCGAAATGCATCGAGCACGATGTCCAGCGTCGCGGACAGGAAGGCAATACTCGCGGTAAGCACCAGCACAAAGGCCAGATCGTCTTTCGGCGAGAGCTGGCCCAACCACGCGACAGCGGCCAGCAAACCGATGTGGGACAGCGCCATCCAGCCACGTCGGCGCCCGAGCCACGGCAGCGCATAGCGGTCGAGCATTGGTGACCACAGGAATTTCCAGGTATAGGGGAACTGGATCAGTGCAAAAGCGCCGATCGCCTTCAGACTCAGGCCTTCGGTCTTGAGCCAGGCAGGCACAAGGTTGAGCAAGAGGTAGAGCGGCAAGCCGGACGAGAAGCCGGTGAAGACGCAGATCAACATGCGTCGCGACAGCAATGCACGCCAGGCAGAGGGGTGGCTCATGCGGGGTCTTGTTCCCTTGTGTTGTTTGTTCGATTCACGGGGCGGTGCTGAACGCTCTCATTGCAAAGATGCGTCGCGCGATAACGACGCTTCGCAGGATTATCGCCGATTGTCGCGGCAGGCACCGTCACGGCGCCGGCTTTTTGCCCGGTAGGGGCACTCGTCTCCCCGCATTGCCTATCACCCCTCGTTTCATACCGCCTGCCAACACGGAACACATGGCGAGCCCCCTCTCGTCCCTCGCCCTTCTCCGCTAGTCAGTGCTTTTCTACGGCTGATCCTTGACCACTAGAATGGCTCAGACAAGAGCCCTGAGAACAAGGCCAACTACAACTCCAGGGGCAGAGAACATGCAGTACATCAAGACATGGGCAGTGACGTTGCTTGCCATCGCATTGTTCGCTTGTGGTGGTGGAGGCGGTAGCGGGGGCGGTGGTTCGTCCGGCACGAGTACAGCGCCACCACCGGGCACCACGAGTGGCACGGAGAATGAGCCCACCGTCACGGTTGCCGGCGCAACGGTCAATTCCCAGCAGGCGGCACGTTTTCTCATCCAGGCCAGCTTCGGCCCGAACATGGCGTCGATCGATGCCATCAGGAACAGCAATGTCGAGAGCTGGATCGAGCGCGAATTCTTGCGCACGCAGATCCTGCATCTCGACTACGTCAACCAGTTCCCTGTGGCCAGCCAGTCGCAGAATATTTTCTGGGAGAGTTTCTGGCGGCGTGCTGCGTCAGGCAAGGACCAGCTGCGCCAGCGCATGGCGTTCGCCTTGTCGCAGATTTTCGTCATCTCGTTCGATAGCGATCTATCAGAGAATATTCGCGGCGTGGCGTCGTACTACGACATGCTTGGCCGCGATGCCTTCGGCAATTTCCGCACGCTGCTCGAAGATGTGACGCTGCATCCGTCGATGGGCACCTTCCTCACCCATATCCACAACCAGAAGGAAAGTGGCACGCGCGTGCCGGACGAAAATTACGCACGCGAAGTGATGCAGCTGTTCACCATCGGCCTGTATCAGCTCAATCTCGATGGCACGATCAAGCTGGTCGGCGGGTTCCCGGTCGAGACCTATACCAACGCCGATGTATCGGGACTGGCCAAGGTATTCACAGGCTTCAGCTGGGGCGGGCCGGACAAGAGCAATACGCGTTTCTTCGGTGGCGGCACACAGGACCCGAATCGCGATGTCATACCGATGCAGGCTTACCCGCAGTATCACTCGGTCTCCGCGAAGACGTTCCTCGGCGTGACGATTTCGGCACAGGGCACGGCCAACCCCACGGCAAGTCTCAGCGTGGCGCTAGATACCTTGTTCAATCATCCGAACGTCGGCCCCTTCATCGGCAAACAGCTGATCCAGCGCCTCGTGACCAGCAACCCGTCGCCAGCGTATGTGGCCCGTGTGGCAAGCGTCTTCAACAACAATGGCAGTGGCGTGCGCGGTGACATGAAAGCGGTGATCCGCGCGATCCTGCTCGACACGGAAGCACGCGACGCGACGACCGCGCAGGGCAACAATTTCGGCAAGCTGCGCGAGCCTGTCGTGCGCCTCGGCAACTGGGCGCGCGCGTTCAATGCCACATCCACGTCGACGCGCTTCGCAATCGGCGACACCAGCAATGCCAGCAATGCGCTGGGACAGGTGCCACTGCGCTCGCCGTCGGTCTTCAATTTCTATCGGCCCGGTTATGTGCCGCCCAATACCAATGCGGCAAGCAATGGCCTCGTCGTGCCCGAGATGCAGATCACGCATGAGACTTCTGTGGCGGGCTACATCAACTACATGCAGGGCGTGATTCCGAACGGCCCAAGCTCAAGCTCCGGCCTGGCCGCCGACCGCGTCACGGCAAATTATGCTGCCGAGATCGCACTGGCCGACAACCCCGCGCAGCTGGTGGATCGCATCAACCTGCTGCTGCTTGCCAATGGCATGAAAACGGCAACCCGCACGCAAATCATCAACGCGGTTGGCTCCATATCCATTCCCACCAGCAGCACCAGCGCAGCGGATACGGCCCGGAAAAATCGCGTCTATCTCGCCATCTACCTGGCGATGGCCTCGCCCGACTACATCGTGCAGAAATGAGAACAGCATGCCCATGACAGGTTCGGCCTCACGCCGCGAATTCCTCAAACGCGCAGCCGCCTTGAGCGCGCTTGGCAGTGCTACGCCGTTCGCACTCAATCTGGCAGGCATCGGCTCTGCCGCAGCGCAAGCAGTGCCGACGGATTACAAGGCGCTCGTGTGCGTGTTCCTCAACGGCGGCAACGACCACAACAATACGGTCATGCCGTATGACGTCAGCTCGCATGCGACTTACGCAGCAGCGCGCGGCGGCATCGTGGCAGCGGGTGGCATTGCACTGGACCGCACGTCTTTGCAGGAAATCGTCCCGGCCACCTCACAAGGCGCAGGCCGACAGTTCGCCCTGTCGGCGGAGCTTGCGCCACTGCAAGCACTGTTCGCTGCAGGCAAGGCCGCCGTAGTGGCCAATGTCGGCCCGCTGATCATGCCGATCGCCAATGCCACGCAATATCGCAGCGGTATCGTCGCTACGCCACCCAAGCTGTTCTCGCACAACGATCAACAGGCCACATGGCAGGCTTTCACGCCAGAGGGCGGCCAGGTCGGCTGGGGTGGCCGCCTGGGTGACATGTTCGCCAGCGCCAACAGCAATACAATCTTCACGGCAATCTCCGCTGCCGGCAATGCCGTATTCCTGTCTGGGCAGAACATCTTCCAGTATCAGGTCAGCACCAGCGGTGCGGCGGCCATCAGCGGCGCAAGCAATACCAATCTGTTCGGCTCGGGCAATGGCGCCAGCGGCGGCGCCAACGTGCTCAAGTCGCTGATCCAGCAAAGCAGCAGCAATGTGCTCGAACAAGATCATGCCAATGTCGTTGTACGCTCGTTAGGAGCAGCCAGCCTCGTCAGTTCGGCACTTACCGGCGTGCCCGCCAGCGATGCACGCGTGGCACTTGGGGCACAAACCAACAACCGGCTCGCACAACAATTGCAGATCGTGGCGCGGCTGATCGCGGCCAACGGCGCGCTCGGCGCGAAGCGGCAAGTATTCTTCGTCAGCCTCGGCGGTTTCGATACGCATGACAATCAGATCACTGCGCAGGCCGCCTTGCACACCCAGCTGGCAGGCGCCATCGACTATTTCTACAAGGCCACGATCGCACTCGGCGTCGCCAACAACACCACACTCTTCACGGCCTCGGATTTCGGCCGCACGCTGACCAGCAACGGCGATGGCTCCGATCATGGCTGGGGCGCACATCACTTCGTGGTCGGCGGGGCGGTGAGGGGCGGCGACATCTACGGCACATTCCCGGTAGTGGCATTCGGCACCACGGACGATGTCGGTTCAGGCCGCCTGATACCGTCCACATCCGTCGATCAATACGCCACCACCATGGCCAAGTGGTTTGGCGTTGCGGACAGCAACCTCAACCTGATCGCGCCGAACATCGGCAACTTCACGACGCGTGATCTGGGGTTCATGACTTAGGGCCTTGTTCAGCGTCCTAAACGATAGATCGCTACGCTCGCATAGTTGTTCGGGTCGGTGGTGATCTCGCGATCCTCATCGAACGCCACGCGCTGCAGGATGCTGATGCCGCGCTTCTGGCATAGCAATTCGAAGTCGGCCATGGTGAAGAAGCGTACGTTGGGCGTGTTGTACCACTCGTAGGGCAGGATGTCGGAAACCGGCATGTGGCCTTCGGCGATCGACACGCGGTGACGCCAGTAGCCGAAGTTCGGAAAGCTGACCACGGCTTCGCGACCGACACGCAGCATCTCGGTGAGTATGCCGTCGGTATTGTGAACGGCTTGCAGCGAGAGACTCATGATGACGTGATCGAATTGCGCATCTTCGAAGCCGGCCAGACCTTGTTCAAGGTCGATCTGCAGCACGTTGATGCCGGCCTGGATGCACGCCACCACGCGCTCCACGTCGCGCTCGATGCCATAGCCTTTCACGCCGCGCTCGGCGATCAGGTGAGCCAGCAGATCGCCATCGCCGCAGCCAAGATCGAGCACGCGCTCGCCGGGCGTGATCCAGCGCGTGATGATGTCGAAATCGAAACGACTGTCCTGAGTGAGATTGACCATGAGCTTTCTCCTCAGACTTCTATGTTCGAAAAATAGGCGCGCAACGCCGCGTGGTAATGCGTGTCGTCGAGCAGGAACGAGTCGTGCCCTGCTGCGCATTCGAGTTCGCTGTAAGCGACGTCGCGGCCGTTGTGCATCAACGCAAACAGCAATTCGCGCGAGCGCGCTGGCGGGAAGCGCCAGTCCGTGGTGAAGGACGTGATGAAGAACTTCGCCTTGGCGCGCCCGAAAGCTTCCTGAAGATTGCCGTCGTAGTCGTAAGCCGGGTCAAAGTAATCCAGCGCCTTGGTCGTCAGCAAGTAGGTGTTGGCATCGAAGAAACCTGCGAATTTGTCGCCCTGGTAATGCAGGTACGACTCGATCTCGAAGTCCACGCCGAAGTGGAATTTGTGCTCGCCATGGCGCAGGCGGCGGCCGAACTTCTCCGCCATCGCGTCATCGGAAAGATAAGTGATGTGGCCGAGCATGCGCGCCAGGCGCAACCCGCTGACGGGCACTACACCGTGTTCGTAATAGTTGCCGCCGTGAAATTCCGGGTCGGTAAGAATCGCCTGGCGTGCCACTTCGTTGAACGCAATATTCTCGGCCGATAGCTTGGGTGCGGCGGCGATGATCATGCCGTGACGTACGCGATCGGCATAACGCAAAGTCCAGTCAAGCGCCTGCATGCCGCCCAGGCTGCCGCCGAGCACGGCGGCGAATTGGCGGATGCCGAGTCGATCGGCAAGGCGCGCGTGCGAATCCACCCAGTCTTCCACCGTCACGAAGGGGAAGTCCGCACCCCATGGTTTATTGGTCGCCGGGTTGATGGATTTCGGGCCGCTACTGCCATAACAGCCACCGAGGTTATTGATGCCGATGACGAAGAATTTGTTGGTATCCAGCGGCTTGCCGGGACCAACCAGGTTGTCCCACCAGCCGACACTCTTCGGGTCGTCAGCGTACACACCCGCTACATGATGCGAGCCGGACAGGGCGTGGCAGACCAGGACGGCATTGCTGGCATCGCTGTTGAGCGTGCCATAGGTTTCATAGACGAGATCGTAGGCGGGCAGCACACCGCCACTCTTCATGGCGAGCGGCGTATCAAAGCGGGCACGCTGTGGTGCCACGACGCCAATGGATGCAGATGTTGTCATGTCGGAAAAGCAAATAACCAGAAACAACGAATGAACAAGACGGGAGAGCCGGAAAAGCAAAAGCCCAGTCGGCAGGCTTTGCGCGACTGGGCTTGTTGTGCCGTTGCTGACACCGCTCCCACTCGCTTTAGCCATATTTATAAAGCGCCCGCAAGCTGAGTCAAATTGGCGCAAGTGAGAAACTAACGCTGGAGCGATCGAATGTCAAACCGGCTTACGTGTTCATTCGACGCCAATCAAGAATTTTTCATGCCAATGCATTAACATCGTCCAGCCCCAGTCTTTTGCGGGCGTCATACAAATATGCATTCATTGTTTAGATAAGGGAAATCATGTTTAAAAATATCAAACTTCTCAGCCTCTTCAGCGCAATTGTCATTGCTGCTTCAGGCTGTGCCTCAGTAGCAATGGCTCCTGCTGAACAAGATACAAAGGCAAAGAGCTTTGCCACTTCTCCTGATAAAGCGAATGTTTACATTTATCGTAACGAGACGATGGGCGCAGCTGTAAAGCTTCAGGTTTCCGTAGACGGCAAGTTGATCGGCAGCACTGCATCGAAAAGCTACTTTTTTGTCCAGCTCGCGCCGGGCAAACATACAATCATGTCGCAGGAAGACTCAGACAAGACGCTGGATATCAATGTAGTAGCGGGCAAGAACTACTTCGTCTGGCAAGAGGTCAAGATGGGCATGTGGTCGCCTGGCAGCAAGCTCAATCTTGTTGATGACGCCACGGGCAAGGCTGGTGTAGCAGAGTCTGGTCTCATAGAAGCAGCAAAGTAAGCTGCTGCTGCACACGTATATTAAAGGCCTGCCGTTGGCAGGCCTTTTCCATTCGGCACGGTGCATTGCAACACATGCCCTTTTGCACACATAAATTCATAACGAGTCTGCGCTATAAAGAGAGCCTCTCATGAAATATCGCCTGACATAACGGCGTTGCATGCGGTTGTGTTGCTCGCGCATCACTAGGGCATGCGCTTTCCCTGACGGGGGTCCAGATGGCCGCAGTCGTACCCAACATGCTTGGTGCCTCGCCTGTTTTCGTGCGAGTGCTCGAAACCATTACCCGCCTGGCGCGCTTTGAGGCGCCTGTCCTGCTTACCGGCGAAACGGGAACTGGCAAGGAGCTGGCCGCGCGCGCCATTCATTATCTGAGCGCACGTGCCGCTTCTCCATTCGTGCCGGTCAATTGCGGCGCACTGCCCGATACGCTGATCGAAAGCGAATTATTCGGCCACGAACGCGGCGCTTTCACCGATGCGCGCCAGAGCCGCGTTGGCCTGGTCGAAGCAGCGCGTGGCGGCACCCTGTTTCTCGACGAGGTCGATTCATTGCCGATGCGCGCACAGGCCGCATTGCTGCGCTTTCTGCAGGACCAGACCTTCCGCCCGCTTGGCGCTTCCGGCGAACTCTCCGGCGACGTGCGCGTGGTCGCTGCGGCCAGCCCGCGCATGCAGGAAATGGTTGCGCGCGGTAGCTTCCGCGCCGACCTGGCTTTCCGCCTCGACGTATTGGCCGTCGAGATGCCGCCGCTGAGGGAGCGCATTGGCGACGCGCGCCTGCTGGCCGACTATTTCGCGGCGCGTCATGCGGCGCGCTACAAGATGAAGGTCCGCCCTTTCGATACCGACAGCCTGGCATGGCTGGACACGCATCACTGGCCAGGCAATGTGCGCGAGCTGGATAACCTGGTGCATCGCCAGACCTTGCTCGGTCAGGATGCCGAGCTTCGCCTGGCGCCCGAGAACTGGCACGCGCGCGGCGAACGGACAAAAACAGGGCCGGTTCTCTTCAACGATGCCCGCCATGAAGCGATGAGTGCCTGGGAACGCCAGTATCTTTCGCACCTGTTGCGCGAGACAGGTGGCAACGTCACGCGCGCTGCGTTGCTGGCCGGCAAGGAGCGCCGCGCCCTTGGCAAACTCCTGAAGAAGCACGGCATCGATCGCGACTTCTTCGGAACTGCCTGAGGCAAGACCAGCGCCTACAATGGCGCTCATGCCACGTATATCGCCTGTCGACCTGCGCGACGACGCGCACATCACGTCCCTGATCGCACTACTCGATCATTACGCCCACGACCCCATGGGCGGCGCCACGGGCTTGTCGCAATACGCCAGATCCCATCTCATCGAAATGTTGCGCGCCCGCGCGGACTATTTCGGCTTTTTGGCATGGCAGGACGAAGAACCCATCGGCCTGATCAACTGTTTCGAAGGTTTCTCGACCTTCGCTGCCAAACCGCTTCTCAATGTGCATGACATCGTCGTCAAGGGCGAACATCGCGGGCGTGGCGTCGGCGCTGGGCTGCTGGCGGCTGCCGAGGCGTGTGCCGTCAGGCGTGGTTGCTGCAAGCTCACACTCGAAGTCCTCGATCGCAATAGCGTAGCCATGGCCGCCTACAAGGCCTTCGGCTTCGCCCCTTACGCGCTGGACCCGGCGGCGGGGCAGGCGATTTTCATGCAGAAGCCTATTTGAATAATCGTCAAAACCGCGAATTTATCCTTCCACAGAACGAATATATGTTCTATATTTCTTGGGAAAGATCGGAGAAGCCATGCTTGACGCCAGTATCAGCACCGCCAGCAATGCCGAAACAGACCCGGCTACCGTGCTTTCCAAAGCGTTGGTACGTACTGCCGAGCAACTTGGATTGTCCCAGGCGCGGCTCGCCAAGGTGCTGGGCGTCAGCACTGCAACCGCCTCGCGCCTCGTCGCCGGCCGCTATCGTCTGCAACGTGACAGCAAGGAATGGGATTTCGCCGTGTTACTGGTGCGGCTGTTCCGCTCGCTGGATTCCATCGTCGGCACACAGGACGCCGCCCGCAGCTGGCTCAACAGCGAGAATCTCGCCCTGGCAGGTATGCCGGTTGAATTGATCCAGCATACCGAAGGGCTGGTGCGTGTCGTGCAGTACCTCGACGCATCGCGTGCCCGGGTCTGATCCTTGAGTTCGGAAGACTTGTTCGATGCCGGGCAACTGGCCACGCTGGCCCGCCCTCTACGCGCCGCGCTATGGCGCATGGTCGAGTCGCAACACGTCGCCAGCACCATGAAACTGGTCGACAGCGCTGCCGAGCAGGACGTGCTGGAGATCCTGCTGGAGCAGGGCAAACCGCCGCAGCCCATCAACACCACGCAGCTGGACTACCTGCTCGCCAGTCCTTTTCGCTATCCGCCGTATCCCTCGGGGTCACGCTTTCGCGGCAGCAATGATCTCGGTGTGTTCTATGGCGCACCTCACGTCCGTACAGCCGCAGCCGAACTGGGCTACTGGCGTTGGCGCTTCCTGCTCGACAGCCCTGCCCTGCAGCAGGTCGGCCCGGTACTCCACACGGCGTTTCGTGCCAGGGTCGATGCCAGCGCCATCGATCTGCGCGAGCCGCCCCTCAACGCACAAGCAGCCTTGTGGATAGCTCCACGCGATTACAGCGCCACGCAGGCGATTGCCCGGGCCGCGCGCGAAGCCAGGCTGCAAGCCATCGTCTATCAGTCCGTCCGCGATCCGCAGCCAAGCTGGTGTGCCGCCCTGCTCACGCCCAAAGGCTTTGCCCGTCACAAGCCCGAGCCGCTCACACAATCCTGGTGGCTGACCACCACACGCCAGGAGGTGGTGTGGCGACGCGAAACGGAGACAATGAGTTTTGTAACCGGAGGCTGGCGCTGATAGGCTGTGGCCGTATCGAGGTATTCGCATGCAAAAGCCATGGAGGCAAGCGCATGTCATTATCAGAATGAGGTCGATCGTGCAGACGTTTGTGCTGAGAGTGCTGATTGCATCGGCCTGCTGCATGCTCAGCCAGGCCTACGCAGCAAGCGGGCTGTGCGAAAACGCGGGCCTGCCTTCAAGCACATGCAGCGAGCCGGAGATCGGCAGCTGGGACATCTGGCGCTTTGTGCTCAACAACAAGTCCGGTGCGCCAAGGGGCTCGGAAACAGCTGCGGTTAACGACGCGATTGCGGCGCTGACCAAGACCTACCCTTGCGGCCTCAGCTATGCCGTTGCAGACGCGCCCTACACGGAGAGCGGCAAGACTCTGAGCTGGACGGCCAGGGAAGACGCGCCACGCATTTCCTACGCGGGGTTTGTCAGCGGCGCCAATGGCAATTGCCAGATGAGTACGCCGGAGAGCACAGGTGCCATAGTCATTCGCCGCGAACGCCGCGTGCGTTGTCCGCGCGGTTACGGCTGGCTGATGCGCGACGATCTGCCGACGGTATGCGTCAAAGATTGATGCCTCACAGCGGCGCATTCAGAAACTGTCACAGCAGACGGCGCGCCGCCATCTCGCCCCACCAGGCCGCCTCTTCAAACACCGAATAGCCAGACATATCGCTGTGCGCAAATTGCAGCGGGCCGTCGACTTCGCGTAGCGCCAACAACCCCTTGTTGTTCAGATAACCCGGTGCCGGGCTGGCCATGGCGTGGCCGCGCAGCGTGATGTCCACGCGCTCGACATAGGGCCACAATTGCTCGTAGGCGAGATGCATATCGCCAGCGGCGCGTTCAAGCAGCTGCGCCGGCGATGCAGTCTCCAGCCAGCGGCGCGAGTCCTGCGGCGAGCGATCGCTGAGCGCGTTGTAGGCGGTGAAAACCGCGTGTTCTGGCTTGGCCACGCGGATCAGCTGGTGCGTGGCCACCACGTAGCCAAGGCCCTTGCCTTCGTAGATCACGTTGTCCCACGCCAGCTGCGCCGCAGCACGCTCTTCCGGGAAACGGCGCATGAGGAAGTTGGCGATCATCCATGGTGCACTCTGCGGCAAATGCGTGGCAGGGTCGAAGCCGTAGCCACGCATGTCTTCGACCACGTGCGCTGCAACGTGCAGTGGCATGGCGCAGATTGCATGACGCGCGCGTACGCGCAGGGTGCGCAGCGAAGCAGTACCGGATGCAGGCTGCACGACCAAAGCGTCGACAGCCTTGTTCCTGATCTGAATGCTGGCGGCAAAGCCCGTCATCTGGCGGGGCGCGGTGCTGTTATCGAGATGTGCGCCAAAGCCGATCTTACTCCGCAATGCACGCATCATTCCCTGCAAGCCATCCGGCCAGGTCAGCACCGCGCCCGGCTCGGCATTGCGGGCCTCACCCGCACGACTCGCGAAGTAGTGCAGGCCGGCGTAGGCAGAGGTGTGTTCATAGCTCGTGCCATAATCGTCGCGACAAGCGTAGTTGGCATACCAGTGCAGCGGCGCCGAGCGATAGCCCTCGCGCGTCAGCCAGTCGCGGAAGTTGAGTCGATCGAGCGCGCGCCACTGCGCATCCTGAGAGGACAGCGCAATCGGTATGGCAAAGGCGCGCTTGCCATCGTTGCCAGTCGCCGTCTTGAGCTGTTCGACGTAGCGCAGGAAGCGTTGATGCTCGCTGCGCTCCTGCGTCGTGCTCGCTTCATCAGGCAACAGGTCCTCGTGCCATTTGCCGGCGCGCAGCAAGCGCTCCTGCTGCGCATGAACCAGAATCCTCTCGTCGAACTCGGGACGATGCCCGAATGGATCGCTGATGATGACGCCGACATCGGCAAGCATCTCGCGCACATGCCTTGATTCCATCGACGGCAACGGCAGGTAGTGCGCGCCGCTTGGACAGGCTTGCCCCGCCATGCTGGCGCCCGCCGCATTGCCGTCGGGCTCCGGACCCGCGATCACCAGGATGTTGCGACGCCCGGCCTTTGCCAGTCGCCACGCCGCCGTCATGCCTGCTACGCCGCTGCCGAAAATGGCGACATCGCATTCGAGCTCACCGGATGGTGACGGCAGCTTCGCCGCATCGCGCAGCCCATCACGCAAGATATGTCCTTCCGCCATGCCCGGCATGAGGATGCGCACTGGTGGCGCCTGCCAGGGCAATCGACCACAACCGGACAACAAACCCGTTGCGCTCGCAGCCAGGAACTGGCGCCGGGAGAAAAAAGGGCGGTGCGGGCCCTGCACTAGCGAATCACCCGGTGCCAGTCCTGCTCGAAGTAGTGCACCAGCGACTGGTTATTCAGCCGGTTGGGCTCGACCTCCGGTGCCACCATGTCGGACGGAAAGTGAAACATCTCGCGCGTGCTCGATGCATCCAGAAATCGCAGCGGCACGTCGTAGTGATCGGGCTGCGTGAAGCTATCGTGCTTGCCGGCCAGCACGTATCCCCACTCGCCGAACGAAGGCACATTGGCGTGATAGGGCCAGGTGTAGAAGCCGGCCTCCTTCAAGGTCGCCACCACGCACCAGAAAGCATGCGGCGCGAAATAGGGCGAAGTGGATTGCACGACGACGTAGCCATGCTCGGCGAGATGCTTGCTCACCAGCCGGTACATCGGCACCGAATAGAGCTTGCCCAGCGCGAAGTTCGACGGGTCCGGCAGGTCGATGATGATGGCATCGTAGGAACCGGTATCTGTCTCCAGCCACTGCCCTGCATCGGCATTGATGACCTTGACGCGCGGGTTGGTCAGTGAGTGCTGGTTGATGGCGGTCAGCGTTTCCGATGTCGAGAACAGCTTCGTCATCGCCGGGTCCAGATCTACCAGCGTGATGTGTTCAAGCTTCGGGTACTTGAGCAACTCACGCACGGCGAGACCATCGCCGCCGCCAAGTACCAGCACGCTGCGCGCACCGGGTAGCGACTGCATCGCCGGATGCACCAGCGCCTCGTGATAGCGATGCTCGTCGCGTGTCGAGAACTGCAGATTGCCGTTGAGATACAGACGCAGATCGTCCTGCCAGCGCGTCACCACCATGCGCTGATACGGTGTCGTCTCGGCATGAATGATCTGGTCGCCGAACACGCTTTGCTCGGCCCAGTGCGTGAGCTGCGAAGAGAAGGCCAGTCCGGCAATGAGCACGACCGCCACGGCTGTGCCACGCAGCCGAATGCCGCGCTTGCCGTGAAGCTCCTTGCCGAATACCTGCGCCGTGAACAGCGCAACACCCGCGTTGAGCAGACCGAAGACCAGCGCCGTGCGCGACATGCCGAGACGCGGAGCGAGCACCAGCGGAAACAGCAAGGACACTGCCAGCGCGCCGAGATAATCAAAAGTCAGCACGCGGCTGACCATCTCGCGCAGCTCGGCCTTGCGCCCGTACAGCACGCGCATGACAAGCGGGATTTCCATACCGACCAGCACGCCGATCAGGAACACCAGCGCGTACAGCACCGTACGGAACGGGGTAGAAGCCCACGCAAAGATCGAGAACAGGATCGTTGCCGAGAGCCCGCCGACAATGCCCACCAGCAGCTCTACATCGATGAAACGCGCCAGTGCGTCCTCGTCCTTCACGTAGCGCGACAGATGCGAACCCACGCCCATCGCGAAAAGGTAGCAGCCGATGATGGACGAGAATTGCAACACCGTATCGCCGAGCAGGTAGCTGGCCAGCGCGCCGGCAATAAGCTCATAGGCCAGGCCGCAGGAGGCGACGACGAAGACGGAGAGAATCAGGACGCGATCACGCATGCAGGAGCTGAATTTCGCAAAGATAAGAATCTGGCGGAAGGTTTGTCCGTTGGTACATTTTGTCCGAACGGGCTTGCACCCGTCATGCCCGCTTGTTACGCTGCGACGGCATTTGATGAGCTAGGTCACAGGAGACGGCTGATGGTATTACAACAACTCTACGCATACCTGATTCATCTACTCGCCGGGCTGGCCGTGGTCGGCGCGTTCGTCGCCGTCTATCTGCATGTCACGCCCTTTCGCGAACTGCATCTGATTCACAACGGCGGCGCGGCGGCGGCGCTATCGCTCAGCGGCGCGACACTCGGCTTTGCGCTGACGGTCGCATCGAGCATCCTGCATAACGATACCTTCCTCATGTTCCTGTTCTGGGCAGCCTGCAGTGCCGCCGTGCAGGTGTGCGCCTATGCATTTGTCGCGCGCCTGCTGCCGAGTCTCAACGCAGCACTGGAGAACAACAACGTCGCCATGGGTGGGCTCATGGGCGTCGTGTCACTGGTCGTCGGCACCATCAACGCCGCCGCCCTTTCGTAAAGCATTGTCGTAACGCATTTTCTAAATTTTCGGTAAGGAGAGCCATCATGGGTCTGGGCGATTTCATCAAGAAACAGTTTATCGACGTCCTGCAATGGACCGAAGACAGCGAAGGCGTGCTCGCCTGGCGCCACCCCATGGACGGCATGGAAATACAGAACGGCGCCAGCCTCACCGTGCGCGATTCGCAGATGGCGGTGTTCGTGAACGAGGGCAAGGTTGCCGACGTGTTCGGCCCCGGCATGTACAAGCTCACTACACAGACGCTGCCAGTGCTCACCTACCTGAAGAACTGGGACAAGCTCTTCGAGTCGCCCTTCAAGTCCGACCTGTACTTCTTCAGCACGCGCATCCAGCTCGGCCGCAAGTGGGGCACGCCGCAACCGATCACCATTCGTGACAAGGACTTCGGCATGGTGCGCCTGCGCGCCTTCGGCATGTATTCCTACAAGCTGAGCGACCCGAAGAAGTTCTACACCGAGATCAGCGGCACGCGCGAGATCTACACGCGTGACCAGCTCGAAGAGCAGCTGCGTAACCTTGTGGTGTCGACGATGACATCGACATTGGGCAGCGCCGAGTTGCCTTTCCTCGACATGGCCGGCAACCAGGCGCTGCTGTCGCAGAAGATGAAAGAACACATGACGCCCGTGTTCGATCAGTACGGCCTCGCGCTCGACAACTACGCCGTCGAAAACATCTCGTTGCCGGAAGAGCTGCAGAAGGCCATCGACACACGCATCTCGATGGGCATGATGGGCGACCTCGGCAAGTACACCCAGTACCAGGTTGCCAACAGCATCCCGCTGGCGGCGCAGAACGAAGGCGGCGTTGCGGGCCTGGGCGCGGGTCTCGCAGCAGGTGTCGGCGTCGGGCAAGTAATGGCAGATGCGATGCGTACCAGCATGAATCCAGCTTCTGCGGCCGCTGCTGCGCCAGCGGGTGACGCGCCGGAAGTGCGCCTTGAAAAGCTCAAGGGCATGCTGGACAAGGGGCTCATCGCCCAAGCCGATTACGACACGGCGAAGGCGGAGATACTCAAGAAGATGATCGGGTGATATTGATTGGGCGGGCGCAAAGCGCCCGGAAGTTTTGGACCGGTGGGTTACGCTGCGCTAACCCACCCTACGCCGCACTCTCGAGAATTAGCCTGAGCTAACGAATGTATCAAGTCGCCTGCCCTAGCTGCGGAGCACAAGTCAGCTTTCGCTCGGCCGCCTCGGTCATGGCGGTGTGCAGCTATTGCCAGAGCACGCTGTTGCGCGACGCAGACTCGGTGCGCGACATCGGCAAGATGTCGGCTGTGCTGGAGGATTATTCGCCGATCCAGATCAATACCAGCGGCATGTTCGAGGGCAAGCGCTTCGGTGTCGTCGGACGTATTCAACTCGAATACGCCGATGGCTACTGGAACGAATGGTATGCGCTGTTCGACGATGGCGCGGCGTGCTGGCTGTCGGATGCTTCGGGCAAGTACACGCTGACAGTCGAGTCGGCCACCAAGCCACAAGAGGTACCGCTCTTCGAGCGCATCCAGCCCGGTGGGCGCCTGGCTTTTGACGGTGTTGGCTACATCGCCGCAGATGTGCGCACGGCACGTTGCACGGGTGGTCAGGGCGAGCTGCCGTTCAAGGTCGGCGAGGGCTGGGAAGCGAAGGTTGCGGACTACCGCAACGGTCAACGCTTCGTCACGCTGGATTATTCGGATGGCGCCACGCCGGTCATCTACGTCGGCAAGGCGGTCACGCTGGAAACGCTGGCCTGCCAGCTGCTGCGCGACGAAACGCAGATCCAGCAGAGCGCGGGCAAGCTGCGCGGCAGCACGGCCAACCTCGAATGTCCGAACTGCGGTGCGTCGATTGCGTACCGGCCGGGCGTCGCCCAGCACCTCGTCTGCCAGACCTGCCATGCGGAAGTCGCTGCGCGCGCCGGGCAGGTGGAAGTGCTGGCCAAGAATGAAGAGCTGGATCAACGCACGACCACGCTGGCACTGGGCGACATCGCCAAAATTGGCGGCGCAGCGTGGACATTGATCGGTCTCATGGAATGCCGCGAGACAGGTGAAGAGTCCTCGACCTGGGTCGAGTATCTGCTCTACAACCCGCAAAAGGGCTTTCAGTGGATCGTCGAGAGCATGGAGGGCTGGGATCTTGTCACCGTGCAGGACGAGTGGCCAGAGGCGGCAGGCAGCGGCCAGCTGCGACTCAGCGGGCAGGTCTTCAACAAGCTGTACGACTACGGCGCGGAAGTGGTCTGGGCCGCTGGCGCCTTCAACTGGCGTGTGCATATCGGCGACCGCACCAGCATCGCCGATTACAAGCAGGGAAACATGACGCTCACCGCAGAGCGCACCGCGAGCGAGCTGAACTGGAGTCTTGCCAAGCGCGTTGCAGCGCGCGATGTGCTTGGCTGGTTCGGCAAGGCAGCGCAGGCGGCAGCCTTGCCCAAACAAAGTGCGGCCGCCCTTGCCAGTACGGGCGACACTGGCAGCCAGTTGCGTAAAGTCGCGTGGATATTCACCGCCATCATTGTCGTGTTGAACCTGCCCATCCTTTTCATGCAGGGTTTTGACGGCATCGAAATTCCGGCCTTCGGCCTTGTTGCGTTGTGGTTTCCGATCTTCAAATTTGCAGACAGCAGCTCGGGAGACGACGACTGATGTGGCGCTTTATCTACATCATCTACGCAATCGTCATCACCATTGCTACGACCACCATCCATGGTGGATCGAGAGGCGGCAGCAGCTATCGCAGTTGGGGTGGGTCGAGTTACGGCAGCGGTTATTCTGGCGGTGGGTCGTTCCACAAATGAGTATTCTTGGCCAGCACCTGCTGCTCGATCTCGACGGCGTATCGCCCGGCCTGCTCGGCGACACGGCACAGATCGAGATTGTCCTGCGCGAAGCGGCACGTCTGGCCGGCGCCACGCCGATCCATGCGCACTTTCATCATTTCGGTCCCGGCATGGGCGTCACCGGCGTGCTGCTATTGCGCGAATCGCATATCAGCATCCACACCTGGCCGGAACATGGCTTTGCGGCTGTAGACATTTTCATGTGTGGTCAGGCGCAGCCGGAAACAGCAACAGCGCACATCGCCAAAGCCTTAGCAGCGGAATCGCATCGCGTCAGGAAGCTTGATCGCGCAACGGCATCCGCAAGACAGGATGTAGGTTGGAGTGAGCGCAGCGATGCCCAACATCGGTCCATGCACAGGTAGGAGCCAAATCAACGTGAGGCGTTGGGCATCGCTGCGCTCACCCCAACCTACGAAGCTCTTGTTACGCAAATTGCATATCAGCATCCACACGTGGCCGGAGCTGGATCGACAGCGTAAGACGCCAGGACCGGGCGCGGTTTCGTAGGTTGGATGAGCCGCAGGCGTCATCCGACGTTGGGGCAAAGGTACGTATCCGCCTTTGTTGTTTTGCGATTCCAAACGTCGGATTACGCTGCGCTCATCCAACCTACGAAAAGCAAGAGACCGCTTGAAAGCGGCCTCTTTGCTGTGGGGCTGAAACTCAAGCGTCGAGCTTTTTCTTCAACAACTCATTCACCTGCGCCGGGCTGGCTTTGCCCTTGCTGGCCTTCATGACCTGACCAACGAGGGCGTTGAAGGCTTTCTCTTTGCCAGCGCGATATTCCTCGACGTTCTTCGCGTTGGCTGCGATGACTTCGTCGATGATGGGTTCGATGGCGGATGCATCGGTGACTTGCTTGAGACCCTGCGTTTCGATGATGCTGTCGGCATCATTACCTTCGCCATTCCACAGTGCGTCGAAAACCTTCTTGGCCGCATTGCTTGAGATAGTGTTATCGAACACTCGTGCAAGCAATCCGGCAAGCTGAGCTGACGAGACCTTTGAGTCTTCGATTTCCAACTGCTCCTTGTTCAAGCTTGAAGCAATGTTGTTAATCACCCAATTCTGTACATGCTTTGCGTTGGCCACATCTGGAGCTTGGGTTCCGTAAGGAATACCAGGGATTTCTCTGAGTGCTGCCAGCGTGTTCTCAAAGTAGCGTGACATTCCCAGCGAACTTGTTAGTGCCAATGCGTCTTGCGCCACCATTGAGTATTCACTTCGATAGCGTCGGCGTTTTTCCTCTGGCAATTCCGGCATTTCACTCTTCACACGATCGATCCACTCAGCACTGATGGCCAGCGGCAGCAGATCTGGATCAGGGAAGTAGCGATAATCATGTGCGTCTTCCTTGCTGCGCATCGAACGCGTCTCGCCGGTATCGGGGTCGAACAGTACGGTGGCTTGCTGGATGGCGTGGCCGTCTTCGAGCTGTTCGATCTGCCACTGCACTTCGTAGTCGATGGCCTGTTGCATGAAGCGGAAACTGTTGAGATTTTTGATCTCGCGACGCGTACCTAGTTTCTCCGCACCTTTCTTGCGCACGGAGACGTTGGCATCACAGCGGAACGAGCCTTCCTGCATATTGCCGTCGCAGATGTCGATCCATTGCACCAACGAGTGTAGTGCTTTGGCATAGGCGACGGCCTCGGCGGAAGAGCGCATGTCGGGCTCGGTGACGATCTCCAGAAGCGGCGTGCCGGCGCGATTCAGATCGATACCGCTCTGGCCCTGGAAATCTTCGTGCAGGCTCTTGCCCGCATCTTCTTCAAGGTGAGCGCGGGTCAGCTGCACGGTCTTGGAATAAGCCTTGTCACCCTCGCCAACCTGGATGGTGAGCGTGCCGCCGACCACGACCGGCAGTTCGTACTGGCTGATCTGGTAACCCTTGGGCAGATCGGGATAAAAGTAATTCTTGCGCGCGAACACCGAGCGCGGCGCGATCTCGGCGCCAATCGCCAGACCAAAGCGGATGGCTCGCGCCACGGCGCCCTGATTCAACACCGGCAGCACACCGGGCAGGGCGATATCCACACCGCAAGCCTGCTCATTGGGCGCAGCGCCGAAAGCCGTGCTGGCGCCGGAGAAAATCTTGGAGACGGTGTTGAGCTGGGCGTGGGTTTCCAGGCCGATGACAACTTCCCAATCGCTACGCATGTGAGGCACTCGATAGATGTTTGGCTGCAGGTGCAGCTGACGGAGGTCAGCGCAGCAGGCTTGCTATTTTACCGCGCAAGGCGGGGCTGATTGTCGACGCTATCGACGACGCGCCGAGGAGCTGGCTTGCGGCACACAACGCGAGTTTTCATATGGCCCACTCTCCCTCACCCAGCCCTCACCCGGCGAAATCTGCATGCAGGCGATCTTGCCATCGAGCCTGCTTTTCCATTTATGCCATGGGGCAGGAGCGGCAAGCGTCACGAGTGAGGCCAAGCACAGACCGATCGCTATGGCCCCCCTTTTCATCGGATTACGGCAGACAGTTGCTGGCGGTAACGCAACTCATTGAGGGGCGAGCCAACCAGACGAGTGTCTGTTTTCTCCATGCCGTCGAGTTCAAATCCCATGCTCTCGTAAAAGGCTCGCGCCCCGGCATTTTCGCGCAGCACCCAAAGCGTAAGCGATTGCCAGCCTTGATCTTGCGCATGCGATAACGCTTGATCACATAAGCTGCGGCCGAAACCACAGCGCCAAACTTGAGGCAGCAGATTAATGGCCAGCAACTCTCCGGTCAGGCCATTGACTCTGTCCTCATCGCGGGAGGGTCCGTACAAGGCGAAGCCAACGACTTTTCCATCTTCGCCGCTTGCTACGCTTGTCATGGACGATCCCGGTGAAGAAAGCGTGCGGTGCCACCCGGCCGCTCGTTGCTCGACACTCAGCGCATCGAGCACGTTCTGTGGCATCAGCCCTGCATAGGCTGAGCGCCATGCGGCAACATGTACTTCGGCAATGGCCTGCGCATCATCCGGTGTAGCAGGGCGTATCAACATGGGCATCCGCCGCCTTCAATGCGCGCAACCGCGCGGAGCAGATGGCGGCGCAGCGATATCCCGGCTCGCACCCGCCGCTTCGAGCCGCCGCAGATAATCTGCCCACAGGCTTTCATGCTGTGTCGCCAGCAGGTAGAGATGGTCCCAGCTGTAGAGGCCGGAATCGTGACCGTCGGAGAAGACCAGTTTCACCGCATAGTTGCCCACCGGCTCGATGGCTACAATGGCTACATCGCGCTTGCCAGTCTGCAACACTTCCTGGCCGATCCCGTGACCGCGCACCTCCGCAGAGGGCGAATAGACGCGCAACAACTCATGACTGAGGTGGGCGCTCACACCGTCGTCAAAATGGATTTCCAGCAGACGCGATTGCTGGTGCAAACGCAGTTCGGTCGGGATTGGAGTATTACTGTTCAGGCCAGACATATTGCTCTCCAGCAGGTCACCCATTGTTTCAAAGCGATGACGTGTCATAAATCGTTCATGAATCGGCAATACACTGCGGTCAATTCATCGCAAAGCGAACAAATCATGGCTGCCAATATTTTACTGGTCGAAGACGAACCGGCGATTCAGGAACTGATTGCCGCGAATCTTACCCGTGCCGGACATACCGTAGTGCGCGCTGCTGACGCGGAGGCCGCGCAGCGCATTGTGCGCGATGCCTTGCCGGACCTGGTACTGCTCGACTGGATGCTGCCCGGCATGTCGGGCATCGAGCTGGCACGCCGGCTGCGCGCCGAAGAGCGCACACGGCAGATCCCCATCATCATGCTGACGGCACGCAGCGAAGAAGAAGACCGCGTGCTCGGGCTCGAAACCGGTGCTGACGACTACATCTCCAAGCCCTTCAGCCCGCGCGAGCTGGTGGCACGCATCAAGGCCGTACTGCGGCGCCGTGCGCCCGAAGCGACCGAGGACACGGTGGAAACCTCCGGCTTGCGCCTCGATCCTTCGACGCACCGCGTTACTGCTGGCGAGCTCGGTATCAATCTTGGCCCGACCGAATTTCGTCTATTGCACTACCTCATGACGCATCCGGAACGCGTACACTCGCGTTCGCAGCTGCTCGACCAGGTCTGGGGCGATCATGTTTTCGTGGAAGAACGTACTGTCGACGTGCATATCCGCCGTCTGCGCAGTGCGCTGGAAGCCTCGCGGCATGATCGTCTGATCCAGACCGTGCGCGGCAGCGGCTATCGTTTGTCGGCAGACGTCCCGGCCGTCGACAACGTCTGACGCCCCAGTTCGCCACCGGGGCGAACTTCAAAACGAACCGGGTGAGGTACTGCCATTTTTCCAAGCCGTCTTATCTGGACGTATGCCTTGGGCATACTATCCGGCCTGCTCATCGGTGCCGGACTTGTCTGGGCGCTGTGGAACGGGCAAGCGGCCGCGCTCTTCCTGTGCGCCGGCCTGCTATCGGTCTTCATCTATCACCTGCGCAATCTGGGCAAGCTGATGAACTGGGCACGCGAGCCGCTGGGTACGCCCACGCCGCATGCGCTAGGCACCTGGGACCATGTTTTCGCTGCACTGGCGCGACGCTCGCGCATCGCTTACGACCAGCGCGAGCGGCTGTCACAAACGCTGGCGCGTTTCCGTGAAGCCGCACAGGCCATGCCGGATGGGGTGGTGTACCTGACGCGCCAGAATCTCATCGAGTGGATCAACCTTGCTGCAGAGCGTCACTTCGGGCTCGACGCCTCGCGCGACATGGGCAGCGCCATTACCAATCTCGTGCGCCAGCCGGATTTCGTGCACTACGTGGAATCAGGCGACTATCACGAGCCGCTGCTGCTCAAGCCCGTGCGCAACGACGGTCTGACGCTGTCGATGCAGATCGTGCCCTTCGGCGAAGACCTGAAAATGCTGTTGTCACGTGACATCAGCCAGCTCGAAAAACTCGAGACGATGCGCCGCGACTTCGTCGCCAATGTCTCGCACGAGCTCAAGACACCGCTCACCGTAGTCAGCGGCTTCGTCGAGATGCTGCATGACGGCCTCGAGGAATTTCCCCCGGAAGACACGCGCCGCTATCTGCGCCTGGCCAGTGAGCAATCGGTGCGCATGCAGCAACTCATCGAGGACCTGCTGGCACTCTCGGCGCTGGAGACCGGCGCGCCAATGCCGGTGGACGAAAAAGTCGATGTGCAAGGCTTGCTGCGCAGTGTCGCTCAGGAGGCTGAACTGCTCTCATCCGGCCGCCATCGCATCGTCGTCGAGTCTGGCGCGACAGCTACGCTGATTGGCTCGCAAAAAGAGATTCATAGTGTGCTCGCCAATCTGGCTACCAACGCCGTGCGCTACACGCCGGAAGGTGGCGAAATCCGCCTGATCTGGCAAAGCACCCATGAAGGCGCCGAGCTGGCCGTGCAGGACAATGGGCCTGGCATCGACCCGCAACATCTGCCGCGCCTGACGGAGCGTTTTTATCGTGTCGATCGTGGCCGTTCGCGCGAAACAGGGGGCACGGGGCTGGGGCTGGCCATCGTCAAGCATGTGTTGACGCGGCATCAAGGAACGCTGGAAATCCAGAGCGAGCCAGGTCGCGGCAGCCGCTTCGCAGCGCATTTCCCGGCACGCCGGGTAATGTGGGTGGAGAAACTATCGCCCTGAATGCTGCCTGAGCGCCAGACAGCAGGCGCTCAATCCACCGTATCTTCGGCAGGCTCGCGCGTGAAGGTGATGCGATCGAAGTTGGCGCCGCGCGAGACGAGTTTCACCATGCGCGCATACCACGGACCTTCCTCGTAAATCTCGACACGCCTGTTCGCCAGGAACCAGCCCGACGGCACGATGAGGCTGACTTCGGTCTTGAGCGCATCGATGCCGGGAACCATGAATCCGAGGCGATAACGCTCACGGGCCGAGCGATCACCCAGATGCAGCCGCACAGCCATCACCTTTGGTGGGCCGGGAAGAAGGCTCACGCCAGCCTGCAAAGTGCCATTGTGCTGGTACTGCAGCCAGCTCACCTCGGCCAGCAACATAGCCGCTGCCGGCGTGGCGCGCAAGCCAACCAGCTGGCGGTGCTCGACGCGCGAATCACCCTGGCTGCGCGCCAGGCGATAGCCAGCGACGGACTGGTCGGTGACTTGCCACACTTCTTCCTGTGCATAGCCCAGCTGCGCGGCGCGCTTGACCAGATATTCCGGCGTAATTTCGGACTCGACCCGTTCGCCAAAGGTACGCATGACCTGCGTGTCCGAGAAGCTCGTGACGCGTGCGTCCGATGGCTGCGAGAACTCACGGCCTTCGAGGAAGAAAGCGATGGTTTGTTGATCGACGCATAGCTGCACTTTGGAACTGAGGCGGCGGCGCGGAAACTTGCGGCCGGCGGCGGCATGGCCCCACGGGCGATAAAGCGATACCAGCAGACGCGAACAGGCCGGCTGTACACAGTCGTCGCCCAGGCCGAGCGAAGCGGGCGACACGCCCTTCTTCAGTTGCGCGACGACCGCCTGGATGTGATTGGCCAGACGCTTGGTGTCGATGCCACGTACCGGCGCCTCGGGAACAATGAGACCGATCGGGCGCAGACCGTGATCGGCATTGATGTCGAGCGCAAACTGCGTCGCCTTGTCAGGGCGCGGCTCGCTGTCGGCCTGCACCACACAGTAGGGTGCGAAGCGCTGCGCCCAGCGCATGATCCACACCAGTTCGCGCGGCGTGCGGCCGCTTGGCATGGCCGCATCGACCAGCAGCAACGCGACATAACACTCTTGCGCACTTTGTGCGCCCCACACTTCATTGAGTGCATCCGGCACACGCACGTCCGACAGGCTAGCCCGCTCGGAAGCAGCGAACAGACCATGCAGATTGCGCCAAAGCCCCGGCGGCATCTCGCGGCGGGCGCGGAAGTTTTCGACCATCGCCAATGCACAGTACTGGATGCGGCGATGCGCCAGCAGGGCGCGCTTGTCGACGAAGCCGGGATCCATGGCCGAGCGTTGCGCAATCAATGCGTAGCTCTTGGCCATCGTGGTCCAGCCAGTCACCACGCGCTGCAGGCGTTCATCCTCTTCGCTGGCCGGCGGCAGCGGCCGCGCCACATAGCGTTGCGAAGCCTGGGACATGACGAAATCCAGCGTCGTGCGCATCTCTTCGAGCACCTGCAGGTGATCGGTCGGCTCGGGCGGATGGGCACACATGCCATCGAGAACGAAGGCCATGACGGCCATCGAATCGTCGACATCGGTAGGGTTGAGCGCGCGTAGGGCGGCGAGGCACTGCGACGACTGTGAAAAGTCGGTGTGGGCCAATTTACGCGTGCCAATCATCAGCAAATACCTCCGTCGACGTTCCTTGCGGGCTGAGTGCAAAGACCTGTTCGGCGCAAACAACGTAGCAGCATCGCGCACCGGGTCGACCCTGCGACGCCGATAAAAGTTGCGAGCCTGCAAAATGCGCGGTATCAAGCCAGGAGTGCCTGGCCAGCTTTGTTGCAAGTTTCCTGCCAACTCGCGCGCACATATCGCGAAACATGTCCGTGCAGTCCGTTCGGGGCGATACCCCTGCGCCGAGTATGACAGATGGCGATTATCCCGAACAATCAGGCAGCTGTACGGTCGTATTGCCGCTTCATGTGTATTGCCACTTCATGTTGCCGGTACCGGTATGGTGAACGCTTCGGCCAGCCCGGCACTGGCTCACGACAAAAGAACACTCACTCGAGAGAAGGAACGCGGATGGACTGGAGTCATGAACTGCTTGCCAGCCTGATCTGGCTGGGAAAAGCTTTTGTTATCAGTACGCTGGGCCTGATAGTCACCGCCTGGGCCGTGTGCCGTTTTACCGCATGGGGGCGCCAGTTCAAGCGGCTGGCCTGGCCGTGGTTCAGGCCCTCGCGCAGCATCGGGCCGCTGGCAGCGCTGGCCTTGATCGTGTTCATGACGCTTTTCTCGGTGCGCATGAATGTGCTGTTTTCGTTCTGGTACAACGGCTTCTACAGCGCCATGCAGAGGCTGGACGCACCTGCTTTCTGGTTCATGCTGATTGTCTTTTCGGTCCTGGCGACAGTCCATGTGGCGCGCTCACTCGTTACTTACTATCTGCGCCAGGCGTTCCTGATTCATTGGCGAACCGCCCTGACTGCCAGCGTGATCGAACGCTGGATGGAGCAACAGGGCTACCACCGCAGTCGTTATGTCACCGACAGCGTCGACAACCCCGATCAACGCATCCAGCAGGACGTCGATAGTTTCGTCAGCAGCTCACTGGCCCTGTCGATGGGGCTGCTCGACGCCGTCGTCTCACTGTTTTCCTTCTCCATGATCCTGTGGGGCCTGTCGGGCGTGCTGGCCATATTCGGCGTGGAGATTCCACGCGCAATGGTCTTTCTCGTTTATCTGTATGCCATTGTCGCAACGGTATTCGCGGTGTGGATTGGCCGTCCGCTCATTCAGCTGAACTTCCTCAACGAGAAGCTCAACGCCAACTTTCGCTATGCGCTCATCCGCGTTCGTGAATATGGCGAAAGCATAGCGTTTTTCCGCGGCGAGGCAGTCGAACGAACCACGCTGATGGGACGTTTTGCCAGTGTCATCGTCAATATGTGGGCGATCATCTTCCGCTCACTCAAATTTCAGGGCTTCAATCTCGCCATCACGCAAGCTGCGGTGGTCTTCCCCATGATCGTGCAGGCGCCGCGACTGTTGAGCAAGCAGATCACGCTCGGTGATGTGATACAGACTGCAGAAGCCTTCTCGCAGGTGCAGGACGCGCTGTCGTTCTTCCGCACGTCCTACGACGAGTTTGCCGGCTACCGCGCCGTGCTGAATCGTTTGAGTGGTTTCCTGAACGCCATGGATGCGGCCGAACAGCTGCCTGTCGTGGAAATCGATAGCGACGGGCTGCGCGTGGCCTTCGAATCGCTGACTGTGCGCAAGCCTGACAATGCCGTGCTGCTCGAAGCCCTCGACCTGTCGCTGTCCCCCGGTGCCGCGCTGCTTATCCGCGGCGCGTCGGGCGCGGGCAAGACCACGCTGTTGCGCGCTGTCTCCGGCCTGTGGCCTTTCGCCAGCGGCAAGGTGATTCGTCCGCAAGGGGAACAGGCGCTGTTCCTGCCACAGAAGCCTTACCTGCCACTGGGCACACTGCGCGCTGCGCTGTATTACCCGGCGAGCGCGTTACCAGGCGCGAATGCCGAAGACATACTCAGACAATGCCAGCTAGGACATCTCGTCAGCCGCCTGGATGAAGATGCCGACTGGACCGGCATCCTGTCGCTGGGCGAGCAGCAACGTCTGGCCATCGGCCGGGCACTGCTTGCGAAACCACAGGTGCTGTTCCTCGACGAAGCCAGCTCGGCGATGGACGAGGGCCTCGAACATGCGATGTACGGCCTGCTGCGGACGTTGCTGCCGGATGCGACGCTGGTCAGCGTTGGCCATCGCAGCAGCCTGCTCGAATTCCATACGCATGAGCTGGAACTACTCGGCGAAGGCCGGTGGCAAGCTCGCGAGCTGGTGCACAGCTGACAGCGGCGCTCAGTGCTCGGGCAGGCTCTCTGCGCTGCCCATGCGCCCTGCCAGGCTGGCAACCGTGGCGATGAGCTCCTGCGGTTCGATGGGTTTCGATATGTGGACCTGGTAGCCGGCAATCATCGCGCGTGTGCGGTCTTCCGAGCGGGCAAAGGCGGTCAGGGCGATGGCGGGCGTGCGGCCGCCATTGGCCGGTGACAGGCTGCGCACCTCGCGGATGAACTGATAGCCATCCTTCTGCGGCATGCCGATGTCGCTGACAATGACATCGGGTTTGTGCTCCACCAGCATGCTCATGGCCTCGCTGGCGCTGGCCGCGGTACTGACCTCGGCGCGGCATTGCAGGAGCACGCGCTTGATGAGATCGCGTGCGTCGGGCTCGTCATCAATCACCAGAATCCTGACGCCGTCGAGCGGTACCGCCTGGGCGAAAGGCATATGGCTGCTGGCCGGATGCTGGCGGCTGTCGCCGGGGGTACCCGCGCTCCTCTCTGCGGCGCGCACGGCACTCACCGGCAGGCTGACGACGAAACTCGCCCCCTTGTCCTCCCCCTGGCTTTCAGCGCGGACTGTGCCGCCATGCAGTTCGACGAGTTGTTTGACGATGGACAGGCCAAGGCCGAGGCCGCCATGGTGCCGCGTCGTGGACGAATCGGCCTGGCGGAAACGGTCGAACACGTGGGGCAGGAATCCGGCGCTGATGCCAACGCCCGAATCTGTGACGGTGATTTCGATGTGCGAATTCACGCGCGCCAGAATCACTGCGACCGTGCCGCCCCTGGGCGTGAATTTGACGGCATTCGACAACAGGTTCCAGATGACCTGCTGCAAGCGGTTCGGGTCACCCGAGACGGGGCCGGCCGCCGGGTCGATGATCTTCTGCAGGCGGATTTCCTTGGACTCCGCGGAGGGGCGCACGGAGTCGAGCGCGGCTTCGACCACGCCGACCAGATCCGCCGGTTGCACGTCGAGCCGCACCTTGCCGGAGACGATGCGGTTCATGTCCAGCAAGTCCTCGATGAGCTGGGTCTGCGCGCGCGCATTGCGCGCAATGGTTTCGAGGCCGCGTGCGAAATCTTCGGGGCTGCCCTTGCCGGACAACAGGATGTGCGACCAGCCGAGTATGGCGTTGAGCGGTGTTCTGAGTTCGTGCGAGAGGGTGGCGAGAAATTCATCCTTCATGCGCCCGACCCGCTCGGCCTCGGCACGTGCGGCGCGTTCGGCATCGAAGAGCTGTTCGCGCTCGAGCGCCACGCGTTTGACGTCGTCATATAGCCTGGCATTGTCGATGGCAATCGCCGCCTGCGCTGCCACGCCGAGGACCAGCCGTTCGCTGCGTTCGCTGAATACGCCCGCTTCGCCGTGCCCGAAAAACAGGCCGCCGATGGTTTCCCCCGAGCGCGATATCACCGGCACGGCAAGATAGCTGCGCACCGGTGCGTGACCAGGCGGCATGCCGTGATGTGGCGCCCATTGCCCGTAGCGCTCGTCCTGCAACACGTCATCGAGGCGGATCGGACTTTCGCCGCGGAAAGTCGGCCCG
This sequence comes from Rhodocyclales bacterium, assembly GCA_028292485.1. GTDB lineage: Bacteria > Pseudomonadota > Gammaproteobacteria > Burkholderiales > Rhodocyclaceae > Viridibacterium. The sequence continues at coordinate 54,747 of JAQGMG010000054.1, read as the reverse complement.
AACAGCGGCGTGGCGCGAGGCTGACCAAAGTGTTCGAAGGCTTTCGGCGACAAGCCTGACAAGGTATGCAGCAGGAAGGCGTCGCCGTTCTCGTCGGTCGTGTTGTAAAAGAAAGCACCGAACTGCGCACCGCTCAACTGGGTGGTCGCGTCGGTAATGGTCTGCAGGAGTTTTTGCAGATCCAGCGTGGAAGCGATGGCTGCTCCGGTCTTGTTGAGCAACTCGAGCACTCGCGTTTCATCGCGCAAGGCTTCTTCGACGCGCCGGCTCTCCGTGATGTCGCGAAAGCTCCAGACGCGCCCGGCATTGCGCTCGTCGACAAACTGAAGGCGCGTAAAGCGTTCGATCACGCGACCATCGACAAGTTCCAGCACGTCGAACGTCTCGGTCGGCCAGGACGCGTAAATCTCGGCGACCCGATCCAGGTACGCCTGCGGTTCGCTGAATTGACGGCTGGTGGCGTCAAGCACTTGCTGGTGATCGCCAGCGGCGATGAGATCGCGCGACACTTCCCACATCTGCATGAACTTTTCGTTCGAACCAGTCACATTGCCTGCCACGTCGGTCACCAGAATGCTGTCTGTCGTGGCTTCGAGCGTGGCCTTCATGGCCGCCAGCGAATGGGCCAGTTCCTCTGTCCGCCATTCGAGCGCTTCCTTGGCGCGAATCAGTTCGTCGTCGGAACGACGCCGCGACAGAAAAATGCTTTCCGCATTTTTCATGGCGGCCGTCCGCAGCCGCGAATCCTCATCGCCGGGCTGCTGCGTGTGCTCGGCTGCCTCGCCTCCAGCCTGCCGGTCCGTCTGCTCCGACTGTTGCGACTGTTGTGTGGGGGGGGGCTGTGGGGGCTTCTCCATCAACTTCTTCCTCCCAGAATTTCTGCCGCCATTGCCGTGCCGAGCACGCGCGCGCGGATCTTGGCGAAAGCGGTGTCGCGACTGGTCGACGTATCGTCGCAGAACGGTGAGAAGCCACAGTCGTCGGTCGTGCCAAGCTGCCCGACGGGTATGTATTTCGCCGCTTGCAGCACGCGATCGCGTACCTCTTCCGGCGTCTCGATATGCGGATCGATGGGTGACACGACGCCGACGAAAACGCGCTGCTCGGGCTTGACGCAATCACGAATTATTTTCAGGACACGCTCGGGATCTTTTTCGCCAGCCAGCGCGAGATAGAAATTGCCCGCGTGCAATTCGAACAAGCTGGGCAACAGCTCGGCGTAGTCAATGTCCGCGCTATGGGTCGAATCGCGGTCGCCGCCAGGACAGGTGTGTACGCCGATGCGCTGACGTTCAGCGGCAGAAAAACGCGACAGCGCAAGGTTGTTCAGATCGATGAAGCTGTGCAGCAGAGCGCCGCTCGGGTCGATCTTGACCGCCAGGCGTCCCTCGGTGAAGTCCACCTGCACCTTGTGCGCGCCCTTGAGCAGGCATTGCCTGATCTCTTTCTCGTGCTCGTTGAGCAGATCGTCGATGAACTCATCGCGCGAGTAATCGGCAATGGCTTCGGCCGGATACAGCAGGCTCAGCGCCGAAGGCGATATGACGGCCTGCTTGACCGGCACCCTGGCATGACGCAGCGCCGTGTCGAGATAGCTGTCGGCGTATCGCTTATAGCGAAACGGGCCGCCGGTCAGGCGCGGTATGCGGCGCGTGTGGCCGGCGGCAAACGGGATCTTGAAACCGTCCGGTGCCATGTTCGGCAAGCCATGTACGCAGTAGGTCAGGAAGTTGTGATATTTGCGCTGTTCACCATCGGTTATCACGGGAGAGCCGGTGGCCTCGAAACGCGCGATCGTGTCGCGGATGGCATCCTCATACAGGTCATCCAGCAACGGGTCGGCGCCGTCCCGCCCGGCAAGCGCCTCGATCAGTCGAAGCGGGCGCGGAATGCTGCCGATCGGCTCGGTCGGGATAAGCCCTGCAGCAGGCTGAAAGCTCGGGTCGGGCGTTGCGGTAGTCATTTGCACACTCATGATTGAACGGAGGCCCTTCCGGCAGCGTAACCGGACAGTCGTAATACCCGACGACAATGTGCCAAAGCGGCCGCAAACAGCTTACCTAGCAAGTGCAGGGCCAGTACGCTGTCAAAGGTTGCCGCCATGGGCTGCAAGCCCCGCTGGCAGGGGCTTTGGTGCTGCTTGCTGCAATGCCGGGCACGCATTGGCGATATCGAAAGCCGCGCGAAATTGCAAAAGCTACAGCTTCGGGCGCAACACATGCGGCAGTTCTTGCACGAGTGATGGATGACTCCGGCACAGATGACCGGCTTGCGTGCGCCGGCGAACAAGGGCACCGATGCAAAACACGTACGCTCGATGCAGGCTGCACTCGCATCGACACCTTGACGAACACTGCATACCGGAGACCACACGCCATGCACATGCATCACGTCCGCAAGGGCCGCGGCAAACCGCTGTTGCTCATACATGGCCTCGGCGGCAGCTGGCGATCATGGAGCCCGATCCTCGACGCTCTGGCCGAAACGCGCGAGGTGATCGCGGTCGATCTGCCCGGCCACGGCGACACGCCACCGCTGCAGGGCGAAGCTTCGATTCGCACGTTCGCCGATGCGCTGACGGCATTCCTTACCGACAATAATCTGCTTGGCATTGATGCTGTCGGCAGCTCGATGGGGGCACGGCTCGTACTGGAACTGGCGCGCCGCGGCGGTGTGCTGGGTGCGGTAGTGTCGCTCGATCCGGGCGGTTTCTGGCGGAGTTGGGAAATACCGGTTTTCTACAGCTCGCTCTACGTGTCGATTCGCCTGGTGCGCATCCTGCAGCCGCTCATGCCATGGATCGCATGCCACGCGGTGACACGAACGGTATGCTTCGCGCAGCTATCGGCGCGGCCCTGGAAGCTGCCCGCACAGCTGCTGATTGACGAGATGCATAGCTACGTCAAGTCGCCATCTTTCGACGAGCTGCTCTATCGGCTTGCTCATGGCGAAGCGCAAGCGGGTGCGGCGCCTGGCAGCATCAAGCCACCGCTGGTGATCGGCTGGGGACGGCGTGATCGTGTGTGCTTCGTGCGCCAGGCCGAGCGGGCCAGCGCGCTGTTCCCCGACGCGCAGCTGCATTGGTTCGAACACAGCGGGCACTTTCCCCATTGGGATATGCCACAGCAAACGATCGATCTGATTCTCGCGAGTACCGGCAAAGCGCCGTCGTCCAGCCGTAACGGGTTCGCCGCGGCTCAGGGCTTGTCCATGCCCAGTGCGGCTGCCGTCTGCTCCAGCGCGCGTCTGCCGGCATCGTCGGCAGAGCGGTAGTGCTCCAGCAAGGCGGCTTCACGTGGCGGCAGCATCGGCTCATGCAGGAGCATGACATTTGCAGCGTCGGTGCCAGCCGCCTGGTAGCTGAATCGCGTGCCAGTCACGACATACAGAAGATCCCCGCCAGCCGCGGCGAACGAAGCCAGATATTGCGCATCGGGAAGACGCCTGTCCGATTCGTAATTGACCTGGGTGCGCTTGGTCACACCGCATAGCTGGGCAAGCGCCACTTGAGGCTTCTCCAGACGCAGTCGCTCTGCCTTCAAACGCTTTCCGATACTCACGAAAAATATTTCCCTATCATGCTTGCATAGAGAACTTTTGTTCACTATGATTGGTGGGTAACGATTGATGGGTAACAATTCCTTCCTGCAAATAGAGGCTTAGAGAGGCTCTGTGAATGCGACTATTTGCAGATTTTTTTTGCTGACTACGGGTCCGCTTACATGCCTGTTTATGTGTCCGAGTACGTGTCCACCATGGCAAATACCTGCACTCGCCTGCTCCGATACAAACCATCGCGCCCTCGTCTGCAAGCGTGGCATTGCCCGTCGAAATCACCCAGCGTGGCTTGAATCCATACTGGAAGCATCGTGAAGCTCGATATATCGATCTCGCCAGCAGAGATTGCGGGCCAGAATTTATTCAGAAATCCTTTTAAACCCTTTGAACATTTCCTGCAAAACCAGGGGCGCACGACAGGAAAACCAAATCCTCCCAACACTGCCAATGCCTGCCGCCGCCCTCTGTGCCCGTGCCTTCACGGCGATTCAGGTCAGCGCTACCGCGCGGCCATGTCACGTCAATCGGGCTTGATGCGCCACCACCTGCGACGCCGCAAGCGCCTGCACTCAAGTGCGCAACGAATGGCGCAGCAACCGGTGCAGGCGCTGCGCCTTGCACGGACACTTCATTCCATTCTGCTTGCTGCCTGATTGTCTGCAGTTGCACTGCGCAGCTGCCGCGACGGCCGACAGAATCCCCGATTCTACGCAGGCCCAGGCAAGGTGACCAAGATCAAAACCTGAATAGTTGAAATTCCACGACCCGCTGCATGCATATCTACATGTCGACGTGATCGCTCTCGACCGTGTCACGGCGAGGAAAGTCCCCACTTCTTTCCGACCCTTCTGCACAGGTGGGCACAGGCCTTGCGGCTAAGCCAGTGGCTGAATCGCCGTTCAAATAATCGAAGGAGTTGAAAATGAACAAGGACCAAATCAAGGGTGCAGCAAAGAAGGTTGGCGGCAAGATTGAAGAAGCCGCTGGCAAGGTAACCCGCAGCAGCAAGCTCGAAGCCAAGGGCGACGCCCGGCAAGTCGAGGGCACCGTCCAGAAGAATTACGGTGATGCCAAGGCTGACATGAAGAAGGTCATCCGCCGTTCGTAAGCGGGTATTTCTTCAGCAGTGACAATTTGCGGAGCCGCTCGCGCGCCTCCGCAAATTTCATTGACTTGATTTGCTGACGGCAAAACGGATTTGCAAATCCGGTTTCTGCAGTCATTCCGCGAAAGCGGGAATTCACTTCTACGTGAAGCCGTGCCACCAAGTGGATTCCCGCTTTCGCGGGAATGACGAAAATTGGAGCATTTACCAAATCTCATTTGTCATGGGTGCGATTTGCACGAAATGGCCTGAGCTGATCGCCGGCTGAATGTAATGTCCATGGCATTATCTACAGGCCATTTCCGCGTATGTATGTACCGTGGCCTCAAGATGGGTGGTACTTGGGCATGTCAATTGCGTCTATGCTCAGGCTGAGCATTCAGCGTCCCTCAAGAAAAACATCAAAGGGACAAAACCAGTCTGATAACAATTACTCAAAAGGACGTCACATCATGAAACGTTTCATTCTGGCCGCTGCGGCCATCATCATTTCCGGCCAGGCGTTTGGCGCGACGGTCAATATCTTTGGCCGGGTGGATATCGGCGGTCTGCCACAACCGCCCGTGCTCATCCTGCCGTCACCCGTCATTGTGCAGCGCGGGCCGACCGTGGTTGAACGCGAACCGGTGTATCTGCATGTGCCGCCTGGGCATCGCAAGCAATGGAGCAAGCATTGCGGCCAATACAACGCCTGCGGCGAACGCGTCTATTTCGTGCAGGACGATTGGTATCAGCGTGTGTATGTGCCGGAGCATGAAAGACGCGGCCGTGAACATTCTGGCCGTGATCGTGACCATGACCGCCACGACGACCACCGTGGCGGTGACCACGACAACGGTCGTCATCGCGGCCACTGAACAGAAAAAAACGGTCCAGAAGCGCGGCCGCCGAGCCGCGCTTTTTTGTCTACGCAGCGGACAACTCGTAGCGCGCCATTTCTTCGCCAAGCCTGATCGCACCGGCCGGCATCCATGCAGGATTGAAACGTAACGCGCGCCCGGCAAGCTGCTGCGGGAACAGCATCACGACCGTAGAGCCGAGCAGGAAGCGGCCCATCTCTTCGCCTTTTTTCAGCACGATCTGCTTGCTGCCAGGCTGATCGCCGTAATGCCATTCGCGTACATCGCCCGTGCGTGGCGGGTTGACGACACCATGCCATACCGTCTGCATGCTGCCGACGATCGTCGCGCCAACGAGGATCAGTACGAAGGAGCTGCCCGGTTCGTTCGCATTTTTGTCGATAGTTTCGAACACGCAGACGACACGCTCATTGCGGGCAAATAGCCCCGGCACGCCACGCGCCGTGACCGGGTTGACCGAAAACAGGTCGCCGGGCACGTAAATCATGCGCGTCAGGCGCCCATCGCATGGCATGTGAATACGGTGGTAATCCTTGGGGCTCAGGTACAGCGTGGCAAAACTGCCATGTTCGAATTGCGCTGCCAGCTGCGCGTCGCCGCCGACTACGGCGGCAATCGTGTAGTGGTGCCCCTTGGCCTGGAAGATGTGCTGACGATCGATGGCGCCGAACTGGCTGATGGCCCCGTCGACCGGGCAGATCAGATCGGCATCGGCAAGCGGCCGCATGCCGGGTTTGAGTCCGCGCGTGAAGAAGTCATTGAATGTCGCGTAGCTGGCAATGTCCGGATTGATCGCCTCATTCATGTCGACGCCATATTTGCGCACGAACCAGCGAATGATGCGCGTGGTCACGAACCCCCAGCGATTGCCCGCAACGAAGCCGGCGAAGGCGGTGATCGCTTTCTTGGGAAAGAAATACTGCGGCAGGACATCCAGACGAGCTGACACGGGCATTCCCGGAAATGTGTGGGCGGCCATTGTAGCGTTCATCCGCCAGATCCGTGCCCGACCCGCGCCGTACGTGCCTTGCAGTCCTGGAAGAAGCGCAGCGCCAGCTTCAGGGCATCCGGGCCCGTTGCATCGGAGAAGGCCTGGCCGGCAGCACCACCGCTCCACGCGTGGCCAAGTCCAGCCACCCGTATCAAGCGCACATAGGGCCGGCCGCCAAGCTTCCAGTCGGTCAGGGTGTAAGGCCTTCTGCTGCCGCGCTGCACCTTGCGAGCGGGGTGTGGCGCGGGCACCGCCTGTGACAGCAGCCCTAGCCAGAGTGCGGCACAGGCCAGGGCGTTATCGGGAACAACGGTGTGGTCAGCCTCGCCATGCAACAGGAGTAACGGCGGCAATGCTCGCTCGCCCAATGCGCGTTGCAGGGCCAGTGTGTCAGGCGCGCGCTTGCCGTGCATCGCTTGCGTCGCCTGCACGGCATTGCTGGCACTGTGCGGCGCGGCAGCCGAGTGACTGACGACGGCTGCAAAGCGTTCGGGATAACGCAACGCCAGGGTCAACGCCATGCTGCCACCCGCCGACATGCCGGCAAGATAGATGCTATCGGCTCTGACGGCATGTTGATTACATACGCGCTCGATGATTGCCATCAACAAGGTGGCTTCTGCCGCGATATGTGCCTCGGCGCGAAACCAGTTCCAGCAACGCTGGGAATTGGCCTGGGAGGACTGTTCCGGCAAGAGCACCATGCAGCCGGCAGCCCGCGCAATGGCAGCGACGCGTGTGCTGGCCGCGAAACTTGCGGAGTCCTGTCCGCAGCCGTGCAATAGCACGAGCAAGGTGGCCGGACGCGACTTCGTGACACCGGCCGGCGTGAACAGGCGGTATTTACGTTGGGCAAGCGGGCCGAGGCCCCAGTGCGCTTCCTGCCAGTGACCGCGGCCGCGATTGCTCGGCGCAGCCGCTGGCGACACGACACCGGTCAATACCCGACGCGTTGCTTTTGTCATCTGTGTGGTCTGGCGTGCAGTTGCCTGACCGACCGCCTTGCCCACAGCCTTGCTGACAGCTTTGCCAACCTTCTTGTGTGTGCGAACCGTACTTTTCGTCGCTGCCCTGGAGAGCGCATTCCAGGCACCAAGCCAGCTTGCGCGCCTAGCCATGATGAAAATTGTTTTGTGGAAATGCTGAGGTCATGAGAGTTGCGTGAGTCCGGACAAGCTTGATGCGCGAATGTCCGCGCGGCACTCACATGCAGCACTTCATGTGCCTGCGGTGGGTCGCCAGGCGTAGGTCGGAAAAGCGAAGCGCCTTCCGACGTTTGCATTTCTCACAAAACTGAACAAGCGTCGGAAGGCGCTTCGCTTTTCCGACCTACTTTTCGACCTACTTTTCAAGGGTCAGGCTGTCACGCGCCTGTGCAGCAATCTCGAAGGAATGCACGCGCGCGCGGTGGTCGAACATCTGGCAGGTGATCATCAGCTCATCGGCACCCGTGCGTTCAATGAACGCTGCAAGCTTTGCACGCACGGTGGCGGGTGCGCCAACGGCCGAGCTTGAGAGCACGTTCGCCAACAAGGCTTTCTCATGCGGCGCGAGCAAATCTGTATAGCCCGGCACGGGCGGCTTGAGGCGCGACGGGCGACCGCTGCGCAAGTTGACGAAGGCCTGCTGCATGGACGTAGCAAGCACCTGCGCCTCTTCATCGGTATCTGCGGCGAAGACATTGAAACCGAGCATGACATATGGTTTATCAAGTTGCGTCGATGGCTGAAATTGCGCGCGGTACAGGGCGATGGCTTCCATCATCTGCTCGGGTGCGAAGTGCGAGGCGAACGCATAGGGCAAGCCGAGTGCGGCAGCAAGCTGCGCGCCGAACAGACTGGAGCCGAGAATCCAGACTGGCACTTTTAGACCTTCGCCGGGTACGGCACGCACGCGCTGACCCGGCCCGGCGGGCTCGAAGTAACCCATCAATTCGACGACGTCCTGTGGAAATTCGTCGCCGCTGGTGAGACTGCGCCGCATGGCACGCGCGGCGGCCTGGTCAGAACCCGGCGCACGTCCAAGGCCCAGATCGATGCGCCCGGGAAACAGCGATTCGAGCGTGCCGAACTGCTCGGCAATCACCAAGGGCGAATGGTTCGGCAACATGATGCCGCCTGCGCCGACACGGATAGTCGAAGTGCCTGCGGCGACGTGACCGATCACCACGGCCGTGGCCGCGCTGGCGATGCCCGGCATGCTGTGATGCTCGGCCAGCCAGTAGCGCTGGAAGCCCCAGCGCTCGGCATGCTGCGCGAGATCAAGCGTGTTGCGAAAAGATTGCGCCGCGTCACTGCCTTCCGTGATGGGCGCGAGGTCGAGAACCGAAAAAGGAATTGTGCGAGCACTCATGCGAAGCATTTGGGGCCGCCAGCGCGAACATCAAGCCTTGTTTGCGCTAATAAATCTGTCATTCCCGCCAGTTTTACAACCGGCGTAACCGCTCGATGCTCCCCTCGCCCCTCGGGGGAGAGGGGTTGGGGGAGAGGGCAATAGCGGGAATCCACTTCTACATGAGGTCTATGCCACTAAGTGGATTCCCGCTTTCGCGGGAATGACGGCTCCAGGGTGAGTTGCACACTACACCAGGCTGACGCTGCGCTCCGCATGGCGGTTGCGGCCCGCTTGCTTGGCTTCGTACAAGGCCGTATCTGCCAGCTCGATTGCTTCCTTGGCGCTCAAGGTGCCGCCCCCGATGAAGGCAATGCCAAGGCTGGTGGTTATGGGCGGCAAGCCAGTCTTGTCGACACCGATTGCGCGCACCTGATCGAGCACCTTGTCGGCAATGCGCCGCGCATTTTCGATTGAGCCGACATTGTCGGCGAGGATGCAGAATTCGTCGCCACCGATACGGCCAAGAATGTCCGACGCGCGAATGGCGCTTTTCAGCGCGCTGGCGAACTCGCGCAATACGGTATCGCCGGCAGCGTGACCATGGGTGTCATTGATGCATTTGAAGTGATCGACATCCAGATAAAACACTGCAAGCTTCCCGCCGTCGTTCAGCTGACGTTGGCGCGCCAGGGCCTGCTCGACAGCATCGATCAATGAGAAGCGATTGAGCGCACCGGTCAGCTGATCGACCAGGGCGCGCGACTGCCACTTCATCTCCTGCTCCTTGCGGGCGTGGATGTCCCAGGCAATGCTGCAAAAACCGATGGTCCGGCCCGCCTCGTCGAACTGCGGAATGAAGTGCCCATGGGTGTAGCGCGATCCGTTCAGCGTTTCCAGGCGATTCTCGAAATCGACGGCACTGCCACTCAAGACTTTCTCGATATGCGGCTTGAGCACCAGGTACTTCTCCTCGCCAACGGATTGGCGGATGGTCTTGCCTACGGGGTCTTTGCCGAGAATTTCGGAATACTGTCTGTTCGTGTATTGATGGCACTCTTCCGCGTCGATGAAGGCCACCAGCGCAGGGATGCCGTCCGTGATCGAATGCAACAACTGCTGCTGCTGACCGAGCGCTACCAGCGCGCGACTACGCTCCTCCAGCAAAGCCACGTTGGTCTCGATGGCAAGCCGATCGGCCAGTGCGGCGCCGAGCAAGCCGGCAACCAGGCGCAAGGTCTGTATGTCGCTTTCGTCAAAGCCGTTCACCACGCTCGAGAGTATCTTGAGCACGCCGACAGCCTCGCCTGTGCGGAACAGCGGCGCCACCATCACTGCCGCTGCACCGATTTTCGCTGCCGCCTCACGATTGACGCGTGGGTCGTTGGCGACGTCCGACGCAATCATCTCTTTCTTCTCGGCAATGCACAGGCCCGACAGCGAAGTGCCCCGCGCCAGGCGCAACCCGACAAAATCCGCTGCGCTACCGCTGCCCGCCAGGTACACCAGCTCGTCACCTTCGACCATCTCGATCACCGCGCCGTCGGCTGAAGACAAGGAAAGCATGCGGTCGACAACCAATGCCAGGAAGTCTTCGAGACACGAGGTAGTCTGCGTTAATGCCGTTTGCATCTCGATGATCTGATTGAGCTTGTCGGCATGGACCTCGAGCTTGCGCATGGCTTCGTAGCGCAAGGAGCCTTCGGCAAGAAGATATTCGTTGGCAACTTCGGCGACACGTCCTGCGTATTGCTCCGAGCGCAACAGCCGCATCGCAAACCAGAAGGTCGCACTGAACAACAACACGTCCACAGCAGTGACGATCACGATTAGCCAGCGACTCCAGGCTTCAAGCTGCCGGGCGCGGGCGCTCGCTACAGCTACCCGCGCATTGGCCCGCTCGACAATCGCGCCGATCCTGATGCGGATGGCGTCCATCAAGTTTTTGCCGCGTGCGATGTCTTCGAGCCCCGGCGCCCTGCCAGCACGCCGTGCATCGATCTGATCGCGTTGGTACTTTGCTTCCTGACGATCGAGTTCGAGGAGGTCGGCGTACTCGGCAGGCTGCAACATCGCGGTCAGCCCGCTCAGCTGCGGCAGCAAGGTATCGATGATTTGCCGTCCGCTGGTATAGGGCGAGAGAAACTCCGGCCTGCCCGACAACAGGAAACCGCGTTCGCCGGTTTCGGCGTCCTTGTACGCGGAGAGCAGACGATTGAAGTGGCGGGTATTGCTCTCGATATCGCTGACGATCTCACGCTGTTGTGCAACGCGCTTGGCCAGAACGAATGGCACGACTGCATCGCAGAGCAATACGGTCAATCCAACGACGAAGGCGATTCGTAGTCTTTTATACATTTCATGGCCGATTGCGGAAGGGTCGTGGCGCTGCGCACCACCCATGGCGTACGACATTGTACGGCTGCGTTCAGGGCGAGTTTAGGGCTTATGCCGCAGGCAGGACAGGCGCGCTGCAACATTCAGGCGCTGATGATTCAGCCTTGACCACCAAGTGCGCGCGAAATTTGCGTTATCGCGCACCCCAATGACGCAAGTCTTCAATGACCGGCGAAGAAAGCGCACGCTCGTCGATGCTATCGCTGCGCGCGTAAATCATCCGGCCAAGCAACTCCACCAGCAAACGGCTTTCCTTCGGCAACACACTGTCGATAGCCGGGTGTGCTTCCAGGCAACGGGCAGTTGCACGCTGGATTTGTTCAAATGTGATCACGATGATTTCCTTGGCGACTGTCGGCATCCGTCATTTGTCTGAAAGATTTTTCAAGTCGGGGAATGGGGACTGGGCAAAGTAGACTTGTAAGTGTGACTGTATATTTGTACAGTTCAAGTTCGCAAGCCGAATCTGTGCAAGAGCGCCAGAACCGTCACCTCGTGTCGCGATGCCATCAGTTTCATTCATGCCTACAAGCCGCCCCAAGCCTGCGTCCATACACACCTCAGCCGGAACCCCGACCTATCTCGCCAGGCTCAACGCCGAGCAAAGGCAGGCGGTCGAACATGGTGTCGAGGCAGCGGGCTCGCATCAGGCCGGTCCGCTGCTGGTCATTGCCGGCGCCGGCTCGGGCAAGACCAATACGCTGGCGCATCGCGTCGCACATCTCATCGCCAATGGCGCCGACCCGCGCGCCATCCTGCTACTCACCTTCTCGCGTCGCGCTGCCATCGAAATGGGGCGTCGCGTCGAGCGCATCGTCGCCGGTATCGATGGCCCCGCATCACAGTGGGCGCAATCCGCACTCACCTGGAGCGGCACCTTTCACAGTATCGGCGCGCGGCTGTTGCGCGAATATGCCAAACAGCTAGGCATGAGCCCGTCCTTCACGATTCACGATCGTGAGGATTCGGCCGACCTGCTCAACCTCGTGCGCTACGAACTGGGTTTGTCGAGCAAGGACAAACGCTTCCCCACCAAGCACACCTGCCTGTCGATCTACTCGCGCGCCGTCAATACCGAAGCACCGTTGCAGCACGTGCTGGAGAAGGTCTACCCGTGGTGCACGGAATGGGCCGACGAACTGCGCGCGCTCTTCGCCGGCTATGTCGAAGCCAAACAGAAACAGGCCGTGCTCGACTACGACGACCTGCTGCTCTACTGGGCACAGATGCTCACCGAGCCCGCGCTGGCAGCCAGTGTGGGCGCGCGTTTCCAGCATGTGCTGGTCGACGAGTACCAGGACACCAATCGCCTGCAAAGCTCCATCCTCAAGGCGCTCAAACCGGACGGGCGCGGCCTCACCGTGGTTGGCGACGACGCGCAATCCATCTACGCTTTTCGCGGCGCGACGGTGCGCAACATCCTGGATTTTCCCAAACAGTTCGATCCGCCCGCAACCGTCATCACGCTGGAGCGCAACTACCGCTCGACGCCATCGATTCTCGAAGCCTCCAACGCGGTGATCGGCCTTGCCACAGAGCGCTACAGCAAGGAGCTATGGACCGAGCGCCCCGCTGCCGAATTGCCACTCCTTGTAACCGTGCGCGACGAAGGCGACCAAGCGAACTACGTGGTCGAAGAGATTCTCGAACGCAGGGAAGAAGGCACGATCCTCAAGAAGCAGGCCGTACTGTTCCGCGCTTCCTGGCACAGCGCCCAGCTCGAGATCGAACTCACGCGCCGCAATATTCCGTTCATGAAATTCGGCGGCCTTAAATTTCTCGAAGCTGCCCACATCAAGGATCTGCTGGCCGTGCTGCGCTGGATCGAAAATCCGCGCGACCGCGTCTCCGGTTTCCGCGTGCTGCACCTGTTACCGGGCATCGGCCCGAAGACGGCGGGCAAAGTGCTCGACGAGATCGCCGCCAACAATGATCCCGTGCTCGTGCTCGAAAGCTTCACACCGCCGGTGCAGGCGAAAGTCGACTGGCAACTGTTCACCGACATGTTCCGTCTGTCGCGCTCGAACCTCTCACGCTGGCCGGCCGAATTCGAACTCGTGCGCCAATGGTACGAACCGCACATGGAGCGCAAGCATGACGACGCCACAGCGCGCGCTGGCGACTTGCTGCAGATGGAGAAGATCGCCGCCGGTTTTCCCACACGCGAACGCTTCCTCTCCGAACTCACACTCGACCCACCCAATGCCACCAGCGGCGAATCAGGCGTGCCGCTGCCTGACGAGGACTACCTCATCCTCTCCACCATCCATTCCGCCAAGGGCCAGGAATGGGATGTCGTATTCCTGCTCAACGCCGTGGATGGTTGTATCCCATCGGACATGGCGACCGGCAACAACGAAGAGATCGAGGAGGAGCGCCGCCTGCTCTACGTCGCCATGACACGCGCCAGGGACCAGCTGCAAATCCTCACGCCGCAGCGCTTCTACGTCACCGGCCAGCCCGGCATGGGTGACCGCCATGTATATGCCAACTGCACACGCTTCATCCCGGCCGGGTTGATCCAGCATTTCCAGACACGCGCCTGGCCGGTTGCCGCCGCGCCCTCGCTCAACACCCCGGCTACACCACCACCGCAGGCATTCATCGATCTGGCGGCGAAGATGCGGGAGATGTGGCGGGACAAATCGGAAATGTGACTGATACCGGCAACCCTCTCCCGGCGCTGTCGCGCCACCCTCTCCCATTCCATGGGCGAGGGGAAAGCAAGCGGCGCCACGTTGCCGTCCCCTCGCCCGCTTGCGGGAGAAGGTGGTCCGTCAGGGCCGGGAGAGGGCTCGCGGCAAGGGGAAATCCACTTATGACAAAAGAATCAAAGCAATGTCCGTCCGCGTAGGCACCTCCTCCTGGTCTGACAAAAGCCTCATCGCCTGCGGTCGCTTCTACCCGCGTGGCTGCAACACGGCCGACGCGCGCCTGCGTTTCTACGCAGCACAATTCCCGCTCGTCGAAGTCGACGCCAGCTACTACGCCATGCCCACACCGCAGAACTCGCAAATCTGGGCCGAACGCACGCCGAATGATTTCGTCATGAACATGAAAGCCTTTCGCCTGTTCACTGGCCACCACACCGCACCGAACGCGCTGCCGCAAGACATTCAAAAAGCACTTCCACCCACGTTGAAACAGAACTTCTTCTACCGCGACGTACCACCAAGCATCCGCGACGAACTCTGGCGCCGTTTCGTCGATGCATTGCAACCGCTGAAAACCGCCAACAAACTAGGCGCCGTACACTTCCAGTTCGCGCCGTGGATGCTCAACAATCGCACTGGTTGTGCTCACATCGAGCACTGCGCCGATCGCATGGTCGGTCACACCATGGCCGTCGAGTTCCGCAACCGCAGCTGGTTCAGCGGCGAACAGACCGCCTCCACGCTGGCCTTCGAACGCGAACGCGGCCTCGTCAACGTCATCGTCGACGAACCGCAAGGTTTCGAAAACAGCATCCCCACCGTATGGGAAGTCACCAATCCCGAGCTCGCCATCGTGCGCCTGCACGGTCGCAACGCACAGACCTGGGAATATGCCGGCAACATGAGTGGCGGGCGCTTCGACTACGTCTACGCCGACAACGAACTCACCGACCTCGCCCTCAATATCGGCAAGCTGACCGATCTGGCGAAGGACGTGCACACCGTGCTCAATACCAACAAGGAAGATCAGGGCCAGCGCAATGCCTTGCGCTTGATGTGGCAATTGCAGGATATTGATGTGCTGCGGCAGTGATTTGTGAATGGCGCAAAGCCAACACTTTTTCTTGGCTGTCGAGTCAGTAGGAAATATGCGCGTACGATATGCAATTCGTCTGTCAATGATCTGCGCGGAACACGGGATTACATTTTTCGAAGACCCGGACTCTTGGAATAAACGGCTCCCCTCGTTAATACAGTTCACTTGGTATGTGAAGAGAGATGAGCTTCAGTTCATCGTTGCGGATGTTGGAATGGGAATTAAGCGACATCTCACGCAGACTTACCCGGGTATTGAAGACGATGAGGTCGCCTTACGAAAGGCCATCCAACCCCAAGTTTCTGGAACATTTGGTAGGTCCGATCCTTACACCAATAAGAATAATGCAGGAATGGGGCTATTTCTTTCGACTAACATTGTTCGGCGACTTCGCGCGGACATGCATATCGTATCGGGGAACGGCGTACTTCACGTTTCTCCTGCTGACATAACTACACGTCGGCTTGAATATGGTTGGCCAGGCACATTTGCCTTGGTGAGCATCGGATTAGAAAAGCAAGCTGGCTTCGATCTTCATTCGCTAATGTCTGAATTTAGACAAGCGGCAACGCGCGAGCAGGAGGCTAAGAACAATGCCGAAAACGAAGGCACTTTTTATTTGAGTATCACTAATTATTTTGGGCCATATCCTGAAGATAAGAGTGCCGCTATAAAGTTCAGGGATCGCACGCTGATTACAGCAATCGATGAAGGAAAGAAAATACTATTAGATTTCGATGGTGTGATTTCAAGCCCCCATAGCTTCTCAATGCCCTCTTAGCGACGCCCATTAAGCGTTTGGGAATGAAATCTTATAAACTCATAAAAATAATTAACGCCAAACCAGATATCAGGGAGACTATTGATTTTATTCTCGAAGATAATACCGGTGATAGCTCGCTTGATTTCTGACATCGGTATTGCCACGTAGATGAGGCCATTATTGCGCGAAAGCGGCATGAAGTTTAACAATGAGCTGATCGAACGCTAGAATGCGCCCTCTGTCTCCTTCGACGCACCCACATGACCAAGCCGTTCCGCAATGCTGATGGGTCGTTCACGCTGATTGAAGAGCGGCCGCAGCCGAGCGCCATCGAGCAAGCGGACAAACCCCTGCGTGTGCTCTCTGTCATCCCGCCGATGACGCAGCTCAACACGCCTTACCCGTCGACCGCTTATCTCACCGGCTTTCTACGCTCGCGTGGCGTCGATGCGGTGCAGGAAGATCTTGCGTTGGCGCTTGTGCTGCGCCTTTTCTCCTTCGACGGTCTGCTGGAAATCCGCGCTCAGATCGAAGCGATACCGGAGAGCAAATGCCCGCCGCTCGTGCAGGCGTTCCTCGCGCAGTTCGATCGTTACCTGTCGACGATCACACCGGTCATCAATTTTCTGCAGGGGCGCGATTCGACGGTCGGCCACCGCATATGCTCTCGTAATTTCCTGCCGGAGGGCGCGCGCTTCGCTTCGCTGGACGAGTACATCGATCCGGATGGCGGCGATCCGCTGGCCTGGGCGTTCGGTGCGCTGGGCATGCAGGACAGGGCGCGGCATCTGGCGACCTTGTATCTGAACGATCTGGCGGATGTCTTGCGCGAGGCCATCGACCCGCGTTTCGAGTTCGTGCGTTATGCCGAATCGCTGGCGCAGAGTCAGCCGACTTTCGATCCGTTGGCCCGTGCGCTGGCAGCGCCGCTCAATCTCGTCGACCAGACTCTGCATGCGCTGACCCTGGCATCCATCACACGGCATGCGCCGCAACTCGTGCTCATCTCGGTGCCGTTCCCCGGTGCGGTGTATGCAGCGTTCCGCATCGCGCAGTCAATCAAGGCGCATGACCCGTCGATTGTCATCGGGCTCGGCGGCGGTTTCGTGAATACGGAGTTGCGCGAGCTGAGCGATGTGCGCGTGTTCGACTACTTCGATTACGTGACGCTCGACGATGGCGAGCGCCCACTGCTGGCGCTGCTCGATCACCTGCACGGCAAGCGGCCGCTGGAAAAACTGATGCGGACTTTTGTTCGCGTTGACGGCAAGGTCCAATACATCACCAGCGACGAAGCAGACGTAGCGTTTGCCGATGTCGGCACGCCGACCTGGGACGGCTTGCCGCTGGACAAGTACCTGTCGCTGCTCGACATGCTCAACCCCATGCATCGCCTGTGGTCGGACGGGCGCTGGAACAAGCTGACCGTGGCGCACGGCTGCTACTGGAAGAAGTGCAGTTTTTGCGATGTGAGCCTCGACTACATCTCGCGCTACGAAGGTGTTGCGGCGACGACGCTGGTGGATCGCATCGACGCGATCATTGCGGAGACGGGGCAGACGGGTTTCCACTTTGTCGATGAAGCGGCGCCGCCGAAGTCTTTGCGTGCGCTGTCGGAAGAGTTGCTCAAGCGCAATCGCTCGATCTCGTGGTGGGGCAATATCCGCTTCGAAAAATCCTTCACCCCGGAGCTGTGCCAGCTGATGGCGGACAGCGGCTGCATCGCCATTTCCGGCGGGCTGGAAGTGGCCTCCGACCGCCTGCTCAATCTGATGAAGAAGGGCGTGTCGGTCGACCAGGTGGCACGCGTGACGAATGCCTTCACCGAAGCGGGCATCCTGGTGCATGCCTACCTCATGTACGGCTTCCCGACACAGACGGTACAGGACACGGTGGACGCGCTCGAATACGTGCGTCAGCTATTCGAGGCTGGTTGCATCCAGTCCGGCTTCTTCCATCGCTTCGCCTGCACCGTGCACTCGCCGGTCGGCAAGAACCCGGAAGAATACGGCGTGACACTCGTGCCACTGCCGCCCGTGTCGTTTGCGACAAATGACGTTGGCTTCATCGACCCGACGGGTGTCGATCACGATGCGCTCGGCAAGGCGCTGAACAAGGCGCTCTACAACTTCATGCACGGCATCGGGCTGGAGGAGGACGTGCGCAGCTGGTTCGGCGGGCGCGTGCCGCGCACGCGGGTGGCGCGGAATTTTGTCGAGCGGGCGCTGCGGTAAACGTTGATTATTGCAACACGCCTGCCAGGCACGCGCGTTGCGAATGCTCATGGCGATAAAGGACGAACCAGGAGAACGAGATGCGTGACGAGAACACTCTGGATGTGATTGACGGCAGCGTGGTGGTAGCCGCCACGCCGGGGCAGGTACAGCTGACGCACATCCTCTACCTGCTGCACGCCATCGGTCTTGTTGTCGGTGCGTGGTCCCAGGCTGCAACGATGATCGGCGCCTTCGTGTTCGGCTGGACCTCGATCATCGCCATCATCATCAACTACGTGAAGCGCGATGAATTGAAAGGCACGTTTCTCGAAAGCCATTTCATCTGGCAGGCAGATACTTTCTGGCGTTGCGCCGTGGTGATGCTTATCGGCATTGCGCTCTACTTCGTGCTGGTCGGCTTCTTCATCAACTGGCTAGTCTTCGGCCTGGTCGGTCTGTGGGCGGTGTATCGCATCATCAAGGGCTGGCTGGCGCTCAATGAAGGCAAACCGGTTGCGTAGTGGCTACGCCATTCGCAGTTCCCTCAGCCTCGCGTCGATTCGGTACAGTACCGACTTCCCGACGCCTTGCGCATATCCGTGGCCCACTCCTCCGACCTGCAGTGCCATACCGTCAGCAACTGCCCTGCCGTCTCTTTGCTGCGCGCAAGCTGCGCGATGGCCGATGGCTTGCTGCAACTGCGCTTTGAACTGAAAGGCGCGGCGAATGGCTTACGCATCCCTGCGCCCACGCACGCCGACTTTGCCGACGAGCTATGGCGGCATACCTGCTTCGAGGCCTTCGTCGGCACCAGCGAATCATCTGCCTATCGCGAATTCAATTTCTCGCCAAGCGGGCAATGGGCTGCGTATGCCTTTACGGATTACCGCCAACGCGACGCAACCTGGCGGCCGGTACAAGCACCGCTCACGACACTGCGCAGCGCAGCCGATGGCTTTACGTTGGAAGCGTCAATTCCGGCCGCATTGCTACCGACCAGGTCAGCCAATTTGCATATTGGTCTGACCGCTGTCATCGAAGCCAACGACGACGCGCTTAGCTACTGGGCACTGACTCACCGCAGCGATCAGCCCGATTTCCATCAGCGCGCAAGCTTCACGCTGCGCCTTGCATCCCAAGACACGCCATGACCCACACTGTTTCCAGCGTACTTTTCGGCCTCGACCGCCTGATCGCCGAACCCGCCTTGCGCGCGCCGCTCGCCGGTCGCCGCATCGCGCTGCTGGCACACCCGGCTTCCGTCACCCACGATCTCACCCACGCCATCGACGCCCTCGCGCCGCTGCCCGAGATCACGCTCAGCGCGGCTTTCGGCCCCCAGCACGGCTTGCGCGGCGACAAGCAGGACAACATGATGGAGTCGCCCGACTACCGCGACCCGCAGCACGGCATCCCGGTGTTCAGCCTGTATGGTGAGGTGCGCAGGCCGACTGATGAAATGATGGCGACATTCGACGTACTGCTGGTCGACCTGCAGGACCTGGGTTGTCGCATCTACACCTTCATCACGACATTGCGATATGTGCTTGAAGCCGCCGCCGCGCATGGCAAAGCGGTATGGGTGCTGGATCGCCCCAACCCCGCCGGTCGCCCCATCGAAGGCCTGCGCTTGCGCGAAGGCTGGGAAAGCTTCGTCGGCGCTGGCCCGATGCCGATGCGTCACGGTCTGACAATGGGCGAGCTGGGTCACTGGTTCATCGCACAGCTCGGCTTGAAGCTCGAGTACCAGGTGATCGCCATGCAAGGCTGGCAGCCCGATACGGCACCCGGTCATGGCTGGCCGGTGGGCGAGCGCAACTGGGTGAACCCGAGCCCCAACGCGGCGAACCTCTCGATGGCGCGTGCCTATGCCGGCACCGTCATGCTCGAAGGCGTGACGCTTTCCGAAGGTCGCGGCACGACGCGGCCACTGGAGCTTTTCGGTGCACCGGACATCGACGCCCGTGCGCTACTGACCGAGATGCAACGCCTCGCCCCGCAGTGGCTGCAAGGTTGCCGGCTGCGCGAATGCTGGTTCGAGCCGACATTCCATAAGCATGCGGGCAAGCAATGCAATGGCATCCAGATCCACGTCGAAGATACCGCCTACGATCACGCCGCCTTCCGCCCCTGGCGCTTGCAGGCGCTGGCCTTCAAGGCGCTGCGCAACTTGCAACCGGATTACCCGTTGTGGCGCGATTTCCCCTATGAATACGAATTCAATCGCTTGGCGATTGACCTCATCAATGGCTCGCCGTTGTTGCGCGAATGGGTAGACGACCTGACGAGCACACCGGCTGATCTTGATGCTCTGACGTTGCCCGACGAAACAAGCTGGGCCGCCGAGCGCGAGGCTTTCTTGCTGTATCGCTAGCCTGTTCCGCGTGCGCAAAGAAAAGCCTTTGCGCACCCTACTTGTTACTTACACGTCGTAGGGTGTGAAACGCGCAGCGTTGCGCACCGCGTTCATCGACATATACGTACTTATTCATCAAAATCCAGCTCCAAAGCCTCACTACCTGCCCAATCCGCCGGATAGACACCTTCCCGCACCAGTCGATGGAAGGTGGAATGAGGCCAATCTGCCACTGAGCATACAAGTCCGTGTTTCACCGGGTTGAAATGCGCATAATCCATATGCGCTGCATAGTCGGCATCATCGCGGATCTGATGCTCCCAGAATCGGCGTTGCCAGATCGTCGATTCACGTCGGGTAATGCGTGAGGCATTGCGCCAATCCAGCCGCTCGTATTGAGCCGCCACCACGCGCGTCACCAATCTCTTGATCCAACTCCAACGCTGACCAAAATCCGCGTCTCCGGGCGGCAACGTCCATATACAGTGCAAGTGATCCGGCAACAGCACCCAGGCATCGACAGAGAAGGGATATCGATCGCGCACGCGCTGCACCGCGTCGCGCAAGGCGTGCCGCATGGCTTCGTCGGTCAGGATCCGCTGGCGGCGGTGCATGACCACGGTGAAGAAGAACGTGGCGCCCGTGACATTGGAGCGGCGATAGTTCGACATGATCGATCCGCGAAGGAAAATCAGATTATGTCCTACGCATTTACTTTGTAGGGCGCTGAAACGCGAAGCGTTGCGCACCACCATACTCCGCGTGCGCAAAGAAAAGCCTTTGCACACACTACGGCTACGGATTTACGCCACCTTGCGAAACGTCAGGTTGATCCGCTGCGCGCCCATTAGCGGATGCACGCCCGCCGCAAGCGGCATGACGCCGTGATAACGCAATCGTGCCGGACCGCCCCATACGACGACGTCGCCGTGTGCAAGCTGAACGCGCAAGGACTTGTCTGATCTGTTCAAACCGCCGAAGAGAAATACCGCCGGCAAGCCGAGTGATACGGAGACGATAGGGGCGTTGAAATCCTTCTCGTTCTTGTCCTGGTGCAGCGACATGCGCGCGCCAATTTCGTAGCGATTGATGAGGCAGGAGTCGGGCGCAAAGCCCTCGAAACCAGCACGCATCGCAGCCCGCTCGGCCAGACTGCGAAAGACCGCCGGCATGGACGGCCAGGGCTTGCCTGTCATCGGGTCCATCGACTGGTAACGATAGCCTGAAGTGTCCGTCACCCAGGCGTACTCGCCGCAACCACTCATGGCAACGGACATGCGATAGCCGCCCGGTGTCTCCATGTTGCGGAATGGCGACTGTGTCGTGACGGCATCGATGGCGGCGACCAGTCCGGTTTCGTCAGGCAGCGCAAACCCGCGCAACACGACGGCGCCTGGCGCGAGTTCTTCGCGCCAGGTCTGATCGTCGTCCGCGTTGCCGAAGAGACTCAGTGTCATCTCAGTATCGTGTTTCAGATGGCGTCATGAAAGATGATGCCGAGCGTATGCCGATGTCCTGATCGTACGCGGCTTACCCCATGTCGCATGTTCACACGATACGACCCGCGCGCGCCTTGCACCGGTCGATGATGCACGGCGAACACCACGGCATCGCCCTGACGCAAGGGCACGACTTCGGGCCGTGACTGCATGCGCGGTCTTTGCTCGGTCAGAACGAATTCGCCGCCCGTGAAATCACGTTGCGGTTCTGACAGCAGGATGGCGGCTTGCAAGGGAAACACATGCTCGCCATACAAGTCCTGATGCAGGCAGTTGTAGTCATCCGCACCGTATTGCAGGAGCAGCGGTGTCGGGCGTAGCTGGCCAGCCGTGTGGCAATTCTTCATGAAATCGGCATGAGCTTCCGGGTACGGAGCATCGATTCCCATCAGCGTATTCCAGCGATTGGCAATCGGAACCAGGTGTGGATAAAACGCCGTGCGCAATGCCGCCACGACGTCAGGCAAGGGATAGCTGAAGTACTTGTATTCGCCACGGCCAAAACCGTGGCGCTCCATCACGACACGGCTGCGGAAAATGTTTGTTTGCGTATACATGTCCGCCAACGCTTCGCACGAGACGCGATCGAGAAGACTCTCGATCAGCGCGCATCCACGCATGTCCAGGTCTTGCGCAATGCGCGACCAATCGAGCGCTGCGGCGTGGCACATGATTGCTTCCGGCGAGTTGATACGAAGAACTTCCTCCTCCATCAACATCACGCTGGTACCTTGCGCGTTGTCGTCGTCTGCACGGCCTTGCCCGCTTCCTTCGCTTCCTTGTCGATCAGCACACGTTTGCGTTCGACTCCCCAACGATAGCCCGACAAGGCTCCGTCGTTACGCACTACGCGGTGGCAGGGAATCAGCACCGCAATCGCATTCGCGGCGCAGGCGCCAGCTACGGCGCGCACTGCTTTCGGCAGGCCTATGCGTTTGGCAAGTTCGGTATAGCTGACGGTCTGCCCCGGCGGAATCTCGCGCAGGGCCTGCCACACTCTTTGCTGGAAAGCGGTACCGCGCACATCCAGTGGCAGGTCGAGACCCAGCGCCGGCGCTTCGATGAAGCCCACGACCTTCGCCACCATTTTTTCGAAATCGGCATCACCGCCGACCAGGTTGGCGCGCGGAAAACGGTCTTGCAGATCACGCACCAGCAGATCTGCGTCGTCGCCGATGAGCACCGCGCAAATACCACGCTCGCTTTGCGCGACGAGAATCGCGCCGAGCGAGCACTCGCCCACGGCGAAACGGATTTGCGCATCCACGCCGCCAGCGCGGTACTTCGTCGGCGTCATGCCGAGTACGTCGTTCGACTCTGCATAGAAGCGGCCATTCGAGTTGTAGCCTGCATCGAAGATCGCCTCCGTCACGCTGCCGCCGCGGCCCAATTCCTTGCGCACGCGTGTCGCGCGCTGGGCAGTTGCATAGGCTTTCGGCGTGACGCCCGTGATGGATTTGAACAGGCGATGAAAGTGATACGCGCTCAGCCCGACGCGTGCGGCCAGTTCGTCGAGACTTGGCACTGCGCTTGCCGCCGAAACCGATTGCTCGATGAGGCGACACGCTTCCGTCACCTTCTCCGCGTGCTGCTCGGCGAGCGCCGGCTGATCGGGCTTGCAGCGTTTGCAGGGGCGGAAGCCGGCCCGCTCGGCGTCTTCACATGTCGCATGAAAGGCAACGTTCTGCGGCAAGGCGGGGCGGGCCGCGCAGGAAGGGCGGCAATAGACGCCCGTGGTTTTCACGGAAAAGTAGAATGTGCCATCCGCTGCCGAGTCACGCGCCAGCACGGCTGCCCAGCGCGGGTCGTTCAGGGTTGCGGCAGCGAGCTCTGTGTTTCTGCTTGAAGTCTTCATGATCCGTTCCTTCCGATGATCTGCATGATGACTTGCAATCTACCTATCGAGCCAGACCGTCGCACTCCGCTGCTTGCTTTTGAATTCGGCTATGGGCGGCCGTTACAGTCCGGCCTCCACCCAGGCCACGATCTGCGGTGTCTGCACCGCGCCCGGCTGACGTTTGACCTCCTGCCCGCCGCGCAACAGCAGCAGCGTCGGCAAGCTGCGGATGCCGAAGCGCGCCGCCGCTCGCGGATTATTGTCGCTATCGACCTTGGCAAAGCTCGCGCGCCCCTTGAAGCGCTCGGCCGCCTGTTTGAAATGCGGCGCCATCATCTGGCAGGGGCCGCACCAGGCGGCCCAGAAATCGACGACGATGGGCATTTCCGTACGAGCGATGAAACGGTCGAAATTGGTGTCGGTGAGTTCGACGGGATGGCCGTCGAGCAAGGCGTTCTTGCATTTGGCGCAGACAGGATCATTGGCGCTGCGTTCGGCAGGTACGCGATTGATGGTCTGGCAGTGTGGGCAAACGATGAGCATGACCGATCCCCTATCAGGCGGGTACGCGTGTGACTGCGAAAGCGGCAAAAGATTCGCAACGTCACGATCGCCGAATTGAAGCATGACACTCGCCCCGTAATGAAGGGCGCGTTCGAAACTTCAGCGCTCGTTAACAAAGGGCATGGCGATTGTCAAAATATTTCGAGGGGCCTGGTGAAATATCACACAGTATTTATTATTTCGATCCAGGCATGAATAAATAGTCAAAAGTCATACTAGTAAACACTGACCACCCTAGTATCATCGCGCGACTACATATTGGTAAGTCTTTATTAATTGAGCATGTCAGGGAGCAAGAAAATGTCTTTAAGGAAATTTATGGCCGCCATCGCGTGCGGTGGATTCGTCGCTTCTGCGGCGGCAACTGAGTTTTTTCAGCTCGACAGTTTTTCCGCGTGGCGCAATACCACCGGCAATTTAGCCCTAAGTGACTTCAGTGTCGGGCCCGGCAGCTTTCCTGCGGTCTATGGATGGGCAGGTAAGCAATACTTTGCGGACGGCTTTGGGGACGGCATAGCGCCACCCTTTGGATCGAACGGAACTACGGTAGCTTACGGCATGTCGGGCAATTTCTCCGGCGCGGAACATGACAGCATCCTGGAATTTAACCGGGCAAGGAGTGTGGTCAGCGCTTCTGACAATGGCTTGCCACTCACGTTACAAAGCTTGAGATACAGCCCTGTTGGTCTGCCCGCCACATCGGCGCTGCGACTGTCCGACAGCTTCGCGGTGGGCGCCCTATTCGATCTCGCCACACCTGACTTGGGAACGCGTTACAGCGTACGCCTGACGGACCAATTCAGCCCGATTGGCGGCAGCAGCGCGACAAGCGATGTTCTGGATCTGCGGATCAAGACAACGGAAGCAGGCACTCAGGCCGAAATGTATTTCCAGGATTTCCAGGCGGGCACCAAAACATCCATCGGCGTGGAGGCTTTCGCTCCGCCTCCCGAGGCAGCAGAGATTTTTCTCATGCTCCTGAAGGATCAGGCTAATGATCCCACGGTGTCAGGTTACTACCGATTCCTCGACGCAAGTCGCGTAATGCTAGGCGATTGGCATTTTCTGGGGAGCCAGGACCTGTTCCATGGCGAAACCGTGACACAGGCGGGGGTCTATTCCTTCTTTGAAGGAAGCCCTGTACCAGAACCTCAGACATATTCCATGATCTTGGTTGGTTTGCTGCTAGTTGGTATCAGCCGAAAGCGTCGTATCAGCTAACCATGCGGGATGCCGGAACCCCAGCGGCTTTGATGGCAGGGTTCCGGTCTTCGCGGATGATGGTGATCTAGCGTCGAGTCAAAAGCAGCCCGCATTCCAGGTGATGCGTGTACGGGAACTGGTCGAACACTGCGGCGGCTGAAATGGCATGCGTGTCCTGCAACGCGACCACGTTTTCACGCAAGGTTTCCGGATTGCAGGAAATGTAGAGAATGCGCCCGAATGTGCGCGCCAGTTCGACAGTGGCCGCGTCCAGCCCGCTGCGCGGTGGGTCGACGAACAGCGTGGTGAAGCGGTAACTGTCGAGGTCGAGGCCCTTCATGCGCGTGAAGGGCCGCACGCGTGCCAGGGCGGCGCTGATTTCATCACTCGCCATGCGCACCATCGTTACGTTGTTTATGCCATTGGCTTCAAGGTTATGCTGCGCGGCCTTGACCGAGGGCTTGCTCATTTCGGTGGCCAGCACCTTGTCGAAACATGGTGCCAGCGCAACAGTGAAATTGCCGTTGCCACAATACAGCTCCAACAGATCTCCGCCACCCGGCTGGCCATGAGCCTCGTCGGTGGCCTGCTTTATCGCCCATTCCAGCATCTGCCGATTCACGCCCGCATTCGGCTGCGAGAACGAACCCTCGATCTGCTGGTAGCGCAAATGCCTGCCATTCACTTCGATTTCTTCGAGCAACCAGTCGCGCTCCAGCACGATCTTCTGCTTGAGGCTACGCCCGATCAGCTTCACCTGTAGCTGCGCTGCCAGATCGCGCGCGGCGATTTCCCAGGCCGCATCCAGCTTGCGGTGATAGATCAGCGTGACCAGCATCTCGCCAGAGAGTGTGGCGAGAAAATTCACCTGGAATAAACGGTCTTTCAGTTCCGGTTTTGCAAGGAGTGCCGTCTTCAAGCGTGGCATCAATTCGCAGATTGACTCCACTGCAACCGGGAACGTTTCCAGGAGCACCGGCTGCTTCGGTTCGGCCGGGTCGAACATGGCGTAGTGCATTTCCTCGCCCGCGTGCCAGATGCGGAACTCGGCACGTTGCCGGAAGTGCAGCGGCACCGAACTGAACACCGCCGGCTGGGGCAGACCGAAAGGTGTGAAGGATTCCTTGAACTGCGCGAGCTTGGCGGCAAGCTGCGCGTCGTAGTTGGCGGGGTTGATGCTGGGCAGTGCCATGAAGAAGCGAAACCGGGAAAACGAGCGAGCGCAAGGATACCGCGTGTGTCTGACGATTGCCCGCCCTCAGCTCCGTGTGAAACTCACGAAGCCGTGCAGAAACTGCTGCAGCTGCGCCTTGATCTTCTCATCCGTCAATTCGCCGGCTTCGTCGAAGACGCTACCCGCCCGCGAAACCATCAATCGCCCGCCGAACCATTGCCGCGTGCCAAGCGTGCGCAGCACGGGCAACCAGGCATTCTGCGAAAGGATGGTGCCGAAGCCGCCGGGCGACGCGCCGATCACGGCGAAGGGACGGTCGCTGAAAATGCGCGCGGCATCGGCCGGCGGCCGCGACAGCCAGTCGATGGCGTTCTTGAACACACCCGGTATCGAATTGTTGTACTCGGGGCTGACCATCAGCACACCGTCGCTCGCGGCGATCTGGTCCTTCAACAGCGCCACCGCAGGCGGTACGCCGTCGGCCGCTTCCACGTCACCGTCATAGAGCGGTATGCCGCGAATCGTGCCGATCTCCAGCACGCTGTCTTCCGGCATCAGCGTTACTGCTGCGCGCAGCAGCGCGGCGTTGTACGAGCCTGCACGCAGGCTGCCGGCGATACCAATGATCTTTGTCATGCAATGGCCTCCAGAGTCGAAGGCCAATCATGCACGCTTCATGCAGACAAGTCTAAGTGGATCGCCGACCGCGGACGAATGCTAATAACGCTGCACGATTCCGTTTTCCACGCGCGCGCGGTCGCCCGTACGCAGGCCATTGTCGCTGACTTGCACGAAGGAGCGGTACTCGCCGTTGTCCATACGCACAGTAATCTTGTAAGCGTCATTGGCCTGGTCATCGCGATTCTCGATGCGGTTGCCGGCATAGGCGCCACCTGCCGCGCCGAGGACCGTCGCGGCTGTCCGGCCAGTGCCTTCGCCGACCTGGTTACCCACCACGCCACCGATCACTGCGCCAGCGACCGTGCCGAGGCCGATGCCATTTCTGGTGTCCTGCTTTACCAGCTCGACGGATTGCACCGTGCCCATGCCGTAATAATTGCTCTGGCTGCTTGAAGTACTCATCGGGCCTTGCGGCGTGCTACAGGCGCCCAGCGTGAGCGCCGCCACGGCGGCCATGGTCATGCCAATCTGATTCATCGTTTTCATGTTGGTCTCCTTGCTTGCGTTGTTGCTTACGGTTTCTCCCTGCATGGGAGGTCGCAAGCGCCACGCCTGAGGCCAACGGCGCCTGGGTCAGGTCCTGGCGGCTCGGCGCAAGCCGGCTGGGATAATCCAGCGCTCACCAAAGCTGAAGGCTGCTTCGATCAGCAGCGCCAGCACCGCGCAGGGGATCGCCCCGGCCAGCAGCGTGGCGTTGTCATTGAGCGCCAGCCCGGTGACGATGCGCTCGCCATAGCCGCCGGCGCCTACAAATGCTGCAATCGTGGCGGTGCCGACGCTGATGACGGCAGAAGTCTTGATGCCTGCCCAGATCGTGGCGGCGGCCAGCGGCAGTTCGATGCGCCAGATGATGGTCTTGCTGCGCAGGCCCAGCGATTGCGCCGCCTGCGTGATGCCCGTTGGCACTTGCTGCAAACCGGTATGCGTATTGCGAACGATGGGCAGCAATGCATACAGGGCCAGCGCGATGAGTGCCGGCACCTGGCCGATGCGGCCTGTCAGCGGGATCAGGATGGCCAGCAGCGCCAGCGACGGAATGGTCTGCAGCATGCCCGTGAGCGCCAGAATGGTCGCGCCGATCTTGTGGCGCCTGGCTGCAACGATGCCGAGCGGCACGCCGAGCACGATGCTGGTGATGAGCGCAATGAACACCAGCGCCAGGTGTTCAAGGGTCAGTCGCCAGAAGTCTTCCCGGAAAAGTTCGTGCAGCCATGAGCGCGCCAGGCTCTTGCGCGCCTCCTCTCTGACGGAGGGCTGCGTCGTCGTGTGTCCGAGAAAATCTTGCGCCACCACGGCAAAATCCTTGCCGCCAAGCTCTGCCGCAGCGTTCATGCGGCGCATCGCAGCATCGTCGATCGCGCCTGACAGTTTGTTCAACGCGGCCCAGCTCTTCGGGAAACGTTGTGGCAGGTCGACGCGATACAGCAACACAGCGTCATAGCGCGGGAAATACGCCTTGTCGTCCTGCAATACCGTGAGCGGATATTTTTCCAGCATCGCGTCGGTGGAGTAGACGTCGATGAGATCCACCTGGCTTTGCGCAAGGGCCTGGTAGGCCAGGCCATGATCGAGCCCGCGTGGCGTCGCGAAGTGCAAGGCATAGTGATGCTGCAAGCCCACCCAGCCATCTGCACGACCGATGAATTCCTGCGTCAGGCCGAAGCGTAACGGCTGCGTCGCAGTGACCTTCGCCAGGTCCGAAATACTTGCGATCTGGCGTGCATTGGCATCGACTGTTCGCATCGCAAGTGCATAGGTATTGTTGAAGCCCAGCGGCACGGCGACGGCCAGGCCCATAGGCGCGAGTTGCTTGTTCAGCGCGTCGAGCGAAGGCACGACATCGAGCCGCAGAATTTCCTTGGCGATGGTTCCGGTGTATTCGGCATACACGTCGATGTCACCGGTCTTGAGCGCATTCAGCACGATGCCGGTATTGCCGAGGCCGCGTTGGTGCACTGCCTGAGCTTCGCCAGTCAGGCGCGCCTGTTGCGCGATGAGTTCGCCGAGAATGTAGGACTCGGTGAAGCGCTTGGAGCCGACCTTGAGAACCGGGTGCTGCGCGGCGTAAACGCTTTGTATACCGATGCAAGCCATCAGGACGGTAAGCCACGCCTTGATCTTTGTTTTCACTTTGCCGTCCTCTGACTGCTTCGATACCGGTGCGTGTTAGCTTGCCGCGTTGATGCGACAGGAGGCAAGTATTGCTTTTACGCTATTCACCCCTCAACTTCGTCATTCCCGCGAAAGCGGGAATCCACTTCTACGCGATGCGGGTCCGTGCCATCAAGTGGATTCCCGCTTTCGCGGGAATGACGAGACTCACGCAATAAAGCAATGAAAAAACTCACCCACGATTTCTACATCCGCGACACGACCACCGTCGCACAGGAACTGCTCGGCACCTTGCTCGTACATCGCGTCGACGGCGTGGAACGCATCGGTCGCATCGTCGAGACCGAAGCCTATCTCGGCCCCCACGATCTCGCTGCACATTCGTCGAAGGGCATCACCAAGCGCACACAGGTCATGTACGGCCCGCCCGGCGTGGCCTATGTCTATCTCATCTACGGCATGCACAACTGCATGAACGTCGTCACCGAACCGGAAGGCCATGGCGCGGCCGTGCTGATCCGTGCGCTGGAGCCGGTCGAGAACCTGCCGGGCAATACGCGCGGGCCCGGTTTGTTGTGCAAGGCGATGGGGATAGATCGCACGCTCAATGGCCATGATCTGACGAGCGACGATTTCTACATCGCCGCAGCAGAATCGGGCGATCGCCTGAAGATCATGAAGCGACCCCGTATTGGTGTGGCCTATGCCGGTGACTGGGCGCACGAGCTGCTGCGCTTTTACATCGAAGGCAATGCCTTCGTTTCACGGCCGTAATGGTAAATTCTGCTAGATGCATTGCCCGCAGAGCAGCGCCAGCAGGGCCTCTTCAGGCAGGCATCTCCAAGAACAAGGTCCCGCGCCATTCCTGGCGATGGCATGGCTGCGAGGCCCGCCGCTGAACATTCTTCAGACATTACCCTGCAGGCTTCGGGTCGGGCTTCGATCATGCGTTTAAACTGCGCGTCATGATCCTCAACTTCATCTGGCTGTTCTTCTTCTTCGGCGCCTTCGTCGCCTGCCTTTTCCAGTGGCTGGTGCTCGGCGATGCCAGCGTCTTCAGCAAGGTCGTGCAGGACTCGTTCGAGATGTCGAAGACGGCGTTCGAGATCGGTCTCGGCCTGACCGGCATTCTCTGTTTCTGGCTCGGCGTGATGAAGATCGGCGAGCGTGCCGGCGCGGTGCAGATGCTCGGACGACTGGTCGATCCCTTGTTCCGGCGCCTGTTTCCAGGCATCCCCGCCGGGCACCCTGCGACGGGCTCGATGCTGATGAACATCAGCGCGAATCTGCTTGGCCTCGATAACGCCGCGACGCCAATGGGCATCAAGGCGATGAAGGAATTGCAGGAACTCAACGAGCAGGATGCGGAACGTAACGGTGGCGACAAGGAGCGTGCCTCCGACGCGCAGATCCTGTTCGTCGTGCTGCATTCGAGCAGCCTGACCTTGCTGCCGGTAAGCATCATGACCTACCGGGCGCAGCTCGGTGCGGCGAACCCCTCGGACGTATTTCTGCCGATTCTGCTGGCAACATTTTTCAGCACCATGGCCGGGCTGATCTCGGTGAGTTTCTTCCAGAAAATCCAGCTGCGCCATCCCGTTGTCATTGCCTGGCTGCTCGGCCTGACCATGGCCGTGCTTGGCACGCTGTGGTACTTCGCGCGCTTGTCTGCGCAGCAGCTAGGTGCAACCAGTGCATTGATCAGCGGGCTGATACTGCTCGGCCTGATCGTGGCGTTCATGGCGCTCGCGGTAAGACGCAAGGTGAATGCCTTCGAGACTTTCATCGAAGGTGCGCGTGAGGGCTTCAACACGGCGATCATGGTGGTGCCCTACCTGGTGGCGATACTCGTCGGCATAGCCGTGTTCCGCGCCAGCGGCGCGATGGATTTCCTCATGCACGGCCTGGCCAGCGCGCTGATCGCAATGGGCGCGCCCGCCGACATCGTGCCCGCGTTGCCGACGGCGTTCATGAAGCCGCTGTCCGGCAGCGGCGCGCGCGGCATGATGATCGACACGATGAAAACCTTCGGCGCCGACAGTTTTGCCGGCCGCTTGAGCTGCCTGCTGCAAGGCGCGACGGACACGACTTTCTACGTCGTCGCCGTGTATTTCGGCGCAATCGGCGTGCGCAAGACGCGCCACACCATTACCTGCAGCCTGATTGCCGACCTGGTCGGCGCCATTGCCGCGATCTGCATGGCTTACCTGTTTTTCCCGCCCCGATAGTCAAGCCCGCCTCTTTGAATCCGGCCTCGCAGTCGCCACGTATTCAGTCATATAGCGGCGGGACTGCGGCAGTACCGGGAGGCAGGTACCGGATTTGCTGCACAGAATGAATCAAGACACCGCCGTCATTCCCGCGAGTCTTCCAAAACTCGCGGGAATGACGAGCGTGTGGGTCTGATCTCAATGCAAGGAGACGGCATGCAACAAACCCGGCACACCCTTTCCGAGAAACTGCTTGCGACGTTCTTCGTTGTCGGCGGCACGCTGCATTTCATCTTCCCGCGCACCTATGCACATATCATTCCGCCGTGGATTCCCCAGCCGTTGCTGATGGTATGGATCAGTGGCGTGTGCGAGATTGCCGGCGGTCTCGGCGTGTTGCAAGCACGCCTGCAACGCGCGGCCGGCTACGGGTTGATTGTCTTGTCTTTGGCCGTATTTCCAGCCAATGTACAAATGTTCCTCAATGCCCATGCGGCAGACCATTCAATCGCGGCCCAGGCGCTCCTGCTGCTGCGCCTGCCCCTGCAGATTCCCCTGATCTACTGGATCTGGCGTACGACAGTGATGCGGCCCAGCGATACGCCAATGCCCGCCTTGCAAAGGATGAGACCATGACCGATACAAAGAACGTCCGTGTCACCCACAGTTTCAAAGTGCCTGCAGACAAGGTTTTCGACGCGTGGCTCAATCCTGACCAGGCCGGCAAGTGGCTATTCGCCACCGACAAGGGCGAGATGGTGCGAGTGGAGATCGACGCCCGCGTGGGCGGCACATTCCGATTCGTGGACCGGCGTAATGGCGAAGACGTCGAGCACGTCGGCGAGTACGTCACCATCGACCGGCCACATCGGCTCGTCTTCGATTTCGCCGTGCCTCAGTACAGCCCGGAAAAGACGCGCGTCGCCATCGACATTGAAGCGCAGGGGACGGGCTGCATACTGGGTCTCACTCACGAAGGCGTGCCGCCGGACTACGTCGAACGCACGCACGCCGGCTGGGCAAAAATCCTCGACGGCCTGAACGCCAGCCTGTCGCCTTTGCACTAGTAACGGCAAGTCCGGCAGCGGGATGAACGGCGGTGCTACTGCCTTGGCGCACAACAACTGGTGGTGAGCCAAGGAAGCCTTTTCTTGCTGCTTCTGATATTTCTTGCATCAGGTCATCTTCACTGGCCCGACTGCATTGAACATGCAGGATAATTGCGCTGTGCTTGTTGAGTAAGGCCGCGGCACCATCCGTCCGCGCGCGAAGACGAAAATCGATGCCAGCAGTACGATGAGTCGCTGTACTCAAAACGTTCTCCCATGCTTCGCGTGGTGAGATGCCTCATGGAACCCGAGATTTGAAATTGTTGCTCACGTTCTGGGCGGAGCTGTTGCGCGATCCGCGTTGCATAGGATCCATCATCCCGTCGGGAAAACCGCTTGGTAGTGCAATCGCCAGAGAAGTTCTGGTACGCCGGCCAGGTTGCGTTGTGGAACTGGGCGCAGGAACCGGCGCCATCACCAAGTCCCTCATGGCGATCCGCAGTCAATTGTCCGATCTCATCGTGATCGAGAAGTCCGCCCGCCTTGTAGACCTGCTGATCAAGCGCTATCCCTCCCTGAATATCACGGCAGACTGTGCCTCCGGCCTCGACAAGCTTCGCTTCCCCACCGAGGAGCCACTGACCATCGTCTCCTCGTTGCCTTTGCGCTCGCTGCCCTATAGTGAGCTCAACGCGATAAGAGATGCCATCGGCGTCTTGAGTACAAGGCACCCGGGATTTCGATTTATCCAATACAGTTATTTTGGCAAAGTGCCATTCGTAAGCCCGGGTCCATGGCTTTCGTGGGCAAAGAAGCAGGTCGTGTTCACCAATATTCCCCCCGCGACCATATGGGTACTCGAACAACGGGATGAGGGCAATGTCTCACATGAGTGAGCGAAAAAAACTGCGCTCCCGTTTGGGTGACGATGTAAAACAAAGGGCCTGGCTTTTTATCACCGCGCTTATGCCAATGGCAATATGGCCCTTGTCCGCCGGCATTCTTGCTCGGCCGATGGAGGCTGCCGTGTGGGCGCTGGCATGTGCTCTCCTGATCGCCTCCCCACCGGGACGGGGGATGCGCATTTCTGCCTGGCTTCAAATCCTGACGCTTCCCTGGACATTCGCCTGGATTGGAACAATCGCCGTTACCGGGGCGGGGCCTTCCAATGCGGTCATGGCCTCGGCCACTGCGGGCGCCTTTAGAGAGGCACTGATGGGCGCCAGCCTGGCGGTCGCCAAACCGTCATTTATCGTTGTAGCGCTACTGACACTCGGCACGTGCTGCTGGTCATTATGGGTAACGCGCAAAGCGCAGAGGCAAACCGGCAGCGCTGTCAGCGTTCTCTTTCTTTGTTGTCTTGTGCCTATCTCGGCGGTAATTCTCGATGGCGGGGGCTTCCTGTCATTTGCGAAAATCGCCGGCCCTGAATCGCGAATTTCCGTTGTCTGGATATCCCATATGGGTATTGCAAAAGAAGCTCTGGCTTCGGCACTCAATCGTGCCGCGTTCGGAAGCCACGACTTTGAGGAGAAAATCAGGGAAGCTTCTGCGGCGAAGAAAGTTTTTAGCGCCAACGCTGGACTGGGTGTTTTCATCGTCGGGGAATCGCTGCGGGCCGATGCATTCTTGCAGACAAAGAGGGGGCAGTGGTCTGAAGCACTCGAAGAACGGATCCAAGCAGGGCTGGGTATTCGTTTGCCTGACGCTTGTGCAGGCGCAAACGGGACTTTCGCTTCAATCCCAAGGTTACTTACGGCTGTCGACGTCTCAGATGTCGAAGGTGCTGCCCGTAATCCAACACTACTTGCAATGGCCAAGGCGGGCGGCGCCAGAACTGCATACATAAACAATCAGGAAATCTGGGTGCTTCCTGAATCAGGGCATGATCTGCTCCAAAAAACTTCGTCAATGAATATGAACGCCTATGACGAAGTAGTCATCGAAGCGCTGGGCGACTTTGTCAAACGCACGGGGCCGGGCCCCAAGGCCGCGCTCCTGCACTTGTACGGCGAGCACTTTTATTATGAAAAGCGCTATCCAGTCGGACTATTCGGGGAGGAGCCGCCGAACTTGTCCGGCGATGCGCTTGAAGAGTTTCGCTACGGACGAGCCGCAGAGTACGGCGTACGCGTGCTATTGCTTGCCGCAGCGGTACTTGATCGAGAAACTGAGCCCGCGTTTCTGGTTTTTACGAGTGATCACGGTGAAAACCTGCCATCCGATGGTACCGGCAAGCGCTATCACACCGGGCCTTCAAACGGACGATATGACACGACGGTTCCCGCATTAGTGCTGTGGAATAAAGCGTTTCAAGCCAGTGGCAGAGCCAGTTTGCTTGAAGATTTGATGAAAGCGAAAGGTCTGATCGCACATCGCGACGTCGCAAGAGCCTGGCTGGCGCTTGAGGGTATGCCTGGTCGGGTAGCGCCTCCTGAAAATCCAATGACTTGGGGCGCAGCGGAGCCCGGTGGGGCGATTGGCCCCACCTCCTGCGCTGCGCTCAAACCTTAACAAGTCGCGCTTGGCTCAGGACTACCTTAACCAGCTTCTCCGCGCGCTCTGAAATATCTCGCTCCTAAAGCACCCGATCACTTGACTCGGCAAAGTAGAACCACTCGTTGCCCGCCAGCGAGTTGGGATTGGGAAAGACGACGAAGCCGTCGCGTGGCGCGGTGACGATGTTGCCGTCATGGCGCTTGCCAATGGGCTCGCCGCTCTTCACGGGGTCGAAGCTTTTCCATGGCTTGATGAAGCTGTCGTCGGGATGCAGACGGTCGATGACTTCGGCCAGACGCAGCACTTCAGGCGCCGGGTGCGGCACTGGTGCTGGCGCGTCGATCAGCCCGAGCAGGGCGAGCGTGCGGTGGATAGCCTCGTAAGCCACCTCTGGCGCTGCAGGGTCGGCGTGCTGTCCGCATTCCAGCGTAATGGCATAACCGCCCTGGGTGCGCATGTATTCGGTGGTTCCGACGCCGTAGCTCGGATCGGTGCTGAGCATCTGCGCGCGCATGTCCGCCGAGGCATAGGCAAGACGATTGGCAACGCCGCGCGCATAGGTATCCAGCCAGCCTTCGACGATGCGGCGCGGGCCAAGACGCACGGCTAGCGCTTCCTCTTCCCTGGCATGCGCAAAGGGCTCCAGCGTGCCGCTGTTGTCGCGCGGGCCGAGCATGGCGAACGGCTCGCCGGGCGTGTGGAAGGAGTGCAGGTCGAGCAATACGTCGTGGGTGGCCAGCAGCGGACACAGCACGTTGGCGATGCGGTCTTCGTAGTCGAGAGGCTCATCGCTCGGGCGCAGGTTGCGATTGAGGTTGCGATCGCCCATGCGTTGCTGCAACTGGTAAGCCAGCGGATTGGTGATCGGCACGAAGGTGACCTGTCCGCAGGCCAGGGCCAACTCGCCGATATCAAATTCGGCGACGACGCGCTCGATGCCGCGCGTGCCACACACTTCATTGCCATGCACGGCGCCCAGCACGA
This sequence comes from Rhodocyclales bacterium, assembly GCA_028292485.1. GTDB lineage: Bacteria > Pseudomonadota > Gammaproteobacteria > Burkholderiales > Rhodocyclaceae > Viridibacterium. Next base: position 18,608 of record JAQGMG010000054.1, on the reverse strand, counting down.
GCAGTTTCGGGCCGGGTTGCAAACCTGCGAAGGTATGGGTGCGCAAGGCAGTGGTGTTGTGGATCATGGAGAGGGGTCCGTTATTGCTGTACTAAACCGTGGGTTTCACGAAGAGCGTATGTTGGCATGAGAGCGCAGTGCAGGACTACCGCTGCACTCAATTGATCTTTCCGGCTGTTGGCAATTGCACAGCCAGCGTCTTGAAACTTTCAAGAATGGCGGCATTGCGCGTTTCCCAGGCTGCAAACTCCTGCCGTGATTGTGATGTAGCAATCTGCGTACCGGACGTCCCCCCGAATTGCTCCCACAGGAACAAGCGCGATAGTTCGCCGGTCGCCCGCTTCACAAGCGGATTGAGTCCTGCGCCGCCCGTATTAGCACGGTCGGTAAAAATGCTGTGCGAGCCGCCTTTGAACACGGCCAGTGTTTTACTGCGACTGCCCATCGCATCGAACACCCTGATGCGGTCTTCGATGCCGGAGTTGAAGCCGGGAATGTCAATGACATCAGCCGTGCTGGTGATGTGCAGGGTTGGCACCGTGACGGTCTTGAGAATGCTCATGAAGTCCTGCTCGCCATAAAACGGCGGCGACGAGATCAGCACCGCCGCCTTGATACGCGGATCCACCAGATCCAGCAACTTGCCATCGTGAATCACATTCGCGCCAGCCACCAGCATGCTGGTATTGGCGCCGTAGGAATGGCCGGCTGCAGCGATGCGCGTCTTGTCGATCCGCATTGCATAGGGTGAGGCCAGTATCTGGTCGAGTGCGAAGTGCACGTCCAGGGCGCGGGCCATCGCCTCTTCCGACCCCGCGGCCTCCTGCACTCGCCACAACACACTTACCGCGGCTCCTTGCCACAGTGATCTGTCACTACCGACGTGTTGCACGTGAAGACTGGCGATACCGTGGCTGGCCCAATCGTCGGCAAGGTAGCTATAACCATTGCGCGAGCCGCCCATGCCATGCGAGAACACGACCAGCGGGACGCCGACAGCATCCGTTGCGCGCGCCTGCGTGGATGCTTGCCCGGGAACATCCCTGGCCACAGCAGCCTTCGGCAGATACAGCCGCACCGGCACCGCCCGCTTGCGCTTGGCGTCGTACCAGTCCAGATCGATCATCTCGTAGGCCGCTGCGGCCTGCGAGAAAACAGGATCGTTACTTGTCGCCTGTCGGCTGCTTGCCCAGGGCAGAGGCGCGCATGCCACAGCCATGGCGATGACTGCGGCCATCAGCGAGACGAGCCGCCAAGCGGGTGCAACGATCTTCATGCGCGGAGTCTCCCGATCGAGTTCAATAGCTCGCTGTGTGATGGCCACGGCGGCGTTCGGTTCCCGCCTGGACATTTCAGCCAGGCTAGCCACAGAATGCCGCAAACGCCTTGTCGAGCACGCTGCGCGGCAGGTCGCGCACGATGAATACGAGGCGCGAATCATGGTCATCACCATACGCTTCGGGCCAGGCCGGCAGGCTCGTGTCGGCATAACGCTCATGCTGAACCGCATGTACCACGCGGGGCGCCGCTTCACCACGCACATTGAGCAGGCCTTTGACACGCAGGATGTGATCGCCGACAACCGACTGCAGCGTGTCCATTGCACGCGAAAAATCGGCCCAGGTAAAGGGCTCGGTGAAGCGCAGCAGGTAGGTGCTTACGCTATCGTCATGCAGTGGCGTGGCGGCACCGAATACGCTGCCAGTTGCCTGCAAACGCGCTTGCTCCAGCACAGCCTGTTCGCCCAGCCAGCGCCCGGTATCCGCCGTCCTGGTCTTGGGGTCGTACAGGCTCATGCCTTCGAGCAGGCCGGCGGGCAACTTGCCCGGCTCGCTCTGCCAGCACTGCGCAACGGGATTCAATGTCGCAACGCGCTCCTGCGCTTCGGCAATCTGCAGGCTGTCGGCGAGATCGCATTTGGTGAGCACGATGCGATCGGCCATTGCCACCTGTTTGACTGCTTCTTCGTGCTGACCAAGTTGCCAATGCACGTTGCGCACGTCGACCGTCGCCACCACGCCTTCGAGGCGGAAGCGCTCGGCGAGAAAGAAGTCGCGCATCAGGGTATGAATGATCGGCGCCGGGTCAGCCAGGCCGCTGGTCTCGATGACTACGCGATCCAGCGCCTTGATCTCACGACTCAGGCGGCGCTTGAAAAGATCACGCAGGCTGCGCGCCAGATCGCCGCGCACGGAGCAACACAGGCAACCGGATTCGAGCAGCGTGATCTCTTCGCTGAGCTGTTGCACCAGCAAGTGATCCAGGCCGATCTCGCCGACTTCGTTGATCAGCACCGCACAACCTGCCATGGCGGGGTCGCGCAGCAAGCTGCCGAGCAGGCTCGTCTTGCCGCTGCCCAGAAAACCCGTCAGCAGCGTTACCGGTATGCGAGTGTCCAGGGGCTTATCCATGTTGAAAGTGAAGGCATCAATGCACGGCGGCCGTGCTTGTCGCGATCAGCACGATACCAACCAGCATCCACGCGGTTTGCCACATCGAGGTCCGCCGGTGGCCCTCGCGGCGGAGCATCGGCAGCAAGTCGGAAATGGCGATGTACAGAAAGCTGGCGGCAGCAACGACGAGGATGTACGGCAACCAGCCCTGCGCTTGCGACAAGGCAAAGAAACCAAGCAAACCACCGAGGACCGAAGCGAGGCTCGACAAGCCATTGAGGAACAGCGAGCGTCCCGCCGAATAGCCCGCTGCGCGCACGATGGCGAAATCGCCGGCCTCTTGCGGAATCTCGTGGGCGATCACGGCGAAAGCGGTACTCCAGCCAAGTGCCGGATTGGTCAGAAAAGTCGCTGCCAGCAACACGCCATCGACAAAGTTGTGGAATGTGTCGCCAATCATCACGGCCGCCACGGTACTCCTGCCAATGCCATGCGCATGTCCGTGGCCATGTTCATGCGGCGGGCAATGATGATCATGACCGTGCTCGTCCGGGTGCGAATGTCGCCACACAGCAACCCGTTCCAGCCCATAAAAACACAGCAGACTGACCAGCAGGGTTGCAAACAGCTTGTGGGCGCCAACGCCCGACTCGAACGCCTCCGGCAACACATCGAGCAGAGCCACGGCAAGCAGCACCCCCGTGGCAAAGCCCACCAGCCGTGGCATCCAGCGCTGCGGCATGCCAATCATGACAAAGGTTGCGGCGACGACGCTAAGCAGGCCGCCCATCAATGTGGCCAACAGGATATGCACGAGAGGAGGTAGGGCAGTCATGCTGCAGAAATCCTTTTGATTATTGTGTGGCGCACGTGCGCCAGACGCCATGCCGGATGGCTGTTGTCAGGCGCCTTTGCCGCAATGTTCACAGTGGCCAGTAATACTCAGCTCGACAGCGCTGCTGGAAAAACCCTTCGGCAAAGCCGGGCGCGTCACTGGCACATCGTCGAGGCAGAAGACCTTGCCGCAGTCTTCACAGCGGAAATGCGCATGATGATCGTGGGCAGGCGCATCAGGTGCGGCGAGACTGAAACGGAACACGCGCTGCGCGTCAGTCACGCGATGCGCCAGACCGCTCTCGACCATCCAGTCGAGCACGCGATAAAGCGTGACGCGGTCAAAGCCGTTGGCCTCAAGAGCAAGTTCGATATCGTGATGCGACAACGCACGTTCCGCCGTTTCCAATAGACGCATCACGGCGATGCGCGCTGGCGTAGCGCGCGCCCCCAACAAACGGATGCGATCTGCGGGCGTTGTGGTTTCTGCACTCATAGGCTGGATTTGAACACAATCGGATTGCTGTTGCAATTGTGTTGCATTTGAGCGCCACGGACAACACGTCTGGTCGCGTTATAGTTCAAGCATATCCCGCACCCGACGATTCCATGACAGACAGTTCCTTCGCCTTACCCAATGTCACGCGCAGGCGACTGATGGGTTCGGCCCTCGCAAGCGCAGGGCTTTACACATTCGATGCGTCTGCGGCGTTGTTCAGCAAGGACGATCTGTCTATCGAAAACATTACGCAACTGTATCCAGTACGCGTTCGTCGACAGATTGCACCGCTCAATGCCCTCGACGTTAAGCGCGCCATCGAGGATTGGCCCGGCCAGATAAGTGTTGGTGGCGGGCGATACAGCATGGGTGGGCAAGTGGCCATTTCGGGTGGTTTGCATCTCGATATGCGATCCATGAAGGCGCTTGTCTGGATCAAGCCTGACGAAAAGAAAGTACGCGTTCAGGCTGGCATGCGCTGGCGCGACCTTCAGGATTTGCTCGATCCTCACAACCTGTCCGTGAGAACCATGCAGAGCTACGCCAACTTTACGGTTGGGGGCTCCGTGTCAGTCAATGCGCATGGCCGCTATGTCGGGCATGGGCCTATCGTCAGTTCGGTCATTGCTTTGCAGATGGTGCTGGCCAATGGGCAAATAGTGGAGACAAGTCGATCAGCCAACAACACACTGTTCGCCGCAGCCATTGGTGCATATGGAGCTTTGGGCGCAATTACGGAAGTCGAGCTGGCCCTGGACGAGAATTTCTGCATCGAGCGTTTCGTGGAGTCCGTATCTCTCGATGACTACCCGGACTTCTTCAGGCAGCACGTGCTGGCCGATCCAGCCTCGATCATGCATAACGCCGACCTTATCCCGCCGTCATTCAATCGGGCGGCTTCGGTTACGTGGAAGCGGAGCGACAAGAGTCCCACAGAGCCGAAGAGGCTGATCCCGCGCGGCCAGACTTACCCCTTGGAGGCCAGCGTGTTGTGGGCAATGACCGAACTGCCTTCCGGATACAAACTGCGCGACAGCTTTGTGCAGCCCTATCTGTTTGGAAAGCCCGCCGTTGTCTGGCGCAACTACGAAGCCAGTCGCGATGTGGCGATGCTTGAGCCGACAACCCGCGCGTTCTCGACCTATATATTGCAGGAATACTTTGTTCCTGTCAGACACTTCAGGGCCTTCTTGCAATCCATGGCTGCCGTGCTGAAAAATCATGCCGTCGTCGCCGCGAATGTTTCCGTCCGGCACACCCCTGAAGACACGGAATCAATGATGGCTTGGGCGCGGGAAGAAATGTTCTCGTTCGTTCTGTATTACAAGCAGCGCATACATGCTGCCGCCCAAGCCGAGGTTGGCAAGTGGACAAGGGAGCTGATCGATTTGGCGCTGAAGTGTGAAGGCACCTACTACCTTCCTTATCAGCTACATGCCAGTCAGGAGCAATTCGATCGAGCCTATCCGCAAGCTCAGGCTTTCCGTCAATTCAAACGGCATATTGACCCGGATGGTCGCTTCAGCAACGAGCTGTGGCGAAAATATCTGTAAGGTTACTGCGCTGGATCTTGATTGCCGCGGCAACTTGAACGTTGCCTTACGTCTCCTGCCGGATCACACCAGACCACGTACACGAACCGCCATGCTGCCCATTCTCCATCGCGACGAGCACCTGATCGCCATCCACAAACCCGCCGGCTTGCTGGTTCATCGTACGGCGCTGGACCGCCACGAAACACGCTTCGCCGTGCAATTGCTGCGGGACCAGATTGGTCAGCATGTGTGGCCGGTACATCGCCTCGATCGCGGCACCTCGGGCGTATTGTTGTTTGCGCTGGACCCCTCCAGCCTGCGCGCCTGCAGTGCGCAGTTCGAAAAAGGTACGGTGGAAAAGGAATATCGCGCCGTAGTGCGCGGCTGGCCGGCTGACTCGGGCCAGATCGATCACCCACTGCCGCGCATTCTGGAGAACACGGATCGCGGCCATCCCGACGCACTCAACGCGCCGCAGGCCGCATTCACGCACTATCAATGTCTGGCGCGTTGCGAACTGCCGTTACCGGACGGCCGCTTCCCGACAAGCCGTTACGCCCTGCTCGCCTTGCAACCGAAGACTGGACGCCGTCATCAACTGCGTCGTCACCTCAAGCACATTGCCCATCCCATCATCGGTGATGCAACCTATGGCAAGGGACCGCACAACCGCGCGATTGCCGCACTGAGCCATCGCACGCGAATGCTGTTGGCCTGCACGAGTCTGCAAATATGTCATCCTGCCAGCGGCGATTTGCTGAGCATCGAATGCCCCTTGGCAGAGGACTTCAACTCTACTCTGCGCGCCATGACGCTCGAATCGGATTTACCGCAGCCGCCCTGACCTACGGCTACGCCGGACCTGCGCGCGAATAAGCACCTATTCCACGCGCCTGGCGATTACTTCTTCACCGCGTCTCCAACCTTGCCAGCGACCTCCTTCGTCTTGTCCGCTGCGGTGCCAATTGCGTCCTTGGTCACTTGTTTGGTTTTGTCATAAACCCTGACAGCAACGTCGGCGGTCTTGTGTGCCGCATTCCTGGTAGCGGAAACCGCTGCGCTGGCCGCTTCGGATACGGCCTCGCCTGTCTTGTGCGCAGCCTCTGCCGTGGCGTCCTTGGCTTCGCCAGCTTTCTCGGAAACATCTGCGTGCACAACAGTATTCATGCCGATGACAGCAAGCATCACCGGGAGCCATTGCCTGAAAATATTCGACATATCCACCTCCTTGCATTGGCGGCACACGTTGAGGAGTGCCACGGGTAAGACACGCTGCGAGCGCGCAGGTTTCCTTGCGCCCATCAGACGCGCACCAACCCCGCCTTGCTATCGATCAATTCGGGCAGGGGCGCGAAGAGGTTGGCGAGATCCTCTTCGCTGAATTTGACGTCGCCCTCAGAGTCTCCGCTGAGCACGGCACTGGCCAGCGCGGCCTTCTTTTCCTGCAGCGCGACGATGCGCTCTTCGATGCTGCCTGCCACGATGAGCTTGTAGACATAGACTGACTTGGTCTGGCCGATGCGGTGGGCACGATCGGTTGCCTGATCTTCCACGGCCGGATTCCACCACGGATCGAAATGGATGACGGTGTCGGCAGCGGTCAGGTTGAGACCAACGCCGCCGGCCTTGAGGCTGATGAGGAACAGCGGCACTTCGCAGTCCTGGAAACGCTGCACGATGCCTTCGCGTTTCTTGCTCTGGCCGGTGAGCATGACATACGGGATTTTCGCCTTGTCGACTTCTTCGACGATAAGATCGAGCATGCTGGTGAATTGCGAAAACAGCAGGATGCGGCGCCCTTCTTCGACGAGCTCGGGCAGCATGTTCATGAGCAGATCAAGCTTGGCGCGTTCCTTCACGCGGTGCGCATTGGCGAGGTTCAGCAGGCGCGGGTCGCAACATACCTGGCGCAGCTTGAGGAGCGCATCGAGGATGACGATGTGGCTGCGCTTGAAACCTTTTTCGGCGACGGCATTGCGCACTTTCTCATCCATCGCGCTGCGCACGACTTCGTAGAGATCGCGTTGCCCGCCCTCAAGCTCGGTGGTGCGCAGGACAATATTCTTGGGTGGTAATTCGCTCGCCACTTCGTCCTTGCGACGACGCAGCAGGAAGGGTTTGACGCGCCGCGCCAGCAGCTCGCGACGCAAGCTATCGCCGCCTTTTTCAATGGGTGTGCGCCAGCGACGCGTGAAATCGCGACTGTCGCCGAGAAAGCCGGGAAGCAGGAAATCGAACTGCGCCCATAGCTCGCCCAGATGATTCTCCATCGGCGTGCCGGTGATGCACAGGCGGTGACGTGCGTCGAGCTTGCGGATGACGGCTGCGGCGCGGCTGGCGGCGTTCTTAACGGTCTGCGCTTCGTCGAGAATCAGCAGGTGATAATTGTGCAGCTGCAACTGCTCGGCATCGCGCCACACGAGCGGGTACGTGGTCAGGACGATGTCATGTTTCGGAATGGCGCCGAAGTCGCGTTGCGGGCCATGCAGGATGAGCACACTGAGCATCGGTGCAATACGCTCGGCCTCGCGCTTCCAGTTGAAAACGAGCGAGGTGGGTACGACAACAAGGCTGGGTCGATCCAGGCGGCCGGCATGTTTCTCGATCAGCAGATGCGCGAGGGTCTGCGCAGTTTTGCCCAGGCCCATATCGTCGGCAAGTATGCCGGCCAGATCGTGGCTGCGCAGATGTTGCAGCCAGGCCAGGCCTTCGAGCTGATAGGGGCGCAAGGTCAGGCCGAGGCCTGCCGGCACGGCAACAGGCGCAACGCCGGCACTGCCGCGCAGGCGGGCGGCAGCGGCCTCGACGGCGCGCAGGCCGGTGGTGCTGGCGACTTCGGAAAGCGCTTCGAGACGCGGCGCATCGAGCCTGGAGATGCGCAGGCTGTGATCGCCACGATGCTTGCCATCGAACAGGTCGATGAGCAGACGCAACACAGGCTTGAGGCGCGCGGCGGTGAAACGCACGCGCTGCCCATCCTCCAGGCGTATGTCCATGCGCTCGGTATCTTGCAGGCTATCGAGACCCTTGCCACTGGACAGGTGTGGATGCTGCTGCAGGAAGTTGGCCAACAAGGGCGCCAGCGCAATGCGTTGCCCTTCGAGATCGAAACCGAGGGACAGATCGAACCAGCCCGATTCCGTTTCTTCGACATCGGCGAGCAATTCGTCGATCTCGACAATGTGGTGGCGGAAGCTTTCATCGATCCGCAGCGCCCAGCCCGTCGTGCGCAGAATCGGTGCCAGGCGCGGCATCCATTCCTGCCATGCCGCAGCATCGGCGAGGCCAAACAGGTGCTTGGCAGGTGGCACGGTCCAGCTTGAAAACAGGCTTGCTGGCACACTCTGAAAGCCCAGGGCGCCGAGCTGTTCGAGCGCTGCGGCTTCCGCTGCCCGGTCGCGCACCAGCTGCACGGTTTCACCTTCGATGACGTGAAAATCGCGCGACTCTTCCGGCGCAACAAAAATCCCCTGGTAGTCGAAATCCGGCAGGGCGAAATCCATGTCGAACTGGAAGTGCTGCGCATAGCCTCGCCAGCTGCGGGCCGTGCTCACCTGCGCAGTGAGCACGCGCAGACGCAAGCGTGGAGGGCCTTCGATACGGCGCAAACGACTCGCCGCATCGGCATCGGGGCGCGGCAGATCGGGGGCGATTTCGCTGAGCTCAAGCGCCACCACGGCAGCATCGAGCGGGCGTAGAGGTGGGGCGGTAAGCAGGCGCGAAGCCATGCGTGGCGCGATGCCGAGATCAAGCGGCGCGCATTCGCCGCCGGCCGCATCGACATACCAGGGTGGCTCGCAGGGCAGGACATGAGCATGTGCGATACCTTCGACCACTGCACTGGCGTGCATGCGACCGTCATCACCCAGCTGCCACACCAAGCGGCCGGTGCGCGAGATGCCGGCATGCAGCGCCAGCCATTGCGAGTCATCGAAAAGACAGCGACCGGTCGCCAGCAGACGTGTCAGCAGATCGTTGCAAGGGCGTCGCTGCAATTCGAATTCGGGGCCCATGTAGCCAATGTCGCGCGAACGGGCGACCCACAGCAGCCGCAGGATTGCGAGATCCTCATCGACGACGAATTTTGGCGGTGTGGTCAGTGCGCGTTCGACGTTGTCCCAGCGCTCGGCAGCTGCATTGATGCGCCCTGTCGAATCAGGCCGGGCTTTGCGCATGGAGACCGTGACGCGCTGGTCGGCCGCGTGGTGGTCGAGGACATAGAACAGCTGCTCGCGCGTCTTGGTCTGCTTGGTGGGTTTGACCGGCTTGCCTGCATTGGCATCGCTCAGGTCGCGCAGCATCTTCAACCAGTCGATTACCTGCGGGTCGGGCTGTGTTGCCAGTGCACTGCGCGCCTCGATGGCGGCCAGCAAAGTCGCCGCGCCATGCTTGCACATATAGCCGATGGGGCAGGAGCAGGTCGCCTGCACGCCGGGACTGGTGCCAAAGGTGATGCGCACCTTGTAGGGAGACAGGGCCGTGCCCTTGACGTTCGCCCGGATCAGGCTATCGCTGACCTGCAAGCCATTCACGGCGGCGAGATAACCCAGACCTTTGGTGTATCCAGTCTTGCCAAACCAGCGCAGCACATCGTCTTTGGTGAAATTGCGGGCGGGGGAAGGGCTCACTGACATGGAATCTACGGCGCGTGGTGGACCCTGATTGTAACCAGCCCTGAACGCTCAAGCCCATTACAATGATGATCAGACGAATTACGGCTCCATAATTTTGCAGCCGCATAGCCACACCTCCAGACACAACCCACAGGCACAGCCATGAGCGATCAGGACACGCACTTCGGTTTTGAAACCGTACCGGAACAGGAGAAGGCCAAACGTGTAGCGGGCGTTTTTTCATCTGTCGCCAGCAAGTACGACGTGATGAACGATCTGATGTCGGCCGGCATGCATCGCGTGTGGAAGGCTTTTACCATCCAGATTGCTGCCGTACGTCCTGGCGAGCGCGTGCTCGACGTCGCCGGCGGCACCGCCGATCTTTCGCTGGCCTTTGCGAAGCAGGCCGGTGATCAGGGCCAGGTCTGGCTCACCGATATCAACCACGCCATGCTCAGCGTTGGCCGCGACCGCACTACGGACAAGGGCTTCTTGCTGCCTGTCGCGCAGTGCGACGCCGAGAAACTGCCTTTCCCGGACAATCATTTCGACCTGGTCACCGTTGCCTTTGGCCTGCGCAACATGACGCATAAAGACAAAGCGCTGGCCGAGATGCGCCGTGTGCTGCGCCCCGGCGGCCGTCTGCTGGTGCTGGAGTTCTCGAAGATCTGGCAGCCGCTGGCCAAGGCCTATGACGTGTATTCGTTCAAAGTGCTGCCTTGGCTCGGCCAGAAAGTCGCCGGCGATGCGGCCAGCTACCGCTATCTTGCGGAGTCGATCCGCATGCATCCGGATCAGGACACGCTGAAGCAGATGCTTGCGGACGCCGGCTTTGAGCGTACCGAATACTTCAATCTGGCCGCAGGTGCCGTGGCCTTGCATCGCGGCTACAAGTTCTAGCATTGCCAGCTTCAGCGCTCATTCGCTGACAAGCCGCCAAGGATTTGCTCCTGACGGCTTTGATCACTGCTCGTGGAGAGAACCATGTTTCGTTCAGCCCGCCGCCGCTTGTTCTTGTCAGCGTTATCGTTGTGCATCCTTGCCTGTGCGTCGGCCCGTGCCGATGAGGACGGCCCGCCGCAGATCGTCTTCAATCCATCAAAGCCCAAAGGGCCGATCGTTGTCGTGATCTCGGGTCAGACCGGTCCGCCCAACTACGAGTTTTACGCGAAGAAGGTCGCCGAGCTTGGCTATTACACCGTGCTGATCGACGGCAAGGACATCCTGACGCGGCAGCAGGATGGCGCGCAGAACCTGCGCAAAGTGATCGCCAAAGCGCAAACCGCTACACAGGCGATCCCGGGTAAGGTGGCCGTCGTTTCATTCTCGCAAGGCGGCGGCGGCTCGCTGGCACACGCCATCACCATGCCGGATCAGGTATCCATGATCGCTGCCCACTATCCGGCAACCAGCTGGTCCAGGGATGTCCGCACGATCGGCAGCAGGCTGCGCGTGCCCATGCTGGTGTTGTCTGGCGAGATGGACCACTACAACAATAACTGCTGTAGCGTCGAGTCGATGCGCGAGCTCGAAGCAGGCGCCAAATCCGCTTCAGCACCGATGGAGCTGGTGATCTATCCGCAAGCTGATCATGGCTTCAACCTGATGGGCAAGCAATTCCGCAGCGACGATGCAGCGGACGCCTGGAAACGCGTCGTCGCCATGCTGGGCAAGTACCAACCCCTGCCGTAATCCTGCCTTGGCGGGATAGCACTTGAACCTTCCAGTAAGTCCCCCATCTAACTGAAAGTTCGCAGGCTTTCCCTGCAATATGGAGAAATCGATGTCCTGGTCTGCAATGTTCAAATCCGGAATGTTCAAACGTTTCGCGCTCATGCTTTTCGTCGCCGTCAGTGCCGCCGGCATGTCGGTCGATTACGCCGAAGCCGCACGTTTGGGTGGAGGACGCTCGCTGGGTATGCAGCGCTCGATTCCACAACGCCAGGCCATGCCTCCCGCTTATCAACGTCCGGCTCCCGCACCTGTCGGCGCACCGGCAAGCGGCTGGCGTAAATGGGCGGGCCCTCTCGCTGGTCTGGCCGCCGGTATCGGTCTGGCCGCCTTGATGTCGCACTTCGGCATGGGCGGCGATATGGCCGGCATCCTGATGCTTGTCATCGGCGCCGTGCTCGTGTTTGCATTGGTACGTCGTTTCATGGCGCCTCGCCAGCAACAGCCGGCGATAGCATCCGGGCCGGCAGCGTGGCAGCAACAGCCTGCACAGTACGAAGCAGCACAGGCTTATGGTAGTAGCGCGCCCGCTTCCGGCTCGTCTTCCATTCCGGCTGACTTCGACGTTGACGGCTTCACACGCCAGGCCAAGGTGAACTTCATTCGCCTGCAAGCTTCAAATGACGCCGGCAATCTGGACGACATCCGCGAGTTCACCTCGCCGGAGATGTTCGCCGAGATCAAGCTGGACATCGACGAGCGTCGTGGCGCCAAGCAAAAAACCGATGTCGTCAATCTGGACGTACAGGTGCTCGAGGTTGTTGAAGAGGCTGGTCGCTATGTCACCAGCGTGCGCTTCCACGGCTTGCTGCGGGAAGACGCTGCCAACTCGCCACAGCCTTTCGACGAAGTCTGGCACCTGTCGAAGCCACGCGATGGCAACCTCGGCTGGGTGTTGTCGGGCATTCAGCAAGTCGCCTGACCACGTGCTGCAATCCTTGTTGCTCCGCCCGCTCAATCGCCTGCTCAAAGGTGAGGCGTGGGCGAGCGATCTGCTCAAACCCCACGCCGGTAAAGGGGCGGAGCTGAAGATAGGAAGCGTGCGCTTGCGCATGCTCGTGACCGAATCTGGCCAGCTGGAAGCCCTTGCCGCAGATGTAGAGCCCGATGTCCGCATCGCGCTGCCGGCCTCGGCGCTGGTCAACCTGTCCGATGGCGCGGACCAGCTCACCAGGCATGCAACCGTCAGCGGCGACGCGGGTTTTGCTGAAACGATTTCGCTATTGCTGAAGCATTTGCGCCCTGACGTCGGCGCGGCGCTTAGTCCCATGCTGGGTGATGTGATTGCACATCGCGTCGAGACAGGTCTGACGCGGGCCAGCACAACAGCCAGACAAGCTGCAGCAAACCTTGGTGCCAACATCGTCGAATATGTGCGCGACGAGCACACGCTGGTAGTGAAGCGCGATGAGCTGGTTGACTGGCGCACTGAGCTGAGCGAGCTTGAAAGTGCATTGCGTCGCCTCGAGAAACGCGTCGAGCTGACGGCCTAGACAATCCGCTTGGCATAATCGAAAGGGCTAAGGCCTCTTTTTTGTCGGCTATGTTCTGCGTTTCAAGCAGCGCACGCACAATGAAAAATGGCACCCGCAGGTGCCGTTTTTCGTTACAGATTGCAACTCAGTGCTTGATCTTGCGCAGACGTTCGATTGCTGCCACCTGAGCAACCGCTTCGGCCAATTCGGCTTGCGCCTTGGCCAGATCGAGGTTGCCTGTGCGATTGCCAAGCGCTTCCTCGGCAAGACGCTTGGCTTCCATCGCCTTGGCCTCGTCCAGATCCTTGCCGCGAATGGCGGTGTCGGCCAGCACGGTCACCAGATTCGGTTGCACTTCAAGCAAGCCACCGGCGACGAAAATGACTTCTTCTTCGTCCTGGTTGGGCAGCTTGATGCGCACCATGCCTGGCTTGATGCGGGTCAGCAGTGGGGTGTGGCCGGGCAGAATGCCCAGTTCGCCCGCCTCGCCCGGCAGCGACACGATCTCGGCCAGCCCTGAGAAGATCTGCTCTTCCGCGCTGACGACATCCACGTGTACGGTCATTGCCATAATCATTACCTTTCAGAGTCGGAGAGCGATCATCGACCACTCTCCGCACACCATTGCTGCGGAATTACTGCAGCGTCTTGGCCTTCTCGATCGCTTCGTCGATGCCGCCGACCATGTAGAACGCCTGCTCGGGCAGGTGATCGTACTCGCCTGCAACGATGCCCTTGAAACCACGAATGGTTTCCTTGAGCGTGACGTACTTGCCGGGCGAGCCGGTGAACACTTCAGCGACGTGGAACGGCTGCGACAGGAAGCGCTGGATTTTACGGGCGCGGTACACCATGAGCTTGTCTTCAGGTGCCAGTTCGTCCATACCCAGAATCGCGATGATGTCGCGCAGTTCCTTGTAGCGTTGCAGGGTTTGCTGCACGCCACGGGCCACGTTGTAGTGCTCTTCGCCAACAACCAGCGGGTCGAGCTGACGGCTTGTCGAGTCGAGTGGATCGACCGCCGGGTAGATACCCAGGGCGGCGATGTCACGCGACAACACGACTGTCGAATCCAGATGCTGGAAGGTGGTCGCAGGCGACGGGTCGGTCAAGTCATCCGCTGGCACATACACGGCCTGGATGGAAGTGATCGAACCGACCTTGGTCGAGGTGATGCGCTCTTGCAGCTTGCCCATTTCGTCGGCCAGCGTTGGCTGGTAACCCACGGCGGAAGGCATACGGCCCAGCAGCGCGGACACTTCGGTACCAGCCAGCGTATAGCGGTAGATGTTGTCCACGAAGAACAGGATGTCGCGGCCTTCGTCACGGAACTTCTCGGCCATGGTCAGGCCGGTCAGCGCCACGCGGAGGCGGTTGCCTGGTGGTTCGTTCATCTGACCGAACACCATCGCAACCTTCGATTCCTTGAGGTTGTCGAGCTTGATAACGCCGGCTTCTGCCATCTCGTGATAGAAGTCGTTACCTTCACGCGTACGCTCGCCCACGCCTGCAAACACCGACAGACCGCTGTGCTGCTTGGCGATGTTGTTGATGAGTTCCAGCATGTTCACGGTCTTGCCCACGCCGGCGCCACCGAACAGACCGACCTTGCCGCCCTTGGCGAACGGGCAGACCAGATCGATCACCTTGATGCCGGTTTCGAGCAGGTCAACCGAAGGCGACAGTTCGTCAAACTTCGGTGCTGGCTGGTGGATCTCGCGCTTCTCATCGCACTCGATCGGGCCCACGTCGTCGATCGGACGACCGAGCACATCCATGATGCGACCCAGCGTGCCGTGACCGACCGGTACCGAGATGCCGGCGCCCGTGCCATTGACCTTCATGCCGCGGCGGATGCCGTCGGATGAGCCCATGGCAATGGTACGCACGACGCCGTCGCCGAGTTGTTGCTGGACTTCGAAGGTAAGACCCTTCTCGACCAGCGGGTTTTCTTCCGAAGCATCGAGCTGCAACGCCTCGTAAATCTTTGGCATCCCTTCGCGTGGGAACTGGATGTCCACCACGGCGCCGATACACTGAACAACGGATCCTTGACTCATGTCATATCCTCAATAACTAAATGCTTTAAACCGCTGCGGCGCCGCTGACGATTTCCGAAATCTCTTTCGTGATCGCTGCCTGACGGGTCTTGTTGTAGACCAGCTGCAAATCCTTGATGACCGTACCGGCGTTGTCCGAGGCGGCCTTCATAGCCACCATGCGGGCGCTCTGCTCGGACGCCATGTTCTCGGCGACGGCCTGATAGACCAGTGCTTCGACATAGCGCAGCAGCAGTTCGTCGATGACGACCTGCGGATCCGGCTCGTAGAGATAGTCCCAAGTGTCTTCGGGCGCACCCATGCGATCGCCGGTGAGTGGCAACAGTTGTTCCAGTTTTGCTTCCTGCTTCATCGTGTTGATGAAGTCGGTGTAGACCAGATAAACCTTGTCCAGCTCGCCTGCGAAGTAGGCATCGATGAGCACCTTGACGGGGCCGATCAGCTTGTCCATGTGCGGCGTATCGCCCAGACCAATCACGTGCGAAACCACCTTGGCACCATTGCGCTGCATGAAGCCGAAACCCTTGTTGCCGATGGCGGCAACCTGGATTTCGCTCACGCCATTGGCCTGCCAGTCACGCATATTGGTGACCGCCAGACGCAGCGCATTGGTGTTCAGACCACCACACAGCCCCTTGTCGGTTGTGACAAGGATCAGGCCCACGCGTGAAACGTTGGGCTTGCTGATCAGGAATGGATGCTTGTAGTCGCTGATCGAAGCCTGCGAAAGATTCGCAGCCAGGCGCCGGATCTTCTCGGCGTACGGACGCGCAGCGCGCATCCGTTCCTGCGCTTTGCGCATCTTCGAAGCCGCAACCATTTCCATGGCCTTGGTGATCTTCTTGGTGTTCTGCACACTCTTGATCTTGGTACGGATTTCTTTTCCGCTTGCCATGTTCAGAGTCCTCCAATCTTTACGAACGTCGCGCCAGCGACGCACGAAGCTCCCCTCGCCCGCTTGCGGGAGAGGGGTTGGGGGAGAGGGCGCACCGCACGCTCATTGAGAACGATGTGAGCACACATGGCAATCAGGCCCAGCTCTTCTTGAACTCTTCAACCGCTGCAGTGAGTTGTTTTTCACCATCAGCGTCGAGGTCCTTCGAAGACTCGATCTTCTCGACCAGGGACGCATACTTGGCCTTGACGAACTGTTGCAGCGCTGACTCGAAGGCCAGTGCGCGCTTGACTTCCACGTCGTCGAAGAAACCCTTGTTCACCGAGAACAATGTGATGGCCATTTCGGCCACCGACAGCGGTGCGTATTGCGGCTGCTTCATCAGTTCCATCACGAGACGACCACGCTCAAGCTGCTTACGTGTGGCTTCGTCCAGGTCGGAAGCGAACTGCGCGAACGCAGCCAGCTCACGGTACTGGGCAAGCGCCAGACGAACACCGCCGCCGAGCTTCTTGATGACCTTGGTCTGGGCTGCACCACCGACGCGCGACACCGAAATACCGGCATTGATGGCGGGGCGGATACCGGCGTTGAACAAGTCGGTTTCCAGGAAGATCTGGCCGTCGGTAATGGAAATCACGTTGGTCGGCACGAAGGCGGAAACGTCACCGGCTTGCGTTTCGATCACTGGCAGCGCGGTCAAAGAACCGGTCTTGCCCTTGACTTCGCCGTTGGTGAATTTCTCGACATAGTCTTCATTCACGCGAGCGGAACGCTCGAGCAAACGCGAGTGCAGATAGAACACGTCGCCCGGATACGCTTCGCGGCCCGGTGGGCGGCGCAACAGCAACGAGATCTGGCGATAGGCCCAGGCTTGCTTGGTCAGATCGTCATAAACTATCAGCGCGTCCTGACCGCGATCGCGGAAGTATTCGCCCATCGTGCAACCGGAGTACGGTGCGATGAACTGCATGGCGGCGGAGTCAGAAGCGGAAGCTGCGACGACGACGGTGTAAGCCATCGCGCCCTTCTCTTCCAGTTTGCGAACCACGTTGGCGATGGTCGAGGCTTTTTGCCCGATCGCCACGTAGATGCAGAACATGTTCTGACCCTTCTGGTTGATGATCGCGTCAACAGCGACGGCGGTCTTGCCCGTCTGACGGTCACCAATGATCAGCTCGCGCTGACCACGGCCGACAGGCACCATCGAGTCGATCGATTTCAGGCCGGTTTGCACTGGCTGCGAAACGGAGCGACGGGCGATAACGCCCGGTGCAACCTTTTCGATCTTGTCGGTGAGCTTGGCGTTGATCGGACCCTTGCCGTCGATAGGCTGACCCAGCGCGTTAACCACGCGACCAAGCAGTTCGGGGCCGACGGGCACTTCCAGAATGCGGCCGGTCGTCTTGACCGTATCGCCTTCCGAGATTTGCTCGTATTCACCCAGCACCACGGCGCCGACGGAGTCACGTTCGAGGTTCAGCGCGAGGCCGAAGGTGTTGTTTGCGAATTCCAGCATTTCGCCCTGCATGACTTCGGTCAGCCCGTGGATACGGACGATACCGTCGGTCACTGACACCACCGTACCCTCGTTGCGGGCGGTTGCTGCCAGTTGCAGGTTCTGAATGCGACTCTTGATGAGATCGCTGATTTCAGAGGGATTGAGTTGCATTTTCAATGCTCCTAATTCTGTAGGGCAGCGGCCATGGTGGCGAGCTTGCCACGTACCGAAGCGTCAATCACGGCGTCACCGACGGCGATGCGAACACCACCGATCAGCTCCGGATCAATCGCCACCGATACATTGAGGCGGGTACCGAAACGGGATTCCAGATCGCCAAGCAGACGAGCCTGTGCGTCGGCATCCAGCGGAAACGCGGATGTCACCTGCGCATCACGCACACCTTCGTGTACGTTCTTGTGCAGCTTGAACAGCGTGTAGATTTCCGGCAGAAGCGCAGCGCGCTCGTTCTCGACCAGCAGCGACAAAAAGCTTTGTTGCTCCGGGTTGAGAACGTAGCCTGAGGACTCAGCCAGCAACTGCGTCAGCTGGGCTGGCGACAGACGCGGGTTGCTCAGGCAGGCACGTACTGAGGGATCAGCTGCGACCGTGGCGAGACTCTGCAGCAACTGATTCCAAGGGTTCAGTGCTCCAGCGTCCCGCGCAAGGGCGAACACCGCCTCGGCGTAGGGACGCGCAAGGGTGACGTTCTCGGCCATGGCTTAGGTGAGTTCCTGTTTCAGGTTGGCCAGCAGTTCGGCGTGGACCTGGGCATTGATTTCCTTGCGCAGGATGCGTTCTGCGCCAGCAACCGCCAATTGGGCGACTTGCTCACGCAGGGCTTCCTTGACCCGCTGTGCTTCGGCGCCGACTTCGGCCTGAGCGGCCTCGCGGGCAACCGTAATGATGCGGGTCGCTTCGGTACGTGCTTCCTCGATAAGCTGAGCGGCCTGCTTTTCAGCACCACCACGCAGCTCGGCGCCGGATTCACGGGCCTTGCGCAATTCTTCAGCGACCTTCTTCTCGGCAATAGCGAGATCGGTCTTTGCCTTGTCCGCAGCAGCCAGACCGT
>JAQGMG010000011.1 GCA_028292485.1 Rhodocyclales bacterium | reverse complement strand
AGCGGCAACAACCTCGAGATCAGCATCATCGGCAGCAGTGACAAGAACATCCTCACCAACTGGTACCTGGGCAACCAATACCACGTCGAGCAGATCAAGAGCGGGGATGGCAAGACCTTGCTGGACAGCCAGGTACAGAACCTGGTCAGTGCCATGGCAGCGTTTGCCCCACCGGGTGCGGGGCAGAGCACCTTGCCGGCGAACTACCAGACTGCGCTCAATCCGGTCATTGCGGCTAACTGGCATTAGGGTGTGATGGGGGCAGGGTGGTTCGGAGCGTAGCGAGAACCTACGACTGTCCGCAATAAATGTAGCGACTTCGCCGAAATTGCATGAAGCAGAAAAGCTCTCACCTCGTCATTCCCGCGAAAGCGGGAATCCACTCTATGGCACGGACGATAGAAGTGGATTCCCGCTTTCGCGGGAATGACGGATTTTTGGGGTGAGTCGTGTAATGGCACTTGCCGTACGGACAGCAACTGGCTTTCGCGGGCATGACGGATTACCTCATGAGACTGCGAATTGCCTGTTTTTGAATGCTCTTGTGTGACACCTGTCTCTCGCGCAGTAAAGCGGGCACTGCAAAATAATCAGCTGGTATGAGGCGACGGTGGCGATGGCATGTCGTTGCGCAGAACACGTCGTTATGCTAATTGAATTATATGTACAGTTCTTGAGCGTTGCTCAAAGCATGTATGACAATGTTTTCTTGTTTCTTAACGCAGTAAAGAATTACACATGAATCAACTAACGTCCGGCCTGCCTGTCATGCCGGAATCCGGGCCCCAGGACGCCTCTGCGAAAGCACCTGTCGATAGTGGTCTGGCATGCCTGGTCATGCTGGCGCGTTTTCATTCCGTGGCCGTCGAGCCCGATCAACTGGCGCACGAGTTCTGCAGCAACGGCCAGTTCTTTTCGACGGCCGACATTCTGCTTGCGGCAAGAAAACTGGGCTTGTCGGTCAAGCGCGTGACGACACGTTTGGATCGGCTGAAGACAACGCCTATGCCAGCCGTGGCTCTTGACCGCAATGGGCGCTACTTCATCCTTGCGCGAGTGGATCAGCCGGAAGGCGGCGCTACGCAGGCCTTGATCCATGATCCGGTCGTGGAGCGTCCGGAGGTGTTGTCGGCCGAACAGTTGACTGCGCGCTGGACCGGCGACCTGATCCTGTTCACGTCGCGCGCCTCGCTGGCCGGCGACATGGCGAAGTTCGATTTCAGCTGGTTCGTGCCGGCTGTCGTGAAATATCGCAAGCTGCTGATCGAAGTCTTGCTGGTGTCATTCGTGCTGCAATTCTTCGCGCTCGTTACCCCGCTGTTCTTCCAGGTCGTGACAGACAAGGTGCTGGTGCATCGGGGCTTGAGCACGCTCGATGTGATTGCCATCGGCCTGCTGGCAGTCAGTATCTTCGAAGTGATATTGACTGCGCTGCGTAGCTATGTGTTTGCGCATACCACCAGCCGTATCGATGTCGAGTTGGGCGCTCGCCTTTTCCGGCATCTGCTGTCGTTGCCGTTGGCATATTTTCAGGCGCGCCGCGTGGGGGACTCGATAGCCCGCGTACGCGAGCTGGAAAATATCCGTTCTTTCCTGACAGGCAATGCACTGACGCTGGTGCTCGACATCCTCTTCTCGATCATCTTCATCAGCGTCATGTTTTTCTACAGCGCGTGGCTGACGCTCATCGTGGTGATCTCGCTGCCGCTGTATGGCGTCATGTCGGGCGCGTTGATCCCCTTGTTCCGCTTGCGCCTGCAGGAGAAATTCAATCGCAGTGCCGAGAATCAGGCCTTTCTTGTCGAGACCATCAGTGGCATCGACACGGTCAAGGCGATGGCGGTGGAGCCGCAGTGGACGCGCAAGTGGGATCAGCAGTTGGCGGCCTATGTGGCGGCGGGTTTCCGCACTTCGACATTGGCGACAATTGCCAACAATGGCGTGAGCCTGATCGGCAAGCTGGTGACGCTGGCCATCATGTACTTCGGTGCGCAACTGGTCATCGAAGGCAAGATGACGGTGGGCCAGTTGATTGCTTTCAACATGCTGGCGGGACACGTCTCGCAGCCGATCATGCGGCTTGCACAGCTATGGACTGACTTCCAGCAGACGGGTATTTCCGTGCAACGTCTTGGCGACATCCTGAACACCCGTACCGAAATTGCCAGTGCCAAGAGCTCGTTGCCACCACTCAAGGGCGAGATCGTTTTTGATGACGTGACCTTCCGCTATCGGCCCGACGGGCAGCCGGTGCTGCGCGATGTGAAACTTGAGGTGCGTGCCGGCGAAGTCATTGGCATCGTCGGTCGTTCCGGCTCCGGGAAGAGCACGCTGACAAAACTGGTGCAGCGTCTGTACGTACCCGAGCGTGGGCGGGTGCTGGCAGATGGCGTCGATCTGGCGCTTACCGATGTCTCTTCGTTGCGTCGGCAGATTGGCGTGGTGCTGCAGGAGAACGTGCTTTTCAATCGTACGATTCGTGAAAACATCGCGCTGGCCGATCCTGCTGCGTCGCTGGAGTCAGTCATGCATGCCGCAAGCATGGCCGGTGCGCATGAGTTCATCACCGAATTGACCGAGGGCTATGACACCATGGTCGGAGAGCACGGTTCGACACTCTCCGGCGGGCAACGCCAGCGCATCGCGATTGCGCGCGCCTTGATGAGTAATCCGCGCATCCTGATTTTCGACGAAGCAACGAGCGCGCTCGATTACGAGAGCGAACGCATCATCCAGGAAAACATGCGGACGATTTGCCGCGGCCGTACTGTGCTCATCATCGCGCACAGGCTTTCGGCTGTTCGTGAGGCGAACCGCATCATCGTGATGGAGCGTGGCCAGATTGTCGAAGAGGGCACGCACACCGAACTGGTGTCGCTTGTGAATGGGCATTACGCCAAGCTGCATAGCTTGCAGCAAGGCTAGAGAATGACGAAGGTGGTCCCACACGCGTCTTCGCAAGAATGGATCTAAGGGTAGTACATGAGCATCAAACTGAAATTCCAGGCCGCTGCCGATTTGCTCGCACGCTATCGTGCTGTCTTCAGCCATGCCTGGCAGCAACGCCGTGCGATGGCAGGGCCTGGCTACACGACGCACGAAGCGCAGTTCCTGCCCGCGGCACTATCGCTGCAGGAGACGCCCTTGTCGCCGGCACCGCGTGTTGCCATGTGGCTCCTGATCGCCTTTGCCTTCATCACCCTGCTGTGGGCGACCTTTGGCAAGATCGACGTGGTGGCTTCCGCACAGGGCAAGATCGTGCCGAATGACCGCGTCAAGACGATCCAGCCGCTCGATCGCTCGACGGTCAAGGCGATCCACGTCACCGACGGTCAGGCCGTCAAGGCAGGGGATGTCCTCATCGAGTTCGACGATGCCACGTCACAGGCCGATCAGGATCGGGTGCGTTCGGATCTCGCCGCTGCACGGCTGCAGGCGCTGCGTGCCAAGAGCATGTTGCAGGCCCTGGATACTGGTCATCTACCTGTACTGTTGCGGCCCGAACAGAGCACGGGCTCAATGTGGGTAGAGGCCCAGAGTCTGCTCACCAGCCAGTTCAATGACTACAACGCCAAGCGCGCACGTCTGGCAGCAGACATCGCGCAGCGCGAAGCTGAACTGCGTTCAACGCAGGAGCTGGTGCGCAAGATGGAGCAAACCTTACCCATCGCCAAGCAACGTGAGGAAGACTACAAGAACCTCGTTGCGCAGAATTTCGTCTCGCGTCATGGCTACCTTGAAAAGGAGCAGGCGCGTATCGAGCTCGAGGCAGATCTTGCCAATCAGCGCAGCAAGCTCGGCGAGATACGTGCGGCGCTGCAATCGGCCCATGCGCAGCAGAATGCCTTGCTCACCGAGTCACGTCGCACCACGCTCGATAGCGCAAATGAAGCCCTGCAGAAGGTCGCCGGCCTGGAGCAGGATCTGCTGAAAGCCTCTTCCAGAAACCAGCAGAACACGCTGAGTTCGCCAGTGGATGGCACGGTTCAGCAACTGGCCATTCATACCGTCGGCGGTGTGGTGAAAGAGGCTGACACCTTGATGATCATCGTGCCCAAGGACAATCCCCTGGAAATCGAGGCGATGATCGAGAACAAGGACATCGGCTTCGTCAACGCTGGCCAGGAAGCCGCAGTGAAGGTCGAGACTTTCCAATACACCAAGTACGGCACCATCCATGCCAAAGTCACATCGGTTTCCAATGACGCCATCAACGACGAGAAGCGCGGCCTGATCTATACGGCGAAGGTCAAGATGGACCGCTCGACGCTCGACGTCGATGGCAAGCAGGTCAATCTGTCGCCCGGCATGGCTGTCGGCGTCGAGATCAAGACGGGTAAGCGGCGCGTTATCGAATATTTCCTCTCTCCACTCATGCAATACAAGCATGAGAGTTTGCGGGAGCGGTAAGCCTTGCGTTTCGCTGCAGGGGTCATGGTTGTTGCATGTATGTCTATCGCATATGCGCAAGCAGTGACTTTGCGCGTGGGGCCCGGTCAGCGTCTGAGTGTGCCCTCGCAGGCTGCTGCCATTGCCAAGGATGGCGACACCGTTGAAATTGAAGCCGGCACCTATCGCGGCGACGTCGCGGTCTGGACCCAGTCCAGGCTGACCATTCGCGGCCGGGGAGGCATGGCGCGACTGATCGCCGATGGCCGCTCCGCAGAATCCAAAGCAATCTGGGTGGTGCGTGGTGGCGATATCAGTATCGAGAAAATCGAATTCTCGGGCGCGCGCGTGTCGGACCACAACGGCGCGGGCATTCGTTTCGAAAAAGGGCGCTTGCAGATAACGGCTTGCCGTTTCATCGACAATGAAAATGGCATCCTCACCGGCAGCGACCCTGCCAGCCAGCTCGATATCTCGTTCAGCGAATTCGGCAATAACGGCGATGGCTCGGGCAAGAGCCACAACCTGTATGTTGGCCACATAGCAAGGCTGCGCGTCGTTGGCAGCTATTTTCACCACGCCCGCATTGGCCACCTGCTCAAGTCGCGCGCCGCCGTCAGCATCATCAGTCATAACCGTTTGACGGATGAATCGGGCGGGCGAGCGAGCTACGAACTCGAGTTTCCGAACGGTGGCCTTGCCTTGGTGCTCGGCAACATCATCGAACAGTCTGCCACTTCAGAAAATTCGATCATCATTTCCTACGGTGCCGAAGGTTTGGGCGTCGACAGCAATCGCCTGGTACTGGTACATAACACCATCATCGACCGGCGGCGCTTTCCAGGCACGCCGCTGGTTGTGCGTGGCAAACCCGGCGAAGTTTCTGTTCAGGCGATCAACAACCTGCTGATTGACGCCGGGCAGCTCAGCTTGCCGATTGGTGCTACCGATCGTGGCAACCAGAGCGGTACATTCGACGAACTGGGGACTGACTACCGGCCACAAGATGCGACCATGTGGCGTGTGCCTCCGGAAAGAAACGCGGTTGATGCAGCGCTCGCTTCAAGCCTGCTACAGCAAGATCCCTGGCTTCTGATGTCAATGGAATACAAGCATCCGGCGCAGGTATCGGAAGTCCTGAGCAAGACCCGGAATGCCGGGGCGATGCAAAGCATCAAATAGTTGCTACAAGCCCAACGACCCGTCAGCAGTTTCATTGAAATCTGTTTGACGACAAGCAGCTGGCTCATCGGCTCGAAGAGCAGATCGCGCAATCGAGCGATGCCGTCGTATTCGGACTGGAAAAGAGGTGTGAGCCAGTGGCTACCCTAGGCATACCAGCTGTGTGCGCGACGAGTCCGTTCATGGCGTATCCAGACCTGCGCAGTTTTGTGCCGCTCGATGTCAGACCGTGCCGACTGACCTGATATTTAAGGGGGTTCAAGCATTACGACCACGAGGTATGCACCGGGCATTGCCGTAATATCCGTCGTGCGGGTGGCAGATAACCGTCGACCGCAATGCTGTCGGCGATCAGTGAATAAACCCAATAATTTAACGCTTTGGCCTCTGTCTGCTCTTCAGATTAGATGCCATTCAGGTATTCTCTGCTCTCAAAATAAAAAAGGCGGGAAAATGAGGGGCAACAAAATGCTGAAAAGCTTCATCATTCATGCGTGCTTTACGCTACCCGCAGTGATTATTGCCATCGCGTTCGTGGTTTGTTGGGTTGCATCAGCGCTTGGCTACATTTCTGTGCCAGCTCCGAACTACTGACGGTCAAGCCCGATGCTGCCCAGGGCCGCGGACACTGCTCGATGACGCGGCTGCACTCGGGGTGAGTGTGCGGGTTACTTGTGCTCTTGGTTGCGTCGCCTACACAGCGCCTACATTTGTAGGACGTGAAATTAGAGATGCTTCCATAAGCATTTGTTTTTATTGGTGCCCGAGACCGGAATCGAACCGGTACAGCCTTGCGGCCGAGGGATTTTAAGTCCCTTGTGTCTACCAATTTCACCACTCGGGCATTCGGATGCCGCGCTGAGTGGGCTGCGCGACTCGATAACTGCGTTGGCTTGCCTCGCCGTGCAAATGCACTGTCTCGTCAAACCGCCTTGTTCTCGTGCCGCTCGCTCCACCCAGCGCGGCATCCTCGACTGGAAGATGCTGGGTGGGTCGCGCGTCACGATGACTCCGTTGCCTGGCTTGTTCTAACCATTACGACATCTGCAACGCTTGATGCCGAATAGGTGAGTGCGCGGTAGTCAGGCGTTTGCCTTGCGTGCGCCTGGCTCCGGCATCACGATGTTGACTTCAAGCACCTCATAGTTACCCTTCTTCTCCATCTGTACGCGAATGTCATCCGGGTTGATCTTGATGTACTTCGAGATGACGGCGACCAGGTCTTTCTGCAGGGCAGGGAGAAAGTCGGGGGTGTTGTCTTCCGCGTCGCGCTGGTGGGCGATGACGAGCGTCAGGCGTTCCTTGGCCAGCGAGGCGGACTTGGGTTGTTGGTTGCTACCGAAGAATTTTTCGAGCCAGGACATGATCAGCCTCCGAACAGGCGCTTGAAGATGCCTGGCTTTTCGAAGTTGACGAAACGCAGCTCGCGTTCTTCGCCGAGGAAGCGGGCGACGACGTCCTGGTATGCCGCTGCGGCATCTTCTTCCTTGGTGTGAATAACCGGCGTGCCGGCGTTGGAAGCCTGCAGTACGCTTTCGGATTCGGGGATGACGCCGATCAGCGGCACGCGCAGTAGTTCCTGCACGTCCTTGTACGAGAGCATTTCGCCTTCATCGACGCGCTTGGCGGAGTAGCGGGTGATCAGCAGGTGCTCTTTCACCGGTTCCTGGCCGTCGCGCGCGCGGCGGCTCTTGCTTTGCAGGATGCCGAGAATGCGGTCCGAGTCACGGATCGAGGACACTTCAGGATTGGTCACGACGATCGCTTCGTCGGCGAATGTCAGCGCCATGATGGCGCCATGCTCGATACCGGCAGGCGAGTCGCAGACGATGTAGTCGAAGCCCATGTGTTTGAGGTCGTTGAGGATCTTCTCGACGCCTTCTTCGGTCAGTGCGTCCTTGTCGCGCGTCTGCGAAGCGGGCAGCACGAAGAGGTTCTCGCAATGCCTGTCCTTGATGAGCGCCTGGTGCAGGTTGGCGTCACCACTGATGACATTGACGAAGTCATACACCACGCGGCGTTCGCAGCCCATGATGAGGTCGAGGTTGCGCAGGCCGACATCGAAGTCGATGACGGCAGTCTTGAAGCCACGCAGGGCGAGCCCGGAGGCAAAGCTGGCGCTGGACGTGGTCTTGCCTACGCCGCCTTTGCCGGACGTTACGACGATGACTCTAGTCACAATTTCCTCTCTCTCTATGCTGCTTTATGTTCTGGTCTGTTCGCTGCGTCGACTTTACGGTCAGTCGAGTTGCAGCGTTTCGATATTCAAGGTTTGTTGCCCGCTGCCGCTGGCCCGCAATACGGCATGCGCGGGTTTGCCAGCCAGGTTTGCCGTGATGCCACGCTCGAAGGTGCGATATACGCCGGCGATGGAAACCAGCTCGGGCGCGAAGCAAGTCGTAATGATGCGTGCTGCGGTATTGCCTTGTGCGCCTGCGAGGGCGCGGCCGCGCAGGGGGCCGTAACAGTGAATGCTGCCATCGGCGATGACTTCTGCGCCATTGCTCACGCCACCGAGTATGACAACGTCACTGCCGCGAGCATATATTTGCTGCCCCGAACGCAAAGGGCGCTCGATGATCATGGTATTGGCCGCTGGCGCCGCAGGCGTCATGTCGAGGCTGGCCTGTGCCGGCTCAGGGGTAGGTGCCGCGACTGGGGCAGCAGGCGCTTTGGCCGCTGCCGTCGACGCAGTAACAGGGCGCTCGCCGCTCATGCGGCCGGCATCGGAGGAGAGCACGGCGAGGCCGGCCTTGCGCGCGCTTTCGACGAGGTGTTCGGGTGCCTGACGCACCGCAATGGGTTGCAGACCATAGCGGCGCAGCAGGCTCAATAGCCCCACCCAATCGGCGCGTTCTGGCGCCTTGGCCAGCTGCGTCAGGTCGATGACCGTGGCTTCGCCGGCGAAGAACTCGCCCAGCCCGCCGAGCATGGTATGCATCGTGTCGGCCAGACGCACATTATCGAGTTCGCGGATGACTGCCGACATGGCGGAAAGCGTACCGGTCTTGAACTCGATGGGTTTCGACATGGGCGTGCTGATTGCGTACTGACGAGGAAATGGGTTGGATTTGGCCGCAAGCATGACGCTGTTGCGGCCGGATCGGCAGGATTGTAACAAACCCGGGGGCATGCGCCGGGGTCTACTTTGAGTGGCCGAAGCGGGCTGAGGGAGCCGGGCGGCCCAAACGGCAGAATGCGGGAGCAGGTCCCGCCCGACAGACCCTAGTGCCCGGCCCACACCCGCACGAGCATGGCCATGCTTTCGAAGCCGGCATCGAAAACCTGCTCCAGCACATTCGCCAGCGTTGGCAAGGTAAGCCAGATGACGGCAATGCCGACGGTCGAGGTAATGGGAAAGCCGACCGCAAACAGATTGAGCTGTGGGGCAGCGCGCGTCAGCACGGCCAGGGCGATGTTGGTGATGAGCAGGGCGACTACCACCGGCAATGCAAGCAGCAGTCCGGTGGCGAACAATACCGAACCGCTGCGCGCCAGCATGAGCCAGCCTTCTGCATGCATCGGATCGGCGGAGATCGGCAGCCACTCGAAGCTGCGCGACAACACCTCGACCAGCATCAGGTGGCCATTCAGGGACAGGAAGATCAGGGATACGACGAGACCGATGATCTGGGCAACAACCGAGGTCGTACCGGCGCTCTGGGGGTCGAAGAAACTGGCGAATGACAAGCCCATCTGCAGACCGATCAACTCACCCGCCACGTCCAGCGTGGCGAACACGATCCGCATGCTGAAGCCCATGCCGGCGCCGATGAGGATCTGCTCGCCGAGGATGGCGAGCCCGACATAGCTGCCGGGGTCGACGAGATTCTGCGTCGGCAGCGATGAGGCAATGGCGAAGCCGATAGCCAGTGCGGCGATGAGCTTGACGCGTTTAGGCAGTGCGACGTTGCTGAAGAGTGGCGCGATTGCCAGGAATGACATCACCCGCACCATCGGAAAGACGTACGTCAGGAGCAGTGCGTCAAGCTGGGCGGAGGTGATCGAGAGCATCGAAGAAGGGATGCGGGCGGCTTACCTGACCGATGCTAACCAATAATGCCCGGTATGGATTCGAACAGCCGGCGGATGTAGTCGGTCAGCAGGGTGATCATCCACGGGCCGACCATGATCAAGGTGCCGAACATGATGACCAGCTTCGGCACGAAAGACAGGGTCGCTTCGTTGATCTGCGTGGCGGCTTGCAGGATGCTGATGATCAGACCCGTGGCGAGCGCGGCGACGAACATCGGCGCGGCGATGAGCAATGCGATGTAGAGCGCCTCACGACCGAGGGCGATGATGGTGGTTGGGGTCATGTCCGGATTTCTCCTGCGCTGAATCTGATGAGGGGTGATGTTGGCCGGGCGTTACTGCTACATGCCATTGCGTTGCTTACCCGAAGCTTCGTATCAGCGAAGCGATGACGAGATTCCAGCCGTCGACGAGCACGAACAGCATGATCTTGAATGGCAGCGAGACGATGACGGGCGACATCATCATCATGCCCATCGACATCAGGACGGATGCCACCACCATATCGATGACGAGGAAGGGCAGGAAGATGATGAAAGAAATCTGGAATGCCGTTTTCAGCTCGCTGGTGACGAAGGCTGGGACGACGACGCGCATGGGCAGGTCCGACGCTTTCTCGACTTTTGGCACTTTGGCCAGTTTGGCAAACATGGTCAGATCGCTGTCGCGCATCTGCTTGAGCATGAAGGTCTTGACGGGTATCGATGCGCGCGTGACGGCCTCGTCGAACTGGATTTGGTTCGACGACAAGGGAATCCACGCATCCTGGTAGACCTTGTCGATCACCGGTGACATGACAAAGAAGGTGAGGAACAGCGACAGCCCGACGACGATCTGATTCGGCGGCGATGTCTGTACCCCCATGGCATGACGCAGCATCGACATCACGATGACGATGCGCGTGAAGCCGCTCATCATCAGTACTACCGCAGGGATGAAGGTCAATGCCGTCATCATCAGCAGCGTCTGCACCGGCAGGCTGTAGGTCGTGCCGCCGCCGGAGGCCGGGGTCGTCGTCAAGGCCGGGATGCCTTGCGCCAGCGCATCGAGAGGCAGCGCCGCGCCCAGGCACAGCATGCCGGCGAGGGCAGCATATATCCAGCGCGAGGGTCGCTCGTGGCGTAAGAGGTCAATTCGCGGATCAATTCGCATTGCGTTTCTCCAGCAATTGACGCAGGCGCGCAGCGAAATCACCGGCTTTTGCGGGGACCTGTTCGGGCTGTTGCGGCAGCTCGGCAGCTTCCATCGTGTGCAGTGCGCTGACGCGGCCCGGCGTGACGCCGAGCACCAGCACTTTGCTGCCCAGTGCGACCAGCACGACGCGCTCGCGCGGCCCGACCGAGGTGGCGCCGATGACCTTGAGGCCGCCAATGAGGTGGGTGCGGCCACCTTGCAACCTGCGCAGCATGGCCAGTACGCCGAAGAGTGCTGCCATGACAATGGCAAGTCCGACCAGCATCTGGACGACACTGCCGGCCATTGAAGGCATGCCTTCAGTGGCTTGTGCCGAAGTGACGATCAGGAAAAACGGGGCTGTGACGATGGGCTTCACTGCGGGTGTACATGCAGAGTTTGCGATGGACACAGCGTAAAGCCATCAGGGGGAAAAGCTTGGCGGGAGAAGCGGCAAGAAATGACGGCAAATCTTGCCGCCATGAAGTCGGGTGGTTGAGGGGATATGGGCAGGTTGGGCTCAGCACCAACCTGCACTCACAAATATCTGGTTAGTTACGCAACTTCCTGACACGTTCGGAAGGCGTGATGATGTCGGTCAGGCGGATACCGAACTTGTCATTGACGACCACGACTTCGCCTTGGGCAATGAGGGTGCCGTTGACCAGCACATCCATCGGCTCACCGGCGAGTGCATCGAGTTCCACGACCGAGCCGTGCGCAAGCTGCAGCAGGTTGCGGATCGATATCTTGGTGCGGCCCAGTTCGACAGTGAGCTGCACGGGGATGTCGAGGATCAGGTCGAAGTCGTTCATCGACGTGGTCTTCGGCGCACCCGAGGCATCGAAGCTCTGGAAACTTGCCGGTTGTGCCATGACGGGCTCTACCGCCGCTTCCGCCACAACCTGTTCCTGCATCGCCGCAGCCCAGTCATCGTCCGTGATGTCGTCGGCGGCTTCTGCCACCTCGGTCAAGCCGTCGGTATCAGCCATTTTCAAGCACTCCCAAGTTTTGCAGCAATCAGGTTGATCTCGGTGTCTTCCGGTGCGATGAAGCGATCCACCTTCAACGCATAGTGACCACCCTGTATGCCGTATTGGCATTCCAGCACGCCAACACCTTCCACCGTGGCCTGTACGGATTCCGAAACATCGAGCGGAATCACGTCGCCCACCTTGAAATTGACAATATCGCGCAACGATATGGTGGCTGTGGCGAGCCGCGCGGTCAGTTTGATGTCCACACTCTGGACCTGCTTGGTCATCAGGCTGATCCAGCGCTTGTCCTGCGTGATGTGGTCGGACTGCATCGAGCTGTAGAGCACGTCGCGGATCGGTTCGACCATCGAATATGGAAAGCAGATGTGCATGTCGGCCTGCGCGCCGCCAAACTCCAGCGTGAAGGTCGTGGCAACCACGATTTCACTCGGCGTGGCGATATTGGCAAACTGCGAATTCATCTCGGAACGGATGTATTCGAACTGCAGCGTGAAGACTGGCGCCCAGGCGCGTTCGTATTCGGAGAACACCACCCTGAGCAGGCCCTGGATGATGCGTTGCTCGGTCGCCGTGAAATCGCGACCTTCAACCCGTGTGTGGAAGCGGCCGTCGCCGCCGAACATGTTGTCGACTACCAAGAACACCAGGTCCGGGTCGAACACCATCAGGCCGGTGCCGCGTAGCGGCTTGGCGAGTACGAGATTCAGGTTGGTCGGCACCACCAGATTGCGAACAAATTCGCTGTATTTCTGTACGCGGATCGGGCCGACAGAGACCTCTGCATTGCGGTGCATGTAGTTGAACAGACCGATGCGCAGGTAACGCGCAAAGCGCTCGTGGATGAGTTCGAGCGTCGGCATGCGTCCGCGGACGATGCGCTCTTGCGTGGCCAGATCGTAGGTGCGGATGCCAGACGTGTCTTCGCTGCCCTGATCCGGCTCGTCGAGGTCGCCGGTAACACCGCGCAGTAGCGCGTCGACCTCATCCTGCGAGAGAAAGTCCTGCCCCATTTTCTATGCTCGCTCTGGTTGCTGTTGCGTCATTCCTGATTGCACGGCTACTGCACGATGAACTGCGTAAAGAATACGGACATGACGGGTGCTTCTTCGTCCGGTTCAGCATCTTTCTTCTTGCGTTTCGAGCGCTTCGGCGGCTCGTAACCGAGTACATCGTTGACGACGTCCTTGATGTCCTCGGCAAGTATTTCGCGCCCATCCGGCGAGGTGATTTCAGAGGCTTTCTTCGAGCCCGCCAGGCTCAGGATTTCATGTCTGATCTGCGGCATGAAAGCCTTGAGTTCTTCGCCCTTCTTGTCATCGGCGACACGCAGCGAAACGACGACCTGAAGAAACTGCTCGCCTGTCGTGTTGTCGGGCTGCAGGTTCACCGTGAAAGGCTCCAGCGCCACGAATACCGGCGGCTTCTTCGCTTCTTCCTTCTTCTTCTCTTCCTGCTTGTCCTCGGCAATCGCTTCTTCGTGCGCGGCATCGGCGCCGCCAGATTTCTTGTGACCGAGCACATAGCCCAGCGCTGCACCCAAAGACAGCGTCACAACGACTGCGCTGACGATGATGATCAAGAGCTTCTTGCTCTTCTTCGGCGGCGCCGCTACTTCTTCTGCTTCTTCCTTCTTCGGTGCTTCCTTGGTTGCCATGTCTTCTACCTTGCAGTGTCAGGGTATTGTCGCGTCTCGAAACGCTCCGCCAAGCCTTGAATAACGGACAAACCCCGTGGCAAATGAAGGGTTGAGAAAAAAACCTGGGGTGCCGGCGATCCTTTTTCCGATAAAGGGTTTCAGGCAAAAGTGTCGACGATGCCGCTACCTTGTCGCGTCCAGCCGCCTGCCGTCGTGCCGATCGTCCCTGCTGCGGCCAGCATGCCGGAGCCATTACCGCCGCCCTGACGGCGCTCGCCCTGGGCGCTGTTCTGCCCGCTCTGGCCTGCGCCGACGTCAGCCTGACCGAGCTGTATGCCCGCTTGCGACATCAGTTCGCGCAAGCGCGGCATGGCGTCCTGCAGGGCCTCACGGGCCACCGGGTTGGCAACCATGAAGCTGGCGCTGGCCTGATCGCCGTTCACGTGAATGGAGACTTCGATGCGGCCGAGCTGCGGCGGGTTGAGGACCAGGTCGGCATGGCTGTTATCGGACTTCGCCGTCCACAACACGCGCTGTCCGACTTCGTCGGCCCAGCCCTGGCGGCCGACCGGCGTGTTGACCACGTGAACGGTGGCTGGAGCCTGGCTGGCCTGTGTCTGTGTGACGTTGGCAGTGGGGGGCGGTGCGCCGACATGTGCGGCTTCACCGTTCTGACTGGCCCGCTCGAGCGCTGCAGAAAAGCTTGCTTCCGTGGTAGCCGATGCGGCGTGCGATTTCTCGGCATCGGCGGTGCTGATCACGCCGGCCAGGGGTTGCTTGTCAGCACCTGGCTGATCGCCGCTCGATGTACTGGACTGCCCGGATTTTCCGTTGGAGCCGGCGATCTGCGATTGGCCGACGAGTGCCTGTTCCGCCGACGTCGTCGTATTTGCCGTGCCGGCGGCAAGGCTTGCCGCTGTGGCGGCACCCGTTGCGGCAGTTTTGTCGGTTTGCGGCAGCACGGCGACAAGGTCCGCATCACTCGCTGTCTTGACTGCGGCGCCTCCTGCGACACCGCCAGTCGCCTCAGCAGCAGCAAGCTGGTTACCCGTTGTCGCTGCACTGCCGGCCGTAGCCGTCTGATTGTTGGAAACACTGGACAGCAAGCCCGCAGCAGCAAGCAATTGCGCCATCTCCTCAGGTGTCTTACCGGCCACTACCGTGTCGGCGCTACCGCTGCTATCGCTGTCCTGAACCTTGTCTGCCTTGCTGTCAGTGGCTTTGCCGGTCTTGTCCTGAGCCTGTGTCGAAGCGGCTTTGGCTGCGTCGGCATCGGTCTTTGCGGCTGCATTGGCGGTGGTGTTGGCATTTGCATCGGCCGCAGCGGCCTGCTTGTCGCGTAACACCTGCGAGAAGCTGGGTTGTCCGTCGTTGCCTTGCGAGACTGAAGTATTGGCAGTGTTGCCAGACACCGGTGCTGAGGCGCTAACGGGAAGGATGGGGGAGGCGGCGTTGACTTCCGGCATGGCGGCTATCCTTTGTGATGCAAATCATTGTCACTGAACATGTCAGCGATCCGTGACAGGCTTACAGCAAGGCCTATGCCAGTTTTCAATGAAGAGAATATGCCGCTGGCGTCGGTGCCGGGATAGCGGATAGTTATCTTGCGACCGAGCCACCATTGAAGTTGAACAATATACGCCCCGGGTCACCGGTGCGTTGCACCCAGCGGCTGGCGACATCCGGCAGGCGGCCGACAAAGGCCGGGTCGCCTTCGACCGAGCCTTGCAGCTGCAGTACGCCCTGGCGCGAAATCTGGCCGTTGGCGTTCAGGCGTACTTCGCCGGACAAGGTGTCCAGATTCAGGCTGGTATTGTCCGGCCGACCGTCGACGACCAGCCGGTAGTTGCCGAAGGCCCGGCCCGGAAAGAGGTCGGAGGCGGCACCGCGCCAGAAGAGCTCGGCATGTCCTTCGCATATTCCGCGCCAGCCGCAGTCCCAGCGATCGGCGCTGAGGCTGAAATCGCCGTGCCAACCGATACGTGCGACAGCGTTGGGAATCTGGTCGAGCACTTCGCGTACCGGTAACTGGATAGCGACGCTGGTTGCCGATACACCGACTGGCGAAGCCGCAAGCGTGAAAGGCGGCAAACCCGCGACAGAAAAAGACCAGCCGATGCGGCCTCGGAGCACATCTACCGGCCGCCATTGCCAGCTCACCGGCGTAAGGGGCAGGCGCTCACCGCTGGTGGCATCGCGCACTGACAAGCGAGCGCGCCCGTGCCAGACGCTGCCGCTGGCGTCGAGCAGGGCCAGCTGACCCTTGCTCGCGCCTTGCAGCCAGCCGTCCCAGACCGTTGCGGGCGCCTGCATGAGCACGCTGCCGACCAGTAATGCGCAAAAAAGCAGGATGTAACGCCACATGGCAGAGAGGTCGTCAGAGCGGCGCGAGGCGTGCTTCGAGCTGCGGCCCGCCGGGTGCCTGCGTCACGTCGAGATATGTCAGACGGATGGCGCTGCTGCGCTGCGTTTCGGCCAGCCATTGCGTCCAGTTGTCGAAGTTGATGCCTTTGCCGCTGATGACGAGCTGATTGCCGTCATTGCGCATAGTGAGGGCCAGCCCGCGCGCGGCGGCAGAGCCCGCCAGCGTGCCGGCAAGTTGCCCCAGGTCGGCGGCGGCCGGTGGTGGCACGCTGCGCAGACGCGACATTTCGGCCGATTCCGATTGCATGCGCGCCAGTTGCGCGTTGGCGCGCGGCATGGCCACGTCGAGTTGCTTGCGTGTCGAGGCTTGCCAGCCATACAGCAGCCATAGCAGCGTAACCACGATGAGTAGCGAGCCGACCACGAGTATGCGGCGTTCGCGGGCGTTGAGACGTGTCAGGGCATCGCGCGCCTGCAATCGCAGACGGGTCAGGGTTGGAACAGCCGGCGCGTTCATGGCGCACTCCTTTGCAAGGCCAGGGTGTTGCCGCCGCGTGCGGCGCTATGCACGCCACGCGCTTCGAGGCGGTTCTGCAGCGCAGGCAGGTCAAGCGGCTTGGCCAGCGTCACGACGAGCGTGCCGCCTTCGTAGTGAACGGATTGCATGGCGGCGGTTGCGTCGCTACCCAGCGCTATCGCCATGTCGGCCAACAACGCCAGCGCGTCGTCATCGGCGAGCAGCCCATGACGCTGGCGTTGCATCTGCAACTCGCGATGCACCTGCAGTGGCGGGTCTTGCAGCGCACGGCCGGGCAGTTGCGTGCGTGCAAGCTGGGTCATGCGTGCCTTGATCTCCTTGAGCTCTTGCTGGCGTAGCAGGGCGCTACCGATGCCCAGCAGCAGATGCGCAGCGAGTGCCACGACAATGAGGATCAATGCCGGTCGCAGGGCGCGCAGCAACAGGCCGCGTGCATGGGCAGGCTGGAACTCGTCGTGCAGCAGGTTGGCGGCATCTTCAGGCACAGCATGCCAGTGCCAGATAGCTTCCTGTATGACTTCGACATGATGTGCAGCCAAGGTACTGGCCATCTTGCTGCTCGCACCCATGGTGACGATGCGTGCCGGCAGGCTGCCCTGGGTGTGGGCTTGTGCCAGCAATATGGCAACGATCGGTGGCAGCTCGTCAGGATCGCTGGCGGGCGCGTCGTCCACCAATGCACGTGCGGCAGAGATGCGCAGCAGGCAGTGCAAGCCATCGATGGCGAGCGTCCAGCCATCCTCCGTGTCCGGCAGGCAGGCAAGTGCCGACCAGGCGGCGTCGAGCGGGCGCCCGAGCGCGGCGAATTGTCCGGTCAGTCGTTTCAGGCGTTCGCGGCCAATGACCAGCACCGACCAGTTCTCGCCGTCGCGGAATGTCGGCGTGAAATGCTGGCTGTCGGGCTCGCGCAGCAACTGCTCTTCCATCGCAAAGGGCAGGGCGCGCAATTGCTCGCGCGTTTTCGCCTGCGGCAGGCGCGCCTGCACCCAGCCAACCTGGGCACCGGCAAGTATCGCTTCGGTGCGGTTGGCACGTGGCCAGCTGGCAGGGGCAGAGTGACCAGAGGCCACGATATTGCCGTGGTCCAGCACCACCCATTGGGCTTCTGCCTGGTCGGGCCAGGAATCGGAGATGAGTACGCGCAGAGTCGTCATGAGATCGGTATATGAAAATCAGCTGGTGTCTGTGCGAGCGAGTTACAGGATAGCTTCACAGGATAGCCTCGCGAACGATATCGGGACGCCGCAGGGACTGGCCGGGATCACTGTATAACAGCACTTGCATGTGCGTTGTGGCATTGCCCCAGTGTGCCCTGCCCGTGGCCTGGAAATAATAGCTTTGTACGTCGAAGTTCGAGGAGCTTGTGGGGCGTATGGCAGCCGGCAGGCGATTGATGAAGGCCGCAACAGTAGGGAATGGCGAGCGCGTGCGCTCGATCACCAGTGCCTGGGCTTGCGGTAGCGTCAATCCGGGAATGTACGCGGCAAGCACTTCGGCGGTCGCGAAGTTTACATTTATGCCGGCGGTATTTTGCGGCAGGGCGGTGACGTGGGGACGCAGGCGTTTGAGCAAATCGGGCGTGAAGCCGCGCACCGCGAGCAGTTCGTCGATGGAAACCAGGGGTGCCTGCGGCGGCAGGATGGCCTGCTCATGCAAACCGTACCAGCTGGTTTCGGCGCCTTGAGGGCCGGGTTTGTCGTCAGTATCGATCCAGTCGACGATGGCTTCGCACAGTGCGCTCGCCTGATTCGCCGGTATGCCGAGTTTGTCGAGCAGGCTGAGGAAGATGGCTTGCTGGGTCGTATCCAGCACACCCCCATTGACCAGCTTGTTGATGTTGAAGCGGCTGGACAACTCTTCGATTTCGCCACTCAGCTCACCTTCGTCGATGGGCAGTGGCGGCACCGGTGTCGTCCACTCGTCACCCGGGAAGTCGACGTTGCCAGCGCGGCCACTGGTGCCGGTAATCAAGGGGTTGCCGCGAATGACATTGTACTGCAGCACATTGCGGGCATAGTCGATTGCACCGCGCGCCAGCCAGCGCGCCTGTGCCTGATCGTTGCGCCCGGTGAGCTGTTCGATCGCGGCACCGTGCTCGGCGACGATGGCGCTGGCAATCATCGCAACCAATGCCATGGCAAGAATGGCCATGAGAATGGCAGCACCGCGCGCGCGTTGGCGCCCGCGGGATACTTGCGGCCCGGGCGCTCGCCTAGTGCAGGGCGAAGAGGCGCTGTATATGGCCGACATTGTCGATATCCATGTCAATTCTTATGCCGCGTGGCAAGCTGCCGACCGCAGCTGTCGGGCCCGTTGGCCAGATGTCCGTCCATTGGAAATTTGCTGTCAGTACGGCCCAGCGCACATTGTGCACGCCATCGAGAATGCTTTCGGCCTTGATGTCGTCGCCGGGGGCAAGCATGGGCACGTTGTGCGGCCAGCGCAGCAGCATCAGCTTGTCGTCGTCGAGCCTGAAGCCCGTCAGGCGCGCGCCTTGTTGCGGGTCCATGCGCCAGAAAACCAGGCGCTGCTGGCCATCGGCGAGCTTTTCCAGCTTGAAGTCGGGCATGGCGCCAGGTGTGGCGATGTATGCATTGCGCTCTGATATCTGCAGAAGGTTGTGCTCGATCAGCGCGAAGCCGCGCGACAGCTTTTGCCAGCGCTGCTCGATGACGATGATGTGATCGCGACTGTTCAGCGCGCTATCGATACCGCGCCACGACATCAGGCCGAGGATCGCCAGTATGACAAGCGCAACAAGCAGCTCGATGAGGGTGAGGCCGCTGCAGGAAGGGCGTTCGCTGCGGATCATTGCGATGCGATGCCTATCAATGCCGTCAGCTGGGCACCTTCATCGTTACTGACCTTGATATCGATGCGGCGAAAAAGCGGCTGGTCGAGGCGGCTGACGGTCTGTTGCCAGCGAAAGCGGTGACCTCCTTGCTCGATGATGCCACCCGTCGCGCCGAGGTCCGGGTAGGGCCCCATGCGCATTTCAGCGAGGCGGTTCTGCGCGATCCACTGCGCCATGTGACGCTCACCGAGTTCTGCCGTTTGCAGGGCAACGAGGTTGATGCCGCGAAAAGCCGCCGTCAGCACAATGGCGAGCATGGCCAGCGCAATGAGTACTTCGAGCAAGGTGAAAGCCTGTTGCCGGCGTTTCATGATCGCGTGTCCGCAGCTTCGAGCGTGATTTCACCGGCCGAGTTGCCGCTCAGTGTGCGTAGCCCGTCCGGCGTCAGCACATACAGTTGAAACGCTGGTGCCTCGGCGGAGAAGGTAATGCGCAGATTGCCCGGCTCTGCGACACGGTCGGTGACAACAAGTCGCTGGGCACTCAGGCCCGCTTGCCAGGCATGCTCGGCAAGCTCGCGTGGCGCAAACAGCAATTGCCATTTATTGCCCGTATCGAGTTGACTGAAGCGGTAGCTGGCGGGCAGGAATTCCACCTGGATGAGGGTGCCACGCACGGCCGCGCGTTCCGCCGCGAACTGCAGCACGCGCTGCAGGCGCTCAAGCTCATTGTTGGTATTGCGCCGATCCAGCACACCGAAATTCACGCTGACGACTGCGACCGTAATGCTGACGATGACGAGCACCACCATCATCTCGATCAAGGTGAAGCCGGTCCGCTTCACCGCGATGGCGGTTATTGAAGAACGCCGGAATGAAGATATGAGGAATGAATGGCGCACAGCTGACGATGCAGCTTACATCCACGAGCCGATATCGGCATTGCTGCCTTCGCCGCCCGGCTCATGATCGGCACCGAGGCTCCATACGTCGACGTCGCCATGCAGGCCCGGTTGCAGGTACTGGAAGTCTTGGCCCCACGGATCCTTCGGTAGCCTTTCAAGGTAGCCGCCCTTTTTCCATGCGGGTGCCAGTGGCGCGATGTTGGGCGCCTTGATCAGGGCGTCGAGGCCTTGCTCGCTGCTCGGGTAGGCGCGGTTGTCGAGCTTGTAGAGGCGCAGGCCCGTCATGATCGTTGCGATGTCCTGACGCGCAGCAGCGGCACGCGCTTCATCCGGTTTGTCCATGATCTTCGGCACGATCAGCGCCGCGAGAATGCCCATGATGACGATGACGATCATGATTTCGATCAGGGTGAAGCCGCGCTGATGGCGCGGTGATTCAAGTCGGTAACTCGTGGTCTGCATGCAAATCTCTCCGGAAACGGCAATACGAAATTTTTTAACCACAAAGACACAACGAAGACCAAGCCATGAAACCCTCAATCTCCATCAGCGTCATTCCCGCGAAAGCGGGAATCCACTTCTACGTGAGGCCCGTGCCACCAAGTGGATTCCCGCTTTCGCGGGAATGACGAAATCCGGGGCTCGGCAGGTCTGGTATGTAATCCCTCTTGCTTTGTCACTTCACCAGCGCATTGAGTTCGATGATGGGCTGCATCACGGCCAGCACGATCAGCAGCACGCTGCCACCCATGGCAAGCAGCAGCATCGGTTCGAGCAAGGTGGTGAGCGTGAGGCTGCGATTTTCCACTTCAGCCTGTTGCAGCTTCGCGCAGCGCGCCAGCATGGTCGACAGGTCGCCCGTCGCCTCGCCACTGGCCAGCATGTGAATGAGCAGGGGCGGAAAGGTGTGGGCCTGGCGCATGGCTGCTGACAGCGATGAGCCTTCGCGCACACGGTCGGCGGCGACAGCCACTGCATCCTTGAGCGGCAGGCTTTTCATGACCTGGCGTCCGGCGTCGAGACCTGCCAGCAAGGGCACTCCTGCACTCACGAGGATGGCCAGAGTGCTGGCAAAGCGTGCCGTGTCGAGCGTGCGTAGATGACGACCGAGCAGCGGCAGGCTGAGCAGCCAGAGATGCCAGCGACGGCGCAAGGCATCGTCACGCAACGCCTGGCGAAAAGCAAAGGCGGCAGCGATGAGCAGCAGCAACAACCATGGCCCCCAGCTGCGCAGGAATTCGCTGCTGGCGATCAAGGCGCGTGTGAGGAATGGCAGGGCCTGGTGCGACTGCACGAAGACTTCCGCCACGCGCGGCACGACGTAAGTCATGAGGCCGACGATGACGAGTATCGCCACGCAGGTCACGATGGCCGGGTAGAGCAGGGCCTGCAGCATCTTGCGGCGCAGCGCGTCCTGCTGTTCAAGATAGTCGGCCAGCATTTCCATGACGTGCGGCAATTGCCCTGATTTTTCACCGGCGGATACGGACGCGCGATAGATCGCCGGGAAGGCGTGCTCGAAGCGATCCAGCGCGGCGCGTAGCGAGTAACCCGACATCACTTCGCTGCGCACGGCGGCCAGCAAGGCGCGCGCGCCAGGCTTGTCGGTCTGCTCCGATACGGCCAGCAGGGCTTGCTCGACGGTCAGCCTGGCCGAGAGCAGGGCCGAGAGCTGGCGTGTCAGCAGGCATAGTTCGGTCGTGCCGACGCGCAGCCGTTGTTGCCCCTTGCGGTTTTCGGCGAGGGTTGTGATGGTCGTCGGGTACAGGCCGCGCTCGCGCAATATGCTGCGCGCATGGCGGGCGTTGTCGGCCTCCAGCGTGCCGCTTGTTTCGCCGCCCTGTGGATCAAGCGCCTGATAGGAGAATGCTGCCATGACCGACCCGCCTTGCCCGATCAGTCGCGCGTGACGCGCAATAGTTCTTCGGGCGATGTCTTGCCGTCGGCCAGCAGCCTCAGGCCGTCGGTGCGCAACAGATGCAGGCCGAAATTCAGGGCTGTATCGCGAATGAGATTTTCGGGTTGATTGTCATGAATCAGCGAGGCCAGCACTGCATTCACTTCCAGCAATTCGTAGATGCCGGTGCGGCCGTTGTAACCCGTCTGGCTGCATTGCGTGCACCCGACCGGCGCGTACAGCGTGTGACCCGGAACGACGCCTAGCAAATCGTAATCGGTCGGGGTCGACGCGCGTTCCTTGCGGCAATGCGTGCACAGGCAGCGCACCAGTCGCTGGGCCAGCACGCCACGCAGGCTGGATGCCAGCAGGAAGGGTTCGATGCCCATGTCGATCAGGCGCGTGACGGCAGAAGTTGCGTCGTTGGTGTGCAGGGTTGCCAGCACCAGGTGGCCGGTCAGGCTGGCCTGCACGGCGATCTGCGCGGTTTCCAGGTCGCGGATTTCACCGATCATTATGACGTCCGGGTCCTGCCGCAGAATGGCGCGCAGTGCGCGTGCAAAGGTCAGCTCGATGCGCGGATTGACCTGGATCTGGCCAACGCCGGGCAGGTCGTATTCGATAGGGTCTTCGACCGTCACGATGTTGCGTGTGGTGCTGGAAATCTCGCGCAATGCGCCGTACAGCGTCGTCGATTTGCCCGAGCCGGTCGGGCCGGTAACCAGCACGATGCCATGTGGTTGCGCCAGCAGCCGGCGGAAGGACGTCAGCGTCGCGACATCCATGCCGGTATTGTCGAGACCGAAATTGTTGGTGGTCTTGTCAAGCAGGCGCAATACGATGCGCTCGCCATGCTGTGTCGGCAGTGTCGAAACACGTACGTCGATGGCGCGGCCGGCGATGCGCAAGCCAATGCGTCCGTCCTGCGGCATGCGTTTCTCGGCGATATCGAGTTCGGCCATGATCTTGATGCGCGACACCAGTGCAGCGTGCAGGGCGCGATGCGGGCGGGCGATTTCGATCAGCGTGCCGTCGCGGCGGTAGCGCACTACGCAGTAGCGCTCGAAAGGTTCGATGTGGATGTCCGATGCGCGCTCGCGGATGGCCTGTTGCAGCAGCGCGTTGATCATGCGGATGATCGGCGCATCTTCCTGCGTTTCGAGCAGATCCTCGATGACGGGGATATCTTCCATCAGGCGCGATACGTCCACGTCCTGACCGAGATCGTCGACGACTGAAGCGGCGTCTTGCGTACCCTCGCCATAAGCTTCGGACAGGCGCGCCTCGAAGCTGCCGCGCGATGCGGTGGTGAGCGTGAGCGGCAGGCCGAGCATGCGCCGTACTTCTACCAGGACCTCCGGCCGTACATCTTCGCGCACCAGCACCGTGGCGCCGCTGTCTTCGGCCGACAGCAGCAATACGCCGTGCGTACGGGCGAAAGCGTAGGGCAGGGTGTCAGCGCGCATTACTGGTCCGCAGCTGCGCCGGGCCGTCTTGCTGGCGTGGTGGCGATGGGCTGCTTCAGGTTCGTATCCATCATCAGTGGCAGCATGGGCTGTTCCGGCTCGGGCGGAACGATGCCGGTCGTGGCGCTGGATTTCTGCTGGCCAATTACGTAGTCATAACGGCTGCTTGTCAGCGAGCTGGCATCTTCAGCCGAACGCAGGATCACCGGGCGCAGGAAAATCACCAGATTGGTCTTGCTGTGTTTGCGCGTGTCGTAGCGGAACAAGGCGCCGAGAATCGGAATGTCGCCGAGCAGAGGTACCTTGTCCACGCCGCCCGAATAACTGTCTTCCACCAGGCCACCAAGCGCCAGAAACGCGCCATCGTCGACAATGACAGTGGAATCAAGCGAGCGCTTGCTGGTCACCGGCCCGGTCGTCGTGTTCTCCGAGAGCACAGTGGACGCCTCTTGCGAGATCACCATGCGGATCGTGCCGCCTTCGGTGATCTGCGGTTTGATTCGCAGTGTCAGACCGACGTCCTTGCGTTCAATGGTCTGGAACGGGTTGGCAACGCCGGTAGCGTTGTTAGTGAAGGTGCCGGTAATGAATGGAACGTTCCGCCCGACGACGATCTTCGCTTCTTCGTTATCGACGGTGATGAGGCTTGGCGTGGACAGGATATTGGTCTTGCTATCCGATTCGAGCGCACGTGCCAGCGCGGCGATGTTGACGATGGTGCCTATGCCGGGAATGGTGACCGAGCCGCTACCGATCGCCAGGTTGAGGCCTGCACCTGCCGTGCCGGGATTCTGCGAAATGTTCAGGATGTTCTGGCTTGGATTGCCGAAGTTCGTGCCGCCGAACACGGTAGTCTTGCCACTGGTGGGCACCGCACTGTTCCACTGGATGCCGAACTCGCTGGCGCGATCAGCGCTTACTTCCGCGATCAGGGCTTCGACGTAGACTTGCGCCGGACGGCGGTCGAGTTGTTCGATGATGCCGCGCAGGCTGTTGTAGAGGCTGTCGGAGGCATTGATGAGCAGGGAGTTGGTCGAGGTATCGGCGTAAATGTAGGCGCCGTTGACGTTGCTACCGAAGCTGGCTGGCGGGCCGGAGCTGTTTAACGGCGTCGTCGAGCCGGTCAGGCCGGAGCTCTGATTGTTGGTGGCGGGTGCGGAGGGCGTAGTGCGATTCGTCGGCGCACTGGCACCATTCTGCGATGCGTCGCCCGAAGCGATGGCGCGCAAGGACTGGGCAATCCTTGTGGCATCGCCGTTCTTCAGATAGACCACGCGCAGATTGCCCAGACTGCCCGACTGATCGAGCTGGGCAACCATGCTGCGTACGGCCTGGATGCGCGAGCGGTTGTCGGAGCGCACCAGCAGCGAGTTGCTGCGCGGGTCGGCAATGATGCTGACGCGCTGGCTGGCATCGGTATTTGCGCCTTCCGTGAACAGCTTGGTCAGCATGCCAGCCATGTCGACGGCTGAGGCGTTGAGCACCGGGATCAGTTGCGCGTCGCCTTGCGGCACGTCGATGGATTCGATGATGCGCCGTATGCGATTGACATTCTCGGCGTAGTCGGTCACCACCAGCGAGTTGTTACCGGGAT
Organism: Rhodocyclales bacterium; assembly: GCA_028292485.1. Classification (GTDB taxonomy): domain Bacteria; phylum Pseudomonadota; class Gammaproteobacteria; order Burkholderiales; family Rhodocyclaceae; genus Viridibacterium. The sequence continues at coordinate 6,562 of JAQGMG010000011.1, read as the reverse complement.
AAACGCTCACCGTATTGTTGGGCGACACGAGCGGGCGAATGACCTGCACCAGCTGGGTGGCAGACTCGTGTTTGATCTGGAACACCTCGGAGACGATGCGATCGCCTCCTGACACAGGCGCGGCATGCGTGCCGGACGGCACGGCATGCAGCTTGGCGTCTGCTTCGGGAACGACCTTCGACACGTTGCCGTTTTCGACCACCGCGTAGCCTTGCAGACGCAGCGCGGAAAGCAGGATCGGATACACCATCGAGCGATTGACTGGCCGGCTGGTGACGATATTGATGGTGCCTTTGACACGCGGGTCGATGATGAAATTGCGGCCGGAGATCTTGCCGATGGCGCGTATCACCGCCTCAATGTCTGCGCTGTTGAAATTCAACGATACGGTTTCGCCGCTTTCGACAAGGTCGCGGTTCTGCGCGATTGCAGGCGCACTGCCTTGCGCGATCACGGGAGCGGCGCCTTGCGCTGCGGTGCCTGCAGGTTGAACGTTTTGCGCCGAGCCGACAGGCAAATAAAGCGCGACAAGCAGCGTCGCGACGAAACCGGGCAGGCGTTTGAATGAAAGCATCAGCGTATTTTTACTCAATCTGTTCACTATTGATTGTCGGAAGCCGGGGTAGAACCGCCAACCGCCTGGTTCGACGGATTCAAGCGGTTCGGTTGAGCTGGCTGACCCAGCGGATTCGTACGACCTTGAATGACATCTCCAGGCATGCGGGGCGAAGCGCTGAGCCTGATCTGCTCGCGCGTGCCGTTCCGGTCGATTTCTATGGAGTCCGGCAACACATGTAGCAGTTTTACGCCCGGAGCAATCTCTTCCCCCTCAATAAAGGAGCCCGACGGGAATGTTCCATCCTTGATCACCGCGAAACCCGGCAGCTTTCCCCAGCGCGTGGAGACACCCATGAGCATGAGATTCTGCGTTTGCGCCGCCTCGACCGGCACTGCCGAAACCGACGCCCCGAAGAGTTGCCGTGAAGCGATGTCCTGCGCGGCGGCCAGCGGATCACTGACAGGCGAGGGCTGGGCGGACTGCACCGGCGTGCCGCTCAAATGCCAATACCATGTGGCGGCGATCCACGCGCTCAGCGCCAACGCAAGCAACCACGTGCTGCCGACTAGCAGTTTTGGGGGCAAGTCAGGCCGAAGAGATAGTCGCATGTTGTTCGGGGCCGTTGGAAAGGCAATGTTCATCGACGCCATTGCGTGGAAAGCCGGGAGGCCGATTCTAGCAAGGCCATCAGTATCGCGCAGTCAAACGGCAGGTATTGCGGAAGTACGAGGCGGGTCTACCCGGTATTTCCACGAAGGAGATGGCTCCCCCGGGGTATTTCGCTGGGCCTATTCGTTGATTTCCCGGGCCTTGCGGTCGCGCTCGACACGCAGGATGTAACGCTGGATGGCGTTGGCCATGGGAACCGGCAGGTCCTCGAATTGGCAACCTGCACGCAGCATGTCGGTGCCGCTGCGGCTGGTGATGCGGAAAATGTTGCGCACGCGCAGGGTTGTCGTCACAGGGCCGAATTCAGGCAATTCCAGGCGACAGTCCATGTATTTTTCGTCTGCGCTCAGTGCCATATCCCTGGGCGGCACGATGACAGCCACACCGCCACCGGATATATCGATGACCCGCGCTTCGACCCGGCTCATGTTTGGCGAGGGGATGCGACACACGAGCGAGTGAGCGATCGGCGCCGTGAGACGGTAGTACTCGCGACGCTGCAGCCGCAACAGCACTTCGGGTGTGTCGGCAAGCAAGGCCGGGTATTTGCCAAAGTTGGCCAGGTGCGGACGCGTGACGGAAAATTGCACCTTTACCTTGTCCAGCTGGGTGAGACAAAGCAGGCTATTGGCACCAGCGGCCTCATTGTTGAGGGCATCGTCGCTGCCGATGTCGAGATAGACACTGCGGTCATCGTCGCTGACCGACAGCACGCTGGTCATCAGAAAGCGCGCGCTGTCGCCAATGTATGCCGTGATCATGCTGCGGCGGGCAGCCAGCTGACGCAGGATGTAGCCGATCTCGCGACGTTCGTGCAACAGGTATTGCTCAAAATCGTCGGACTGGAGAAGCTCGAATTTTTGTGCCGGATGTGCGTTGTCAGCCATGCCGTGGTGATCTCGATGAAGGTCTTGGCGAATGCTTCTGGTTGTTCCGGACGACTATACACCAGCCTTTGGTTTGGGCTGAGCAGGGATGCCTTGCTCCATCTGGTATAGCCAGGCGAGCAGCTCGGCAATCGCGACGTAGAGTGCTGGCGGTATGCGTTCGTCAAGGTCCACCTGCATCAGCAGCGACACCAGCTCTGGCGACTCATGCACATAGACGCCCGCACTGCGCGCGCGCGCGATGATTTCCTGGGCAATCAGCCCCTGGCCCTTGGCAACGACCTGCGGCGCGCTTTCGCCGGCGTGATAGGCGAGTGCGACTGCAGAAGAGCGCGGTGTATTGGTCTCAGGGCCGGACTTCACGTGGGCCTCCGAGTTGTACGGCGAATCCGGTCAAGGGGACGCCGGCGGCCTCGAGCGCGCTGCCCAGGCTCTCACCGCCGTCCTGCAGTTGTTGCGCAGTCTGCGCCGAGTCGGCACTGACACGTATGGCGACGCCGGCAGCCGTCACGATGAGCTGCGCTTCGATACCGCCGAGCCGTGGCATTCTCAGGCGCAAAGTGCTTTGCCAGGGCGCGGGTTCGCCGTTTTCGGACTGATCGCCAGAGGTTTGCGACTCGCCTTCAGGGTCGAAGATTTCCCATTGCATCGTCTGCCCCGGCCACACTTGGCCTTGCCACATGGCCTGGTGGGTAGCCAGTGTTTCGAGCTGCTGGTGTACCAGTGGCATGAGCTGCTCGGCAATCTTCAGCGCAGTGCCTTGGGAGGGCGCGTCGTTGACCGACGCAGCACGCTGAGCGTCTGCTTCGCGACCGGTTTGCAGGGCGGAAATGGCGGCTGTGTTCGAATTGCCTGACTGTTGTTGCGGCAAAGCGCCTTGTGCTTGTGGCCCCTGTGGGCGCTGTGCTGCATCGCCAGATGCTTGCTGACCGGGCAGGCCCGTTGCCGGCGCAGTGCCTTGCGGGCCGGGCTGCGGGGCCACCATGCTGGCGCGCGCCTGCGGCTCGCGCAGCAGGCTTTCAAGCGAGCTTTCACCCTCGATCCATTGCGCCTGGTGGGATTCATAGAACAGACCGCTTTCGCTCACTGCCTGTCGCAGTAATGGTGTCAGTGGCGCTGCCTTGGTAGGCGGAGCGGGCAGTAACGGCTCATTGCGATTCAGGCTTGCTGCCTGGCTATCGCCTTGCCTGCCGGTGAGCAGCTGACTGATCAATTGTCCGGCCGGGCTTAGTTTGGGTTGCAGCGATGTCGTCGCCGGTTCGGCCGCATCGGCGAGCCGTGCCGTGATCGTCTTGTCGTTTGTGCCCGTCACCACGAGCTCCAGCACGTCGCCGGATTTGGCGCCATTGGGTACAGCCAATGTAACGGTGCGGCCCGCAACGAGGGCGCGAAAAGTGCCGTCGGGCAGGGGGCTTTCTATCTTCGCCGAGAAGCGCTGGCCTGTTTCCAGGTCGGGAAGATCGGAAGGAATGTCCGCGACACGGACGAGGGATTTGACCTCGCTGTCGATGAGAAGGCGGAGACGGGAAGCAAGGTCCGCTGGAATCACTTTCTATCCACTTTCCATATGAAAGGCCGTAACGTCCGCAAAACAGGTGAGGAGAAGGCAGGTCCCCATGGTACCGCCGCCGGACTCAGTGCCCGCTACTGTATGCCTTGCGCACATTGCGTTCCAGGGAAGAGCCTGCCAGCAAGCTGCGAACGCTGGCCATCCAGGGTTCGGTATGCCGGCGAATTTCGCGGTCATCGGCAAGCATGCGCAGGATCAGGTCGCGTTTGCGCATGCGCTGCGCTTCGCTCAGATCAAAACGTATGCCTTCGGCATCTTCGGCCTGCAGCTGGTTGCGCAGCGTGGCAACCTCCTGTTCCAGCGAGCCGAGCAAGCCCCAGTCACCCTCACGCGCGGCTTCGACCATCATGCCGGTAAGCCGACACATGGTTTCGTAGTGCGCCAATGTGTTGTCCTGCATGTCCACCTCAGCCTGCCTGTTCCGGATTGGTGTCATTGCCCGATTGCGCGACCTGTTGCCCGATCTGCGCCCATGCCTCACGCAAATCATTGAGCAAGCCCGATACCTCATTGAGGATTGCTTCATTGTTTTCAGCGTTGGCGAAGAAGAGGCGCTGGCACATGTAATCGTAGAGTGCGCCGAGGCGCCCCGCCAGATCGCCACCCGCTTCACCATCCAGGCTGGCCTTGAGCCCGTATGTGATGATCTCGATGGCCTTGGAAGTAGACATTCCCTTGGCAACGACATCGCCGTTGGACATGGAAATTGCCGCGCTATTGATGGCAAGCAGCGCGCCATCGAACAACATCAACACGAGTTGGTGCGGGTTCGCGGTGCTCACGTTTGTTTCGATGCCAACTTTGGCATAGGCCGCTGCGGATTGGGTTGCGAACATGTCATTCCTTGCGAGTGTTGAAGTTGCGAAAGGGCCGTGAAAAGCGTGCTTGGTGACGTCGTATTTGATCTACCGCTCTACAGCCTCGACAGCTGCTGCGTCAGAAAATTACTGGTGCCCGTCAGACTGGCGACGGTGCGATCCATAGCGTTGAATTGCGCTCGATAGCGCGCCTCGATAACGCTCATGCGACTTTCGAGTTTCGAGATGCTGTCATCGGTCGACTTGATGTTCTTGTTCAAGCCATCCGTGCGTGCCGTAAGGACTCCGTCCGTGCCGAGAATCGTCTTGACGCGGTCGGCAATCTGCGCGGCAAAACCTGAGCTCGACGTGCCGGTAATGAACAGGCCTGCCACGTCCTTGGTCGGGTCTTTCAGTGCCGTGCTGAGCTTGTCGCTGTTCACCGTCAGCTTGCCATTGGCGCCGACCTGGATGCCTATGTCGGACAGGCGGCCGAAGCTCGTGTCGGCTCCCACCGAGCCACCTACGATGCTGCGCAACTGCGCCTGGATGCTGCGCACGGATGACTCGCCATTGAGCGGGCCGGCAGTCTTGGAGTCAGCGTTGTAGCTACTCTGGCTGCTCATCAAACCGATGGTGTTGTTGTACGCCGTCACGAAGGCATTGATCTTCGTCGTGATGGAGCTGGTGTCGCTGCCGACCGTAAGGGTCGTTGCGGTCGTTATCTTCGCGAGATTCAGCGTAACGCCATCGAGCGCGTCGGTAATCTTGTTCGATGAGCGCGTCATCGCGATGCCGTCGAGCGTGAATGAAGCGTCCTGAGAAACTTGTGTGGACAGGAGCGTCGATGCGGCAGCCGGGTTGAAGTCGAAACCTGTCAGGCCAGACAGCTTGAATGCATTGTTCGCGCCGCTGTCCTTGGAGGAAACCACCAGCCGCGTTGCGCTGCCGTCGTTGACGAGCGATGCGGTGACGCCAGCATTGGCGCCATTGATAGCGTCGCGCAGCCCTGCCAGGGTGTTGTTGCTTGAGTTGATTGTGACTGACACGGAGCGCAGAGCATCTGCGGTAAAAGTCGTGCCGTTGAAATTGCCCAGATCGATCTTGAGTGTGCCCGTCGCAATCGTCGTGGAGGCGCTGGCGTAGCCGATGCTGCGAACCTTTTCGGTTTGCGCGAGTTTATCGATCGCAAGAGAGTAGCTGCTTGCGACTGCCGTGCTGTCCACCGTGGCGGATGCGGCAGTGGTATCGGCAACAACTGCCGTATTGGAGGCAAATTTCGCCCTGGTCTGCAAGGCTTCTGCCGCATCCTGCAAGGCAGACAGGTTGCTCTTGAGCGTGCCATAGGCCGACAGGCGCGTCTTGACGCTGGTTTCTTTCGTCTGTAGCTGGTTGATTGGCTGGCGCTCCAGCGCCATCAGCTTCGTGACGAGGCTTTCAACGTCAATGCCTGAACCTAGACCTGCTGAAGTAATGGCACCTGTTGCCATGGCTGTTTCTCCTGATCAAAACACCTGTTCCGCCAAAACGGAACGTCAAGCTTTCTGTTTGACAAACAGACCGGAGAGCTTGTCCATGGAGCGAGTGATGGCCAACAATTCTTCGCTGGGCATTTGCCGGATCACCTCATTCGTCACGGCATCCACCACTTTGACAACGGAACGTCCGGTCGCGTCGTCGATCGAGAATTGCAGGTTTCGTGCCACCGGCGCGAGAGCCTTCCTGACTTCGCCCATAGCGCGGTCCAATTGATCTCTGGTTGGGGGATTTGCCGCGACAGCTTCGGGCGGTACGGGTTGCTCGGCAGGGGCATCCCGCGTCTCGCGCGAAACGGCTGTGGGCGAGCTCGCCGCCGAAGCAGGAGGCACATATTGACCTACTGGTTGGATTGCCATGTTGCGGCCTCCTTGTTACTGAAAGGAGCCGGGAAAACCCGGCTCCCGTTCTTGCTGATTAACGCAACAGACTCAACACCTGCTGCGGCAAGCTGTTGGCTTGCGCCAGCATGGCCGTACCGGCTTGTTGCAGGATCTGGTTACGCGACAGGCTGGCCGTTTCCGATGCGAAGTCGGCATCGACG
>JAQGMG010000049.1 GCA_028292485.1 Rhodocyclales bacterium | reverse complement strand
TGGTCTTGGCGGAGAGGGTGGGATTCGAACCCACGGTAGGCTTGCACCTACGCCTGATTTCGAGTCAGGTACATTCGACCACTCTGCCACCTCTCCGCGAAGGCGCGAATTATAGCCATCTCGCGCCCTGCTGGCTAGCCTCTCGAAGTAAGCCGCTCGAGACCGCCCATGTAAGGACGCAGGACTTGCGGAATGATCACTGAACCATCTGCCTGCTGGTAATTCTCCAGCACGGCTACCAAGGTGCGACCTACGGCAAGGCCGGAGCCGTTCAAGGTATGAACGAACTCGTTCTTGCCCTGCTCGTTCTTGAAGCGTGTCTGCATGCGACGCGCCTGAAACGCTTCGCAGTTCGACACTGACGATATCTCGCGATAAGCACTTTGCGCCGGCAGCCACACTTCAAGGTCGAAGGTCTTGGTGGCACCAAAGCCCATATCGCCCGTACACAACGCCATCACGCGATAGGGCAATTCCAGTTTCTGCAAGACAGCTTCGGCATGCCCCACCATCGCGTCGAGTGTGGCATAGGAAGTCTCAGGGTGCACGATCTGCACCATCTCGACTTTGTCGAATTGATGCTGACGAATCATGCCGCGCGTGTCGCGGCCGTAGCTGCCCGCCTCGGAACGGAAGCACGGCGTATGGGCAGTCAGCTTGATGGGCAATTGGTCGGCGGCAAGCACTTCGCCACGCACGGAATTGGTCAATGTCACTTCAGACGTCGGGATCAGATACAGCGTCTCGCCCTCGCCTTCCTGCCCACCTTTCTTCGCAGCAAACAAGTCTGCTTCGAACTTGGGTAACTGGCCCGTGCCAAGCAGGCTGTCGGCATTCACGATGTACGGTGTATAGCATTCCGTGTAACCGTGCTCATTGGTCTGCACGTCGAGCATGAACTGCGCGATGGCGCGATGCAGCCGCGCCATCTGACCACGCATGAACGTAAAGCGCGAGCCAGAAAGCTTGGTGCCGGTTTCGAAATCGAGCCCGAGCGAAGCGCCCACGTCAACGTGATCCTTCACCTCGAAATCGAAATCCCTTGGCACGCCGACGCGACGAACTTCAACATTGCCGGACTCGTCCGTACCGATCGGCACGGACGCATGCGGGAGATTCGGCAGGCGCTGAAGGAAGTCGGTCACTTTCTCCTGCAAGGCGGCCAGACGCTCTTCTGCCGATTTGAGCTCATCACCCAGGCCGGACACTTCAGCCATCACTGCCGAAGCGTCTTCACCCTTGCCCTTGAGCATGCCGATCTGTTTGGAAAGGCTATTGCGCTTGGCCTGCAAGTCCTGGGTATGCGTTTGCAAGACCTTGCGTTCGTTTTCGAGCGCCTGAAAGCTGGCTGTATCGAGCACGAATTTGCGCGCTGCCAGCGTCTGCGCGACGGTTTCTAGTTGAGTGCGAAGCAATTGAATATCAAGCATGGATTGCCAGTGCAAATAAATGGGGTTGGGCTGCGCAGACTTCTGCGCAAGGCGTCGATTGTCTCAAAATTTGCCAGTTACCGGCACACTGCTTCTCGGACGCCGCATTGAGCACAAAGCAGCGTTCCTATCGCGCTGCGCGCTGGCGATTGAAAACCCTAACTTGCGTTTGACACAACAGCGTATAGGCTGAAAAGACCAACCATTTGATGAGGCCCGTGAGATCAGGACGGGCCCCTGCCAGGAGATTTGAATGCTTTCAATGCGCGATTGTCTGGACTACTGTGATCTCACCGAAGAAGAAGTCGAGCTGTTCGCCCAGCACGAACAACTGCCCTGCGAGGTTGCTGCAACAATCGCTTGCTCGATGGTGCAAACTGAAGATGGTGTGGTCCATATGGACCATTGCCTGGCGGACATGCTTGAAGACGCTTTGCGTCTCGGCGAGAACGCCAAAACTGAACACGTGTTTCACGTGTATGCGCAGTTCCGTGCTGCGCACCCGCTCGCTCATTGATCCTTGCGACCTCTTGCGTTGCGATCAAGCCCTCTCAGGTATGCGAGTTTTTCGGCGATCTTCGCCTCTAACCCGCGGTCAGTCGGTTCATACCAATTGACCGCGGGCACCCCCTCCGGCAAATAGTCTTCGCCTGCCGCATAGGCATTGGGTTCGTCGTGTGCGTAGCGGTACTCCTTGCCGTAGCCAAGCTCTTTCATCAGCTTGGTCGGCGCATTGCGTAGATGTATGGGCACCGGCCTGCTGCCGTCGTTCTTCACGAAACGGGTCACTTCGTTATAGGCCACGTAAGCTGCATTCGACTTCGCAGCACATGCCAGGTAGATGACAGCCTGCGCCAGGGTCAACTCCCCTTCCGGCGAGCCGAGACGTTCAAACGTTTCGCAGGCGTCCAGCGCGATGCGTAGCGCACGCGGGTCCGCAAGACCGATGTCTTCGCTTGCCATGCGTACGATGCGCCGCCCCAGGTAGAGCGGATCGGCGCCGCCATCGAGCATGCGGATGAACCAGTACAAGGCCGCATCCGGATTGGAGCCACGTACCGATTTATGCAGCGCAGATATCTGGTCGTAGAATGCTTCACCGCCCTTGTCGAAACGGCGCAGATTCTGCGACAGCGTGCTCTCGGCAAACTCGCCGGTGATCTCGGTGATCTTCGCCGCGCCTGCCGCCGTGCGTAAGGTTTCGAGCACATTGAGGAAGCGCCGTGCGTCGCCGTCGGCCCAGCCGATCAGGCGATCCTTGGCTTCGTCGGAAAAACTCAGGTCGGGCATGGCGTCGCGCTTCGCGCGCTCGAACAACTGCGCCATTTCCTCCGGCTTGAGGCTATCGAGCACATATACCGAGGCGCGCGATAACAACGCCGAGTTCACTTCAAATGAGGGGTTTTCTGTCGTCGCGCCGATGAAGGTCACCAGCCCGGATTCGACGTAGGGCAGAAAGGCGTCCTGCTGCGACTTGTTGAAGCGATGCACTTCATCGACGAACAGGATGGTGTGACGCCCGTTGCGCGCCCGCGCCGCCTCGGCTTGCGTCATGGCCTCGCGGATGTCCTTCACGCCCGAGAACACCGCAGACAAGGCCATGAAGTCGGCATCGAAGTGCGTTGCCATCAGCCGCGCCAGCGTCGTTTTGCCAACGCCCGGCGGGCCCCACAAAATCATCGAATGCGGCTTGCCGGATTCGATGGCCAGGCGCAACGGCTTGCCCGGGCCAAGCAGATGCGTTTGCCCCACCACGTCCGCCAGCGTTTTCGGACGCAGCAGCTCGGCAAGCGGAACGTTGCCGGCTGGAAGCTGATCGAAAAAAAGATCGCTCATCCGATACGGCCTACGGCGTGCCCCCCTCGCCTATGACGTCGGCGCCCTTGGGCGGCACGAAGCGGAATGTCTCGTTGGTCACGGCGACGTTGCGTTCGAATCCCACGAACTGCAGCACGGTTGTCTGGCCGAAGTTGTCACGCACTTCCATCGCCTGCGGCAAGCCATTCTTGAAACCGATGCGAACGCGTTCGAAGCCCGCTTCGTTATTCTTCGGCGTCGCATCCAGCCAGGCCAGGCCACCGTTCTCGCCGCCGTCTTTCAGATCGAAGTTCTTCTCAAGCGCATTGTCGCCCGCGAGCAGCGCCGCCGGGCTGGAGCCGAGCGCCTGGCTCATCGGCTTGACCACGACCTGGTTCAGTTCCTTGTCATACGACCATAGCTTGCTGCCATCGCCGACGATCAGCTGGTTATAGGGCTTCTCGTAACTCCAGCGAAACTTGCCCGGCCGCAGGAAAATCATGGTGCCGGCCGCCTTCTGTCCTTCCTTGCCGTTCTTGTAGATCACGGACTGACTGAAACTGGCTTTGGCGGTCTTGCTGCCTTCGAGAAACTGATGCAGTTGATCCAGAGCGTTTGAAGCGTGCGCTGCTGAGGACAAAAGAAATGCTGCAAGAGGAAGAACAAGAAAACGCATTGAATATCCGATCAGTGACAAAGCTATTCCGTCATTCCCGCGAAAGCGGGAATCCACCTCACTGCACGATGTCGCTTCATTGCGTCGAAGTGGATTCCCGCTTTCGCGGGAATGACGTGATTTACGAGACTCTTTTTAATCTTCGCGCGGCGGCGGCGCGATGACTTCACGATTGCCGTTGGCGCTCATTGCAGATACGACACCGGACTTCTCCATTTGTTCGATAAGTCGTGCGGCGCGGTTGTAGCCGATGCGCAAATGGCGCTGTACCAGGGAGATGGACGGCCGGCGCGTCTTGACGACGATCTCGACAGCCTGATCGTAAAGCGCATCGGACTCGCCATTCGGCTCGCCTCCCGCACCCTCAAGCGTCACCAGATCGCCACCGCCCTCCTCGTTGCCGCCGCTGAGAATGCCCTCGACATAATCCGGCTCGCCGGTCGTCTTGAGGAACTCGACCACCTTATGGACTTCCTTGTCATCGACGAAGGCGCCATGCACCCGCGTGGGGTAACCGCTGCCGGGCGCCAGGTAAAGCATATCGCCCATGCCAAGCAGGGCCTCAGCGCCCATCTGATCAAGGATGGTGCGCGAGTCGATCTTGCTCGACACCTGGAATGACATGCGCGTAGGAATATTGGCCTTGATCAGACCCGTGATGACATCGACCGAAGGGCGTTGCGTAGCCAGCACAAGGTGAATGCCCGCTGCACGCGCTTTCTGCGCAAGACGTGCAATAAGCTCTTCGATCTTCTTGCCGACCACCATCATCAGGTCGGCCAGCTCGTCGATGACGATCACGATCATCGGCATGTGAGGAATCGGTTCCGGGTTTTCCGGTGTCAGCGTAAAGGGGTTGGTCAGCGGCTTGCCGGCCTTCTGCGCGTCGGCTATCTGCTTGTTGAAGCCGGCAAGATTACGCACGCCCATTGCCGACATCAGCTTGTAACGGCGCTCCATCTCACCGACACACCAGTTCAGGGCGTGCGCGGCATGGCGCATGTCGGTGACCACAGGCGCCAGCAAATGCGGGATGCCTTCGTACACCGACAATTCCAGCATCTTCGGGTCGATCAGGATGAGGCGAACCTTGTCCGCTTCGGCCTTGTAGAGCAGCGACAGGATCATCGCGTTGATGCCGACCGATTTACCCGAGCCGGTCGTACCGGCTACCAGCAAGTGCGGCATCTTGGCCAGATCGGCCACCATCGGATTGCCGCCGATGTCCTTGCCGAGCACGATGGTCAGCGGCGAGTTCATGTCGTGATAGACCTTCGAGCCCATGATCTCCGAGATGCGCACTGTCTGGCGTTTCGGATTCGGTATCTCGAGTCCCATGCAGGTCTTGCCCGGGATCGTCTCGACCACGCGGATGCTGATCACCGACAAGGCGCGCGCCAGATCCTTCACCAGATTCATGATCTGGCTGCCCTTCACGCCCGTTGCCGGCTCGATCTCGAAACGCGTGATGACAGGGCCAGGATAGGCCGCCAGCACCTTCACCTCAACGCCGAAATCGGCCAATTTGCGTTCGATCAGGCGCGAGGTGTATTCCAGCGATTCCACCGAAGGTGGCTCGACATCGTTGGAAGCGACATCGAGCAGCGACAGCGGCGGCAACCCGCCCGCGGAAATCTCGCCGAACAGGGATTGCTGCGATTCCTTGGCAACGCGGTCGGACTTGGCGATCTCCATCTTCACCGGCTCGATGTGGATGCTCATCGGTGGCTTGTCTTCGCGCTTCTTGCGCTCACGCTTGACCTTTTCCTCACGCTTGCCAGCCAGCTCCTGGCCCAGGCGCCTGTCCTGCCACGCCTGGTATTGCGCGTGGCACCACAATACGGAGGCCTCCAGCGCATGGCCGAGTTTCTCTACGGCTACGACCCAGGAGAAACCGCCGAAGATGGAGAGACCGACCGCCCACAAGGTCAGCAGGAACAAGGTGCCGCCGGTGAAGCCAAGGTAGCGCATCGACAGCTCGCCGATTTCCAGGCCAACTACACCGCCCGGTGCGCCTGGCAATAACGCGGTGCTGGTGTAAAAGCGCAGCGCTTCGATGCCGCTGCTGGCCAGCAGCACGATCGCAAAGCCCGCCATGACGATGAAGAAGGAGCGCCGATCACCGGCAAGCTCATCACGCAGACGACGGCCGCCAAAGAACAGCCCCCAGAAGAGGAACAGCACCAGCCACCACGCGGAGCTACCGAGGAACGACAGCAGCATATCCGCCAGCCAGGCGCCGAAGCGACCACCGGGATTGATCACGCGGCCGGGTGCCACGGCATGCGACCAGCCCGGGTCGGCCTTGTCGTAGCCGAACAGGATCATTGCGACATAAGCACCGACGGCCGCGAGGATCAGCCAGCGCGCCTCACGGACGAGCAAACCGATCTTTTCGGGCAGCGGTTCAGATGCCTGACGGGAAACGAAGCGGAAAAGCATGGATAGGCGCGGCAACGACCGGGCTATGAGAATGCCGGATTATAGCGTGCTGCACCGGTACAGACCGCCCTTCCCGGCTTTACCTTGCCGGACGGCGGGCAGCACGCAATCAAACAGCGTTGATCTGCTCGTAGAGGATCACGCCAGAGTCGGTTTCGTCGATGAGGCCGCGCGTTTGCAGATCCTTCATGACGCGGGACACCATCTCGCGGGAGGCGCCAATCATCTTGGCGATATCCTGCTTGGATATTTTCTTGCGCACGATGGTCTGACCATCCGTGGTCTCGGCCATATCGAGCAACAGGCGCGCGACGCGGCCATAAACGTCCATCAGCGCCAGGCTTTCGATCTTGCGATCGGCTTCGCGCAAGCGTTGCGCCAGACTGCCCATGATGCGCAGACACAGCTCGAAATTTTCCTGCAGCAGGTGGCGAAAATCGGCTTGTGCGATAACCACGAGATCGACCGGCGACACGGCGGTAACAGTGGCGGAGCGTGGTTCTTCATCGACAACGCCCATTTCGCCGAAGATGTCGCCCTGACCCAGCATGGTGAGAATCACTTCGCGGCCATCTTCATCGCTGACGATGACCTTGAGATTGCCATTGAGCACGAAATAGACGTTGTCAGTGGTGTCGCCTGCCAGCACCACCGCAGTACCACGCGAAACGCGGCGCAGCATGGCACAACGCGCGACGGTCTCGAGACGCTCCGGTGCGATACCCTGAAACATGGGCAAGGTTCTGAGAGCTGTGACAGATACGTGGTTCGCGTTCAACATGCCGGGTCTCCATGACTCAATAACTTGATGTGCGACCTGAACTTCCGACTGTCAGGTCTCTCGACCGGGCCGAAGCGGGGTCATTGCCAACATCAGTTGTGACTTGATTGTGACTTTGTTCCTTGACGAAGCAAGCTCTCTTGGCTGGTCGTCGGGAGTATAGATGAACGGTTACATGCTGCGGAATCTTTAGCCTTTCTGGCGGACCGGTCGCAATGCCGCGCCAACAGGCCCTCTTCCGAGCTTCTTCTGTCCATTGCCACGAACTATCGGGTTCATAAGCGGCCTACGAACGGGCCTCCGTTATAATTAAAGACATCACAAGTTCTGCCTGAAAAATAACGCGCACGAGGAAAAAAATGAGCACCGCAGTACATCACCCCCTGATCATTCTCGGCTCTGGTCCCGCTGGCTATTCGGCCGCCGTGTATGCCGCGCGGGCCAATCTGAAGCCCGTCCTCATCACGGGCCTTGCCCAGGGCGGCCAGCTCATGACGACAACCGAAGTCGATAACTGGCCCGCTGACGCCGATGGCGTTCATGGTCCCGACCTGATGGCGCGCTTTGAAAAGCACGCAGCACGTTTCAACACCGTGCAGATTTTTGACCACATTCACACTGCCAAACTTACCGAGCGCCCGTTCACGCTGATTGGCGATAGCGGCACCTATACCTGCGACGCGCTGATCATCGCCACAGGTGCCACAGCCAAGTATCTGGGCTTGCCGTCGGAAGAGAAATTCGCTGGCCGTGGTGTTTCGGCCTGTGCAACCTGTGATGGCTTCTTCTACAAGGGCCAGGAAGTAGCCGTTGTCGGCGGCGGCAACACTGCCGTTGAAGAGGCTTTGTACCTCGCCAATATCGCCACCAAGGTCACGCTGGTACACCGCCGCGACAAGTTCAAGGCTGAAGCGATCATGGTCGACAAGTTGATGGAGCGCGTGCAGGAAGGCCGCATCGCGCTGGAGCTCGACTCGACGCTTGAGGAAGTGCTAGGTGACAACAGCGGCGCCACCGGTATCCGCGTGCGTAACGTCAAGAATGGCGAAGGCAGGGACATCGCGCTCAAGGGCGTCTTTATTGCCATCGGACATGCGCCGAACACGGAAATATTCAAAGGTCAGCTCGACATGGATACGACCGGCTACCTGATCACGGAATGTGGCCGTAACGGCAACGCGACGCAGACCAGTATCAGCGGCGTATTTGCGGCCGGCGATGTGCAGGACCACGTCTATCGTCAGGCAGTGACCAGTGCTGGCACGGGCTGTATGGCGGCACTGGACGCCGAGCGCTATCTCGACAGCCTGAAGTAAATCCACCACGGCGGGCGGCGTTGCCCGGCACACACTCATGAGCCGCAGCAAGCTCCCGCCACTCACAGAACTCAGGAAAAAACTCGCGTCAAGGCCGGTCTCGCCCATCACGAAAGGTGGCGAGCCGGTCGATGACCGTTTGCTGTTCCAGACTGCCGTAAAGGATGTGCGTGCCTTGCCCGCATCCGACTACGCCGAACTGCGAAAAACCTCTCCGCCACCCGTCCCGCGTCGCAAAGAACGGGCGCCCGTAGCGCCTGAAAAGCCGCTCCCCCATCCACATGACTGGCTACCTCCACACTGGTCGCAACCCGCACTTGCAACCCCGGGCCTGCCCGAAGAACAATTGCTCGCCAGATTGCTGCATGACGTCGTGCCGATTCGTACGGACAAGGTGTTCATCGAAGCGCCCAAACCGCACCCGGTTCCCGTTCAGCATCATCGCGATGAACAATCAGCGCTTGCCGAGTCGATCTACGCGCCGACGCCACTCGAATTGGTACTTGAAGGTGGCGACGAGTTGTATTACCTCAAGACAGGCATCCCGCGTACCACGCTACGCGATCTTCGGCGCGGCCGTTGGGTCGTCCAGGCACAACTGGATCTGCATGGCGCCAACCGGGACGAAGCACGCGACTTGCTGGCCGCTGCCTTTGCAGACTGGCGCAAGCGCGACATCCGCTGCGTGCGCGTGATTCACGGCAAGGGGCTCGGCTCGCCAGGCAGAGAGCCGGTGCTCAAGAAACTGGTAGCAGGCTGGCTGATGAACTATGACGATGTACTCGGCTACTGTCAGGCACGAGTCCACGACGGCGGCGCCGGTGCGCTGCTGGTGCTGATGCGCGCTGGCAAGCGTTAGCCAAAGCCGTCATTCCCGCGAACGCGGGAATCCACTTCTACGCGATGCGCGTCCGTGCCATAAAGTGGATTCCCGCTTTCGCGGGAATGACGATGTAATTCTGGAAGAAATTAAAGAAACAATGAAAAAAGCCGCCAGTATCTGGCGGCTTTTTCATGTGTGTGCGAACTCAGACTGCTTCTTCGCCCGTCTCACCTGTGCGAATACGAATGACCTGCTCGACCGTCGAAACGAAGATCTTGCCATCGCCGATCTTGCCGGTACGCGCCGACTTGATGATCGCCTCAATGGCTTGATCGACGATGCCCTCGGGCACGATCACTTCAACCTTGATCTTGGGCAGGAAATCGACGACGTATTCGGCGCCGCGGTACAACTCGGTATGACCTTTCTGACGGCCAAAGCCCTTTACTTCGGTCACGGTCAGGCCGGTGATGCCGACTTCGGACAAGGCTTCGCGGACTTCGTCGAGCTTGAAAGGCTTGATGACGGCTTCGATCTTTTTCACGGGACTGCCTCCGATGGGGTTCAAGACTTCTTGTTACAGAATTTTTGCAAGTATAGCGGACGGCGTTGTGCCGGGTGCGTCCCTTGCTCTCTTTCAATACCGCTCTTTCAATACTCATCCTGATAACGGTTGGTAATCGGGTAGCGCCAGTCCTTGCCGAATCCGCGCCGCGAAACACGAATACCGACGGGCGATTGCCGACGTTTGTATTCATTGCGCTTGAGCATGGCTACCACGCGGCGCACGTCAGTTTCGGCGTAGCCCATGGCGATGATCTCGCGCGGACTTGCGTTGCATTCCATATAGGCTTCGATGATGGCATCGAGCACTTCGTAGGGAGGCAGCGAGTCCTGGTCCTTCTGATCGGGCTTTAGTTCGGCCGACGGCGGACGCACGATGATGTTTTCGGGAATCACTGGCGACAGCGTATTTCGGTAGCGGCACAGACGATAGACGAAGGTTTTGAGAATGTCCTTGATCACGGCAAAGCCGCCTGCCATATCGCCATACAGGGTCGCGTACCCCACCGCCATCTCGCTCTTGTTGCCCGTGGTCAGGACGATGCCACCGAGCTTGTTGGAGAGCGCCATGAGGTTCATGCCGCGAATGCGCGCCTGCAGGTTTTCTTCCGTCGTGTCGCTTGGCCGGCCTTCGAACAGCGGTGTCAGCATCTGCTCGAAGGTTCGCATCGCGGGCTCGATCAGCAATTCGTCATAGCGCACACCCAGCGCGCGCACCAGCTCGCGCGAATCATCCAGGCTCATCTGCGCCGTGTAGGGTGAGGGCATCATGACCGCCCTGACCCGCTCCGCGCCAAGCGCATCAACAGCAATACACAGCGTCAGCGCCGAATCGATGCCGCCGGACAGCCCGATGATCGCCGACGGGAAGCCGTTCTTGCCAAGATAGTCGCGCACGCCAAGCTTCAGCGCCGCGTAGACCTCGGCCTCGATGGATGCCGCTTCCGTAAAAGCGCCGGAGACGATTTTGCCATTGGCATACTCGAGAATATCGAGCCGCTCTTCGAAAGAGGCGGCCTGATAGGCAAGCTCGCCATTGGCGTTCAAAGCGAAAGAAGCGCCATCGAACACCAGTTCGTCCTGTCCGCCGACGAGATTGCAGTACACCACCGCCATGCCACCATCGGCAATGCGTTCGCGCAGCACTTCGTAGCGCTGCTGCTGCTTGTTCATGTGATACGGCGACGCGTTGAGCACCAGCAACAATTCTGCGCCCGCAGCCGCAGCCGCCTCGGCGGGGCCACGTTCCCACACATCAGCGCAGATATTCACGCCAACCTTGACGCCCTTTACTTCAAAAACGCACGGCCCCTCGCCGGGCTTGAAATAACGGACTTCGTCGAAAACCTCGTAGTTCGGCAGACGCAGCTTATGATAGGTATGCAGTACCTTGCCATCACGCAGCAGCGAAGCCGCATTGTGGCAACCCGTTACGGCGAGTTCAGGATGGCCAACCAGCACATCGATGCCGCGCGTGCCCTCCGCCAGGGCCGCAAGCTCACGTTCGCAGGCCTGGTAGAAATCTTCCCGCGTCAGCAGGTCTTCGGGCGGATAGCCGCACAATGCGAGCTCGGGGGCGACAAGAATGTCGGCTCCCGCCGCGCGTGCAGCGAGTGCCGCGTCGCGCAGCAAGCGCGCGTTGCCCGCGATATCGCCGACCACGCAGTTGATCTGCGCGACGGCAATCTTGAGCACCGTATTGGGCACGTTAGCGGTTGCGGGGAATGAACTTACTGTTGTCACGCTATCGTCACTTGCATTGTCACTAAGGGTTTTGCTGCCGCTGAAGTCTTGCCATCGGGCCAGTTGAAACTATACCTTGTCCTTACGCCCTCCTGCCCCGCCCGATACCCATGTTCCGAATCATCGAAGACATCCGCCAGATTCCCGCCCAGGCGTGGGACGCCCTGCACGACGGCCAGCCTTTCGTACGCCACGCCTTTCTGGCGGCGCTGGAGAGCTCCGGCAGCGTCGGCCCGCGCACCGGCTGGGCGCCAGCTCACGCGACACTCTGGGAGGACGAAACGCTGCGCGCTGCCGCACCGCTTTACCTCAAGTCGCACTCATGGGGCGAATACGTGTTCGACTGGGCCTGGGCCGAAGCCTATGCTCGTCATGGCTCCTCCTACTATCCCAAATGGCTGTGCGCCGTGCCCTTCACACCGGTGCCCGGCGCACGTCTGCTGGCGCGCGATGACCAGTCTCGCAGCGCCTTGCTGCAAGCCATGCTGGGCCATGCCGCCACAAGTGCTTACAGCTCGTTGCACTTGCTTTTCCCCGAAACGGAATTGCCGTCGGCGCAGGAGGATTTGCTGCAACGTCATGGCGTGCAGTTCCACTGGCACAACAAGGGTTACAGACACTTCGAAGACTTCCTGGCCGGCATGTCGCATGACAAGCGCAAGAAGATTCGCCAGGAACGGCGCAAGGTCGCCGAGTCCGGCACCGCCCTGCAAGTACTTGAAGGCCATGACATCACAGAAGCGCACTGGGATTTCTTCTATCGCTGCCATGCGATGACCTACGCCCAGCACGGCGGCACACCGTATCTCAACCTGGATTTCTTTCAGCGGATCGGCGCTGAACTGCCCGAGCACTGCGTGTTGCTGCTGGCGCAGCGCGACGGCCAGCCTATCGCATCGAGCTTGCTGATACGCGACGCCACAGCCTTGTATGGTCGCTACTGGGGTGCACTGGAACACGTCTCCTGCCTGCACTTCGAGGCCTGTTACTACAGCCCCATCGAATACGCCATCGAGCACAAACTGCAACGCTTCGAAGGTGGGGCGCAAGGCGAGCACAAGCTGGCGCGCGGCCTGGACCCGACGCCAACGCAATCTTTCCACTGGATTGCCGACGAAAATTTCCGCGAAGCCATCGCGCGCTTCCTGCAACGCGAATCGCTTGGCATGGCGCAATACATCAATGAACTGGGGGAGCATTCGGCCTATCGGGAGCGTGACCGGCAAACCTGATGTCACAGCCTGATACGGCCGTCACACCTTAATTCCGCTGTCAGTTTCAAGACAGCAATCGCGTTCATGATGAACAAAAATGCATACCGCAGCCGCATACTACCGGTCGCTTTATGCCCTACAGGAAAACCCGGTGCACGCAAACGCCCTTTCTGATGTTAGCGTGCCGCACCGGGAGCGGCACTGACGGGCGTCAGTCTCTCTCAAAAATCATTTACAGGAGGAGTTTCACGATGTCGGAAGTGCTCTGGTTTGCGTTGGGCAGCGCCTTGCTGGCCGTACTTTACGGGGTTCTCACCACGCGGTGGATACTCGCGCGGCCCGCTGGCAACGCACGCATGCAGGAAATCGCGCAAGCCATCCAGATTGGCGCGGCGGCTTACCTCAATCGCCAATACACCACCATCGCCATGGTCGGCGTCGTGCTCTTCCTCGTCATCGGCTTCACCCTTGGCTGGCCGACCGGAGTGGGTTTTGCCATCGGCGCGATCCTCTCAGGCGCTGCCGGTTACATCGGCATGAATGTTTCAGTGCGCGCCAATGTGCGCACCGCCGAAGCCGCACGCAGTGGTCTGGCTGCAGCGTTCGATGTGGCATTTCGCGGCGGCGCCATTACCGGCATGCTGGTCGCTGGCCTGGCACTGCTCGGCGTCGCCGGCTATTACGGCGTGCTTCAGCGCTACGCCGATGTATCGGCCTCACTCTCGACGACACTCAAGCCCCTCATCGGCCTGGCCTTCGGCGCCTCGCTGATATCCATCTTCGCGCGACTGGGCGGCGGCATTTTCACCAAGGGCGCGGACGTCGGTGCCGACCTGGTCGGCAAGGTCGAAGCGGGCATCCCGGAAGACGACCCGCGCAATCCCGCCGTCATTGCCGACAACGTCGGCGATAACGTCGGTGACTGCGCAGGCATGGCAGCCGACCTGTTCGAGACCTACGCCGTGACCTTGATCGCCACCATGATCCTCGGCGCGCTGACCTTGGGTAGCGCGCCGATGGTAGGTGTGTCATACCCCCTGGCACTCGGTGCGACAGCCATCGTGGCCTCCATCGTCGGCTGCTTCTTCGTCAAGGTAACGCCCGGCAGCAAGATCATGAACGCGCTGTATCGCGGCCTGATCGTTGCGGGACTGATCGCACTGGTCGCCTTCTATTTCGTTACGCAGCGTCTCGTTCCAGACGACCTGCTCAACACTGCGCTGGGCATCGACGGCGGCGCCCAGATGCGGCTGTTCGGCGCAACAGCCGTTGGCCTCGTGCTTACCGGCCTGATGGTGTGGATCACCGAGTACTACACCGGCACCGAGTACGCGCCGGTAAGGCACGTGGCCGCCGCCTCACAGACGGGCCATGGCACCAACATCATTGCCGGCCTCGGCGTATCGATGAAGTCCACCGCGGCGCCAGTCATTGCCGTCTGCGCGGCGATCTGGGTGTCCTACTCGCTTGCTGGTCTTTACGGCATCGCCATCGCCGCCACCTCCATGCTGTCGATGACGGGCATCATCGTCGCCCTCGACGCCTACGGCCCGATCACAGACAATGCCGGTGGCATTGCGGAGATGTCCGATCTGCCCGCCTCGGTACGCGCCATCACCGATCCGCTGGACGCTGTCGGCAACACCACCAAGGCCGTCACCAAGGGCTATGCCATTGGCTCGGCAGGCCTCGCTGCATTGGTGCTGTTTGCCGACTACACGCATGCGCTGGAGTCGTCTGGCCATCATCTGACTTTCGATCTGTCCAACCATATGGTCATCATCGGCCTGTTCATCGGCGGTCTGGTGCCCTACCTGTTCGGCGCCATGGCGATGGAAGCAGTCGGCCGCGCGGCCGGCTCGGTGGTCGTCGAAGTACGCCGCCAATTCAAGGAAATCGCCGGCATCATGGATGGCAGCGCCAAGCCCGATTACTCGCGCGCTGTCGACATGCTGACGAAATCAGCCATCAAGGAAATGATGATTCCGTCATTGCTGCCGGTACTCCTGCCAATCATCGTCGGTTTGCTGCTTGGCCCGCAAGCCTTGGGCGGCATGCTGATGGGCACCATCGTGACCGGCCTGTTCGTGGCCATCTCCATGACCACCGGCGGCGGTGCGTGGGATAACGCCAAGAAGTACATCGAAGACGGCAACTTCGGCGGCAAGGGCTCGGAAAGCCACAAGGCCTCGGTAACCGGCGATACGGTCGGCGATCCCTACAAGGACACGGCCGGCCCGGCAGTCAACCCGCTGATCAAGATCATCAACCTGGTTGCGCTGCTGATCGTGCCGCTACTCTAAGTAGGTTGTAGCTTGAAAGAAAACGCCCGAAAGCCTCTCAGCCTTCGGGCGTTTTTATTTGCTTCGAACCAACTTAACCGTCATTCCCGCGTAACGGGGTAAGCAGGCATTTCCGCATGAGCGGAAAGCTCGCAAAGCGGGAATCCACTTCTACGCGATGCTCGTCCGTGCCACAAAGTGGATTCCCGCTTTCGCGGGAATGACGGATTGAGAGGCTATTCACGACGTGCGGATTTTGCTTAATACGTAAGCGCCTCAGAACGGCGAAGCCACAACACATGATTTATGTACCAACCCTGAACGACTGCACATCTTCAGCCGTCGAGTAATAACCCAGCTTGCGCATATTGATCAGCGAGCGCCAATAGCCCTTAACCACGAGATACGGATGCTCGATGCGCGTCGCAGCAAAAACCTGCGGCAAGTAACGATGCGACAGGTACGGATACTTGTGATGCACCTCGTGATAGTTCACATGACTCCACAACCATTCCAGCGCCGGTGAAGTCAGCACAACCCAGCCGCTCACCTCACGCTGTCGCCGTTCGGGCTCAGCCTCTTCCGCAACATCGAAAACCTCGCGGCGCGTCTTGTCACCACGCTCGATCGCCGGAACACCGTAGTGATCCGACAATGCGCGGAACGCGAACACCGGTGGAAACAACAAGATGATCGGCACTATCGTATGCAGCACGGATATGCCGAGCGCGGGCAACAGGCCGAAATAAATCGAGAAGACCGCACCAAGGCAGGCGACATCTTTAAGCGTCCGCATGGCGTGCCTTTTGTCACCGATGCGCCGGAAGTTCTGCAACAGCAGCAGATATTGCGCATTCAAGGCCAGCGCGGAACCCACTGTGGCGGCGTAGATGAACGAGTGATGATGTTGTGCGTTTTCAGGATCGAGCCCGGGCTGGTGCGCATAGCTGTGATGCGTGAGGTGAAACTGCCGGTTGGCATTGAACGGGATGAGTGCGAACGCCGACAACATGCCGCCCCAGAACTCGTTCCAGAAGGCCGATTTGAATAGCACACGATGCACCGCGTCGTGCGCCAGGACGCCCATGCCGGTGAGCAGGACCACGTTGAATATTGCCAGCGCGGCAATCAGCGGCCACTTGAGCAAGGCCGCGCTTGTGGGCGTGGCATCAAGCCCCCTCGCCAGATACTCGGCACCACAAAACGATGCAAACAGCATGACGAGCAGCAGCAATGCCTTGAACAGGTTTTCCGCCTGTGGCAGCACCTGTTCTTTCGGGCCGGGAATCTTGAACAAGCTTGCCTGTGGCAGGGACGTCATCGTTGCGTGCCGATCAGGCGTCCAGCCGCGCCAGCACTCGCTCACGGCCCATCACCTCGAGCACGGCGTCAATTGACGGCGTCTGCGGTACACCCAGCAATGCAACGCGCAAGGGGATGGCTACCTGCGGCATCTTCATGCCCAGTTCCGTGCAGGTCTCCTTGATTGCAGCGCTCAAGGCCACCTTGTCCCAGCTGGCCGCTTCCAGCCGCGCTCTGAGCGCAGCAAGCGCGCCACGCGCTGTGTCGCCCAGGTGCTGTGCGGCCAGCTCTTCGCTGACTGCGGGCTTTACGTAATACGGCGCAACACTGTCGGCGAGCTCGACGAGTGTCGACACACGTTCGCGATACAGCATCACCACGGCAGCAAGGTCTGGCCCACCTGTCGTATCAACATTACGCGCAACAAGCCTGCGCTCAACGTCTGCAGCAAGTGCTTCGGGCGTCGTCAACTTGATGTAATGCGCGTTGAGCCACTTCAACTTCTCGGTATTGAACTGCGCGGCCGACGGCGTGATGTGATCGAGGTCGAACCACTCGACAAACTGCTCGCGCGAGAAGACTTCTTCATCGCCATGACTCCACCCAAGACGCGCGAGATAGTTGATGACAGCCTCCTTGAGGTAACCATCCTCATCGTACTGCATCACGCTCACCGCACCATGACGCTTGGATAGCTTGGTGCCGTCGTCACCGAGAATCATCGACAAATGCGCGTATTGCGGCACCTCGGCGCCCAGCGCCTTGAGAATGTTGATCTGGCGCGGCGTGTTGTTCACATGATCGTCACCGCGAATGACCTGAGTAATGCCCATATCCAGGTCATCGACCACGACGCAGAAATTGTAGGTCGGTGTGCCGTCGGCGCGCGCGATGACAAGATCATCCATCTCGGCGTTGGCGATCTCGATGCGGCCCTTCACAAGATCATCCCAGGCCACCAAGCCATCCAGTGGATTGCGAAAACGGATCACTGCTTGGGCATCCGCTGGAATGGCCGGCAAAGCCTTGCCCGCTTCCGGCCGCCAGGTGCCGTCGTAGCGCGGCTTCTCGCCGCGGGCACGCTGTGCTTCACGCATGGCATCGAGTTCTGCAGGCGTCGTGTAGCAGCGGTAAGCGGTACCTGCTTCCAGCATCTGCGCGATCACTTGCTTGTAGCGATCCATGCGCTGCATTTGATAGAACGGGCCTTCGTCCCAGCCGAGCTCCAGCCAGTTCATGCCGTCGAGAATTGCCTGTACCGCCTCCGGCGTGGAGCGCGCGACGTCCGTATCTTCAATGCGCAGGATGAATTGTCCACCATGACGCCGTGCGTAAGCCCACGAAAACAACGCGGTGCGCGCGCCACCGATGTGAAGAAAGCCGGTGGGGCTAGGGGCAAATCGGGTACGGACGGGCTTGCTCATGGAATGGGGTGTTCTGCGGAGGATTCGGGAAGCCGTCATTTTACGGCATTCCCTTTGACGAACGCTGCCCGCCTCTCTATAATCCGGCCTCTCTCAAAGACAGCACCTTGCACAGTACGCGCAATGTGATGCCCGACAGGATGTTACAGGCGGTTAGCTCAGTTGGTAGAGCACGTCCTTCACACGGACGGGGTCGTTGGTTCGAGTCCAATACCGCCTACCAGATTCAAAAAAAAGTCCGACATCGCTGTCGGGCTTTTTCGTATCTGCGGACTAGGCTCAAGCGCCGCTGCCTGCAAGCTGCCCATACATCTGCATGTATCCGCGCGCTGCGCCATCCCACGAAAAATCCTGCTGCATGGCTCGCAGCAGCATCTGCTTCCACAACGCTGGCTGCTTCTCGTACATCGTCATCGCACGCTCCAGTGCCTGCTCCAATGCCAGAGCTGTGGCAGCTTCGAACACGAAACCCGTTGCCTTGTCTGCCGTCAACGCCGGCTCGGTTGCATCCACCACCGTATCCGCCAGGCCACCGACGCGTCGCACGACAGGCAAAGTGCCGTAACGCAGCGCGTACAGCTGCGTCAGGCCACAGGGTTCGAAGCGCGAAGGCACGAGCAAGGCATCGGCGCCGGCGATGACGCGATGCGCCAGTGATTCGTCATAGGCGATACGCACCGCAATCTGCCGCGGAAACTGCAGTGCGGCTGCCTCGAAAGCCGCTTCCAGCGTCGGCTCTCCATTGCCTTGCAGCACAAGCTGCCCACCACGTTTCAACACTGCCGGCAAAGCCGTCAACACCAGGTCGAGGCCTTTCTGCGAAGTCAGTCGACTGACGACGCCGAACAGCGGCGCATTGGCGCGGACATCGAGCCCCATTTCCTTCTGCAACGCCTGCTTGCACAGCGCCTTTCCATCGAGCTGTTGCGCGCTATAGCTACGCGCCAGGCCCAGGTCTTTTTCCGGGTTCCATATCGCGCCGTCAACGCCATTCAGGATGCCCGACACATCGGCACCACGGCCGCGAATCACGCCTTCCAGACCGCAGCCGAACTCTGGCGTTGCGATCTCGGCGGCATAGGTCGGACTTACGGTGGTCACACGGTCGGCGAACTTCAGTCCCGCCTTCATGAATGACAACTGGCTATGAAACTCCAGCGCCTGTGGTGCCATGAAACGTGCCGGCAATCCGAGAAGATGGAAGTCTGCTTGCGCAAAGATGCCCTGGAACGCCAGGTTGTGTACCGTAAAGACGGAGGACGCGGTCGTCGGTGGATGCGCCGCCATGTATGCGCATACCATCGCAGCATGCCAGTCATGGGCATGGACGACGTCGGGCGTCCAGGCAGGATCCAGCTCTCCGGCCGCCAGATGTGCGCCTACCCAGCCGAGCAAGGCGAAGCGCTGCAGATTGTCCTGCCATTCAATGCCGTCGCTCGCCTGGTACGGACTGCCGCCGCGCCGATACAGGTAAGGTGCATCGATCACGTAGACCGGCACATGGCTGTAGGGCAGCTCGGCCCGTCGCAACGTTACGCGGCCCGCGCCGAACGCAGCGCCGATGTCACACACCTTCTTCGAAGACAGCACAGCATCGGCAATCGCGGGCAAGCCCGGCAATAGCAGGCGCACATCGGCGCCCTGCTTGATCAGGGCCTGTGGCAGCGCGCCCACCACATCAGCCAACCCACCAGTCTTCACCAACGGAAAAACTTCCGCAGCTACGTGCAATACCTTCATGACTGCAATGCTTGAAGCATATCGCGGGTAACCAGCGTGATGCCGCTCTCGGTGCGGTAGAAGCGCTTGGCGTCGAGCTCGGCGTCTTCGCCAATGACCATGCCGTCGGGAATGACACAGTCGCGGTCAATCACCGTACGAGTCAGGCGCGCGCCACGTCCAACCTGCACGCTGGGCAACAACACCGACCAGCTCACGACGGAATGCGAGTGCACGCGCACCGTGTTGAAGAGCAGCGAGCGCACGACTTCGCCTGAGACGATGCAACCGCCCGACACCAGCGACTCTATCGCCGTGCCGCGCCGACCTGGCTCGTTGTGCACGAATTTCGCCGGCGGCAATTGCGCCTGGTAACTCCAGATCGGCCAGCGCGTGTCATACATATTGAGCTGCGGCTCGGTGGCCGTAAGATCGATATTGGCATCCCAGTACGCGTCGATGGTCCCCACGTCACGCCAGTAAGGCTGCTCGCCTGAGCGGTTACGCACGCAACTCAGCGAGAAGGGATGCGCTGCCGCCATGCCGTTCTTCACTGCACGCGGGATGATGTCCTTGCCGAAGTCATGGCTGGAATTGGGGTCGGCCATGTCGCGCTCGAGCTCCTTGTAGAGGAAGCGCGCGTTGAATACATAGATGCCCATGCTGGCCAGGGACATGTCCGGATTGTCAGGCATTGGCGGCGGGTCGGCCGGCTTCTCGACGAAGGCGGTGATGTTGCTGTCCTTGTCGACCGCCATCACGCCAAAATCGCTGGCCTGACTACGCGGCACGGCGATACAACCCACCGTGCAATCGCGCCCCTTGGCGACGTGGTCGGCGATCATCAATGCGTAGTTCATCTTGTAGATGTGATCGCCGGCCAGTACCAGGATGTAGTCGGCACGATAGCTCGCGAGAATGTCCTGGTTCTGATACACGGCGTCGGCCGTACCGCGATACCAGCTCTCGTCCTCTGTGCGCTGTTGCGCCGGCAGCAGATCGATGAACTCGTTCATCTCCGGCTTGAGGAATGCCCAGCCGCGCTGCAAGTGGCGCAGCAGACTGTGTGACTTGTATTGGGTAATGACACCGATACGACGAATGCCAGAGTTCAGACAATTGGAAAGAGCAAAGTCGACGATGCGGAACTTGCCGCCAAAATACACTGCGGGTTTGGCACGGCGATCCGTCAGGTTTTTCAGACGACTGCCGCGGCCACCTGCAAGAACCAGGGCAACCGTGCGCTTGGGAAGATCCAGACTCTGAGCCAGATCGTTGGGGGCGGCCATGATATTTTTTCCTTTTAAGTTGCTGGAGTTGTACTGGCCCCAGCTTCAGCACTTAGTGTGCCACTTTGTGGGCAAAACGGGCGCACTACGACAGTGCCGAGCTGCGTAGTCGCTCCGTTTTGGTGATTTGTAATCAAGGCCCACAAATTGCATGGGCTAGTCATTGTTGCGCGCAATGCCGGGAGCAAAACAGGATCCTGCTCAAACCACCCGCCACCGGGTGAGGTCTGAACATGGTCCAATACGCTGCAAAGAAGTCTCGCGTGCAACAAGACAGACAACTCAGAGACATCAAAAAAGGAAACCCAGGTGAGCCTCAATCCTCCAGCTGTAACTTCCAGCCTGCGTACCGCCATCGACGAACACCTGCTCAAGACCGTCGGTGTTTCCGCGCAAGATGCTACGCAGACAGACCTGATGAAAGCCGTCGCACAGGTTGCCCGCTCACAGCTTTCGCAACGCTGGGTCGAGACCCAGTCCAATGACAGCGAGAGCCGCGCGCGGCGTGTGTATTACCTCTCCATGGAGTTCCTCATCGGGCGCACCATGTCCAACGCACTGGCCGCGCTGGGCATCACTGAAGCGGCTGCGCAAGGCGTCGCCGAACACGCTCACTCCCTTGAAGAAATCACTGCCCGCGAACCCGACGCCGCACTCGGCAATGGCGGCCTCGGGCGCCTTGCTGCGTGCTTCCTGGACTCCATGGCCACCCTCGGATTGCCGTCGTTCGGCTACGGCATCCGTTATGAATACGGCATGTTCGCACAGGACATCGTACGCGGCGCCCAGATCGAATATCCCGACCCCTGGCTGGCCGATGGCACGCCCTGGGAATTCCCGCGTGCCGACATCAGTTTCCCTGTATTTTTTGGTGGCTGGGTCGAGCATCTCGGCGACAAATCCGTCTGGCGACATGCCGGCGAGGTGGTCGCCAAAGCGTATGACATGGTGATTCCTGGTCATGCCACGAAGAAGGTCAGCACGCTGCGGCTATGGAAGGCCGTTGCGCCGGCTCACCTCGATCTGCATGCCTTCAACACGGGTGACTATGGCCGCGCGGCACAGGTCAAGAACGAGTTCGAGAATATTTCCTGGGTGCTCTATCCGAACGACAGCACGCCTGCCGGACGCGAGCTACGCCTGCGTCAGGAGTACTTTTTTGTGGCCGCTTCGGTGCAAGATATTATCCAGCGCCACATTATGGAGCATGGCACCCTCGCCAATCTCTCCGACAAGGTAGCGATGCACCTCAATGACACGCACCCTGCCATTGCGGTTGCGGAGCTCATGCGAGTGTTATGCGACGACCACAGCATGGCCTGGGCACCCGCCTGGGAAATCTGCAAGAAGACGTTCTCCTACACCAACCACACCCTCATGCCCGAGGCGCTGGAGACCTGGCCGGTGGCGCTCATGCAACACGTGCTGCCGCGCCACCTGGAAATCATCTTCCGCATCAATGCCGAGTTCCTCGAAGCAGCAGCGAAGTTTCGTCCCGGTGACGGCGGCTTCCTGGCACGCCTGTCGCTGATCGACGAAGGTGGCGAGCGCCGCGTACGCATGGCCAACCTGTCCATCGTTGGCAGCCACAAGGTCAACGGTGTATCGGCCCTGCATTCCGACTTGCTGGTGCAGACCATCTTCGCCGACTTCGCTGCGCTGTGGCCCGACCGCTTCACCAATATGACCAATGGCGTAACGCCGCGCCGCTGGCTGTCGCAGGCCAATCCGGGCCTGGCTGCCTTGCTGGACAAAACCATAGAGCCGACCTGGCGCACACATCTGGGCGAGCTCAAGAAGATCGAAGCGCAACTGGATAACGCCGTGTTCCGCGATGAATTCATGGCGGTGAAGCGCGCCAACAAGGCACGCCTCGCCGCGCACATCGAACAGAGCACCGGCATCAAGGTCAGCCCCGACAGTCTGTTCGACGTGCAGGTCAAGCGCATCCACGAATACAAGCGGCAGTTGCTGAATGTGCTGCACGTGATCACGCGCTACCAAGACATCATCGCCGATCCCCAAGGCGACTGGGTGCCACGCGTAACCATCTTTGCCGGCAAGGCCGCATCGAGCTATGTGTCAGCAAAGTCGATAATTCGCTTGATCCACGATGTCGGCACTGTCATCAACAATGACCCACGTGTCGGCGACAAGCTCAAGCTGGTATTCATTCCGAACTACGGCGTTTCGGTGGCGGAGATCATCATGCCGGGCGCCGATCTGTCTGAACAGATCTCGACGGCGGGCACCGAAGCTTCCGGCACCGGCAATATGAAGCTGGCCTTGAATGGTGCGCTGACCATCGGCACGGATGATGGCGCCAATATCGAAATCCGCCAGAACGTCGGTAACGAAAACATCTTCATCTTCGGCTTGCGCACGCCTGAAGTGCAGGCGCTCAAACGCGGCGGCTATCAGCCGATGCGCCACTACGAAAGCAACCAGAGCCTCAAGGCGGTCCTGGACGCCATCACCAGCGGCCAGTTCTCGCCCGATGAACCGTCGCGCTACCGTGGCCTTATCGACTCCCTGCTGTGGGGTGGCGATCACTACATGCTTCTGGCGGACTACGACGCCTATATCGCAACGCAAATGCGCGTCGATGAGCTTTACCGCAAGCCGACCGAATGGGCCAAGCGCGCCATCATCAACGTGGCCAACATGGGCGCCTTCTCGTCGGACCACACCATTTCGCAGTATGCCGATGAGATATGGGGGATTCCGGTGGCGCCGTGACGCGTGAGGAGATCCAGTCATAGGCCCCGTCATTCCCGCGAAAGCGGGAATCCACTTCATCGCAAGATCGATCATTGTGCTGAATAAGTGGATTCCCGCTTTCGCGGGAATGACGCATTTGAATGATGTGTCTCAATTGAAACAGCGTTGCCGGGTGGCATTCATCCATCGAACTGCTTGCCAACAGACAACAGAATAAGCAGAAAAACTCCCGATCATGAGCAAGCTGAATGACTTGAATGCCGCATCTGGGTTACCTTTCGGCATGCTTTCACAAAACGATCTGGAACACATCCTCGCGGCGCGCCACAACGATCCCTTTGCCGTTCTCGGCATGCATGCCGCCGCAGACGGCACGCTTTGGGTACGCGCCTTTCTTCCCGGTGCTGCGACTGTCGAAATCATCAGCGCCACCACGGGGCGACAACGCGGCTCGCTGCCCTTGCGGCATGCAGATGGCTTCTTCGAAGGCCCGCTCAAGGCTGCCGAGCGCTTTCCTTACCGACTGCGCGTGACCTGGCAAGACGGGCAACGCGCGACCATCGACGATCCCTATCGCTTTCCTCCCATCCTCGGTGCGATCGATGCCTGGCTGCTCGGCGAAGGTTCGCATCTGCGCCCCTACGAAATACTCGGTGCCCGACAACGCGAGCATGATGGCGTAGTCGGTACCAGTTTCGCGGTATGGGCGCCAAATGCCTCGCGCGTCGCAATCGTCGGCGATTTCAATTTCTGGGACAACCGTCGACATGCCATGCGCCTGCGGCGTGAATGCGGGGTGTGGGAAATCTTCCTGCCGGCCGTGCTCGAAGGCGCGCGCTACAAGTTCGAAATCCGTGCCGCAAACGGTCATATCCTGCCGCTCAAGGCTGACCCTTACGCCTTGCAATCGGAACTGCGCCCATCGACCGCCAGCGTGGTCAGCCACCTGCCAGCCCTGGTGCCGCCGTCTGCCGAAAGGCAACGCGCCAACGGGCTCGATCAGCCGATCAGCATTTACGAAGTGCACCTGGGCTCCTGGCGACGCAAGAACGAGGGGCGCGACTGGCTCAGCTGGGACGAGCTTGCCGACACGCTGCTGCCGTATGTGCAGGACATGGGTTTCAGCCATATCGAATTGATGCCCATCAGCGAGCATCCCTTCGATGGCTCCTGGGGTTACCAGAGCATCGGCCTGTATTCGCCGACGGCGCGCTACGGCGACGCGGCCGGATTCCTGCGCTTTGTCGAGCAATGCCATGCGCGCGGCATCGGCCTGCTGCTCGACTGGGTACCGGCCCACTTCCCCAGCGATGCACACGGCCTTGCCAATTTCGACGGCACGCATCTCTACGAATACGCCGACCCACGTGAAGGCTTTCACCAGGACTGGAACACGCTGATCTACAACTTCGGCCGCACCGAAGTACGCAACTTTCTGGTCGCCAATGCGCTGTACTGGCTGGAACGCTACAACATCGACGGCCTGCGCGTCGACGCCGTGGCATCGATGCTCTACCGCGACTACAGCCGCAAGGAGGGTGAGTGGGTGCCCAACGCGCACGGCGGCCGCGAAAACTTCGAGTCCATCGCCTTTCTCAAGCGCATGAATGAAGTCATCGGCGGCGAGCGTCCGCAAGCGATCACGTTTGCGGAGGAGTCGACCTCGTACCCCGCCGTATCGCGACCGACCTACGCAGGGGGGCTCGGCTTTCACTACAAATGGAACATGGGCTGGATGCACGACACCCTGCAATACATGGAACGCGACCCGATCCATCGCAAGCACCACCAGAACGAAATGACATTCGGCCTGGTGTATGCCTTCACCGAAAACTTCGTGCTGCCCCTGTCGCATGACGAAGTGGTGCACGGCAAGGGATCATTGCTCGCCAAGATGCCCGGCGACCGCTGGCAGAAATTCGCCAACCTGCGCGCCTACTACGGCTTCATGTTCGGCCACCCCGGCAAGAAACTGCTTTTCATGGGCTGCGAGTTTGCGCAAGAGGATGAATGGAACCATGAGCAGAGCCTGGACTGGCACTTGCTGGCAGATGATCACCACCAGGGCATGCAGCGCCTGGTGCGCGATCTCAATCATCTGTATCGCGCCTCGCCAGCGCTGCACGAGCGGGACTTCGAGTCCGGTGGCTTTGAATGGATCGATCATAACGATGCGGACAACTCGGTGCTGAGTTTCATTCGCCATGGAAAAAGTGACCAGTCGATGATGGTTGTGGTTTGTAATTTCACGCCGACGCCGCGCCACGATTACCGTCTTGGCGTGCCGCGCGCAGGTAGCTACTTCGAGCGTCTCAATACCGACTCGACGTATTACTCGGGCAGTAATGTCGGCGCGCCGTATGGATGCGCCAGCAGCCACGATGTGCCATGGCACGGCAAACAACATTCGCTGCTGCTGACCTTGCCACCGCTGGCCACCGTCATATTCGAATGGAAACCATGACGCCAGCGCTTGACGACGGGTACGACGAAGACGACAGCGGCGACGGCGCAAGACCGGCGCTGCAAGCGGGCCTCCCCTGGCCGATAGGTGCGAGCTGGGATGGCGAGGGCGTGAACTTTGCCGTGTTCTCGGCTCACGCCGAGGCCATCGAGCTGTGCGTTTTCGACGATCAGGGGCAGCAGGAAATAGTGCGCATGCGGCTGCCTGCCTGCACGCGCGATGTATGGCACGGCTATCTACCCGGTGCCGCGCCCGGCCTGGTATATGGCCTGCGTGCTTACGGCCCGTGGCGCATCGAAGATGGTCAGCGCTTCAACCCGCACAAGCTGCTGCTCGACCCGTATGCTCGCGACATCGTCGGTCGTTACGAATGGCGCGACGAACATTTTGGCGGTGATCGCGATCATCCGCAGATCATGGACACACGCGACAATGCCGCGTCGGCGCTGAAAGCCCGCGTCGTCCACGATAGTTTCGACTGGGCGGAAGACCGGCCACCGCGGGTTCCCCTTGTCGACAGCGTGATCTACGAATTGCACGTCAGGGGATTTTCGCGCCTCAACCCGCGCATCCCCGAAGCGCTGCGCGGCTCCTTCGCCGGCCTCGCACACCCCGCATCCATTGCTCACCTGAGGCGACTGGGCGTGACGGCGGTGAGCCTGCTGCCCGTGCACTTTCACGTCGACGAAGAACGCCTGTCGGAAATGGGGCTGAGCAATTACTGGGGCTATAACACGCTGGGATTCTTCAGCGTGCATGCCGATTTCGCATCGACCGAAAGCGGACTGACACCACGCGACGAATTCCGCAGCATGGTCAAGGCACTCCATGCAAACGGCATCGAGGTACTGCTCGACGTGGTGTACAACCACACGGCCGAATCCGACGAAGCCGGGCCGACGCTGAGTTTTCGCGGGCTCGATAACGCCAGCTACTACCGCCTGCGCGCCGACTCGCGCTCGCATTACGAGAATCACACCGGCACCGGCAATGCCATAGACATGCGTCAACCTCACGTGCAGCAACTGGTACTCGACAGCCTGCGCTACTGGGTCGAGGAGATGCACGTCGACGGTTTCCGCTTCGACCTGGCGCCGGTTCTCGGACGCGGCGAGAACGGTTTCGAACGCAACGGCCCCTTCTTCACCTCCATCGCGCAAGACCCTGTGCTATCGCGCGTCAAGATGATCGCCGAGCCCTGGGACATCGGCCCGGGCGGCTACCAGGTCGGTAATTTCCCGCGCGGCTGGCTGGAGTGGAACGACCACTTCCGCGATGCCACGCGCAGCTTCTGGCTCAAGGCGGCGAGCACGCGCGGTGACCTGGCCCTGCGCCTGTGCGGCTCGTCGGACTTGTTCCACACGCGCCGCCGCGAGCCGGTCGAATCAGTCAATTACGTCGTCTCGCACGACGGCTTCACGCTACGCGATCTGGTCAGCTACAACGACCGCCACAATGAGGCCAACGGCGAGAACAACCGCGACGGCCACGGCAACAACATGAGCAACAACTGCGGCGTCGAAGGCCCCAGCAATGATCCCGCTGTCATGGCCCTGCGCGGCAGGTATCAGCGCGCCCTGCTGGCTACTACCCTGCTCGCTCAGGGCACGCCGATGCTCGCTGCGGGCGACGAGCTGGGACACACGCAGAACGGCAACAACAATCCGTACTGCCAGGACAACGAGATCACCTGGATCGACTGGTCGCAGGCCGATGACGACCTGATCGATTTCTGCGCCTGGCTGTTGTCATTGCGTCGTCAGGCGTTGCCGTTCGACAACCATTGGTACAGCGGGCTGACCGACCCGCTCGGCCTGCATGACCTGACCTGGTTTCAGCCCGACGGCAGCCTGCTGCAAGGCAATGCCTGGCGCGATTCCAGTTCGCGCGCGTTCGGCTGCCTCATCGGCCAGCCGCGCCGCGCCGGGGCGCCGCTGCTTCTGCTGGTAAATGGCGACGTCATCGACCGGCCTTTCATGCTGCCTGCCGGCGTGTGGGAGGCCTTGCTCGACAGCCATGAGCCAAGCGGCGTCGCGAGCTTTCATGGTCAGGGAGAAGTACCCTACCCCTTGATGGCACACAGCGTGGTACTGCTCGCTGCGGCGGGCCATGTGATCAAACTCTAATCACCCGTTCGACGGAGACAACAATTGATAAAAGGTGAAGTGAGATTGCCCCGCGCCAGTGGCGTGCTGCTACACCCCACCTCCCTGCCCGGCCCGCATGGCTCCGGCGATTTCGGCCCCGCGGCCTATCACTTCGTCGACTGGCTCGTCGCGGCAGGTCAGCGTCATTGGCAGATATTGCCCCTCGGCGGCATCGGCCCGGGCAACTCGCCGTACATGAGCAGTTCCGCCTTCGCAGGCAACCTGCTGATGATCGATCTGGCCGAACTGCAACAACAAGGCTGGCTCGACGAAAGCGATCTTGCCTCCGCCGCCGAATTCTTCGACCACCGGCTCAATTTCGCCGCCGTAGTACCCTTCCGCATGGAACGACTGGCGCGCGCAGCCGCACGTTTTGCAAGCGCCACCGATGCGGCGAGCAATGAGGCCTTTGCGGTTTTTTGCGCGCAAAACGCGAACTGGCTCGAAGACTATGCGCTCTTCATGTCGCTGGCCGATGCTCACGACTGGCAGGAATGGAGCACCTGGGGCGAACCGCTTGCCAGGCGCAAGGCGACGGCCTTACGCGC
This sequence comes from Rhodocyclales bacterium, assembly GCA_028292485.1. Lineage (GTDB taxonomy): Bacteria > Pseudomonadota > Gammaproteobacteria > Burkholderiales > Rhodocyclaceae > Viridibacterium. Next base: position 6,343 of record JAQGMG010000049.1, on the reverse strand, counting down.
CGCCCGGAAGAAACATGCCGAACGCATTGCCTTCTGGAAATTCTGCCAATGGTGCTTCTTCCGCCAATGGCTCAAGCTCAAGCAATACGCCAATCAGCGCGGCGTGCAGATCATCGGCGATGCGCCGATCTTCATCGCCTACCAGAGCGCCGAGGTCTGGGCCCGGCAAGACCTGTTCGAGCTCGATGCCACAGGTCGCCCCACGGTTGTTGCAGGCGTGCCGCCCGACCTGTTCAGCGCGACCGGACAGCACTGGGGCAATCCGCTGTATCGCTGGAAAGCGCACGCCGAGGAAAGCTATGCCTGGTGGGTAGAGCGTTTTCGCCGTACGTTCGAGCTGGTGGATATCGTGCGCATCGATCACTTTCGCGGTTTCGCAGCGTATTGGGAAATTCCCGCGACAGAGCCCACGGCCATCAATGGCCGCTGGATGCCCGGCCCCGGCAAGGCACTGTTCAACGCCATCACCGATGCACTCGGGCCGATAAAAGTCATCGCCGAAGACCTCGGCATCATCACTGCCGACGTCGAGGCCTTGCGCCGCGACTGCTCCTTTCCCGGCATGCGTATCTTCCAGTTTGCATTCGGTTCAGGCAGCGACAATCTATACCTGCCGCATAACCACGATCACGATGCCGCCGTCTACACCGGCACCCACGACAACGACACTACGCTCGGCTGGTGGTCGCAGACTGGCGACGGCGAACGTCATCACGCGCTCGAATACCTGGCCAGCGACGGCCACGAGATTCACTGGGACCTGATCCGCGCAGCGTGCGCCAGCGTCGCCGACACGGCCATCCATCCCCTGCAGGATGTATTGGGCCTGGGCTCGGAGGCCCGCATGAACTTCCCCGGCAAAGCTAGCGGGTACTGGGAGTGGCGCTTCAGCTGGTCGCAGGTGCATGACTGGCATGCGCAGAGGTTGGGGAGTTTGTGTCGGTTGTATGGACGTTAAGACCAATGACCACCGTTTCCAAGACATGCTCTCGGTGTTCTTTCAGCGCACCTTTATTGAAAAGCAAGACGATTAGGCGGTGCCCGAAATGCGACGCGAAACTCAGATATGTCTTTGTCACTGCGCCTGAGACGGCAACTGGCATCGAAAAAACTCCACACGCTTCAAACCACATCCCGAAAGACGAACGCATCAAAAACACGGTCTTTTCGGTGCTTCTCATTATTTATGGAAGTTGCGGTATTTATGGCAACGATTTGTACATACCTGGAAAACGAGGCAGAGGTGTTCACCTTCACAATGGTGCTGCTTGGCTTATGTTTGGAGCGCTAATCTCGTGCAGTCTTTTCTTGCTGTCTGTCGTCGTAGATCACTACGACACAAGGAACAATGAAACCAACTATCGCTTTTTTGCAAATGTCACTAGAACGATTGGTTGGATCCTGTTTGCTCTATCTTTGATTCTCCATGCTAGTCATAGCACCGGCTTCACGAGTACTGTCGGTTTTCTTATCTGCGTTTTTTTACTATCGTGGAAATACGGTCAACCCACTGATCAGTGCCCGAAGACAGGCCTTGCTCATACAGAACCAAGGCCAAGAGTTAGGATCGGGTTGTAGCGGAGAGGTGGCGCTCAGCTTGGGCTCCTTCCCGATACAAAAACAGTCAGCGTTGGGTCGAGCGGTAGAACCCAAACTGCGCCTTTGCTAGCCACTTCCTTGAGCACCGTGATTGAAGTTTCGTTACCGTGTTTACTTGGTTGAACTGACAATCGACCGCGACTCTGCTCTCTTTGCGAGCAGCCTATTGCTTGCTAACAATACGATCACATCCAGCATGCAGTAAAACGCCCCCGCCGCCAGCGGCGGGTTCGTCGTCGGCACACTCAGCACCGGCACGACATCATGCCACGCCCAGTTGCCGATGATGGTTGCATAGACTTCCATAGCCAGCGCGATGACGAACATCCAGGTGTAGAAGCGTCGCGCCGGCCCGAAGTAGCAACATGCCGCGAACATCAGCCACAGCGGAACGCTCAACAGATCATGCCCGCTGACCGCCAACAGCAATACAACGAGACCCGATACCGCGGCGCAGACATCCAGGGCACGTGGCGGTATGCGTGCCACGGTGCGCAAGCCAAACCAGAACAGGAGCACATGGCCGGGCGGCACGAACAGCGGAATGTTGTGCAGACGATAGGTGTAGAGACCCCAGCCCAGCGACAGGAAAACTTCGCCCAGTGTGGCGATCAGCAGACACAACACCAAAGCCAGCCGCAAGGCACGTGACTCGCTCTTGAGCAAAACCAGGTAAGCGACCCAGGCCAGCAGGCTGACAGCTGGCTGGCCCCATGCGCCGGCGTATTGATCGACGAGCAGGCCGAGACTGATGATCAGCGGGATGGCCGCCAGCAATATCTTCTGAATCGCCGACGGCTTCTCGCTCAGGGCCTGCATGCCGAAAGCCTGACCGAACTCAAAGGTCCGCCTCGACCAGATTGCCCTTGGCTTCCATCCAGGCACGGCGGCCGGAGGCTTCGCCCTTGCCCATCAGCAGGTCGAACAGCGCCGAGGTCACACCGCTCGCATTGTCGTCGAGCGTCACAGGCAGCACACGCCGCGTGGCGCGGTCCATGGCCGTCTCGCGCAACTGGTCAGCACGCATTTCGCCGAGGCCCTTGAAGCGGCCGAGTTCGAGCTGCTCGGGGCGATAGCCTTCCTTGAGGAGACGATCGCGGAAGGCTGTGAGCTCCTGGTCGTCGAGCGCGTAGAAACGTCGCGCCGGGCGCTTCTTGCCCTGGGCCGGCACATCGATGCGATACAGAGGTGGCAGTGCGATGAACACATGACCACGCGCCACCAGACGCGGAAAATGACGCAGGAATAAAGTCAGCAACAGCGTCTGGATGTGCGAACCATCGACGTCGGCATCGGCCATGATGACGAGCTTGCCATAGCGCAGATTGGCAAGCACGTTGTCGGAGGCATCGGCAGTGTGCGGATCGACGCCCAATGCCACCGAGATATCGTGAATTTCGGCATTGGCAAAGAGACGGTTCGGGTCCACTTCCCACGAGTTCAATACCTTGCCGCGCAGCGGCAGAATGGCCTGCGTTTCGCGGTCGCGCGCCAGCTTGGCCGAGCCGCCGGCCGAATCGCCTTCGACGAGGTACAGCTCGTTTTCGACGATGCTCTCGCTCTCGCAATCCGACAATTTGCCCGGCAGCACCGCCACGCCACTGCTCTTGCGCTTCTCGACTTTCTGCGCGTCCTTGAGGCGCGATTGCGCCTGCTTGATGGCGATCTCGGCGATTGCCTTGCCGTGTTCGACGTTCTGGTTGAGCCAGGCTTCGAAGGGATGCATCAGCATCGACGAAACCAGTTTCACGGCTTCGCGCGAATTGAGTTTCTCCTTCACCTGCCCCTGGAACTGCGGGTCGAGAATGCGTGCCGACAGCACGTAGCTCATCTTGCCGCAGACATCATCCTGCTGAACCTTGACACCCTTGGGCAACAGGCTGTGGTGCTCGATGAAACTCTTCACCGCCTCGAACACGCCAGTACGCAGGCCGGACTCATGCGTGCCGCCGTTGACCGTGGGAATCAGGTTCACATAGCTTTCGCCCAGCTGTTGACCATCGAACCAGCCGAAGCACCAGGCGGCGCCTTCGCCTGGCGCGAAGTCTTCATCCTGCCCGGCGTAGGACTCGCCCGTGTAAAGCGGCACCAGCGCCTCAGCGCCTGCCGACACTTCACGCAGATAACCCGCCAGCCCATCGACATAACGCCATTCCTGGCGTGCCATGCTGGCGTCGGCCTGCTCGATGTCGAGCACCACCTTCACACCCGGCAGCAACACGGCCTTGGAACGCAGCAGGCGCTCCAGCTCGGTCAGCGGTACCTTGGGTGAATCGAAATACTTGCCATCCGGCCACACGCGCACGCGCGTCCCGGTCTGTTTGGCACACGGCCCGGCATCGATCAGCTCACTGATCTCGCGGCCGCCCTTGAGGAACTCGATCTGGTGGATGCGGCCCTCACGACGCACCTCGACCTCGACACGCGTGGACAGTGCTGTCGTTACTGCCACGCCGACGCCATGCAGGCCGCCGGAAAACGCGTAAGCGGAGTTGCCGCTCTTCTTGTCGAATTTGCCGCCTGCGTGCAGCACCGTGTAGGCCAGCACCACGACGGGCAGTTTTTCGACAGGATGGAGCCCTACCGGGATACCGCGCCCATCATCTGTAACAGACACTGAACCGTCGCGAAACATGGCGACGTGTATGTTCTTTGCAAAACCGCCAAGGGCCTCATCGGCCGCGTTGTCGATGACTTCCTGCACCATGTGGGTGGGCGAATCGGTGCGGGTATACATACCGGGTCGTTCTCTCACCGGCTCCAGGCCCTTGAGAACGCGGAAGGAGGATTCGTCGTACTGTTTTTGGGTCATTTCTGAATCGAATGGAAGTGAGGCGAAAGCAAGCGCGCATTGTTCCACAGATCGCCATGGCCCACGCCGGATGCCATTCAAGTTTGCCATTCACCTGCACGTAAACAAGGAGATGGAAAGAATGGCGGCCCCCCTGAAACACCCGGTTGCGCCCGAGCAGTTGCAGCTCGGCAAACCCCTGCCCTGGAATGTCTTCGACGACGCCGGGCAGCTGCTGCTGTGCAAGGGCTACGTCATCGCGCGCGAATCGCAGATGCAGGTGCTGATGGCGCGCGGCCTGTACATCAACGAATCGCTCCTCAGGACCATAGCGCCGCGCAATGCCCCGACGGGCTACGACCCCTTCCGCCTGTGGGAATTCATTCTCGACGAGCTCGGCGTGCTGCTGCGCAGTTTGCGTATCGAGCCGGACTTCCTGATGCAGATGGACAGCCTGGTGCACCTCGTTCAAACGCTCGCCGAGCGCAGCCCGGACACCGCGCTGGCCGCCATGATTCTCACCGAGCAGCGGCGCTACCCGATCATTCACAGTCTGCACACAGCCATCCTGTGCGAGCTCATCGCCCGCCGCCTTGGCTGGGACGAGGCCCGACGCACCAGCCTGTGTTGCGCCGCCATGACCATGAACGTGGCCATGCTCGACCTGCAGCAGCTGCTGTGCTCGCAACGCATTGCACCGACAACGGACCAGCGTCGCGATATTCTTCGCCACCCCGAGCTGGGCGTCGATCTGTTGAAAAGCGCCGGCGTCAAGGACGAGATCTGGCTGACCGGTGTGCGCGACCATCATGAACGCGTTGGCGGCGGCGGCTATCCCCTGGGGCTCACCGGTCCCGGCGAAGAAGCCTATCTGATCCAGACCTGCGATATTTTTTCGGCGAAGGTGAGCCCGCGTGCAGCGCGTGCGCCCGCTACCGCGCAGGAGGCGGCACGCGCCCTGTTCATGCAGGCGCAGGGCGGCGCGCCGAATCCATTTGCCGCCGCGCTGATCAAGGAAGTCGGCATTTTCCCGCCAGGCACCTGTGTGAATCTTGCCAATGGCGAAACGGGAATCGTCCTGCGCCGCGGCCCGAGTGCCAACACCCCGCTGGTGATGAGTCTCATCAACCAGCACGGCCTGTCGTACCAGCAGCCATTGCGGCGCGACACTTCAGTCAAGACTTACGAAATTGTCTCCGTCGTGCCGCGCGACAAGATGCGTGTGCGTTTCAACCCGGAAATGCTCTGGCGGAATGGTTAGGAAAGTGTTTATTGGCATGTCATCCCGCGAACGCGGATGACAAGTGGTTGGAGTTAGCTCTTCAGGAAACCACCGGCTCCGGCGTCAGCCACAGGCACTTCACCTTCTTGGCAATATCCAGCAAGCGCGTAGGGTGGGTTCGGAGCGCAGCGACAACCCACCGTTTTACGTACGCATAAACGGCGAACTGTCGCTGCGCTCCGCCCCATCGATATCTTGCGGCGAGCGCCATGAAGCGACTCACCCCCAAAAGTTCGTCATTCCCGCGAAAGCGGGAATCCACTTCTACGTGATGCTCGTCCGTGCCGTAAAGTGGATTCCCGCTTTCGCGGGAATGACGGGGTAAGTCTTTTTCCTCTATTGCGCTTCCACGAAGTCGCCGCATTTATTGGACAGTCGTGGGTTGTCGCTACGCGCTCCGCCCCACCCTGCCCCATCACGCCCTAATGCCAGTTAGCCGCGATCACCGGATTGAGCGCAGTCTGGTAGCTCGCCGGCAAGGTGCTCTGCCCCGCACCCGGTGGCGCAAACGCGGCCATGGCACTGACCAGGTTCTGTACCTGGCTGTCCAGCAAGCTCTTGCCATCCCCGCTCTTGATCTGCTCGACGTGGTATTGGTTGCCCAGGTACCAGTTGGTGAGGATGTTCTTGTCACTGCTGCCGATGATGCTGATCTCGAGGTTGTTGCCGCT
>JAQGMG010000047.1 GCA_028292485.1 Rhodocyclales bacterium | reverse complement strand
GGGCGGCGAGAAGCGGCGTGTCGCGCTGTGCCGCCTGCTGCTGTCCAAGCCCGACATGCTGCTGCTGGACGAGCCCACCAACCACCTCGATGCAGAAAGCGTCGACTGGCTAGAGCAATTCCTGCAGAGGTTCCCGGGTACCGTGGTTGCGGTCACGCATGATCGTTACTTCCTCGACAACGCGGCAAGCTGGATCCTTGAGCTCGATCGTGGCAAAGGCATTCCGTGGGAGGGCAATTACTCTTCGTGGCTGGAGCAGAAGGAAAAGCGGTTGCAGGCTGAATCCAAACAGGAAGACGCGCACCTTCGTGCAATGAAGGCGGAGCTCGAGTGGGTGCGCCAGAATCCCAAGGGTCGCCAGGCGAAATCCAAGGCGCGCCTTGCCCGCTTTGACGAGCTTTCGTCGCATGAAAGCCAGCAGCGCAATGAGACTTCGGAGATTTTCATTCCGGTGGCGGAGCGCCTGGGCAACGAAGTCATCGAATTCATTGACGTCACCAAGGGCTTCGGCGATCGCATGCTGATCGACAAGCTGTCCTTCAAGGTCCCGCCAGGTGCGATCGTGGGCGTGATCGGCCCGGACGGCGCCGGCAAGTCGACGTTGTTCCGCATGATCACCGGCAAGGAAAAGCCCGATTCAGGCGAAGTGAGTATCGGCAAGACGGTGCAGCTCGCGTACGTTGACCAGTCACGTGACGTGCTGTCTGCGGACAAGACCGTGTTCGAGGAGATTGCCGGCGGGCACCACATGATCACGGTGGGCAAGTTCACGATGCCCTCACGCGCTTATCTGGGACGCTTCAACTTCAAGGGCGGCGACCAGCAGAAGATCGTCGGCAACCTCTCCGGCGGTGAGCGCGGTCGCCTGCACCTGGCGAAGACGCTGGTCGAAGGCGGCAACGTCCTGCTGCTCGACGAACCCTCAAACGACCTCGACGTCGAAACCCTGCGCGCCCTCGAAGACGCCCTGCTCGAATTCTCCGGCTGCGTGCTCGTGACCTCGCATGACAGATGGTTCCTCGACCGCATCGCCACCCACATCCTTTCTTGCGAAGGCAATTCGCAATGGACCTTCTTCGCGGGCAATTACGCGGAGTATGAAGAGGACAAGAAGAAGCGACTGGGTGAAGAAGGAGCGAAGCCTAAGCGGATTCGGTATAAGCCGATTAGCCGCTGATAATCGACATGAGCGACGAGCGCAAGATCGTGATCATTGCCGGCCCCAACGGGGCTGGCAAAACCACCTTTGCGCGCGAGTTCCTGCCGCAAGAAGCGCACTGCCCGGTTTTCATCAATGCAGACCTGATAGCCGCCGGGCTTTCGCCCTTTTCGCCTGAAGCGGTCGCGGTCAAAGCGGGTCGCATCATGCTCAAGGAAATTGCGGAAAAGCTGGCTGCCGAACAAAGCTTCGCCTTCGAAACCACGTTGGCTGGTTTGAGCTATGCACGCCAGATTCCAGATTGGCGCACACGCGGCTATCGCGTAAAGCTCTTCTTCCTCAGCCTGCCAAATGTCGATGTTGCCATCTCACGCGTCGCGGCGCGCGTTGCGCAAGGCGGGCACGACATACCGGCAGATGTCATCCGCCGACGCTTCGCTTCCGGTCTGCATAACTTCAACGCCACCTACAAATCGCTTGTAGATGACTGGATGCTCTACGACAATCTGGAAAGCGAGCCCCGTTTGATCGACTGGAGTGATACATGAGTGACAAGAAGCGCCTTCCGACAGACCCAGACATGCTGGGGTCGATGCAAGCCATTAAGCGCGCTGCTAATCGTGCTCGCCAGATTGCTGAAGCAACCAACACGCCCTGCTATGTGCAGAAAGATGGCAAAGTCATAGACATTGCGCGCAAACAAGCTTCGTTGAAGTAGGCGCATGTACGGCGGTCATTTCAACTTCATGGGCGGCGAGCGCAGTCGGCTGCGTGCTCGTTCCCTCACATGACATATGGTTTTTAGATCGCATCGCCACTCACATCCTGTCGTGCGAAGGCAATTCGCAGTGGACTTCTTTGCGGGCAACTACGCGGAGTACGAAGAGGGCAAGAAGAAGCGGTTGGGTGAAGAAGGAGTGAGGCCTAAGCGGATTCGATATAAGCCGATTAGTGGGTAATATTATTTATTCATTTTCAATAATAAGGTCGCCATATGTCTCGATATGCTTTATGGAATAACAAAGGCGGGGTAGGAAAAAGCTTCCTTACCTTTGCAGTTGCATGTGAGTACGCAATGGAGCATCCAGACGAAATCGTCCTTGTAATGGATCTTTGTCCGCAGGCAAACCTGACAGAAATGTTACTGGGTGGCAAAGACTCCGCGTCAACCGCTCTTCGCGAGTTCTACTCGGAAAAACCTCGCCGCTCAGTTGGTGGCTATTTTGAAGCGAGACTCTCATCGCCATTCATGCCTCTATCGGAAGTCGCAAATTTTGTCGTAATTCCACGTGAGTACAACAATCGTATTCCCGAGAACGTCGCTCTTTTGCCTGGAGACAATTTGCTTGAGCTTCTGTCCGAAGCAATTCGTCAAGCCTCTCAAATGGCGTTACCGGTGGATGCTTGGTCAAAGGTCAATAGCTGGCTGCTTGATTTTTACAAAATATATTCCGATCAACAAGATTATGAAGTCGCAGCATTTATTGATTGCAACCCTAGCTTTTCCATATATACCCAAATCGCGCTTTGCGCTTCGGAGTACGTCGTTGTTCCGTACACGGCCGACGACAGTTCAAGACGTGGTATCGAGAATATATTTGCCCTGCTATATGGCGTAACTTCAAGTGAATTGGCTGCCTACGCAAGAATTAGCTTCAACAAAAGGGCTACGGAAGAGCTTCTATCTCTGCCAAAGATTCATACGTTTGTCAGCAACAGAGTCACCATGTACAAGGGCAAACCAAGCTCTGCATGGCTTGCCAAGTCCGGGCCAATAAAGAGCCTCATTTCCGAAATTAGAACGAAAAATAAGAAGCTTTTCGTTTCTCACCATCAACCTGCAGGATTCTTTGTTGATATGCCTGACTACCACACAGTCGCAGTGGTCTCGTCTTCGGAAGGCTGTCCATTGTCTGACGTGACTCCAGGTCACCACGATGTCGATGGCGACATCGTGCAAGTCAACAAGTCATCGCTGGATAAATACAAGAAGGCAATCAAGTTACTGGTCGACAGGATGTGACATGCCATCTCAAGCTCGCAACAGCTATTCTCTTGCAGCACAACAAAGAGATGTTTTGTATGGTCTAGCCTCTTCTATCCCACCGTTCTTTGCTACTGCAGATGAAACTGAACAATCTTGCCTGAAGGCCTCAGTAGCTTGTGGTGTGGGCTGCTGGGAGGGATACATTGAAAACGTCCTGCGTGAATTTGTCCTTAAGACAAAAACAGGAATTACAAAACGGCCTTGGCAACTAATATCTCAATTTGAGTATGTTGTTCAGCGTCTAACAGATGATTTGAACACCCCTTCGTGGGACAAGGTCAGAGAGCTGGTGCATACGATCACTGGCATCGATCCGACACCAGCTTGGTCATGCACTCCGTTGTTCGCAAACACGCAGTCTGCAAAAGATTTTTTTGATGGGCTAATGAAGGTTCGACATTCATTTGCACATGGATTTAATGTCCCCCACGGCATCCCACACCTTGTGACGCAGGGGAAACTCGACGGTGGTTATGTGGCAACGTGCCACTCACTTATCGACAATCTTGTATTCCGAACAGACGCTTTGCTTGACCATGAATTAATTCATCGGCATAACTGCTCCAACGGTTGGTAGCGCGTAAGGTGGGTTCGGCGACTATCCCGGTGGGTTGTCGCTTCGCTCCGAACCCACCCTACATTGCAACATGACAGCCGAGTGACGACTTGCGTAGGGTGGGTTCGCGAAGCAACCCACCGCTTCTCCGTCACCATCCCACACGCTCCTTGCTTCCTTGCCCTTTCGGCGCATCACGAGGTCTCGTTCGCCGTGACATGATTCGGGTATGCCGAACTATCGACGCAACTTCTTGCCGGGTGGGACGTTTTTCTTCACGGTGAATCTGCCGGAGCGTGACCGCGATTTGTTGGTGCGGCATGTCGATGTGCTGCGCGAAGCGGTGCGTACGGTGCGCGCCGCGCGGCCATTTGAGATCGTGGCTTGGGTCGTACTGCCCGAACATCAACATTGCATATGGACGCTGCCGCCCGGAGATACGGATTACCCGGAACGTTGGCGGCTGATCAAGCTGTTGTTCTCGCGCGCCTTGCCAAAGGATGAGCGCATCAATGCCTCGCGCGGGGCGAAAGGCGAGCGCGGCATCTGGCAACGCCGCTTCTGGGAACACACGATTCGCGATGAACGAGATCTGAACGATCACATCGACTACATCCACTACAACCCCGTCAAACACGGCCACATCGCAAGCCCAGCTGACTGGCCGCACTCCTCCATTCACCGCTACATCAAGCAGGGTCTGCTCACGCCCGACTGGGGCGCCGACCTGACTTTCGACAACGACACGTTCGGCGAGTGACGATTTCGTAGGGTGGGTTCGCGAAGCAACCCACCGCCTTTCACCCAATCACGATAGCGAGCTCCTGACGTGATCGATGGTGGGTTGTCGCTTCGCTCCGAACCCACCCTACGTGCTCGGCGCTCATGTTTCCAAAAGCCCGAATCCGCTAATATCGCACCACCTCTTTTCTTGTCGAACAACCATGCGACTCCATTTCCTGTCCATCGCCCTGCTCTCATTCCTGACGCTGACCGCTCATGCGGAACCCACAAAATTTTCGATCGAGGAAGGCATGAACCGGCCGGAGGTACGCAAGGTTCTCAAGCCGGGACTCAGGGTTCTGTGGGGAGGCCGTAAGGTGGAAGACGAGGTGGTCGAGCGGGCCAAGCCGGATACCTATACGCGCAGCCATTTCGGAACATCCATGTTCGCGTCAGGCAAGAAGCAGGATTGCATGGATGCCTTTGCAGACGCCATGGTCGATATGATCGTTGCGGCATCGCTGCGCGATTACGACGTCATTACCGATCTGCAAGGCGTGTATCAAGGCACGCCTTCAGATGACACAAACATGTTCCTCTGCGATATCGGCTTCAAGACTACCGACGTGGTACTGAGCGGAACCTTCGTGCAGACGCGTACGGGAGCAACGAATCTCGAGAAGATGAGGAATGATCCGGAACAGCAGGCTGCCATTCGCAATCGGCAGTTGCCGGCCGATACGCTCCTGTTGCCCTTGGGACCGATATTGGAATCGCCTGAGGCGCAGAAGATCCTGAAAGGCGTCGCGGTGCACTGGGGCAATAGCGGTGCGCCAGGATTCTCGGAGCGCGTCGGGCCCAACGTGTATGAAGAAGACGCCAGCATTAGCAGGTACGGCAAGGAAGGGGCATGCAAGCAGGCAGTCATCAATGCCCTGGAGAACATGGTCGACGACGTCAAGGAACACAAATACAACGGACTGGTTGCCATCCGGAGCTACTACCAATACCAGTGGGCGCCTGATGACAAGCAGGTGGAGTGCAACGTCGCGGGCAGGAGCGCCCTGGTCCAACTGGTGGGAACGCTGGTGAAGCTCAAGTAGTTTCGAGTCGTTGCGTTCGATGACCGCCGGCCAGGTGCGTCCTTGAACGCATGGTGGGTGCCGGCGCAACACCGATCAAGCCATTCGCTTCGCAACCTCATTGGGCGATCTCTCTGGATCGCCCTGGTTGCTTTCCCACCCAACCTCAGCACCCGCTCTCAAACAGGCAGTGCTGAATTCAATACTCCCAGAAAATCCGCTGCAGCTCCTTGCTGTCGATGTTTTTCGTCAGGGCCACTGCAGCAAGGATGCGAGCCTTCTGCGGTTTGTGGTCGTGCGCGACGACCCAGTCGTACTTGTCGTCGGGCTGTTCGGAGTTGCGCAACACGAAGCCGTCCGACACGCGCGCGGCACGGATGATCTGCACGCCCTTGGCGCGCAGGCCCTGCAACACGGGCACGATGCGATCGGCAACGGAGCCATTGCCGGTGCCCGCCTGGATGATGGCCTTGTCCTTGGCAAAGGCCTCGAACGCCGTCGGCGGTACGTTACCGTAGCTGTAGACGATGTCGACGTCAGCCAGCTTGTCGATCTGATCGATGTCGAATTCCGAGTTCATGGTGTGGCGTTTCACCGGTGCACGGAACCAGTACGATTTGCCTTCAACGATCATGCCGAGTGCGCCCCACTGGCTGTTGAAGGCATTGGTGCGGATGTTGATGGTCTTGGCGACATCGCGCCCGCTCTGTATCTCGTCGTTCATCGTCACGAGCACGCCCTTGCCCCTGGCGCTCGGGTTGGCCGCGACGTTCACGGCGTTATAGAGGTTGAGCATGCCGTCGGCCGACATCGCCGTGCCGGGGCGCATCGAGCCCACGACGACAATGGGTTTGTCGGTATGCACGACGAGAGTCAGGAAGAAGGCTGTTTCTTCCAGCGTGTCAGTGCCGTGCGTGACGACTATGCCATCGACATCGGCCTGCTTGGCCAGCGCCGAGACGCGCTTGCCGAGCGTAACGAGCTTGTCGTTAGTGAAACTCTCCGAAGCAATCTGGAAGACCTGCTCGCCGCGTACATTGGCCACGTCTGCGAGTTCGGGGATGCCGGCAATGAGCTTGTCCACCGGCACCTTGGCGGCCTGGTAAGTGGCGCTGTTGGCCGCCGTGGCCCCTGCGCCGGCAATGGTGCCCCCGGTTGCGAGGACGACGATGTTGGGTTTGGTCTGGGCCCACGCTGCCGAGGCAAACACGCTTGTGCAGATGAGCAGTGCGCGCATCAGCATCGCAAAGGATGTACGGGAAAGCAGAGGTACAGACAGGCGAGTGCTGGGATACATGATGGCTCCTGATGCGTTTAAGCCCCCGGCATCAACCGAAGGCCATTGCTGCGACGCAACAACCTCTTGAGTCTAGGACGCCCCTGCCCACTTTGCCCGCAGAACATGATCCCGAGAAAGAGATGCCCGCTCATGGCATTCGTCCTGCGCGTCATCAGGAACGGGCACCCATCTTGCGAAAGATTCCGTACCGACTTGCAGTCTCGTCTTCATCCAACAGACGCAAGCTTGTCCTACACGGAGGTACGCAAAATGGAAACGCAGGAATTGCATCGTGGCCGCCTGATCGATCACGTCCAGTTGGTCGTGCGCGACCTGGGCGCGAGCCAGAAATTCTATGGAGCCGTTCTTGAGGTTCTGAAGGTCCCGCCAGGCGGGAAAGGTGATGGTTTCTTCTGGGCTGACGAGATTTGCGTGAGCTCTGTCGATAGTCCGTCTGCAGAAGGCAAACTGACTGGTCGCAACCATCTGGCCTTTCAGGCTCAGGACGAGGCCATGGTGAATGCTTTTCACAAAGCTGCACTGGCCAATGGTGGCACGGACAACGGCGCCCCCGGCCCGCGCCCCTACCATCCCGGTTACTACGCGGCCTTCGTGCTGGACCCGGACGGCAACAACATCGAGGCGGTGTTCCATGGCGCCGCGCAACGCAGTGCGCCGTCGGTGAAGATCACGTTCTGAGAGAGTAGGGAGAGGGTGGAGTCAGGTCTTGCATTCACGCATGCGCCCGCATCTGCAAGGTATGGCGACACTCGGGATACGCCGGGCATCCCCAGAACGTCCCCCTCGCCCCGTCCCGCGCAATCATCTTTACGCCACACCCTGGACAGCTTGGGGTGCTGTAGTCGCCCTGCGTGGCAAAGGCGAGCAGGCTTTGCTGTGATGCTTCCGGCAGGCGTTCGATCATGGCGAGGAAGAGCTTGCCGTCGAGCAGGGTAATGCGATTGGCAGTTGCAACGCTGCGTGCGTCGTCAGTAAAGCTGCCCGAGGTCATGAAAAATGCTTTTGGTATTTTCTCATGCGTCATGACACCGAGCAGTTCGCGCACCGGCTTGACGCCAACAAGTCTGTCGCCCCAGGCCTTGCATTGCACGATGGCGGTCGTACGACCGTCTGCGCCCACGCCGCTGTTGCCACTTTCGCCTTCTCCTTGAAACAGGCGGATGTCGATGCCGCCGTCAGGCCCGAGCGGCGTGGTTTCGCAGTGAATGCCCTTCTCGCGATAGAACTCGGCGCACAGGTCTTCGAAGCGCCTCCACTCGATGCTCTGGATCAGCTCAAGCGACCACGCCGAGGCTATGTCAGTGTCGGCGGCCCTGGCCTCATCAGGCAAGCGGGTCGGCGTCGCGGCTCGCCAGCGCGTGCCACGTGCACTCTCGACTTGCGATAATGCATTCTTCATGAAATGAGAGGCTTCGTCGCGCGCGAGATATTCGTTCAGTCGCCGTTTCGATTCGGCACGCATCGCCTGGTAATACTTGATGAGCGCGGTGACTGCGAAAAAACCGAACAGAAGCCAGACCACTGGCCTGAGCATTGCAGGTAACTGCGCAAACATCGGGCTGCGGCTGAACCACGCAGGCACTATCCAGAAGCCAACGAGCGCAGTTGTCACAGCCATGACAGCGGCAACAGCCCAGCCGCTTTCAAGCGCGAGTTCCATAACGCCGGAATCTCTCCGGCCACGATGATGTGCCATCTCCACTCCCCCTTGTACCGGTGTCGAATGTCTGTTGGCTGAATGTGCGCTCAGCCTACAGCTGGCTGGCGCCGCCTATGGCACATCACTGGATATTTCCGGAATTCCTTCACGCTTTCTGGCATAAAGATGCGCGCTTTTGTCTTGCGTCAGCCGTTCCGGAATTTGTACGAAATTCCGACTTAGACGCCCACGCCAAATGATCTCGCAAGTCGGGTTCGAAGTGGTCGCAATGACCCGGCGTATGGAGGTTCGCGAAGCAGCCGACTGACTTCACATGCGAGCCGGGAACAGGTCGAGCGACAGGTAGAAGTCAGAACCGTAGACAAGAAAATTCCGGGCTTCGTGCAATAGCTGTGCGAGCACAATCGCATCGCCCTCTTTCGCAGCGACATCAAGAATCTGTTTGGCGTATGCAGCGAGCGCTTCGGCACCGGTATGTCCGTCTTGCTGTGCGCTGAGGAACAGCTGGTCGTGACAGGAAATTGCGATACCCGCACCCGCGACGGGCGATGCGAAGCCTGAAATGCGCTCGCCAGCTCGCACGCGTTGCAACAGGCACCGGTTCAAGCGCTGTATTCGTTCGCGACTTTCGGCGCTCTGCGATTCGCTCGGCGATATGCCAATGTATTCCAGACACAACAGCATGTTGAGTGCTTCGACACAACTTGTCGCATCCAGGCCGGATGCACCGATCAAGGCATCGAGGCTTTGTGGGCCGCTCTCGAGGCAATCGAGCAGTGCGCCGAATGCTTCTTCGTCGAGCTGCAGTTCGCCGATGGGTGTCTGGCAACGCAGTGCGCAACTGGCGCGTGGTCGCCAAAGCGAAAACTTCAGGGCGCGATATCGCGTATCGATATCGGTTGCCGATAGCGGCTCGGCGTTGCGTACGAAAATGTCGCGGCGAAATTGCGTTTGCGCTGCGAAGTCCCGCAGCAGTTCACGCAGGCCGGCATCTGGCGTGGCTGCCAGCAATGCGCGGGTTTTCGGCGTCTGCGACCATGCGGGAAAGTTCGCGAACAGCTTCGCCGAACCGGCGTATCGCAGATCGGCCGCAGCAAGATCGCGTGCGACATCGGTGTGATAGAACGGCGACCAGCCTTGCGGTGCGAACTCATGCAACAGGTAGGCGTCGCTGGCGCGCTGTATCTCACCCAGCATGCTGCGCGCAGCGGAGTTATGCGTGAAGAAGGCCGCGTCGGCCTCGCCCAGCGCGCCCAGCAGCTCACGCGCCGCGTGAAAACGCTCCAGCGCCGAACCTTCACTCTGCGCCTGTGCGAACTCGCTCATCAGGCGCTGCATGGGCGCTTTCAAAGACCATCCCGGCAGGCAGTTGTATGAGATGTAAACCACGCCGGTCGACTTCAGCAGTTTGTGCAACAGGGCGACGACGATGCTGCGGTTCTCCGCATTCACCCAGCTATACACACCGTGCAGGACGATGTAGTCCATCGGCGGCAAATCACGCGTGAGCATCTGCGCGAAGCTGTCCTGGAACAAACCCAGATTGCCGAGCCCCGCTTGCGAGGCGAGCGCTTGCGCGGCATCGACATGCGCGGGCATGAAGTCATTGCCGAAGAAGCGCCCCTGCGGATGGGTCGCCGCCAACATGTTGAGTCCCAAGCCCTGGCCGAAGCCGAGTTCGAGATAGGTGAAGCCCGCATCAAGAGCGGGCGAGGCAAGACCGAGGTGCAACAACGCAAGATTGAGATGGGCAGGCGCCATCTCGGGGAAATGATTGACGCTGTAGGGAAGCTCGGTGACGTAACCGTCGGTCCAGTGGTCCATGGGGAAAGTTTCTGCAACAGAGCCCGCAATGGTGCAGCGTTTACCGGGGCGCGGCAATTGACCTGTGCAGATCGCAAGACACGCAGCCTTTCGCCGCTAACGTGCAGGGGCTGGAGAGCCAAGGCGGGGCCTGCAATCAGCGAGATTCAGCGTGGCCGATACCCGGCAAAGCCGTAATACGCCACGTACAGGTAGCAAAGTACGGGGATGACGAATGACGGCATCAGGCCGAGGGTGTCGGCGGCCCCGCCTTGCAATAGCGGCAGCACCGCCCCGCCGACGATGGCCATGCACAGCATGCCGGAACCTTCACTGGTGAATTTGCCGAGACGCGCGAGGGCCAGCGAGAAAATCGTCGGGAACATGATGGAGTTGAACAGCCCGATCGACAGCAGCGACCACATGGCAAGGCGGCCGCCGACCAGCATCGCCAGCATGAGCAAGACGACGTTGACCAAAGCATTGCAGGCCAGAAGATGCATCGGCGGAATGCGGCGCATCAGACCGCTGCCGATGAAGCGCCCGACCATCGCCAGACCCCAGTAGAGCGACAGGTAGCGACCGGCCACTTCAGGCGCCAGGCCGGCGATGGTGGGCAGGCCCATGGTGCTGACCAGGAAGCTACCGATGGAAACCTCCGCACCCACGTACGCGAAGATGGCGAGCGCGCCCATCACGAGATGCGGGTAGTGCCATACGCCATGACGAACGGGTAGCGCGTTGTCGGCATCTTCCGCCGTGCCGCCCTCCACATGCGGCAGTCTGAACAGCGCGATGAAGATCGCAATCGCGCCCAACGCGGCAGCGAGCACGAGGTATGGCGTCTGCACGGCGCTGATCTGCGCCTAGTCGTAAGCGGCCAGATCCTGTTGCGACATGGTCTGCAGCGCCGCTTCGCCCTGGACTGCGACCGCAAGGATGAAGGCTGCGCCTATGACGGGGCCGATTGTGGTGCCGAGTGAGTTGAAGGCCTGCGTGAGGTTGAGACGGCTGGAGGCAGTGTCAGGCGAGCCCAGCGCCGTGACGAATGGATTGGCGGCTACCTGCAGGAAAGCGATGCCGCTGGCCATGACGAACAGGGCCGTGAGGAACAGTGGATAGGACGCGGTGCCAGCGGCGGGATAGAACAACAAGCAGCCTGCGGCCGCGACCAGCAAGCCGATGATGATGCCCGCCTTGTAGCCCACTCTTTCCACAATGCGCCCTGCCGGGAAAGACATGACGAAGTAGGCCATGAAGAAGCAGAACTGGACCAGCATCGCCTGAAAGTAGCTGAGCGTGAACAGCGCTTTCAGGTGGGGTATGAGAATGTCATTCAGCGAGGTGATGAGGCCCCACATGAAGAACAGTACGGTCAGAGCCGTCAGCGCGCTGCGGTAACTCGAAGGCGTACCCGGTTGAATCCCTGGATCCGGCATGAGGCACCCTCCTGTTCAGATGGCGACGCCCGAACGGGACGTCGCATGCGGTGGACGATGCCACAGACATGCATGGGGAGCTACTCGGGTAAGTACGCGGAAGGTACTCAAAAAAGTACCCCGTGAGGTACGCAGATGAACCCGGCGGCAGGTCATCCGCAACGCACTACCGCATTGGTTTCATGGCCGAACCTGATCGCAGCTCCCGCTCGCTCACCGGCGCGGAAGGTGCCGTCTCTTTCAGTGAGGGCGGTCGCGGCTTGGGAGCTGGTTGATGCGCAGGCGAGCGTGATGTTTGCATTGGTGGACGCATCGGCCGAATCGGCGGCTGGCTCCAGCCAGGTATGTAGCCCGAGGGATTGCCCGCTGTCGGCTGACCGGAGAGCTGGGCATCGA
The DNA here is from genome assembly GCA_028292485.1 of Rhodocyclales bacterium. Lineage (GTDB taxonomy): Bacteria > Pseudomonadota > Gammaproteobacteria > Burkholderiales > Rhodocyclaceae > Viridibacterium. The sequence continues at coordinate 106,249 of JAQGMG010000047.1, read as the reverse complement.
CCTCGCTCTCGCAATCGACACCCCTGTTGCTTTTGCAGCGTTCGATCGCCCGCATGCGCGCCTCCTCCCGCGCGGCTACGGCCGGGTCCACGGGCGCACTGGCTGGTGCGGAGGTGCCATCTGGCTTGCGGCCATTGTTTGCCGGGCTGGCTGCTCGCGCGCCCTCGTCATTGGCCCCACCCGCGGGTTTCGATGCAGGCACTGACTGCGCCTGCGGCACAACCGTCGCAGGCACCACAGTCACGCCGCCCGACACGACTCTGGCCTTGGCATTTTTCGGCGGCGCATCGCCGTACTGCGTCTTTCCGTCAGCGTCGATCCATTTGTAGACCTCGGCTTGCACGCCAGCAGCGCAGGTACACAAAGCAAATATCAACAGGCTTCGTTTCATCATCATGTCCGCTTCAGCAATGGCGTCTTGACAGGCAAACGTACCGGTCAATGATGCTACACAACCATAGTGGCTGAAGAACCAGACGTCGGCTCGGGGCTTTCATTCAACGCGTGATCGCGGTGGGTTGTCGTTGCGCTCTGAACCCACCCAAAGCGGGCTTTTTGATGTCCAATACTTCTGGAGCCTGCGCAGCTACTTGATAGGCGGGCAATTCCGATCACGCATCCGCCTGTACCCGACGTTGTCCACTCCACCCCGCTCCTTGTTCTGGTCCTCGCTGTGGTTCTCGCTGCGCGGCACTCTTGAAACCGGCCTCCGCCGCCTGCGCCATCCCGGCTGGCGGGAATGGTTGTTCCTGCTGGCGCTGCCGCCTTTCCTGCTTTTCCTCTGGGCACTGCTGCTGATCCCCTTTACACCGGGCATTTCGGATATCCGCAAGGCGCGCGAGGAAGCCCCGGCGCTGGTTCTCTCGGCCGACGGCGAGACGCTGGCGCAATTCAAGCGCGGCAACCGGGATTGGGTCAGCCTCGCAGAGATTTCGCCGCGCGTGATCGAGGCGCTTGTCGCCACCGAAGACCATCGCTTCTATGAGCATCACGGCATCGACTTCCGGCGTGTCGTGGGCGCTGCGCTGGCAACCGCCCAGGGCGACATGCAGGGTGGCTCCACCATCACGCAGCAGCTTGCGCGCAACCTGTTTCCGGAAGAAATCGGGCGCCGGCAAAACCTCTCGCGCAAGATCAAGGAAGCGATCACCGCGCTGAAGATCGAGGCGCTGTATTCGAAGCAGGAGATTCTCGAGGCCTATCTCAACACGGTGCCTTTCCTCTACAACGCTTATGGCATCGACATGGCCGCGCGCACCTATTTCGGCAAGCCGGCGCGCGCGCTGGATCAGCTCGAAAGTGCGACGCTGATCGGCATGCTCAAGGGCACGAGCTACTACAACCCGGTGCTCAACCCGGAGCGCGCACGCGAGCGGCGCAACGTGGTGCTGGCGCTCATGGCCAAGCACGACAAGCTCTCCGCGGCACGCTTCGAAGCGCTCGCGCGCCGGCCGGTGAAGCTCGATTTCGAACGCCAGACCATGGAAGCAGGCCCTGCCCCACACTTCACGCTGCAGCTGAAACGCTGGCTCATCGACTGGGCGGACCGCCATGACTATGACATTTACACCGACGGCCTCGTGGTGCGCACGACGATAGACTCGCGCCTGCAGGGCTTCGCCACGCGCGCTGTCGCACAGCAAGGGCGCCAGCTGCAGGGCATTGCCGACGGTGTGTGGGCCGGCCAGTGGCGCGCTGGCAATCGCGTGGTCGAAGCCTTGCTGCGCGAGAGCCCGGAATTCGCCGCGGCCACCGCTGCCGGCCAGTCGCCGGAAGTTGCCATGAAGCAGTTGCTACGCAATGCAAGTGTCATGCGCAGGTTGCGCGAAGAGAAGACGCGGCAGCAGGCGGGCTTTCTCGCCATCGACCCGCGCACCGGTGCGATCCGCGCCTGGGTCGGCAGCCGCGATTTCACCGATGACGCCTATGACCACGTGCACCAGGCGCGCCGCCAGCCGGGCTCGACTTTCAAACCCTTCGTCTATGGCGCGGCCTTCGAGCGCGGCGCGAAGCCGGATGACACCTTCCTCGACGCGCCGGTGGCGATCCCGCTGGGCGGCAGCAAGGTCTGGCGGCCGGACGATGGGACGCCGCCCACCGGCGAGCCCATGACGCTGAGCACCGGCCTGGCGCTATCGCGCAACCGCATCACCGCGCAGGTCATGCAGCAGGTCGGGCCCGCCCGTGTGGCGCGGCTCGCCCGCGCGATGGGTGTGCGCGAAAGCAAACTCGACGAGGTGCCCTCGCTGGCACTGGGCACCAGCCCGGTCACGCTCTACGAAATGGTCTCGGCCTACGCCACCATCGCCAATGGCGGGCGCTACCTGGCACCGGCCATGGTGGCGCGCATCGAGGACCGCAACGGCAAAGTGCTCGAGGAATTCCGCCCGGCCAGCCCGGAGGAAGCCATGTCGCCCAAGGCGGCAGATACGTTGCTCAATGCCATGCGCGGCGTGATCGATCGCGGCACCGGCAGCGCGATCCGGTACCGCTTCGGCTTGCGCGGCGATTTCGCGGGCAAGACCGGCACCACGCAGGAAAACACCGATGGCTGGTTCATCCTCATGCAGCCGCAGCTCGTGGCGGGTGCCTGGGTCGGCTTCAATGATGCGCGCATCACTTTGCGCAGCGACTACTGGGGTCAGGGTGCACACAGTGCGCTGCCCATCGTGGGCGACTTCTTTGTCCGCGCGCAAGGCGCGCGCCTCATCGACCCCGCGCTGCGCTTCGCCAAAGCAGAAGACGAAGGCCTGTTCGGTCGCCTGCGTTCTCGTTACGACTCCCTGTTGATTGCCGACGAGCTGCCTTCTGCCGCGCCGCCGCTTGCTCAAAGCCCGGCTGCCGAGTCCGCACCCGCATCCGCATCCGCCGCCAGCGAGCCTCCGGAGGCCGAGGAGTCGATGCCTGCCGCGATATTCCCTGCCCCGGCTGGCCCCGCCACGACACTTCCGGCAGGATCTGAACCTGCCGCTGCGGCCAGTCCGCCGCCCACGCCCGCTTCACCCCCGCCCGCCCAACCGCCAGCGCCGGCCTCTGCTGCAAGCCCGCCTGGCTGAGCGCAACGCCCGCCAGCAAAGGCTTTGCGCAAGGCATTTGCCTTTGGCGCTTCTCAGGTTTACCCTCACGGGTCTTCCGATGTCTCCGCCCCCGTCATGGCGGCATGGGCCAGGTGCCCAGCCCGGCGAAGACCCGATTCCTTTTCTATCAGTCGACGCGATGCGTCCCCTTTTAAACTTCGAGGTACCTCTCATGAAAATCGCTCTCATCAACGAGAACAGCCAGGCTGCAAAGAACGAAACCATCTTCAACGCGCTCAAGACCGTTGCCGAGCCGCTGGGCCACACCGTGTTCAACTACGGCATGTACGGCGCTGAAGACAAGGCGTCGCTCACCTACGTGATGAACGGCCTGCTGGCTGGCATCCTGCTGAACTCGAAGGCTGCCGACTTCGTCGTGACCGGCTGCGGCACGGGCATGGGCGCCATGCTGGCCTGTAACTCCTTCCCCGGCGTGTTCTGCGGTCTGATCATCGACCCGACCGACGCTTTCCTGTTCGGCCAGATCAACGACGGCAACGCCATCTCGATGCCCTACGCCAAGGGCTTCGGCTGGGCTGCTGAACTGAACCTGCAAGACGTGTACCGCAAGCTGTTCGAAGGCGAACGTGGCCTGGGCTACCCGAAAGAGCGCGCTGCCATCATGGCCAAGAACCGCGGCATCCTGAAGGATGTGAAGGCAATCACCAACAAGGACATGCTGACCGTCCTGAAGGAAATCGACCAGGACCTGCTGAAGGCCGCTATCGCCGGCGAGAAGTTCCAGGAGTACTTCTTCAAGAACAGCCAGGACGATGGCATTTCGGCGTACCTGAACGGCGTGCTGGCACGCTGATCGAAGGCAATGCCTGCCGGCCTTGCCGGCAGACAAGAAAAAGCCCGCTGCATGGCGGGCTTTTTCTTTGGGAATTACATACTTGACTTGCAGAGCGGCAAATCACGTCTGGAAATTCGATTTCTGCCAAAAGACAAGTCATTCTCGCGAAAGCGGGAATCCACATCTACGTGAGGCCTGTGCCAGGGAGTGGATTCCCGCTTTCGCGGGAATGACGAAATTTGGGGCACTGCAAGTCCAAGTATGTAGTTCCCTTTTCTTTGGGGTGCGCTGCCGTGTCGACCTCGCCGCCCCGATGCTTTTCCGGTCAGTTCGCAGCGAAGCAGTAGAGCAGACCGGCACCTCCGGTGCTCTTGAGCGCATCGGCGCTGCAGCCGCGCGACTGATGCGTGGAGTTCCACGACAGCGACCAGGGCTCGTTCGTCAAGCCCTTGCGGTCGCTGTGGCCGAGCATGGCGATGCCCTCGCCGCTGCTCGTCCAGTTCTCACAGGTCAGATTGGTAGGCGTGGGCGCGAGGGCCGTGCCATCCATCCGCGAGCCGGTCAGGATGTCATGCGTATTGGGTGTGTCGCCAGCACCGTTGATGACCTTGCCGCTTTCGCTGAGTGCGGTGAGTTTGGTGATGTTATTGACACCGTGCAGTTGTTCGACGTCCGTCGCTATCAGCTCGCCCTTGGCGTTGAACCACGGGCCCTTGCCAATGCGGTCACGTGCGTTGACGGCAGGCGTGTCCTTGGTAGAACTGGTGCTGAGGTAAGCGTGCCAGGTGCGGCTGCCGGCGCCGACCGCCGTGGCCAGCTTCTGACAATGCGCGTCTGCCCCGGCGAGCCCGCCAAGATCGGCACCCTTGCCGGGATTGACGCTGGTAATGAAGAAACTCATGGGGCCGGTAGGTGGCGTGGTGGCGCACGATGCGGCAATGACGGTCGAGGCTATGATCGTGATGCGAGAGAGCGCGGCAAGTCTGGGCATATCAATCTCCTGGATTGAAGGTTAGGGGCAAAGCACACAGAACGCTGACCATGAAACCGCGGTCATGGTAGCGCATCCATAACATCCGAAACGCGTAAATTGCCCGTCGGAGCCCCGCCCGCTTGCATGCCGTTCAAGCGTCACGCTCTCAAAGCTCGCGCCCGTTGAAGTGCTGAACCTTCAATGCCGACATATCCACCCCTTCAAGGCAACGGACATTGATCGCGGCCACTGCGTCGCCCGACGGGGAAGTGGCTTCGCCAAAGGTGTGAATGCCACATGCCGGACAGAAACGGTGCTGTATGGCGTGCTTGTTGAACGTATAGGTGTTCATCTTTTCAGGCGGCGTGAGCAGGGTCATCGCCCGCCTTGGCACAAACCACATCAAAACGCCTTTGCGTTGGCATATGGAGCAATTGCACGACGTGATTTCTGGAATTTCGCCTTCAACCTCGAAGGCTACCTGGCCGCAATGGCAACTTCCCTTATATGTCATATGGTTTACTCCGTTCTGCTGGATTCATGTTCTTTCTTTCGAATATCCCTTTTTCACTCCCGCGCGCCTCCAGTCGATCAGGGTGCTGACTCGACGAACAGCTTGAGCTTGCCCAGCGCGACCTCCCACTCCCGGCCGATCTGCTCCAGCGTGCGCTTGGCCGCTTCGATCTGCGCAGGGTCGAGCTGCCAGAGGCGTTCGCGGCCCGACTTCACATCGCGTACGACACCGGCATCAGCGAGCATCTGCAGATGCTTGGTCACGCCTTGCCGGCTGATGTCGGTATGAGCAGTGAGCTGCGCAATGGACAGGGCGCCACCAGCGCAGAGCAAGGCGACGAGCTTCAAGCGCGTGGTGTCGCCAAGCGCGGCGAAGACTCTTGCGAGCACGTCGCTGGAAGGGGCAGCGCCGGGCTCTGCCACCTTGACCTCAGGCTTCGACATGGGATTCGGCATAGCGCTTTACGTTGTCGGCCTGCCAACCCCAGCCGTTCGAGTTCATGCGGAATGCTTCGAGGCGACGATTGGGCGGCACATTGTCGAAACCGGTTTCGACCACGGTCAGCCGGGTCTGATTGCCGGGCAGGTCTGCCAGCGTGAACGTGACGAGCGTGCGGGGCTCCTGTTCGTAGTCCATTGACGGGTCGAGGGCTGCGGGATGCCAGCGATATGACATCATGTTTTTCGGCTCGACGCGCTCGACGATCACATCGAACTTGACGTGCTCGAGGTTGGCAATAGTGAGTGGCCCTTGCGTGCGCTGGCCCGGTACGAACTGCTGCCCCTTGAGGTTTGCGCCGAACCAGGTACCGAAGGTCTCGGCGTTGGAGAGTGCTTTCCACACGCGATCACGCGGCGCCTGAATGACGACGCTACGCTCGATGCGATCAGTGCTGGCCGGCGTCTCTTTGTCCTGAGCTCGCTGCGCTGCGTTGAGCTTTTCTGCTTCGCAAACGGACCACGGCGTGCCGGTTCCCGTCTCGGCATACAGCCGCAGGCTTTCGATGAAACTGGTCCAGCCGGCCACGCAGACTTCATGACATTCGAATGAAGGAACTAGGCCGACATGTTCGAAATCCAGGCGCGTTTGCCCTTTGCCCTGCGGGCTGAGGTGAAAGACGATCTGCGTGCCGACCCACTCGTCCTTGCGGGTAAAACTATCCACGTCGATATGGGCGACCGTGCACAGCCAGCGCACCTCGCGGTTCGGCTCCAGCTGCTCGATTCGCATGTGCTTGTAGTGCGGCCCGAAACGGAATTTCAGTGTGCCGCCAACGGCAGTGTCGACGTCGCAATCCTGTGTCCACCAGCCACGCAAGCCCTGCGGCGTGGTCAGCGCGGCATAGACCGCATCGGGTGTTGCCTCGATCACGAGGCTTTGCTTGTAATGGCTCATGGGAACTCCTTTTTGAAGTTTTAAGCAACTCATTGGTTGCGTAAATGCAGTATGGAATCACGTTCGAAAAAAAGCAACCATATTGTTGCATTAAATTTGAGACTGCTTCATGGGCACGATTGGCGCTCTGAGCCTTGGGGCAGATACAGAAAAAGTCCAGCACGCACGCCACGTCCGACGCACTCGTCACCGCGTCAGTGCAAAATAGCCGCCACTGAATCAAAGCCAGGAGACAGCAATGAATGAAGATTTCGTGATCACCGCAATCGGTGACGACCGCCCGGGCCTCGTCGAAGAGCTTGCCGCTGTGGTCGTGGCGCATGAAGCCAACTGGCTCGAATCGTCCCTGGCGCACATCTCGGGGAAGTTTGCAGGGCTGGCCCGCATCAGCGTGCCACCGCAAAACGTGGCTGCGTTGCAAAAGGCCCTGACTGACTTCAAGCCATTGCGCGTCATCGTCGAGCGCGCCGGTCGGCTCTCATCCTCGCCCGCTTCACAACGTGCCTTGCATCTTTCGCTAACGGGTCACGACCGTGTGGGTATCGTGCGTGAAGTCTCGCAAGTCATCGCGAGGCATGCGGTTAACGTCGAGACGCTCAACACCTACACCACGGCTGCAGCGATGTCCGGCGAGACCATGTTCCATGCGGAAGCCGACTTGCTCGCTGACGCTCGCCTCGACGTAAGCTTGCTCCAGGCAGACCTGGAAGCACTCTCGAACGAATTGATCGTCGACATTGCCTTGCATGAACTGGCCTGAGTGATTCTGGCGTGAAGATGGCCCGTCACGGCCTGTCCGGAACTCATCGAAGGCACAGAAATGGCGAGAGTTTCCCCTCGCCAATGTTTAGCTGAATCGCATGCCCGCGTGCTGGCGGGCTTCCTGATCGATGCCGCGCTTCAGAGCCGCGGGTAATCGGTATAGCCAACGCTATGGTCGCTCAACCCGTAACCGTAAAAGCTTTCCGCACGTTGTGGGTTAAGCGGTGCCTCCTTCAGCAGGCGCAACGGCAGGTCCGGGTTGGCGATGAAGTCCTTGCCGAAAGCGACTGCATCCGCCTCGCCACTTGCGAGCAAGGCTTCTGCGCGCTCACGCGTCACCCCCTGATTGGCGATATACACACCGCCGAAAGCATCCTTCAACGCTGGGCCGATGCGCGGGTCGTCCTGCGACTCGCGGGCGCAGATAAAGGCGATCTTGCGGCGGCCGAGTTCGCGCGCAACATAACCGAAAGTCGCCAGCGGATTGCTGTCGCCCATGGTGTGCGCATCGCAGCGCGGTGCCAGATGCATGCCGACCCGGCCCGCGCCCCACACTCCGATTACGGCGTCGGCGACTGCGAGCATCAGGCGGGCACGATTCTCTATGCTGCCGCCATAATCATCAGTGCGGTGATTGGTGCTGTCCTGCAAAAACTGGTCGAGCAGATAGCCATTTGCACCATGGATTTCTACCCCGTCGAAACCTGCGATTTTCGCGTTTTCAGCGCCCTTGCGATAGGCCTCGACAATGCCGGGGATCTCGGCCGTTTCAAGCGTCCTCGGCACCACGTAATCGCGCTGCGGACGCAGCAGACTGACATGCCCTTGCGCCGCAATGGCGCTGGGCGCAACAGGTAATTCACCACCGAGAAAATCGGGATGCGAAATGCGCCCGACATGCCACAGCTGCAGGAAAATTCGCCCGCCAGCGGCATGTACTGCGCGCGTGACCTGCTTCCAGCCCGTCACCTGCTCTTCAGACCAGACGCCCGGTGTATCCGGATAGCCAACACCCATCGGTGTAACGGAGGTGGCCTCGGTAATAATGAGGCCGGCGCTTGCGCGTTGCGTGTAGTACTCCCGCATCAAAGCATTGGGCACACGGCCGTCGCTGGCGCGGCAGCGCGTCAGAGGCGCCATCACAACACGGTTAGGCAAGACCAGGTCGCCGACCTGGATGGGATCGAATAGCTTGGTCATCGGAGGTGCTCCTTGTTCTGTTCGGGGGAAGAGGGAAATGCAAAGACGAGCGTGCCCGGCATCATGCAAATGACATGCAGCATCAGAGCTCCTGCTGCATCTGCCGCAAGAACGCACCGATCACGGCCTCATTGCGTGAATAGAAAATCCATTGCCCGACCTTGTGCGTGCTGACCAGGCCTGCGCGTCGCAGGCAGGCAAGATGGGCGGACACTGTGGATTGCGACAGGCCGACTTTCGCGTAGATATTGCAGGCGCACACGCCCAGTTCGAACGGATAGGCCTGGGCGGGGAACTGCTGCGCGGGATTCTTGAGCCAACCGAGTATCTCGCGCCGCGCCGGGCTGGCCAGCGCTTTGATGATCTCGTCCATTGCCGAGGCTGATTCGTCGTCAGTCGAAATATGATTCGCCATGTAACGAATCATATTTCGTTAATTGACGAAATACAAGTATCGCGCCGCTGGACGACTGAACGTAAATGCGGAACACGATTCCCGAACGTGCCCCGCCTCAATAGCGCGTCAGCACCCGGTATTTCAGCGTGGTGCTGCCGTTGGCCGGCACATCGATACGCCACTGTGCCGTGCCGGCGGCAAGCTTCTCATGCTTGTGAGATTGTTCGAGCATGCTCCAGTCGCCCGGCACAGGTTCGCGCACCGTTACGGTCACGGCTTCGCTCTTGGCATTGCGCAGCACGATTTCGTAGGCACTCTCGAAGACGTAGCTGGCCCGATTGCCGGATTCGCGGCGGCGGAAATCGGTTTGCTTCTTGTCAGCCGTTATGTCAAAAGCATCGCCCAGATGCAGACGCACGGTTTCATTCTTGGGTGTGTGGTCGATGCGGTCTTCACCGACGAATTGGGCATTGCCCGCACTGTCCCGTTTGTAGACGCGCACCACGCCCTTGGGCAACGGCTGGCCGAGCTGGGCGCTTTCGCGGTTGGCGAACTCGACGAAGACGCCTATCTTTATTTTCTTGCCGATCTCTCCCACTGAATCGCTGTAATAGTGCGCGGCACCTTCGAGCAGGAATTCCTTCTTCACCGGCACGCCGCTCGCACTGAGCAGCGCCACCTGTTTGACCTGGTTGTCGGCCAGGGTAGTCGGGCGTTGCAGGGTATAGAGGTGATATTCGAAAAGGCTCTCCTGGGCCATAGGCACCGACGCCGGCGCGGCCGCCATCATGGGTCTCGCCTCTTTCCTTGCAAATGTCATTTCGTCGCGAACGCGGTTGACGTCGCCCGCCACCAACTGCAGCCTGGCGTTGGTATAGGTGGTGCCACTCTGGTTCTTGAGCGTGACCCAGCCGTTGAGGTCCAGCGTGGCATCGTCGGCACCGAGTTCGGCCACGTAGTCGGCCTGCCATGAGAGGCCGCCGGTGAGATAGGAGAGTTCCAGGTCTTGTATGCCGGCGTACTTGCTCTGCAGTTGCGAGACCAGTGTAGGGCGGTCACGCAACTGGGCGGGTACGCTGTCGAAAACGATACGGCCGGGGATGCCGGTTTCGATGCGGTCGCCCATCTTGAGCACGACGCCCTGAGCTGCGGCCAGCACCTCGGCAGTTTCCACGGTCTCTGCGCCGGTGCCCGGGTTGGTCTTGACGACGCGCACGGTGTGGCCGACGTACTTCTCAAGCAGCTTGGCGGGCGTGAGCAGGTCGAAGTCGAAGTTCTGCTCCAGCAGCGTTATGCCGCCCGCATGAGTGAGGTTGCGCAGCAACGCAGTCTCCGGCCGGATCTGCGCGCTGACGTCGCGCAGGGCGATGCGATTGAGCCCAACGTCGAGCGGCACGCGGCGCACTTCTTTTACCAACGCAAGATTTTCGTTGTAGACAGTGACGGCGACCGAGCGTTGATCGTCGAGCGTACTGCGCCGTTCCGGGACTTCCGGCGGGGCGGCGGCCAGGGTAGCGAGGCTGAAAGCCAGCAGGCTGGCGGCGATGGGGAGGATGTGGGGTCTGCGCATGATTGTCTCCTGACGTCAAAGGGGATTGCAGTACTTCAACGAGAGACTTGCCCGCAATGGGTTAAATCATGGTCCCGTTTTAAAGAAATATTGATGAGAACATTCTTGGGAAATGCCAGGTGGCCCGAGCGAACATCGCCTCCAACATTTCCGACAATGCCGCTTCAACTCACATGCGGCCGCATGATTTCCATGATCCAGTTCATGAAACTCTGCGTGCGTTTTGGCAGGTGGCGGCGGTTGACGTACACCAGAGAGACCGGCATGGGCGCTGCCAGATATTCCGGTAGCATGGTCACGAGTTTGCCCTGTTCGATCAGCTCGCGCACACCGATCGCCGGTGTCTGGATGATCCCCAGGCCTGCGACGCAGGCGGCCAGATAGGCATCGCTATTGTTGACGGAGACGGTACTCGCCATTTCCAGCGTGCGGTATTGCTCGCCCACCCGGTACTCGAATCCGTCCGGCTTGCCGCCGAACGAAGGAAGGTAATGGATGAGCTTGTGTGCCGACAGATCGCCGAGAGATTGCGGCACGCCGCAGCGCCGGAGATAGTCGGGGCTGGCGCAGTTGATCTGATGAAACCGCCCAAGCGGGCGCGCGATCAAACTGCTGTCGCTCAAATTGCCGACGCGGATGACGCAATCGAATCCTTCGCGCACGAGATCAACACGTCTGTCTGTGCTGCTCAGCTCCACTTCCACACGCGGATAGATATTCAGAAAAGTCGGCAGTTGCGGGATGACGATATCCCTCGCAAGTATGATGGGCATGTCGACGCGCAAGCGGCCACTGATGGCACCGTCGCCCTGCTGGAACATGGTATGCAGTTCCTCCACGTCGGCGAGCATGTCCCTGCAACGCTCGTAAAAGATCAATCCGTCGTGCGTCATCTTCACTATTCGTGTCGTCCGATGTAGCAGACGCGTGCCGAGCAGTGTTTCCAGTTGCTTGATCGCGCCGGAGATGCTGGCTTTGGTTACGCCGAGGCTGTCTGCCGCTTGGGTAAAGCTGTTCAGTTCGGCCACCCGCAGATAAATTGCCATTGCTTCTAGTGAATTCATAGCGCTGCTTTTCGTTCCTTTGCGTCCTGATCGTGTCGTTAATTGTTCAATATTTGTGAACAGTTTAGCAATTAATACAGCATTTGTTAGGGGTTACAAAATCAATAGACTCTTTTTCATCCATGCAAATGGACGACCGACTAACTGGACAGGAGAGAGAAATGAGTCAAAAGATTGCCATCATTACCGGCGGCAGCCGCGGTCTGGGCAAGAACGCTGCATTGCATCTCGCGCAGCAAGGCGTAGATGTCATTCTCACGTATCACAGCAAGCAAGCGGAAGCGCTGGCGGTTGTCGCGGAGATCAAGACCTATGGCAGGCTGGCGGCGGCGCTGCAGCTCGATGTCGGCAACGTCCGCTCGTTCGACGCCTTTGCCACGCAGACCAAACAGGTGTTAGCGCAAACCTGGCAACGCAAGGATTTCGATTACCTCGTGAATAACGCTGGCACGGGTGTCCATGCCGCCTTCCCCGAGACCAGCGAAGAACAGTTCGATGCGATGGTCAATATCCACTTCAAGGGCGTGTTTTTCCTGACGCAGAAATTATTACCTTTGATCGCCGACCACGGCCGTATTCTCAATGTGTCGACCGGACTGACCCGCTTCGCTCTGGCCGGTTACAGCGCTTATGCCGCTACGAAAGGTGCTGTCGAAGTGCTCAGCCGTTATCTGGCGAAGGAACTCGGCGCACGCGGTATCGCCGTCAACACGCTGGCTCCTGGCGCCATCGAGACCGACTTCGGCGGTGGCGCGGTGCGCGACAACAGCGTGCTGAATACCTATATCGCATCTCAAACCGCGCTAGGGCGCGTCGGCCAGCCCGACGACATCGGTGGCGTGGTCGCCGCGCTGCTCGGCGAACAAAGCGGCTGGCTCAACGCGCAGCGCATCGAAGCGTCGGGTGGCATGTTCATCTAAGAGGCTGTTCATGGTTTTCCATATGTCATACGTCATTCCGGCGAAGGCCGGAATCCAGTGCGGTGCTTCCGAGCCTGGATCCCGGCCTTCGCCGGGATGACGATGTTTGGACTAATCTTCTCGAAACATGGCAAGCCCTTCATGCTGCCGCGTCGGCCCCCCGATCAGGTCGAGGGCAGGCTCTGCGGGCGGCTTACCGCTGAGACGCAAAGAGCGCAGAGGCCGCAAAGAAAAGCCCAAGGGCAAGAAAATCGCGTCCGCACACAACGCTGCTCTTGGCCCTGTGGACAGCTTGAATCGTCCTGCGAATGCGAAGGAGGCCATGTGGGGAGGTGATCGTTTTGGCACTGGCGCAGAAAAAAGGCGAGGCCGCCGAAACGCAGGCGGCGCGCGGCTCTCAGGGCGGCCAGCCAGTGACAGCGACCCGTAACGGATTCGCGCAAAACTGCAATCTTTTGCGCGCCCTTTGGCACAGAACGCGCACGGATCGGTGGTTTCTGCGGCGGGAACGCTCGGATCGTTGGAGGCCGGTAGTGTTTTGATCAAGGCGCGCACGACGCCCACTGACGTGGCCGCAAGCAGAGCTGCTGCCGTCAGCCATTTGTAGTTGTCTCCCATCGGCGCATCGTATGACGCGCGCGTTGTCCTGCAGAACGCTCAAAAGTCACGGCGGCGGCCAGTTGCCCGTAAGGGCATGCATCAAGCCGCATCCGCCTTGTCACCGGAACCGATACCGCCCTCGGTGATCTGGCCGGTGTTGTAAGCGCCTTCATATACCGTCGCCAAGTGCTCCGCGATCTGCTTGGGATCGTTCATCACTTTGAGCAACCCTTCCAGGATCGCGGCAAGCGCCTCACGGTTAAGCCGCAGGGCCGGAGTGGCCGCGCCATAGGCGGTATGTGGCTCACGAACGGAGTGGCCCGCGAGTAGCGCATTGATATCCACACCAGCGTCAGCCATGCCTTTGAGCGCCGACGCGCCAGGCTCATTCGAGTCGGCCTCGTACTTTCGGTACGAACTTAGCGACAGCCCGTATTTTGTCGCCGCCTGTTCCTGAGTGAGCCCATCCACCTCCCGAAGCGCCCTTAATTTGTCACCTAACTCCATTTCGCACTTTCCAGCCGAAAGTGCGAAGCGAAAGCGCGCAAAGCTTTGCAGCTTCGCACTTCGCGTAAGTCTTTGTTTGTTCGCATGAATACCCTCGGCATCATTCGCTTCCGATAAATCGAAAGTGCGAAGCCCATATTTTGCCGTCAACATCGTTGACAACAGCCCATATGTGGGCGCCTAATGCCATCCATCGCGCAACGACCAAGATGAGCGAAACATGGCAAAAGACAACGTTAAAAAAACCAGCCTTGAAACTGAGGACTGGCACCAAGCTGACATTCTGGCGGCACTTCATAAACGCAGCATCACGCTTGCGAGCCTTGCCCGCAAGCATGGACTCACCAGCTCTTCAACGCTGAGCGCCGCGATGATTCGCAGCTATCCAGCGAATGAAAAGCGCATCGCCGAGGCACTCGAAAAACACCCCAAGGAGATCTGGCCGACCCGGTACAACGAGGACGGCAGCAGGAAGCCCCAAGGATTGCGCCAGTGTACCGCTCCCAAGCGGGCGCGCAATGGCAATAACAAGGCTGCCGCGTAGACATCGCGATGACACGCCAGCGCGATTATCTCACCCCGGATTTTTTCGAGGTGCCAGCTCCCCACACGCCTATTCCCGGTGCGCTCGACTTCGGGAAGGTGCTGCGGTCCCTGATTTCCGACCTTCTCAAGGCCTCGCCTCTCACACGGTTCGAGGTTGCTGCCCGCATGAGCGAACTGGCCGGGCAAGAGATCACCAAGCACCAGCTCGACTCCTGGACGGCTGAGAGCCGTGAAGCCTGGCGCTTCCCCCTTGAGTATTTGCCTGCGTTGGAAGTGGCTCTCGAAACGCACGCATTGACGATCTGGTTGGCTGACGTGCGCGGTGCGCGAGTGTCGGTTGGCCGTGAGGCGCTCGAAGCGGAACTCGGCAAGATCGCTCGACAAAAGCAGGAAATGGCAGAGCGCGAGAAGCGCCTGAAGCGAATGCTTGGAGGGCGCCGCGCATGACGCAGGTGACTCTCACCCAGATCGCTGAAGCGGTCGGCATGAGCAAGCGCGCCATCGAGCAGCGTGCCAGCAACGAAGCGTGGATTTTTGAAGAGAGACCAGTGCGCGGTGGTCGTCAGCGTTTCTTCGCGCCGACCGAGCTGCCCAAAGATGTACGCGACTCCCTCCTGCGTCACCACGTTGAACAAACCGGCGTTACTTCCTCCTGCAGGTACTTGGCGCCAACCGGAAAAGTAACGGTTCCACAGAGCGAAGCCGACCTGACCGACAGCCAGCGCGCCGAGCGCGATGCACGCATGTTCGTGCTGTCGGCCATTGCCAGATATCAGTCGCAGACACGCTGCTCACAAGAGGCCGCAATGGGCGCCTTGCTCATTTGGGCAAAGTCAGGCCAAGCCGACGAAGTGACGGTGCGCGTGCTGCGCCTGGCGCGTGACACACGCGGTCGCAAGGGCGATGGCTTCCCTTCAGTGCGCACGCTGAAGCGCTGGTTGTCAGCGAAGAAAGTCGGCGATCTGGCGCCGCGTGTGACGCGCCCGGACATGACACCGCCGCCCTGGTCGAAGGCATTCCTTGCGGCATACCAGCAACCGCAAAAGCCGTCAGTCGAGGATTGCTACAGGACGTTTGCGCTGTCCTACCAGGGCGAGCTGCCGAGCATTCACCAGGTGCGCCGCTTCCTCGGCAAGGTCGGCACAGTGACCCGCGAAGCCGGCCGCATGGGGCCACGCGAACTGAAGAACCTCATGCCCTTCGTGCGTCGTGACTTTTCCGATCTGGAGCCGAACGACGTATGGACAGCAGACGGACACACCTTCGATGCGGAGGTCCAGCACCCCGACCACGGCCGTCCGTTCCGCCCTGAAATTACCGTGTTCATGGACGTGGCCACACGCCGCGTCGTGGGCTGGTCGATCAACCTTGCCGAGTCATCGTGGGCGGTCGCCGATGCGCTCCGCTCAGGCGTCGAGCAGCATGGTGTTCCTGCGTTGATCTACGTCGACAACGGCTCGGGATATCGCAACGCCATGATGGCCGACACAGCCACAGGCATGGTCGGTCGCATCGGCTCAACGATGACGCATTCGCTGCCCTACAACTCCCAGGCAAAGGGCGTGATCGAACGGTTTTGGGGCAGCACGATGGTGCCCGCAGCCAAGGCACTGCCGTCCTACATCGGCGCGACGATGGATCGCCAGGCGCGGTTAGAAAACTTCAAGGTCTCGCGCAAGGCGATCAAGTACGGCGGCGTGATGCCAATCATCCCGTTTGCAGTGTTCCGCGACTACCTGCAGGAGCATATCAGCGCCTACAACACGCGCGCTCACCGCAGCCTCGGCAAGGTGTCGCCAGACCTGTGTTGGGCGAACTTCGAAGCGAAGGGCTGGCAGGCCGAGCGCATGCAACCTGCCGAGCTCGACACGCTGTTCCGCCCACGCATGCAGCGCACGGTTGCGCGCGGCGAAGTAGTCATCTCCAACAACATTTACTTCAGCTCGACGCTGCTCGAATTCCACGGCGAAAAAGTGCATGTCGCCTATGACATTCACAACGTCCAAAAGGTGTGGGTCTTCACGCTTGAAGGCCGGCTCATCACCACGGCCGACGTCAACGGCAATCGCAAGAGCTATTTCCCCAAGGCAGTCGTCGAGCAGGCCCGCGAAAAGCGCGCCGAGGGACGCCTTGCCCGCATCGAGGTCAAGCGCGAAGAGATCTTCGCCGAGTTGCACGGCACGCAGATCGATGCATCTGCGGGCGAGCAGGTCGTGATCGCCGGCCGCGTCATGAACATCGACGCGCTGCCAGCTGCGCAAGCAGTCATCCAGGCGGCAGAGGAAGTGCCTGCAGACATCCCACGCATCCGCTCGGCCAAGCCCACGCCGGTGCTGTCGCGCAGCGAGAAAAGCACCGAGGAGAACTATGCCGATTGGCTGGCGCTGGATACGCGCATTGCCAGTGGTGAGACCGTGTCCGAAGCCGATGCCCGTTGGCACCGGACGTATCAACAGACGGCGCAGTTCAGGGCGCACGTCAAAAAAATAGCCGCCCATCGGGCGGCCTGAAGAACTACTCAGCGAGGGAAATGATATGGCAGGAACAGCCCAAATACAAAACCTTGAGTTGGTACGCATCGCCGCATCGCGGCTGCAGGACCGCAACAAGAATCTGCCTGGCATCGCGGTGCTGTACGGCCCGGCCGGTTACGGCAAGACGGTCGCGGCGTTGGCCGTCGCGCAGGAGAACCGCAGCCACTTTGTTCAACTGCGCAGCGCCTGGACGCGCAAGACGTTGCTGGAGAAGATCCTCGAAGAAATGTCGATCGCACCGTCCGGCACGATCTCGACCATGCTCGACCAGGTGTGCCGCGAACTAGCCGCGAACGACCGCATGCTCATCATCGACGAAGCAGACCACGCGGTGCGCTCGCGCTCGATGCTGGAGCTGCTGCGCGATATCTACGAAGGCTCACAAGCCACCCTGATGATCATCGGGGAAGAGAAGCTTCCGACGAACCTAGAAAAGCATGAACGCTTCCACAGCCGCGTGCTGACGTGGATTCCTGCGCAGGCGGTCAGCCTCGCCGACGCGCGCGAACTCACGCGCATCTACGCACCGGAGATCGAAGTCGGCGACTGCCTACTCAAACACATCGTCGATATCGCACAGGGCAGCGTGCGGCGCGTGAGTGTGAATCTCTCCAACGTGCAGGAGGTTGCCAACCAGGAAGGCTGGTCGCATGTAACGGATGCGCTGTGGGCAACACGCCCCCTCAACACGGGCAAATCACCTGCGGTGCGGAGGGGCAAATAATGGCCGCGCTCGGAATGCCCGATGGCGACGCGCTGGAAGCAGCGCGCAAGGCGATCGACCATTTGCTACGCCGACTCGCTCGGGATGGACGGCTGTCCTACTACTTTCATGGGACCGAGTCCTACGAGTTGCTCATCGCAGCGATCGCAGCAGTGCGTGGACTCGACGTGCAGGTAATGCAACAACACGAGATCTACAAGCTTGCTAAGTGCGAAGCACCACTTGATGGCACGCCATTTCGCGATCTCCTCACTGAGATGATCGAAACCGGAGCGCACAAGGATTTGCGCTGGAGGGTGACTCAGCAGTTTGAGGCGTGCTGCCGCTTGCTTGAGGTAGAGCAATGACCGCCTACCGCCGCAACCGCGCCGAGCTCGACTGCAACCGCTTCAACGACCGCTTCAAGGTCGGTGAAACAGTGCTATTCACAGCGTCGCATGGTGGCATGTCCGTCCGCGATCGCATCTTCGCTCGAGCCGAAGCGCTCAACGGTCACAGCGCCGTTGTGTGGCTCGCCGGGCAGTGTGATGCCGTGAGCATCCACCTCATCAGCAAGACGCCGGAGGCTGCCGATGCCATCTAGCTCGTTCCCCAGCACGATGGTCGGCGGCAAGGGGCCACGGCAACGCATATGGGAGGCGATTCGCGCCCAAGGCGACGACCCATGGGATCGCCAGAAAATTGCAGAGGCGGCGGGGGTGAATTTTGAGGCAGCCAAGGCGTACGTAATCTCCTTGAATGCCGCTGGCATCGTTCAGCCCGCCGAGCCTCGGCAACTCTTTGCGGGCCGCCCGCGCGCGCACTTCGTGCTAATCCGCAACGTCGGTGCCGAGGCGCCACGGTTGCGGCGTGACGGTACCGAGACAAAGGGCGGCGCAGTGCAAGCGCAGATCTGGCGAACGCTACGCACGCTGCGTCAGGAAATGACGCCGCGAGAGATCGCAGCGTATGCCAGCACGACATCATGTCCCGTCACAGAAGGCACCGTTATCGGATATCTACTGACGCTGCTCCAGGCCGGCTATCTGCGCCGTCAAGAGGCACCGCGCGGCCATCGCTACGCCCTACTCGCAACGCGCAATACCGGCCCACGGCCACCGGTGATATGCGTCCAGCGCGTGGTCTATGACCAGAACGAAGGCTGCATTGTTTGGCAGCCCGAAGTAACGCCGGAGGACGCCGTATGAGCGCGCCCGACATCAACTGGAAGCCGCTGTTCGATACCGCGATCCAGGAGCACGGCGCGGTGAAGGTTGCAGCGGCGCTCGGTTACCGCAATCACACCCTGGTAAGTCGCATCGCGAAAGAGCATGTACCAGCAAGCCCGAAGTTCCAGGCGCGAATCATCGCGACCTATCACACCGTTGTGTGCCCACACACCGGCAAGTCACAAGCGCGCCAGCAGTGCCGCATCTGGCTGATGGAAGCGCCCACCCACAACCCTGGCTCGCTCGCGCAGTGGCGTGCTTGCCAACGCTGTCCTCACAAACCGGAGGCTTAGATGAGCGAGAAAAAGAACGCAGTCCGATCCATCACTGGCTCCATCGGCCGTATCGCGGTGGCCACCTTCGTGGCCGTCCTTTGGGCCGCGATGATCGTCGATCTGTACTACGAGCCGATCGTGTCCGCCTTGCAGGCGAAGCTGGAGCAGACCGATCAGCAGTTGCGCGAAGCGCAGGACCGCATGGGCGCCATCCAGTACCGCCAACAGCAGCTCGCCATCACGTGCGAGCACCGACCAATCACGACAGCGGCATACACATCGGGGGAGAACCTTGGAAACGATCATGCAAACGACTGACCTTGCCGAGAAGCTTCACAGCGATCCAGGCGAATTCCTGCAGGGCGACTTGCGCACGCAGCAGTTGCTCTCGCGCTTGGTCGATACGGAGGCCTTGGTCGGTGAGCTGATCGACAAGGGTATTCGCATCACCGGGCTACACATCACGGATCGGGCGGAGCTCCTGCCGATCGTGCACGTGAAAGAAAGCGCAGCGCTTGAGAACCTGCCCGGTTGCAACGAAGCGCGACTGAGCCCGCGCATGGGGACGGTGTTCCTGGAATACGGGGGATGTCATCTGTGCTGGTCAGTCCTGGGCGGAGGTCGCTGACATGAGCAAGCCACCAGTGAAGCTCGATGTCGTCGCCTGGATCAACCAGCGCGGCTCTGCACGCACGCATCAAATTGCACAGTGGGCTGAGGTTGGCGCCGAGAAGATCGACGCCATGTTGGCCGTGCACGTGGCCAGCGGCGCACTGGTGGACTGCTTGATCAAACGACCAGGCAAACCGGACGAGAAGGAATACCGACCCGGCTCCGGCATACCGCCTTCATTTCGCACGCTCGATGTGGCGCGCAGCGGCGTCGCGCAACACAGTCCGCTCGCAGCTACGGCGATCACGCACGCGTGGCTCGACAAGACCGTCACGCGCGCAGAGCGAATTCGTCGCTACATGCTCGCGCATTGCATCGCCACATCCGGCGAGATCGCAAAGGCCCTTGGCGAAGACCCATCAAGCGTCAGTGCGCAGCTCATTGACCTCACGCGACAGAACTTTGTGAGACGGGAAGCCATTGAGGGTGCAAAGCGTCTGTGGCTATACGTGCTCGTAGAACACACCTCCGGCGCGACGCCGGGAGACCAGGCGCAGGTGTCTCTTGAAAACAGCGCTGAAGACGCAAACGCCTGTCATCACCACAGCACGAGCGACTCCTCGGTCGAAGTCCCTGCAGCGGAGGCCACGCCAAGGGCCGACGTTGCAGGGGATCGGGTTCCTGAGCAATCCGCCGAATTCTGGCTCTCCGCATCCGGCGAGCTGATGGTGGATCTGCGTGAAAACACGTTCTGCATCGAGCCGCACGAAGTGCGTCGGCTTGTCCATTTTCTTAGCGCGTTCGACTTCTCGGATGCACCCGTCAAACACACTCACCAGGAGCAAGCATGAGCAAGAAGAAACCCGACGCACCGGGCATGACCGAGATCCGCGAGGCCGCGCAAGTACTCGCCGTCGCTGCGCAAAATCTCTCGCTCATCGCGAAGACGCAAGAGATGGAACTGGCAAAGGCCATCGCGCCAATTGCCGAGCTGTATCGGCCCGCGCTGGACGACGCTGCCAACGACCAGGCTGCAGCACTTGCAAGGCTAAAGGAGTTGGTGGATGCCAACCCGCAGCTCTTCAGGAAGCCGCGCTCGATCACGATCGACGGCGTCCGTGCAGGCTATCGCAAGGAAGACGATGCGCTCGACTGGAGTGACGAGGCGGCCGTCATCGCCAGCATTCGCAAGCTGCTGCCAGACCTTGCACCGACGCTTGTGCGGACGCAGGAAACGCTAGTCGCCGATGCCGTCGCACAGCTGGAGCCCAAGGATCTGCAGCGCCTCGGCATCCGTCGCATCAATGGCGCTGACAAGAGCTTTGTGACCCTTGGAGACAGCGATGTCGATCGCATGGTCAAGGCCATCGTCGCCGATGCGATCGCCCGCGCTGGACAAGACGAAAAGACTGCCTCGCCAAAGGGCAAGGCGAAGCTCAAGGCGAAGGCTGAAGTGGGAGCCTCATGACATGTCAAAAGCACCCAAGCCCTCGACCATCCGCGTCACTCGCAATTCACACGGCGTGAGCATTCGGGTCAAAGGGCCTGCCGCACACGAGCTGCTCATGAAGATGTGCGCAGCAGTAGAAGGTAAGACGCCCAGCGCACCGGCCGAAGTCGCAGAGCCGTCCGACATCGAGCGGATGAAAAACGATCCGAGCAATTAACCGCCGCTCTGCGGCACCACGAAAGGAAACACGATGGTCACGATGATTCAAATCCAGCGCATGGACAACACGCCGCTCGAAGAAGGCTTCCGATTGATTGCCACGCCCGTGGATCACACCGGAAAGATCAATGGGGAAGTCATCAAGCTGCACCCGAAGGAACCGCTGCTGCGCTACATCCACAAGTCACAGTCATACGTCATCAGCGTTGTGCCTGTTGATCGCGTCGAGCTTGCAACATCAGAGATGGCGGCCGCTGCGAAGCCACAGGAAGAAGTCGCGGAAGTACTGCCTGGCTGAATCCCTCGCCTCAAGCGGCCCGTTACTTCGGGCTGCTTGGGGAGATGGTTTTAACCGGAGGAGCCTCCATGCATCCAGCAACAGTCATTGTCAGCAAAGCGCTGCCCGCCATTGCGCTCGGGCTGCGTCATTCCATCCGCGACACTGCGGGCGAAGACATTCCGTTCATGTTGATCATCTTCACGCCGGAGGTGCTCAGCTACTACAGCACCGCGCCCCATGATGTCAGCGTTCCAGCGCTGCGTCATTTCTTCGAGTGCGTCGACAGCAATAACGAGAAGATCACACAAGAGCAGCGCGACGCGTTCAAACCGTCACATGCACGTGCTGTGTCGATCATGCTTCCTGCGGTCAAGTCCATGGCAGACACGCTGAAGTTCATCAGCGGTGAGGATCTCGCCTTGGCGTTATTTTTCTTCACCAACGTACGCGCTTCTTACGTCGCCAATGGCTCGCGAGACGAGTGCTTCCCGGTCATCCGTGCGCTGCTCGAAGACATGGCCAACGGCATGCCGGACATTCCGGCTCACCACATTGCGATGCACTGAGGGGGCGTGACGATGACTTATGAACAATTGCTCAATGACGCGATCGATGCGATGACTGCATTGCAAGAAAGCTTGATGCCGCATGGCGATTGCCCAGGATACGCGGTGGCTCCGCCGACCGCGTTGCGAGGTTTCGTCGATGCGCATGCGCGGCTCCTGTTCGAGCGCGCTCAGCTGCATCGCACAGATCTGGAAGCAGCTGGACAGCAGAGCCTCTTCAGCAACACGCGTGATCTGATCGGTGAAGGCCCGAGCATCGAGGCCGGAGATCTGCCATGAAACTCACCAAAGAGCAGAAGACAAACCTCGCCAAGCAGTTGGGAAATGTCTATGGCTTCGCAGAGCTCATGTGCGACGGACGCAAGATCACGTTGCAGGTTGAGCGTGCGAGCAAGCGATCGCTCTCGTATCACGTCGTGATGTACATCGACGGCCAAATACGTGGCGCCTGGTTCAGTGCAAAGGAAGATTTGCCCGAACACAAATTCATGCGCAAGTCGGTCAAGCGGCTCCATTCGGCGCAGGCGAAGGCGAAGGCCGAGAAGGCATACGGCAAACGGTTCGTGAAGACCCATTTGGCACATTACGACCATACCCACACGCAGTTCCTGCCCTACTGGAGCACCGGCAAGGCCGCTATCGATCACCTGTGCAAAGCGTGCGATTCGGTTGAGATCATCGAGCGCGAAGCGACTGTCGCGGAGGCTGTGAATGCCATCTCCGAATGACCGAGGTGCAACCATGATCGAGCGTGCAACCATGAATCGACGCATCGGCATCCTCCTGCAATTCGGCGCCGTCTGGCTCGGCGCGCACTACTCACCGGTCGACCGTCGCTGGTGCATCAACCTCGTGCCGTGCCTGACGGTGTGGATCACGCTGCGCGGCGGTCGCCCACCACGGAGGGCTCGGTCATGAGCTTCAATCGCCACAAGGCCCGCCTCGACGCTGTCAAGCGTGGCATCCAGGCAGCGCGACGCGCGATGGACCTGGACGAAGACACCTATCGCGAATTGCTCATGCGGATCGGTGGCAAGAGCAGCTCGAAGTTCCTGACGCTGGAAGGCGCCGATAAGGTGCTCGATGAAATGAATCGTCTGCAGGGACGTGAGCAAAAAGTAACGCCTGCGGGCGTGACCAAGGGACGCCCTGACATCGCATCGCTGTCGGCCGACCGTCAGCCGCTCATGCGCAAGGTAGAGGCGCTGGTGCTCGACATGAAGCTCTCCTGGTCGTACGCCCGCGCGATCGCCAAGCGCATGCATGGCGTCGAGCACATGGAATGGTGCAGCCCCGAGCAGCTCGTCGACATCGTTACTGCGCTGACCGTCGAGCAGAAGAAACGCACACTCCTGGCCAGCGTCGACGAGCAGCTCGCACGCATCGGTCGCGGCCGCGACGCAGGCGCCGTCGTAGCCAAGGCGCTCGGCCATAAGCGTGGCGACTGGACGCGCAACGTCGACACACTTGAACGTGTGCTGAGGCATCTGCAGGCCCTTCCGGCCGCCTGAGAGAGACCGCACATGCTCAATCCCGACGACATCAACGAAGAACTGCTACCTGCCGAGATCCGTGCCATGTGCACGGTGATCGGCATCACGGCGGTGATGAAGCTCGTCGAGATTTATGGCGGCGCGCGGCTATACATCCCTGCGTCAGTAAGCGAGGACCATCCGCTCGCGCAACTTATCGGCTACGACAGCGCGCTGGCACTGGCGAAAGAGTTCGGCCAAGACAGGCCGGAGATCACCCGCTGCCTCGAGGCGCTGCGCGCCGTGCGCAACGCGCGTATCTGCAAAGAGGCGCGCCACAAGAGCCAACCCGAATTGGCACGTCAATACCGACTCACGCAGCGCATGATCCGTATCATCCTCGATGGTCTTGAGGATGACATGCAGCAAGAGCTGTTCTAAGCTGCCGCCTTCGACCGAGTGACGACCACCATGAAGACCTTCGTATTGCCTTTCGCCCTGGCACTGTTTGCAATCACCAGCGCCGCGTCCGAGCAGGATCTGCTCTCTAAGGCCAACAGCCGCGACTACCAGGCACAGCGCAACCTTGCATACGGCTACGCGAGTGGCAGCGGTGGCCAACGCAAGGACGTCGCGGAAGCATGCGCCTGGTATCTGCTGGTACTGCGTTCCAACAGCCCCAAGCTGGACGTCAGCGACGTCGGCAACATGGCGACCTACTGCGACAAGCTGCCCTGGGATGAACGCCTGGTCGCGGAGAAACGTGCGAACGCGTTACAACGGAAGATCTACTAACGCTGCATCACCTCATCCCCGAGCCCCGCCAAGTGCGGGGCTTTTCTTTGGGCGGAAACACTTCCGCCTTATGACGTCTGCAGCACGCGCGGAAGATGGCTCACGTTGATACCGAATCGTCCGATTCCATCAAACCACGGAGCACACGAATGAACTTCCTCAAACGCAATCTGTTGCTGCTTGTCATCTCCACACTTGTCGTTCTGGCCTCGCCGTTTGCGTCAGCCGGCTCGATGACCGACTACCTCGAAACAGCCCTGATCAATCACCTGTTCCGAGGCACTGCCTACACGGCGCCATCCACGTTGTACGTGGCCCTGCACACTTCGTCGTGCAGCGACTCAGCCGCTGGAACAGAAGTGAGTGGCGGCTCGTATGCGCGCGTAGCGGTCACCTCCGGCACGTCGGCGTGGGCTGCTACATCGAGCGGAAACGGCACCACGAGCAACAGCAGCGCAACCACGTTTCCAGCGCCAACGGCAAACTGGGGTAGCTTGACTTACTGGAGCATCTTTGACGCCAGTACGTCCGGCAATCAGCTCATATGTGCCGCACTCGGCACACCGAAGACAGTCAACAACGGAGATGCCGCGCCGTCGTTTGCTGCGGGTTCGCTAACGTTCCAGATCGACAACTAGCATGTTGTTGCGCGATGAAATCCTCGCGAGGGGAGACCTCGCGGAGCTCGTCGCGTCCCGAGCCGACGATGCTGCGATCGCTGCGGCAATCAGCGTAGATCGCAAGACCATCCAAGACCTCTGGCTAAACGATATGCAACTCGTGGGCCTGCTGGTCGGGCTTGACGGTTCGCTGGCGATATCCGACCTGATTCTGTCGAAGTTCGACGCGCTTGCCGCGAGTTCGCGTTCGATGCGGGCAGTGCTCGAAAGGCTTACCGGCGATCAAGGCTTGAACTTCGGCAGCGCACGAGTGCGCGCGCAGATCGAGGCGATTCCTATCTTCACTGAGACCGAGAAATCCATGCTGCTCGGCTTGGCACTACAAGACGCGCCCGTCAGTGTCAGCGACGTCATTAGAGCCCTCGAAGGGCTTGGGGCAGAACCATGAGCACCGTCAAACAAGTCGCGGCGTCGCTTGCTTCTCTCACCGTCACAGGACTCAGCACACTCGCCAGTGCGACGTACGTTACCAGCGCCGCCAAGGACAATACGTCCAATCAACCTATCGACGTCGTGTTCGTCGTCGAAGCTGCGACCACCAACACGCCGTCCGGCAACAAGCGCTTGCTCGTATTCGCGCAGGCCTCGTATGACAATAGCAACTGGCAGTCCGGGCCGGGCTCCGGCACGACCACCACGGATGAACCGGACTTGACTCTGCTCGGAGTCCTGCCGATTAATACGAGCACCACCACACACCGCAAAGCCTTCCCCATTGCTGAGGTCTTTGCCGGCGTGGTGCCACCGTTCGTGCGCCTCGTCATAAAGAATGATCTAGGCGTCGCGCTGACGTCAGCCGCAGTTAATACGTCAGAAATCTCCGCGACGGTGGCGTAATGCTGCTCGCGGCACAACGCAGGACGAGGCAACCGCAGCAGTCGGTACAGATCGACTGGAGCAACCCGCTGACAGCGGGCCTGGTCGAGGTCTGCTACCCGCTCTCACAGGGCTTCCTTGATGCGATCAACGGTGGCTTCCTTACCGAATCGTCGATCAATTACGGAATCGAAGCCGGCCCCTGGGGCTGGGGAGCAATCTATAGCGACGCGGATCTTACCTACTCCCTTCGTCAGAGCGCTCCTGCGATCACGGTCAACGAGTGCACGATGCTCGCTGTATGTCGTCCAGGGAGCACAAGTTCCTCCAATACGTCCGTGTGCTCGTACGTATCGACCAGCAATACCCTGCACACCATCCGGCTGGGACAGGCCGTATCGAATGCCGGCGGTGTCTCGTTCCGTGTTCGTGGATCTACGACGTCACAGGAAACGCAGGCCACAAACGCTGCATGGGCCGACGGAAAACCCAATGTCATTTTGGGTTGTCACTCCGATTCTCAGAATTTCCAGCGGACGTATCTGAACGGGTTTCAATTGGTCTCCGCAACGGCATCCTCGGTCGGCACCGCATCGCTCAGCAGTCTCACCGTCGGTGGCGTCGTTGGGAATCCGGGGTCGCCGTCGAATTCAAACCAATGGAACGGATCTGTAGGCCTCGTGCTGGCCTGGAGTCGAGCACTGTCTCCATCCGAAGCAGCGGAGATCTCGCGCAACCCATGGCAGATTTTCACGCCACAGGCCCGGCGCTTGTGGTTCGGCTCCAGTGGAGGTGGCGGAGCCGCTGCGCTGACCGGCAACGCAAGCGACACGGCAACAGCGACCGGAACGCTCACTACTGGCATTCCCCTCTCAGGCAGCGCGGCAGACACGGCAAGCGCATCAGGCGACCTCACGACGTCGACACCTCTCACGGGCGCTGCGTCAGACGTCGCAATGGGAGCGGGCAATCTCTCCACTGGCATTCCGCTTGACGGCAGCGCGTCGGACACGGCGTCGGCATCGGGCAATCTATCGACAGGCATTCCGCTTTCGGGCTCCGGCTCAGACACATCGTCTGCAGGAGGCAATCTTTCCACCGGCATACCTCTAGCAGGCGCGGCAAGCGACACTGCTTCGGCTTCCGCAAACCTCTCGACAGGCATACCGTTATCTGGCAGCGCGACCGATCAGGCGAGCGGCACGGGCAGTTTGACCACGGGCATTCCAATCTCGGGCGCCGCAGTGAGCGTGGCAACGGCGACGGGCGCGCTCACCACCGCGATACTGCTTTCCGGCATGGCGGCAGCGGTGTCCGTGGCGAACGGCACACTGACAACGAGCATCCGTCTGGAGGGTAACGCCTTGGCGCAGGCGACTGCTGCCGCATCACTCGACGGCACCTCCGCTCAACTGTCGGGTAACGCTGCATCGAGTGCCTCGGGGTCTGGCCAGCTATCCACCGGCATACCGCTTTCAGGCGCTGCGGCGGATCAAGCAACCGCAGTGGCAACGCTGACGACGCACATCACGCTCTCCGGCGCTGCGATCGCACAGGCACTCGCATCCGGCGAACTTACGACAGGCTCCGGCTTGACTGGCTCCGCGTCTGCGCAGTCGTCCGCCAACGGTTTGTTGACCACCGCGATTCCATTGAGCGGAGCGGCGTCGGCCGTCGCATTCGGAAGCGCCGGGCTCACTACGGGCATTCCACTGCAAGGTGTCGCTGCGTCCGCCTCGCACTCTTCAGGCGACCTCACCATTTCTATCACCCTCACCGGCGGAGCGCTGGCACAGGCGTCGGCAGCCGGTACGTTGTCGGTGCAGATCCGCCTTTCGGGGTCGGCATTCGCCCAGGCCACGGCGAGCGGCTCACTCGGAGCTGGCACACCCAAGGTATCCGTGGCGCGCAGAAGCGCTCGCCGCTTCATCGTGCAATTAGCAAAACGGCGCTTCATCTTGAAATCAAGGCGGCATAAATGAGCGATCAGAAATTCCCCTCTCTCGACCCAACCGAAAAGCGTCTGATTGCATTCGACTTCACTGACGACCTCGATCCTGACACGACACTCTCATCGGCAGCGATAGACATCACGCTGATCTCCGGCGCAGATATATCGCCAACGGCATTTCTGCTCGGCTTGCCGACCATCGAAGGGACAATCGTCCGGCAGTGGGTACAAGCATCGGTTGTTGCCGCGTACCGCATGAAGTGCCGCGTGACGACGTCATCGTCGGAGCGGTTGGCGCTCTCGGCAGTGATCCTAGTGCAGGAGGGCGGCTAGCGTGTGGGCGGAAACGTTTCCGCCTTATTCACCCTCGCGCGCGCGCGGATGATTCCGTCATGGCACTCACCCCAAGACTTCATATCTCCCAGCGCGGCCTCGCTTTGCTGAAATCCTTCGAGGGTGGGCCTGACGGATCGTTCGCGCCGCGCCAATATCGTTGCCCCGCTGGCGTGTCCACGATTGGGTGGGGACACGCGGTGCGAAAGCATGAAGTGTTTGATGAGCCGCTGAGCGACGCTGGTGCGGAAGCGCTCCTGATTCAAGACGTCGGTACGACGGAGCTGTATCTGAACGCGACAGTCCGGAGCGCCCTCTTGCAGCACGAGTTCGACGCCTTGGTGCTGCTAACTTTCAACATCGGTCTGGGGGCTTACGAGGCATCTCGTGGCATCCGGCCAGCAGTGAATTGCGGCGACCGCAAGGCGATCGCACTTCACATCATGGATTGGGTGTTCGTCGGCAAAGTGCGCGCCGATGGTCTGGTGATCCGCCGCACGTGCGAGTCAATGCTCTTCCAGGGCAACACCGATCAGCAGATCGCCACGGCGCGAAGTCGCCTACAACAGCTCGCTCGTGTGGGGTCTCTATGAATGCGCCGCAAATTGGCCGCGTGGATATCGAGCACGTCGCGTCTGTGGCGCGCTTCTACCGCCCTGGCGCGGTGTTCGGTGATCCGCACACGGCGACGATTTACATCACCTGGCAGACACCACAGCAGGTGCTGCTCGGCGCGGCCACCGGGAGGCTCGCACGCAGCGACCTGCGGGCCTTGGCCGAAGCGCTGCTCGATCAGGGCATCGAGACGATTCAGGCTTATCGCGCCAAAGGCGCGGTCGTTCCGGGCGGCATCTTGATTCAGGGCGGCGAGCAGTACGACTTGTGGCAAGTGGATCTCGTACTCACCCTGGCAGCGCATCCGAATCCAGTACCAGGTGACACGCCTGGCCGCTGGTCGTTTGAAACGTGTGACGAGTCGGACTCGCACATCACTCCGAAAGGAACGCCATGGACTGGCTCAAACGCAAGCTGATTGACGACGTGCGCAAGGCGCACACATTCCTTTCGGTACAGGCGGCCGCGCTGTTGGGCGTCGTGGCACTGGCTTACGACTACATGCCAGCGTTGCAGCAGTACCTGCCAGCGGGCTGGGTCAAATGGGGTGCACTGCTGATCATCGCGGCACGCTTGATCAAGCAACAGCAGAAAGAAGCGCTGCATGCCTAATCCCTACACGTGGCTAATCGGAGTGCTGGTTGCGCTCGCGGCGAGCACCGCGCTCTTCGTCGGTGGCTGTGTGCACGGCGAGAGCATGTCTGATGGCAAGCAGGCCAAGACCACCGTCAAGGCGGCTCAGGCAGATGCCAATCGCATCACTGTCGTGCAGAACGTGTCCAGCACTGTCGCTGAAGCGAGTGCGGCCGAGCACGTGCGCGTGATCACGAAATTCCAACCCATTGACCGCGAGGTAATTCGCTATGTGCAAACGCATGACGCTGCTGCTGTGTGTCTTGATGATGACGGCCTGCGTATCTGGCGCGCCGCCAACCGGGGCGAGTTTGAAGCTCCCCAGCCCGCCAGCGCAGGACATGACTCCTTGCCCGTTGCCACCGGAGCCAGCGAGTGGATCGCGGAACGACCTCCTGGCCAACCACGTGGAAGCGATGAAGCAATACCACCAGTGCATGGCGCGCCAGGCGGGACTGGCGAACTGGATCGCGCAGACAAAAGCAGCCCTGGAGCGGCCAACGAATGACTGACGTGTTTGACCGCGCCAGCGAACTCGAAGAGGTGCAGCGTGCTGACGCGCTCGCTGCACAACGATTCAAGGCAGGGCTTGGTGACGCGGCGTGCTGGCGCGAACTCAGCGCAGCGTCCTGCGCGGGATGTGGTGCTCGCATACCGGACGAGCGCCGCAAGTTACTGCCAGGCGTGCAGCTGTGCGTGGAATGCCAGGCGGATACGGAGACACTAGGAAAACGAGGGGGTAACAGATGGGGAGCTTGAATTGGAGCCTGGTGTTTCAGCTCGGGCAATTTCTAGTGGTGAGCGGTATCGGCGTTTATCTCTATCTCGAGAAGAAAAACGACAAGACCAACGAGCGCATGGATGCTTTGGAGAGCAAGCAGGAACTTCGCTCGGATGAATTGCTTGAACGCATCAGCGACGTCGAGGGGCAGCTCAAGCAATCGCCGACCCATCACGACATGGGCGAACTTCATAACAAGATCAACAGCGTCTCGGAGACCTCGAAGGAGATGAAGGGCCAGCTTGGCAGCATGGACATGTTGCTTCGGATGATTCTTAACAGGATCACGGAAAGAGGTTTGTCATGACAGCCGCACAACGTATAGCTGAACTTGCCCGCCGCCGTGCCTTGCTGGCGGTTTTGTTCTTTGCGACAGGCAAAACGAAATCCGTTACTTCCTTGCGTGGTGATCTGGAAACCGTCCATGGTTTGATCGCCAGTTCCGACCAGGTGCGCAATGACCTGATCTGGCTGCGCGAGATGGGCATGGCCGACTTTGCCGGCGACATGGCTACGATTAACGAGCGCGGCAGCGACGTGGTACGCGGCAGCGCTCAGTTGCCAGGTGAAGGCTGATGGCACACAGCGACGACACACGCCGCGCAGTTCGCGCCGCTTACATCTTTAACCAACTCTCGCTCGAGGTGGCTGCGATAAAAGTTGGCGTGCCGGTTGCGACCGCGCGTCGCTGGAAGAGCGAAGCGAAGGAAGCGGGCGACGATTGGGACCGTGCGCGCTCCGCTCAGATGATCGCGGGCGGTGGCATGGAGGACATCGTGCGTCAGACGCTCGCCGTCGTGGTGCAACAAGTGCAAGCGACCGTCGATGCAATCCAGAGTAACGAAACCATGTCGCCACAGGACAAGGTCAAGGCGCTGGCTAGCCTCGCCGACGCGTACAACAAACTGATGGCCGTGTCGCGCCGGATGATGCCGGAGACGGACAAGCTCGCTGTGGCCATGGATGTGATGAAGCGGCTACTCGAATTCACGCGAACGCGCCACCCCAAACACGCCAGCGCGATGGTCGAGTTGCTCGAGCCATTCGGCGATGAACTGACGAAGGCCTACTCGTGAGGAGCCACACCTACTACGTCGACTTCCTGCATCAAGTACGTCCCGAGTTGTTCCAGGAACAGTTCGATGGCTAAGTCGCGGAGCAAGGCCTTCCTTGACGAGATCGGCCAACTCGCCGTTAGTTTTCGGCAGGAGATCGAGGCCGCAGTAACAGGCTTCGATCCGGACCCTGTAGCCCGACTGGAGCGACGCGATCGCGTCTTCGCCAACGACGGCTTCGAGTATTTCGCTGCGACGTACTTTCCGCATTACGTGAAGAAAGCAAACAGCATCCTTCACGATTATCTGTACAAGCGCCTGGCAGAGGTCGCTTGCTCAGACAAGAGCGAGACCGACGCGATTGCGGCGCCTCGAGGCGAAGCAAAGTCCACCATCACCACGCAGCTGTTCGTACTGTGGTGCGTGATCACCGAGCGCAAGTGGTATCCCATCATCGGCATGGATGCATTTGACCAGGCCGCGATCATGCTGGAGGCGATCAAGGCCGAACTGGATAGCAATCCGCGCTTGCTGATGGATTTTCCCGAAGCCACAGGCCAAGGCCGGGTCTGGCAGGCCGGCGTGATCCTCACGACCAACGACCGCAAGATCGAAGCAGTGGGCAGCGGCAAGCGCATTCGCGGTCGCCGCCACGGCCCGCATCGTCCCGATCTGTTTATCGGCGACGATCTGGAAAATGACGAAAACGTACGCTCACCTGAGCAGCGCGACAAGCTTCAGGGTTGGATCACCAAGGGTGTACTGAAGCTCGGCGGCGCCGGCGACAAATTCGACACGATCATCATCGGCACTGTGCTGCACTACGATTCTGTTCTTGCGCGCTTACTCAAGAACCCGCTGTGGCGCAGCCGCATTTTTCGCGCACTGATCACGTTCCCCGATCGGATGGATCTTTGGGACCGCTGGGAAGAAGTACTCCTCAACGTAGGCCAGGACGAAGCGCAGCAGTTCTACCAGGACAACCGCGATGACATGGAAGCCGGCGCCGTTGTGAGCTGGCCAGCCGGCCGGCCGCTGATCGCACTGATGACGATACGAGCACGCGACGGCCATGCGTCGTTTGACTCGGAGCTGCAAAATAATCCGTTATCCGACAGCGACGCGCCGTTTGCCAAATGCATAACATTTTGGGTAAACCGCATTGCACTGTGGATCTTCTATGGCGCGTGCGATCCATCCCTAGGCAAGAGCGGTGCGTCGCGCGACCCATCCGCGCTATTGGTCGGTGGCTTCAATCGCGAGACAGGCATTCTCGATGTCGTCGAGGCGAGCATCCGCAAGCGCTTACCGGACCGCATTATCGAGGACATCATCGCACTACAGCTGGAGTACAAGTGCCTGCGATGGGTCGTTGAATCGGTCCAGTTCCAGGAGTTCTTGAGGACCGAGCTGGTGAAACGCTCAGCACAGCGCGGCATTCCGGTACCGGCTCGCCCGACACAGCCACACTCGGACAAGATCCTGCGCATCGAGGCGCTGCAACCTCACATGGCCAATGGCCTGATCCGTCTACACCCGTCACAGACAACATTGATCGATCAGCTGCGCCACTTCCCGAAGGCAGACCACGACGACGGCCCCGATGCGCTGGAGATGTTGTGGAAGGCCGCGCTGTCCGGCCCAGGCGGCGGCGCTTCCGTTCGATCGGGTGGCCGCAACAGCGCCCGCTCCGGCATCACACAAGGATACTGACCCATGGCTTCACTCAAGGACATCGTTGCGACACGCGACCGGGCGTTCGACTTCAGCGCGTTCAACATGGTTCTACCGAACCCTGACCCGGTGCTCAAGCGCATGGGCAAAGACATCGAGGTCTATCGCGATCTGCGCAGCGATGCACATGTGGGTGGATGCATTCGTCGTCGCAAGGCTGCTGTGCGCGCGATGGAGTCCGGGTTGGACCGGAAGAAAGCGAAGAGCCGAATCGCAAAGAACATTGAAGCCATCTTCGCTGACCTCGATATGGATTCCATCGTCGCAGAAGCGCTTGACGGCATGCTGTATGGATATCAGCCGATGGAAATCATGTGGGGCCGGGTCGGTAGCATGGTCGTGCCCACTGGCGTCATTGGCAAGCCGCCAGAGTGGTTCCTGTTCAACCCGCAAAACGAATTGCGCTTTCGTACGCGTGAGAAGCCGTGGGAGGGCGAAGAGCTGCCGGCGCGCAAGTTCCTGCTGCCCCGCCAAGACCCGTCGTATCAAAATCCGTACGGCTTTCCCGACCTATCCATGTGCTTCTGGCCAACCACATTCAAGAAGGGCGGCCTCAAATTTTGGGTCAACTTCTGCGAGAAGTTCGGCATGCCCTGGATCATCGGCAAGGAACCACGGGGCACGCTGCCAGCGGAAACCGACAACTTCCTTGATCGTTTGGCGGAGATGGTGCAAGACGCGGTCGCAGTCATTCCAGACGATTCGACTGTCGAGATCCTCGAATCGAAAGGCAACACCGGCAGCGGCGAGCTCTATGAACGGATGCTGATGTTCTGCCGCTCCGAGGTATCGATTGCCTTGCTCGGTCAAAATCAGACCACAGAAAAAGACAGCACACACGCCTCGGCGAAGGCCGGCCACGAAGTCACCCGTGACATTCGCGATGGCGATGCCCGCGTCGTATCAGCCTCGATCAATCAGCTTATCGAATGGACTGTCGAGCTCAACTGGGGGGCCGTAGAGCGTCCAGTCTGGTCGATGTGGGAACAAGAGCAGGTCGACAAGGTGCAGGCCGAGCGCGACGCGATGCTCACCAGGGCGGGCCTCAGGCTCACTCCTGCCTATTTCAAGAAGGCATACAACCTGGAGGACGAGGACATCGCTCCGCCTGAGCCCACAGACAAACCCGCCAGCGGACTGGAAGTGAGCAGGGTCGAAGACTTTGCCGAGGGCGAAACCCCAGTCTTCCCCGACCAGGTCGCGCTTGACACCGCAGCCAATGGACTATCCGGCGAAGCGCTCGCCGCCCAACTGGAAAGCATGCTGCGTCCGGCAGTAGAAGCCTTGCTGGCAGGAGGCGACGAAGACGCTGCAGCGAGCGCCTTGCTAGCCAGCTACCCGCAGCTCGACGACAGTACCCTCGTCGAGCTGCTCGGCCGCGCCTTGTTTGTCGCCGAAACGTGGGGTCGGCTATCGGCCGGGGCAGAAAATGCACAGACCGCTTAAAACGCGTTTTGCGGCGTTTTCGGGAGGCCGGAGGCCCCAGCGTAGCCGCCCGATCCGGATCGCAGCAAGTAACGGCCTAGTAACGGGGTTGGTGGGGAAGGGCAAGCGTCATGCCTGACCGCCAAACCCCGAATCTCTCCTACGCGATCGGTTTGCCGCCGGAAAAGGCCATCGCCTACTTTGAGTCCAAGGGCTACGCCGTGGGCTGGGACTGGCACGAAGTCTGGCAGGAAGCGCACGCCAAGGCATTCACTGTCGCTGGCGTCCTGAAGACCGATGCGCTCAAGGCAATCCGCGACAGCCTCAGCCAGGCAATGCGCGATGGCACACCGATGACAACGTGGCGCAATGACCTGGTGCCGCAGCTGGAGAAACTCGGCCTGTGGGGTCAGCACAAGATCGTCAATCCCGACACCGGCGAAATCAAGACACTTTCGCCGCACCGCTTGGCTACGATCTATCGCACCAACATGCAGACAGCCTTCTCGGCAGGGCGTTATAAGACTCAGCTAGACGATGTTACCAATCGACCGTACTGGCAGCGCGTCGAGGTTATGGATGCGCGCACGCGGCCAAGTCATCGCGTCGTCAATGGCATGACCTTCCGTGCGGACGATCCGATCTGGAAATGGTTCTACCCACCAGATGCTTTCGGCTGTCGTGGCCGTGTACGTACATTCAGCGACCGCGACATCACCAATAGAAAGATCCCTCTCAGCTCCAGCGCTGGGCGCGTCGACCAAGTGCAAGTGCCAATTTCCACGCGCAACGCTGCGGCAGGCACAGCGACCGTCAGCCGTCTCGAATATTCGCCAGGGAAGTACTACCGACCGGATGCAGGTTGGAGCTACAACCCCGGCGCGGAATCACTCAAGCCCTTCACGCCGCCGCCACTCGATACATTGCCCCGCACGTTTCCGCAGGGCGTTTCATTACCGGATTTGCCGAGGCCGACACTGGCGTCTCCTGCCAGGCTGCTCGCGCCTGGCTTGCCGCCGCAGGACTACGCTGCCGCTTTCCTCGGAGAGTTCGGTCTCAAGCCCGGCGAGTCGAAGGTGTTCAAGGACGCCGCCGGTGGCGCGCTGGCGATATCGGACGATCTGTTCAAGACAGGAGCAGGTGAATGGAAGGCCGACAAGGATGGACGCGGCCCCTACATGCGCCTGCTCGCCGACGCGGTGATGGAGCCAGACGAAATCTGGTTGCGCTGGGAACAGTCGCGCAACACGCCAGGTGCATGGCTGTTGCGCCGGCGTTACATAAAGTCGTGGGAGATCGCTGGAAGTAACGGAGCGCAGTACGGGCTGAGCGTGTTTGAGTTCGGCAAAGACGGATGGACAGGTGCTACGGCAATGATGGCCAACTCGGAGCGTGGCGTCGATGCGCGTCGGCGGTACATCGAAAAGCAGCGTGACGGTTTTTTATTGTTCCGAAAGTATTGAAGGGGGATGAACCCTTCTTTTCCCTACAGACCGGACATCGCCGTACATGGATTTATAGACCAAATCAATAAACATGCGATCCAAAAGCCAGCAGGCAATCTCTTCCTGTTTCGGGTTCGTCGCCGAGTTCTCGAATCTCAGGAGCGCAATTTCTGCGCCTGCGGGGATCACCACGTCCGGACCCAGCATTGTCAGGTGAGGCTGCAAACAGACAGGTTCGCAATAGGGGCGTAGTGCGTTGAGCAGGGATCGGCCACTAAGCGAATATTCTTTATCAAGCAGAGTGATGGTGCAAGACATTAGCAGCGCGGGTCCAAGGCCACTATTTTTGACGGTAAGGCAGGCCGAACCGCCATGACGTAAGCCGCATGTTGTGACGAGCCTCGGCATGACTGAAAGTCGATTGTGATGGTGCGCAATGTGCGCTTGCCATATGGTCGCGCCGAACGTTATCAAGGCAATCAGTGCAGAGGAGATTGCAATGTAGTCCGAAGCTTGCAACCCGTCTGTTACCTGTCGCACCGTCTCAAACAACACGACCGCACGGTCACCGTTCAAGGAAGTCGCGAGATCCATAATCCTCTCCGGCCAAAATGAAAACCCCCCACGCCGTCACGTGAGGGGTTGATAGCCACAGTCCTTTGGACGCCTATAACGGTAAGCATGTACGACTACGGCATGACAGGAGTATAGCCAATGATCGAACACGAAACCACTGGCGGTGCAGAAGTCCAGGCGGTCATGCGACGCCTGGCGCAGTCGGGTGCGGCCATGGCGCCGGTGATGGGTGTCATCGCCGGCATCATGCAGGACGCAGTCGAGGAAAACTTCGAGCAAGAGGGGCGCCCGAAGTGGGCCGGCCTCAAGGCACCGGTGAACCCGCGCCGCGTCGGTGGCAAGATCCTGCAGGACCGAGGCCACCTCGCCAATAGCTTCGTGCAGCGCCATGATGCAACCAGCGCAACGGTCGGCACCAACGTGATCTATGCGCGTATCCAGAACGATGGCGGGCAAACAGGTCCGCACGAGATCCGCCCGCGTTATGCCAAGGCGCTCGCTTTCAACGGACGCGTCGTCAAGAAGGTCAATCACCCAGGCTCGAAGATCCCGGCCCGGCCATTCATGTTGCTCACCCCGGGCGATGAGGCGGAAATCGTACACGCCGTCTCGGACTACCTCTCGAAAATCATCGGTTAGTCTCCGACAGGCATTTCCGTCAGTTTGCGAAATTGTGCAAGTTGCCGTTCCGGGCAAACTTGACGCCTGCCCACGCCCTCGTCATGCTGTAAAAAATGAAGACGATGGGGCGGAAATGCTTCCGCCTTATTGCACTTGGGTGCGGTCGCCATTATGGCGGCCATGGATACCTCCAAGCCCATCGAGATTTTCAAGACCGGCACGCACATCGCGATGTCGGGCGACGCGCTACGCTTCACTGAAGCCGACCTGGAAGCGTCCGCCCGTGCCTACGATCCTGCAAAACACGAAGCACCCATCGTCGTCGGGCACCCGCGTCACGACGCTCCCGCGTATGGCTGGGTGAAGTCGCTTTCGCATGCAGACGGCAGCATGGAAGCGGAGCCCACGCAGGTTGATCCGGCATTTGCCGAAATGGTCAGCGCCAACCGCTTCAAGAAAGTCAGCGCAAGCTTCTATGCGCCCGATGCACCCAACAACCCCGTGCCGGGCGTGTACTACCTCCGCCACGTCGGTTTTCTCGGCGCACAACCGCCCGCTGTTAAGGGGCTACGTCAGCCTGAGTTTGCAGACGGCGAGCAAGGCGTCGTGGAATTCGCCGATTGGGGCGATATGCAAGTCGCATCGATCTTTCGCGGCCTCCGCGAATGGATCATTGGCCGGTTCGGCCGGGATGAGGCCGACCAAGTAATTCCAGGCTACGCAGTGGGTGATCTTGAAGCCGATGCCCGCAGCGAAGCCGCCGACACAGGCGCCAACACGGCGCCGTCTTTCTCCGAAGTAACCAACGATAAAGGATCAGCAATGAGCGCTGAGGAAAAGGCACGTCTCGAAGCAGCTGAGGCGCGCAACAGAACATTAGAGGCCGAATTGGCCACTGAACGCGGGGCCAAGCGTCGTGCCGAGTATGCATCGTTCGCCGAAGCCCTGGTGGGCAATGGCAAGCTCCTGCCGGCACAGCGCGAAGTTGTGTTGGTCGCTCTCGATGCATTGGGCGCTGGCGAGTCGCTCAGCTTCGGTGAGGGCGACCAAAAAAAGCCGCTGGTTGATGCCTTCAAGGACATGCTGACCAGTCTGCCGAAGCAGGTCGAGTTTTCCGAATCAGCCGGCAAGGACAGGGCCGGCGACAGCACGTCGGGCACTGTTAGCTTCGCCGCTCCGGAGGGCTTCACAGTCGATACCGCGCGCATGGCTCACCACAACCGTGTGCTCGAACACCAGCGCAAGCACAACGTCACCTATGACGCGGCCTTGTCCGCCGTCCCGGAATAACAGGAGCAATTATGCAAAATGCAATCCCCCTCTTGTCGCTACCCATTTTGGCCAGCGGCGTTCTGGTTGCCAACCGTTTCGTCTCGCCTGCCGGTGCCACTGCGGCGGCGGCTGGCAACAGCTATGGCGTCAATCGCACGGCTGCAGCGATCGGTGATC
Organism: Rhodocyclales bacterium; assembly: GCA_028292485.1. GTDB lineage: Bacteria > Pseudomonadota > Gammaproteobacteria > Burkholderiales > Rhodocyclaceae > Viridibacterium. Next base: position 67,679 of record JAQGMG010000047.1, on the reverse strand, counting down.
GAGTAACGCTCGATGTGCTCGGCACCACGATGGTGGAATCAGGTGCGGCCATCGCTGCAGGCGCACTGATCGAGGCCGACGCTACCGGTCGTGCGGTGACCAAGTCGGCGGGCGTAACGCTCGGTCGCTTGGCACCGGGCGAAAGCGCTTCGGCGGCCGGGCAACTCGTCGAAGTCATCCTCATCCCCAACTAAGCGCGAAAGGAAACGCAATGTCCACTCAAATGACGCTCGGCCAGGCGCGGATAATCGATCCGATCCTGACCTCCGTTGCCCAGGGTTACCAGAACGCGGAAATGGTCGCTCACTACCTGTTCCCGGTTGTGCCTGTGGAACAGCGTGGCGGAAAAATCATCCAGTTCAATCGCGAGGACTTCCGCCTCTACAACACAGGCCGCTCGCCCGGTGCCAATACGAAGCGCGTGCAATACGGCTACATGGGCAACCCCTACTCCTTGGAGCAGCACGCACTTGAAGGCCAAGTGCCGTTCGAGCTCATGCAGGATGCCAATGCCGTCCCTGGTGTCGATCTCGGCCGCGTCGCGGTGATGAAAACGCAGAACATCATCCAGCTTCGCAATGAGTACGCCTCGGCTGCAATCGCAACCAACGCAGCGAACTACGCGGCCAGCAACAAGGTGACGCTCTCCGGGTCGAGTCAATGGTCGGACTACAGCGGTACTTCCGATCCCTCCAAGGACATCGAGGCGGCCAAGGAACAGGTCCGCAAATCCACGGGCAAACGCGCCAACACCGTCGAGCTCTCGCCTTCGGCATTCAATGCCTGCAAGGAACATCCGAAGATCCTTGAGCGCATCAAGTACACCGGCCGCGACTCGGTCACGACCGAAATGCTCGCCGCGCTTTGGAGCGTGAAACGCGTCGTCGTAGGTGATGCCGTCTACGAAGACACGGCCGGCCTGCTTGCAGACGTGTGGGGCAAAGATGTTGTCGTGGCCTACGTCGAGCTCGGCACGGTAGCTGATGGCGGCCTGCCGTCCTATGGCTACACATATCGTCTGCGTGGCAACCCTGTCGTCGAAGTGCCATACCAGGACCGCAACGCCAAGAGCTGGATCTATCCGGTAACGGATGAGCTGAGCCCCGTGCTGGCTGCGGCGCTCTCCGGCTTCATCATCAAAGCCGCATCGGCATAAGGAACGCACATGTCCAAGCACACTGTTTTGTCGCCGCTCAAGCACGACGGCGAAGACTACGCCGAAGGCGATCAGGTCGAGCTCAAGGCGAAGGAGGCTCAAGCACTGGTCGAAGCGCAGGTCGTGTCGAAAGCCACCAAGGCCGAGCCCGCAGAGGCGAAGAAGTAACCAATGTCCTACGCCACCAGGGCCGACCTGATTGATGCTTTCGGAGAGGACGAGGTAATCGCCCTCTCCGATCGCAGCAACCTGGGCATCACCGACGATGCACTCATTGCGAAAGCGCTGAGCGATGCATCGGCGGAGATCGACGGCTACCTGCAGGCGCGCTATCCGCTGCCGCTGCTCAACGTGCCAAGGCTACTTGCCGTGCTGTGTGGCGACGTGGCGCGCTACCGCATGACAGGATCATCGGCGAACGCAACCGAAGACATACGCAACCGTTACAAGGATGCGATCAAGACACTCGGCTTCATCCGCGACAGCAAGCTCGATCTGGGCATCGATCCAGCAGGCGAAGCGCCAGCCGTGAATGCTGCCGTGCGTGTATCGGCGCCAGCGCGCGTCTTCGGCCCTGGCACGCTGGATCAGTACTGATGGTCGCCGCGATCGACATTGTCGACATTGAGGACGCCATGCTTGCGCGCGTCAATGCAGTCAATGACGGGCGCCTCGGTTACCGCATCGCCACTCTGGATACCTACGGTGGCGAGTTCGATGAGGATCTGCCGAAGGTCATCCGCCGCTTCCCTGGTCTGTGGGTGGTGTATGCCGGTTCGGGCAAGCCTGAGCCGATCAACACGGCACGCACGAAGTGGCGTATGCCGGCGACCTTTGCGGTGCTGGTCGGCGCTCAGACGCTGCGTGGCGAAGGTGCTACGCGGCGCGGGCTGGAAGCCGGGGGCGAAGTGCGCCAGGTCGGAACGTACCGGATGTTGCGCGACGTCAGGCGGCTATTTGTCGCGCAAGACCTTGGTCTTGCCATGAGGCCATTTGCACCAGGCGCGGTGAAGACGCTCTTCAACACGCGCCTGAACAGTCAGGGCCTTTCCGTTTTCTCACAGGAGTGGCACACCAGTTTCATCATCGACCAGGTGCCGGACCCGTGCGACGCTGGCTGGTTTGATGAAGTCGGCATAAATCTGCATCTCACACCGGACGATGGCGAAGCTGATTCAAAAGGCATCGTCTCGCTTTCACCGACCTAGGAGTATTTCCATGCTCGTTTTAGCTGTGCCAGGCATCAAGGTGCCGACCGAAGAAAACCCACGCGCCTACATCACTGACACGCCACCGTCTGGCGCGAAGGGCTACGAGGTGCCGGAGTCCGGTTACTACCTGCGTCGCGAAATGGATGGCGACCTGGTGCGCGTCGTCGAGGCCGCTCCCGAAACCAAGTCCGCTAAAAAGGAGTAAGGCATGCCCTCGCTAAATATCAGCTTCGACAGTCTCCCGTCGTCCATTCGCCGTCCAGGAAAATACTTCGAGTTCAACACGAAGCTCGCGGTCCGCACGCTGGCCAGCAACCTGCAGCGGGTGCTAATTGTGGGGCAGCGCATTGCAGCCGGCTCTGTTCCGGCGCTCACGATCAAAGACGTGTTTAGCGACGCTGAAGCGGCAAACTATTTCGGCGCCGGCTCCATTGCCCACCTAATGGTGCGAGCAGCGATCACCGCAAATCCATACATCGCTTTGCAGGTGATCGCGATGGACGACGCCGGTGCTGGCGTTGTTGCTACCGGTACGCACACGACTACAGGCACGGCGACAGGCTCCGGCGTCTCGACGGTTAATGTCGGTGACATGCAGGTGGCGGTAGCAGTGGCCACCGGCGACACACCAACCGTTCAGGCTGCAGCACTCAAGGCGCAGTTCGACAAGCAGACCGACTTGCCCGTTACAGCCACGGTAGCGGCTGGCGTGCTGACCGTTACTGCCAAGAACAAAGGCACGCTCGGTAACGGCATCAAGATCAGCGCCACCAACACCGCGCCAGGCAGCACGGTGGCCGTCGTGGCCATGGCAAGCGGCGCCAGCGATCCGACCATCGCCACCGCGTTGGCCACGGTGCTCGCAGGCGGGCACAACATCATCATCAGTGCCTGGAACGACAGCACAAATCTGACCGCGCTGCGCACGCACCTGGACTTCGTGTCCGGACCTCGTGAGAAGCGTCGGGCCATCGCTGCCTACGGACACGTTGGAACCCTTTCTCAAGCCACGACGCTCGCCGGCACAATCAATTCGGGAAGAATGACGTGTGGGAACCTGCCCGGTGCATACGAAAACGTCTTTGAGCTCGCGGCCAGTTACGGCGCAGTCATCGCAAGTGAGGAAGATCCGGCACGTCCGCTCAATACCCTGCCTCTCACCGGGATCAGCGCGCCACCACTTGCGAATCGCCTCAGCGGCACAGAAATCGAGAACGCCTTGGCTAACGGCGTGACGCCGCTGACGGTCGGCTCCGGTGACAAGGTGCAGATCGAGCGTGCAGTGAGCACCTACACGGTCGATGCCAACGGCACGCCAGACATCTCGCTGCTGGACCTCACGACCATTCGCAGCATGGACTACGGCGCGAAGGCGTACGAGACCCGCATCGCTCTGCGCTTCCCGCGCGAGAAGAAGACCAAGCGCAACAAGGCGCGCGTGCTCGAGGAGCTGCTTGACGTGTCCTACAAGCTCGAGGAGCTCGAGATCATCGAGAACGTTGCGGCCAACGCACCGGGCCACTTGGTCGAAGACGATCTACAAGATCCAAGCCGCCTCGATTGCAAGGTTCCGTTTGACGTGGTGAACGGCATGCACGTTGTCGCCGGCCGTCTCGATCTTTACCTCTGATAGGAATCGCGATGGAAAACCAGCACAAACACATCACCGGCTACAGAGACCTCTCGAAGGCCGAGATCGACGCAATGAACGAAATCAAATCCAAGGGTAACGAGCTTGATACGTTGATCGAAAAGTTGCGTCTCATCGACGGTGTGGATCAGCGAGCGATCGCCATCGCGAAGACCGAATTGCAGACAGGGATCATGTGGCTGACACGTGCTGTCGCCAAACCTCAATCGTTCTAACCGGGAGCCCATAAATGGCAGAAGAATACGTCGGCGCAGTCGTACTGGAATGGGACGGCAAAGAAGTGGAATGCGCGTCCATCTCGACGGACATCACCACAGGCAAGCGCATCGTCAAAACGATGAACCGCACCGGCCGTGCCAAGGGACATGCAAATGGCATCGCTGACTTCAAGATGTCCGTTGAGGTACCAATTCCGACTGACGGGTCCGAGCTGGACTGGATGGCGATCACCAACGCCAAGCTGACCGTGTTGCCCGTCGATGGCGTGGGCAAGCGCGAGATCTTCGTAGGCTGTGAAGTCGAATCGATGAGCAGCAAGTACCAGGTCGAGGGCGCCGCCATGCGCACTCTCTCCATCACTGCTCTCGATCGGAGAATGCAATGAGCGAGGCACTGATTGAGACGGGCCTCCTCGACGTTGGCATCAACGTCGGCGGCGTCGTCCACCGTCACTTTAGTCTGCGCGTCGCCAAGCTCTCTGATGCGTATGTGGCGACGGCAGCAGTGCTGATTCCGGACAACTTGGGCAGCGTCATGCAGCCTGGGCAGGCGGTTCCGCCCGAGTACGCGGCCGCGCGCCTGGCCTATGAGATGCAAATCAGCGACGCAATGCTGCTCGCGCAACTCATCGAGCTGGGCGACCTGAACCCGGTACCGAGCATTCAGGTGCTGATGGAGTCGCTTGATCCGGAGGACGCAGAGATCGTCCGCGAAAAGGCCAAGGTGCTAAAAAAAAGGAGGAAGGAATCGAGCGCCAGCTCGCCGGCCTCCGACACCTCGAAGCCCAGCTCGTTGGTGCCGGCTTCCGCCTGAACGAAATCCGCGATGCGTCGCTCGAGCAGGTGAAAAGCTGGCTCAGCGCCACCCAGCCGTCGATGCCGATGCCGACGCTTCCATCCGTGCCCGCCAGCGGACCCACGAAGCGCCTCTCGAAGCGCTTCATTGAAAAGCAACAGAAAGGGTAGTCGTGTCCGGTGAGTTGGCACTCTCGCTCATTCTCAAGTACCAGGACCGTGGCAGCAGTGCTGCGGTCCGCACGCTTGCGCAGGTCGAGAAAGCGCTGAAGAGCACGGACAGCGCTGGCCGTCAGGCCACGGACATGTCGACCAAGCTTGAGCGCAGCCTGAAGTTCACCAACGCGACGGCTAGGATCGCCGCCGATACCGTGGGAAAAGTAACCGACGCACTCAAGGCGGCGAGCAACGTACAGCCAAACGAGCGCACGACTTCTTGGTTATCCCGCATCGTCTCCGAGGGCGGCGCCGCCCAGCGCGTGATCAACAGCCTGCACGGCGGCATGCAGCGCATGCACTCGACGCTGGCGAAGTTCGGCGCGCTTCAGGCGGGCTGGGCTGCTGGCAAGATGATCCTTGGCCCACCCGTCAAACAGACGATGGACTACGACCGCCAGTTGGCGCACTTGTCCAACACGGCCTACGCCGGCAAGTCGATGGACGCACGCCGCGCTGGCATGCGCACGCTCGATGCAGCCATCATCTCTGCCGTTCGTACTGGCGGCGGTACGCGCGAGGGCTCGCTCGAAACGCTCGACAAGCTTGTGGCAAGCGGCGCATACGAAAACGTCGGCGATGCGGCCGGCGTCCTGCCAGTCCTGGCCAAGGCCGGGACCGCCTCAAACGCGTCGCCGACCGAGCTTGCCGACATCGCGATTCGTGCCCGGCAAACATTTGGCATATCGGATGTCGGTGGCGCGCTCAACATGGCCATGAAGGCCGGTCAGCTCGGTGGTTTTGAGCTGAAGGACATGGCGAAGTGGCTGCCGCAGCAGATGGCCATGGCGCGTCAGTCAGGCCTGCGTGGCCCGGAAGGATTCGCCACGCTCCTCGCTGCCAACCAGGCGACCGCAATCACCGCAGGCACCAAGGATGAAGCAGGCAACAACCTGGTCAATCTGCTTGCCAAGATCAACAGCCAGGACACCGCGCGCGATGCGAAGAAGTTGGGCATTAACCTACCCGGCTCGCTCGCGGCCGCGCGTGAAAAAGGCGTCAACTCGCTTGATGCTTTCGTCAATCTGACCGATCAGATTGTCGCGCGCGACAAGAGCTTCGGAACGCTCCGCAGCAAGGCAGCGCACGCCACCGGCGACGAGCGCAAAGCCACGTACGAATCCATGGGTGACATCCTGCAGGGTTCGGCGGTCGGTAAGATCGTCCAGGACCGCCAGGCGCTCATGGCGCTTGTGGGCATCATGAACAACCGCGATTACATGCAGGGCATTCGCAACAAAGTAGGTAATGCCAATGGCACAACCGACGACGCGTTCAGCCTGGTCGCAGGGACTGCGTCTTACAAGACCGAGCAGCTCGTATCCGAGAAGGCCGTCGCCATGCAGACCGCGATGGACCGTATCAATCCGTCACTCGGAAATTTCGCTGACAATCTCGCGAAGACGATGCGCGATTGGCCAGGCTTCTCCGCAAGCATCGTTGCCGCCACGACCGGGCTGACGGCCCTCGCAGCAGCAGTCGGAGCCGGGGGATTAGCCAAGATGTTCCTCGGTGGCAGCGCTGGATCTGCGGCGGCCACCGCCGCTGCCGGCGCAACCGCTTTGGGCGGCACGTCAATGCTGCCTTTCGCGCTTACGGGTCTGGCAGGGGTCGGCATCGTCGCCAAGATGCAGCAGGATGAAGCCGCCGCACACCCGGGACAGCATCGAGTCACCGGACCTTACGGCATATCGCGTTGGGCCGATGGCGCTGCTCCTGCCCAACCCGCTGCTCAGCAATCCGGTGGCAGCGCGGGAGCTTGGCAAGGCATGGCCAACACTTTGGCACCACAGCTGGTCAAGGTCGTGGTCGAGGTGAAGGACGGCAATATCACCGCGTCCGTGAACGACGCCAACGCCCGCACCGGGAGGCGGTTTTGATCAGCCCTTCCAGGCGGAAACGCTTCCGCCTTAGTCCCCGTCGCGCGCACGCGTAATTTCCGCACATGGCCTGGGCAGACAACCTTCTTGATGCAAGCTTTCGTGGCGCGACCGCCGACGTCCTGGAGACGGAGGAGACGATCGCACGCGCGTTGTCGGTACTGCGCTACCCCTATCGCGACGGCGGTGATGTCGAAGACATGGGTGACGATCCGATGCCGTTGAGCATCGAGTTCGTATTCTTCGGTGAGGACTATGAGGCTCGCCTTGATGCGTTCAAGAAGGTGCTGGCAGTTCGTGGCGCCGGCGAGCTGATCCACCCGATCTACGGCAGCATCAATGCGCAGGTCTCGTCGCGACGCATTCGTCATGTCGCCGGTGAAATCGACTACTGCTCCGTGCATGTCGACTTCATCGAGAAGGCGATCGACGATCAGGTTTTCTCCAAGCGCCTGGCAGTGCAACAGTCTGCTGGCGTCGCTGCTCATGGTGACAAGGCGCAAGCCGCGTCAGCGAATCAGGCCGTCGCACAGGTGGAAGCCATCCGTAGTGCGAAACCATTCGCAGCATTGGATACGCTTCGCCAATCAATGAGCGGACCGCTCAAGGCGGGACTCGACCAGGCACAAGGTGTGATCGCCAGCGGCCTCGATGTCTTCGACTATCCGCGCGCATGGGTGAGCGACATGACGGCGGTGGTCAATGGCGTCGTCGACATCGCCAACACCGACAAGCAAGCCAAGGCGCGTTGGGATGGAATGAAGACGGCATTCGATGCCATCGGCAAGACGCTGTCTTCCTCGTCGCTGGCCAGCTCGCCCATCAATGGCAACGCGGCGCCTACCGAGGCACAAGCGTCGACAAGCACGAGCACGCATGTCCAGGTAGCACTGGCCACCGGCCGCACTACGGCGGCTGCGGAGCTGCTCACCGACGAGGCGGTGTCGCCCACGCTTTCGCCCGACGAGATCGAGCAGATGGTCAACGATGCGCGCGTTGCAATCAATGAGGCGATCGCCTCATGCCGCGCGCTTTACCCGCTGGCTACGAGCAGGCCGATCACCGAGCCGCTCAAGGACCAGGCTGCAGCGCTGCAGGAGGCAGCGCGGGCCGTCATCGAGGCGCGGCCTCCGCTGGTGGTACGCACCGTTACTGCCGAGTGTAATTTGCGCCTGCTTGCTCACCGCCTATACGGCGACCACACGCGTGCAAACGAACTCTTGCGCCTGAATCCGCGTGTGCGTTTGCCCAATTTTCTGCAGGCCGGAGACGTGATCAATGCCTACGCGCGATGAACGGGTGCAACTGCTCGTCGGCAGCGTCATGCATGACGCATGGGAGAGCTACGAGGTGGACTCCGATCTGCTCACGCCCGCCGACGCCTGGCACGTTAACTTCGGCCTGAATGCGGGCCGCATTCCCGCTGGCGTGAACACGGGCGCAGCTATCGAGCTGCGCGTCGGTGGCGAGAAGGTCATGGTCGGCACGATCGACGAGCGTCGGCACAAGGTAACGAAAGAGTCCAACACTGTATCGCTGGCAGGCCGCGACAGCGTCGCCAAGCTGCTCGACTGCGCTGCGCCGATCTTCGTCGCGCAGATGTCTGACCTGCCGCAGATCGTCGCTAAAGTTGTTCGCCCGCTCGTTGCCTGCAACATTCGTATCGACGCGGACAAAACCCGTATCCGCAAGAAGATCAACGTCGAGCCAGGCGATCGCGCATGGGAGGTGCTGGTGCGCGTCGCCGAGGCAAACGGCCTGTGGGCCTGGTGCGATCCGGACGGCACGCTGGTGATCGGCGGGCCGGACTACACCACGCCCGTCGTCGCGTCCCTGGTAATGACCTTCGATGGACCCGCCAACAATCTGCTCTCGCTCGAGGAGGTTACTTCCGAGCACAGCCGCTTCACCGAAGTAACGGTGCTCAGTCAGACCTGCGGCACCGAACAGGAAGAAGGCAAGCACGCGCTCCGTGGCACTGCCCGAGACCAGGGCATGAGCGGCTATCGTCCGCAACTCGTTGTCGACCATGAGAGCGACACCCCTGCCGTTTGCGAGGACCGCGCGCGCAAGCTGCTGGCCGACTCTCGGTTGAGCGCCTTTACGCTAACCGCCGAGGTCAAAGGACACCGCATCGTCGCGCCTGGCCAGAAAAGCGACGGCGTGTTGTGGAAGCCTGGCCAGCGCCTGCACGTCCGCAGCGAGCCACACGATATCGACGCCGTTTTCTTCGTCATGGCCAGGCGCTTCATAGGTGGCCGCAGGCAGGTTGGCGTCACGCACCTTACGCTCAAGGAAGACGGCGTCTGGGTGCTCGATGCACACCCGCATCAGCGCAAGCACCGGCGCGGAAAGAATGCTGGTCCAGGTGCCGTGCTCGACCTCGCGAGCGGGGCTGCCGGATGATCGCGATGATCGATACGCGCATCAAGCGACTGCTCGCCGGTATGCGCCTGCCATTTCGTGGTCGTGGCTCCGTTGTCAGCAGCACGGGGCCGGTACAGATGGTTCATGCCGAGGGCCTCAAGGACGAGAACCTGCCGGACATGGAGCTGTTCCAGCACTACGGCTTCACGTCGCGTCCGCCGAAGGGCTTCATGTACGTCGCCACGCCGATCGGTGGCAAGACTTCGCATGGCATCGTCATCGCTACCGAACACGGCCAATACCGCTTTAAAGCGCTCGCAGACGGCGAAGCCGCCCTCTACAGTGACGAGGGCGACAGCGTCGTCCTGCATCGCGGCCGCACGATTCTCGTGACGACCAAAACGCTGCGCATCAACGCTGAAGACCTCGTCGAGATCAACACGAAGCAGTACAACGTCAATGCCTCGGTGAGTTCGACCATCACGACACCGAACTGGACCGTCGTGGCCAGCACCAAGGCGACGTACACCACGCCGCTTGTAGCCATGAGCGCGCAGCTCAGTGTCGCCGGCCTCCTGACGGGCACAGGTGGCTGCGCCTTGAGCGGCACGGCGCCAGGCGGTGCTAACACCATGGCAGGCAACTTTGCATTCAGTGACGGCACGCTCACGCACGATGGACACAATATCGACGGCCTTCACGGGCACAGAACCCATGCGGACGGCTCACTTTCGGACGGACCCGAATAATGGACGCGCTCATTGATCCCGTCACGCGCGACTACCGCCTCACGGTCGGCCGCATTGAGCGCGACCCATCGGGCGGCCTGCTCAATGCCTGCTTCCTGCGCCTTAGCACACCGCTCGGCAGCTACTGGCGCGATCGCGCATTCGGCAGTCGTCTGCATGAGCTGGCGCGCGAGAAGGATGTCGCCCGCATCGAGCTGCTCGCGAGGCAGTACGCCAGCCAGGCACTCAAACCCGTGCTCGATGATGGTCGCGCCACGGCGGTCCATGTCGAGAGTCAGCGGCAAAACGGTCGCCTCTATCTACTGGTTAGCGTTACCGCCGCAAGCGGCGAGACGCTCATCTACAAGCATCTTGTCAAGGTGATCTGACGTGCCCATCCCAATTCTTACCGCCGAGCAAATCGAGGCGAACATCCTCCGCGATACAGCAGGGCTTGAGCCAGCCGCCGCTGTCACGCAGGACTCGGACTTCGGTATTCGAGCTGCAGCAAGCGGAGCCGCTATCGAAGGGCTCTACCAGCACGGACAATGGATCTCGCGCCAGCTGATTCCGGGCCCGGACACGGACCCGGAATGGGTAGAACTGCATGCATCCTTGCGCAAGATTCCGCGCAAGAATGCCACTGCTGCCGCAGGCACTATCGCACTCATCGGCACGCCGACTAGTCCGTTTGCGATTGGTGTCGAAGCCACCTCAGTTGATGGCATTACTTTCGTGACAACCGAGGCAGGAACGATCGGAGGAGGAGGAACTGCCACAGTGGCGGCTCGCTCCGTCGCCGCCGGAAAGGCCGGGAATCTTGCCGGCGGAACCTCGCTTACATTGACGTCGGCACCATCTGGCGTTCAATCCCTCGCTGCGGTCGTCTCGATGTCGGGCGGCACGGACCAGGAGACGATCGCCAGTTTGCTCGGCAGGCTACTGGATCGATGGCGCAAACCACCCACGGGTGGCTCATCCAACGACTACGTGCAATGGGCTAAGGATGTCGACGGCGTGATCGACGCCTCGGTCGTCTCCGGAAGGCGCGGAAAGGGTACCGTTGATGTTGTCATAAGCACACTTGGTGGCCCGGCGTCCGGTCCGCTCATCACGGCGACTGGCAACTATATCGACGGGCTGCGCCCGATTACTGCGGACATCGTGGTGATGACATGGACCGGCGTCCCGGTTGCCTTCACCGTCACAGGTCTAATCCTGAAGTCAGGCACATTGCTGGCCGACGCTCACACTGCCATCACGGCTGCACTGCAAGCATATGTCGATGGTCTGAATCCGGGTGACATGGTCGTACGTGTCGACGTGATCGCGATCATCAAAGGCATTGCAGGCATCATCGACTTCAACCTTGTGGCGCCGGCCGCGAACGTAGCCATCCTGTTTGATGCTACGCACACGCAGAAGGCCACGCTTGGCGCGGTCGCGACGTCATGAGTCATGCAGACTTACTCGCGCTCCTGCTGCCGCCTCAGAGTGTCGATCCGACCAAGCCTCATCTCGCTGCGCAGCTCAAGGCCGAGGGGAATTCTCTCGATGCCGCGCTTGCCATGCTCGACCAGTTGCTCTCCGAAGTCGACCCGCGCAATGCACTCAACCTGCTTCCCGACTATGAAGCAGCAGCCGGCCTTCCCGACAGTTGCGGCAGCGCGGTGCCGACGACTCTGGCAGACCGCCGCAACGCACTGGTGGCGAAGCTGTTCCACGAGGGCAGCCAGTCGCGTGCCTTCTACATCTCGCTGGCAGCGCAGTTGGGCTACACCGTCACGATCGACGAATTCAAGCCCTTTATTTGCGGGATCTCGCGTTGCGGCGACCGTCTCAACGGCGGCCACGATGTTCGCTTCGTGTGGCGCGTCAATGTCCCGAGCGCACGGGCGACCCTGTTCCGTTGCGGCGCGTCTCGTTGCGGCGATCGCCTCGGCGCCTACGCGCGCGCTGAGGATCTGGAATGCAAGCTCGAAGAGCTAAAACCGGCACACACCACTGTGTATGTGCTCTACACCGGAGTATGACGAATGAAATATCAACCACCTGTCGGCGGAGCCGCAAATGATCCGTATGTCGATGCCAGCGGCAGCACTGAAGGCAGTCCGGTGCCAGCCAAGGCGATCGAGCACCCGCAGCGAGAGCTGGACCACCTCATAACAGCGCTCGGCGGCACGCCAGCCGAGGGCGATCTCACGCAGGTCGCCACATTGCTTCTCGCCTACTTCCTCAAGAGCGCGAATCCCAACGCAGCAGGGACCATGACCATCTCGAATGGTGCGGAAGGTCTTCCTGGTCTTGTGTTTTCGCGGCCAGATACATCGCCTACGGTCGCCGACTTTATCGGTCAACTTGCCTTTATCGGGCGAGATTCCGGTGGCAACACAACCATGTACGCCGACATTCTCGGACGCATCGTCGATCCGACCAATGGCTCGGAAGATGGCGAGGTGGTGTTCCGTAGATATTTGGCTGGGGTGTACTCAGAAGTCTTTTGTATGCGCGCCGGCATGTATGCCAATGGCCTATCCGATCCGGGAGCAGGTGCCATAAATGCGACGGACCTGCAAATCAACGGAGTGTCGCTTAACGTCTCCGCCGTGCCGATCGGCAGCATTATTTATCGCTCGGTTGTGGACATCCCCACCGGCTATATAAAAGCCAATGGCGCTGCCGTGAGCCGCACAACCTATGCCGCGCTCTTCGCTCTTCTAAGCACGGGATATGGCGTCGGCGACGGATCTACAACGTTCAATGTGCCGGACTTGAGGGGGCTGTTCATACGAAGCTATCACGACGGCAGCGGCACGTATGAAACGGATACAGGTCGCACGAACGGGAGCGTCCAGGCGGACGCATTTGCGAGCCACACGCACACCCTCAATGCGGACTCCGCTGGGTCAGGCGGTTCCGGCGGGGACACCGGTAACACGGTAACGCGCACGCGGACCACCAACTCTACGGGTGGCTCAGAGACGCGTCCAAAGAATATTGCCTTGATGGCACTGATCAAATACTGAAGCGGAGTGTCCCATGAAAATTTATAACTACGATGCTAGTGGCGCTTTCCTCAAAGAGGCGGATGCTGATGCTGACCCACTGGAATTAGACCAGCGCCAGCGAGCCCTACTTGAGGAGCTGACAACAGCTGCCAGCGAAACACTGCGGGCGGCCGTAGGCGCTGTGTCGGAGGATGCGTCAGAAGACGAGCGAGAGGCGGTAGTTGCTGCTGCCCGGGACACGTATGCCGTCGCGATAGCCAGTGCTCAGGAAGCGGCTTGCGCCATTGAGCCAGACACATGGCTTGTGCCGGCTTTCGCAACAACTATTGCGCCGCCAGCTGCGCGCGATGGCTTCTACCGTGTTTTTGCGGAAGGGGCTTGGACCGAAGTGCCAATGCCGGCAGCACCGCCCGTGATCGAGCCGACGCACAATGAGACGATTCAAGCGCAGATCATCGCTTTGGAATCGACAGTGTCTCAACGACGCCTGCGTGAGGCCGTGCTCGGCATCGACAGCGGCTGGCTTGCCAATCTGGATAGCCAGATCGCAACTCTTCGCGGCGAACTCACATGAGGGCTCTCAAGTGGTTGGCATGGGCTTTCTTCGGCAACGACGATGATGGCCCCATTGGCGACGTGTCGTTCAATCCAGGGCGTATTGATACATGGAGTTTCCGCCGCGCCTGGTGGCTGCGCAACCCAGCGCACAACTGGACGTTCTACGTGATCGGCGTTGCAGGCAAGACGTTCTCACGGTCGGGTATAGCGCCAAAAGACGTGTTCAATCCAGCCATGGGTTTTAACGTCTGCATCACACGTTACAAAGCTTGGAGTTCAGCGGCTCACTATGCCGCCGGCGCCTTGGTCGCGTTGATCCTGCTGGCGCCCGTCGAGTTGCTCGTCTGGATCTTCGGATGGTGGGCACTGCTCGCGTTGCCGCTCGTGCCGTTCATGGTCGTTCCAGCCTTTCGCGTGGCTGGCTGGATGCCATTTATCAGCTACCAGAGCGCTCGCGTGAAGACCTATTTCGGTTGGCGCGATCGCGGCAATTTCGGGATCAAATTAACGAAGGGATGATGAGAAGAGGGCGACCAGACCGGTGCGTCAACACCGAGCTGGCCACCCGTACCTGCAAAGCACTGCAAGTCGTGGCCGAAGGCCCTCCCGCCTGATCAGGCGAGCGCATTCTGCCACGGCCAACCCGTTAGTAACGCCGGAGTGCCCATGCAGGCAGAACCAATAATTCCATGGATGGGTGGCAAGCGCCGCCTGGCCAAAAAGCTGTTCTCGCTCTTTCCACAACATGAATGCTATGTAGAGCTGTTCTGCGGCGGTGCCGCCCTCTACTTCCTGCGTCCGGTGCCAGCCCCGGTCGAGGTGCTCAATGACGTCAACGGCGAGCTGATCAATCTGTATCGCGTTGTCGAACGGCACCTGGAAGAATTCTGCCACCAGTTCAAGTGGGCGCTCACCAGCCGTCAGGTCTTCAAATGGCAGCAGGAGACGCGCCCCGAGACGCTGACCGATATTCAACGCGCAGCGCGGTTCTACTACCTGCAGCACCACGCCTTCGCCGGCAAGGTGAGCGGACAAAATTTCGGCACGGCGACGACAGCCAGGGGCTTCAATTTCATGCGCATCGAGGAGCAGCTCTCGGCGTCGCATTTACGCCTGGCGTGCGGCACGTTCATCGAGAACCTGGCCTGGCATGACTGCCTTGACCGTTACGACCGGCCGCACACATTCTTTTACGCTGACCCGCCGTACTGGGAGACTGAAGGCGCTGGACATTAAGTACAGCATGGCCAACAAGCACGGCGCGCCGCCCTCGAGCGGGGAACTGGTGATAATGAACTACAAGCCGAGCGACGGCGACCTGTTCGGTTAGCGGCTAGCGGCCTCGTAATTCTTGAGGGCAACCAAGGAATCAGCGCTTGGCATGGGCGTCTTGGTCAGGGGCTCTGCGCTGTGTGGCTCGCACCATAGCTCTTGCGTGAATGCGGGATTTTCGGTGCCTTGCGGGTCGATCTGTGAGCCAATTACATGAACGCCGTCAGGTTTGACTGTGACTACGGCTGAGAAGATGGGCGGCAGCAACCCTGTCCTGGTGCCGCCATATTGCTCAACGCTCTTCAGTTCAGCGGTGAGGCCTGGCTGCTCGTACTTCCATGCCTTACGCACGATCAAGTGCGCAATCAGGCGCGGCTGATTCTTAAGCGTGGCGGCGTCCAGGCGGACGCCTCGGCGGCGAAGTGCGATGGCTTTAACGATCATGGCTTGACTGTGTTTTTATACAGTATAGGCCGAGCGCTCACCGTTCATGTGTGTCGTTTAGTAACGGATGCCACCAGCTGGCCCATCGCGAAGCCTATATCTCCCCTAAGATATCGGTGACAAATGATGCGCAAAACGGTGCCAAAACGCGCGCGGCCTTACAGGCCAAGCCTGGTTTTCTCTGCGGCCCTCTGCGTTCTTTGCGTCTCTGCGGTGAGAGCTTTTGACTTTGTAATCAGGGAAGAGATCGTGAACAGGTTCCAAGAGCCGGACTTCTGAACGTAACCCGGATGCCGCATAGCGGGATCGGACTGCTCTCATGAACCACAACTACCCCGGTCATCTGGTCCAGATTCGGCGTATGACATCCGCAAGCCAATCCAGACCCGCATCGCGCGCCGAGCGTTGATGGCGCACCAGCGAGATGGTTGCCGCCTCGATCTGAAACGGCACGGCGTAGTGCTGCAAATCGAAGGTGGCCGCAAAGCGCTTTGCGATTCGTTCCGGCACGGTCGCTATGACATCGTTCTCGCTGACGATAGGTAGCGCAGGTAAAAACATCGGCACGCTGGAAACAACGTTTCGATCCAGACCGAGACGCGCCAGCGCCTGATCGACCGTACCGTAGAAATCGCCTTGCGGCGACACGAGCAGATGCTCCATCGCGAGGTATTTCTCCAAGGTCAGCCCGCCTCGCTTCAGGCGAGGATGGCCTTTGCGCGCGACGACGCGATAGGCCTCTTCCGACAGGACGGTGGCGTTGTGCTCGGGACGGATCGCGTCGAAGCGGCTGATCACAAGGTCTGCCGCGTCGGCATCCAGCATTTCCAGCGCCTCCGTTCCGATGGCAAACCTTATCGAAAAACGGGCATTCGCTGCGTCACGCGAGAAGAGCGTCTGCAACGCAGGGCCGAGCAGCAACGCGATGAAGTCGTTGGTGGCAATGCGAAACAGACGCGTCGATTCCGTCGAATCAAACGTCGTAGTCGCTCCCAGCGTTTCCGCCGCAAGCTCGACCAGTGCATCGATCTTCGGCCCCAGCAGTAATGCCATTTGCGTAGGATGCATGCCGTCGGAACGCCGTAAAAATAACGGTTCATCGAACACATCGCGCAGCCTGGAGAGGGCATGACTGATTGCGGACTGGCTCAAACCGAGTTTGTCGGCGACGACCGTCGTGCGCCGATGACGGAGCAGTTGCTGGAACACCAGCAGCAGCGTGAAATCCAGACGCCTGATATGAGTATTATTAATATCCATAATGCACCAACTTCAGTTGTACTAATAATGCCACATTGCGATGATGTGTGCTCGGAACAGGGCGAAGACTGCACGGCGACTTGCTTGACGAGCCAACCCGACTTCGCTTTATGAACAACGCACCATGGAGGTCAAGGCAATGAAAGCATGGCGACTAAATGACTATGGGGATGCAGGCACGTTCGTGCTGGACGATGTCCCGATTCCCGAACCGGGCCCAACGGAAGTGCTGATCCGCGTCGCAGCGGCCAGCATCAATCCCCTGGATTTAAAGCTGGCGTCGGGCGTGATGAAACAGGTTTTCCCGTTGCAGTTTCCCTATACGGGCGGCACCGACGTCGCGGGCACTATCGAACACGTGGGATCGCAAGTCACAAATTGGCAGGCGGATGAACGCGTGATCGTGCGCGCACTGCCAACCAAAGGCGGCGCATTCGCGGAGTATGTGGTGGCCGCTGCAGCGAATGTCGCGCGCATTCCACAGTCATTGCCTTTTCTGCAAGCGTCAGGTCTGCCCACGGCAGCGGGGACCGCATGGCAAGCGCTGTTCGATGAGGCGCATCTTGCCCATGGGCAGAGCGTACTGGTGCATGCAGGCGGCGGCGGCGTGGGCAGCTTCGCGATTCAATTCGCCAAGGCCGTCGGTGCCAAAGTCATTGCCACAACATCGGCTGACGGCGTCGATCTGGCACGACGTCTTGGTGCCAGTGAGGTTATCGACTATCGCGCTACCGACTTTCGGTCGAAGGCAAGCAATGTCGATGTGGTCCTCGACACGATTGGCGGAGACACCCAGGTACGGTCTTTCGACGTGCTGCGTCACGGTGGTGTCCTTGTCAGCCTGATCTCTCCGCCGGAAACGGCGCGTGCTGCCGAGCTCGGTGTGCGCGCTCTGCGCATGGCGCATCAATCGATCGCTTCGCGCCTGGAGACCATTGCCAGCCTCTGCTCGGAAGGGCGCGTCAAAGTCGTGCTCGATTCCAGCTTCTCCTTCAATCGGCTACCGGAGGCGCTGACACGCGTTGCATCGGGGCACGCCAAAGGCAAGGTTGCCATCGCGATGTACTGATCGATTACTTTCATCAATGACCATCCGTCAATCGGACACCACTTTTTATTGGAGTAATTACCATGAATACGACACTTTCAGCTCGCCTTTCTGCCACTGCAGCCCTCACTGCACTTGCCGCAATATGCTCACTGCATGTAAGCAGCGCTCATGCTCAGACGCTGACATATAATCAAGCAGTTGCCGCCATTGCGCCGCTCTACGATTCGCTCAACAAGCCCGGCACGAAAGACATCGGCGCGCTGCTCGCCAAATCAACAACCGACGACTGGAAGGCCTGCGTTCGCGACGATCTGTGCGTCAACCGCGAACACGTCGTAAAGAGCCTCCAGAGCCGCGGCGTGGCGATTCCGGACCTGAAGTGGGAGATCAAGGAGGTCTTGGTAGTGGGAGACCGCGCCATCGTCCGCTCTGAAGCATCGGGCACACCGGTAGCGCAAGGTGCGGGGCTCAATCCGACGGGCAAGGCCTTCCGCGTGATGGCCATCGATATCCAGACCATCCGCGACGGCAAGATTTCACGCTCCTATCACCTGGAAGACTGGGCAGCGGCAGCGCAGCAGTTGTCTGCAACCAGGCCGTAAAAATAGAGTAAAAAAAAGGAATTACATTACTTGACTTGCAGAGCCCCAGTTTTCGTCATTCCCGCGAAAGCGGGAATCCACTCAGTGGCACAGGCCTCACGTAGAAGTGGATTCCCGCTTTCGCGGGAATGACTTGTCTCTTGGCAGAAATCGAATTTCCAATGTGATTTGCCGTTCTGCAAGTCAAGTATGTAATTCCCAAAAAAAAGGGCGCGATAAACGATCATCGCGCCCTTCATCTTCCCCTACCTGTGCCGCGTTATCCTGACGCGTACACCTTCTTCTTCCATTTCCAGATACCTACTGGTGCGGCGTTGGATGCTGCGCTGTCAGCCCGATGCTCCCCTTGAAAAGCCGATTGATATCCCCCGTCAAGCGCAGGTAGAAGTCCGACGATAATGCAACGCCATCTGCATCCAAGGTCAGGAAATACTGATTGGTCGGAATCATGGCGCTGTTTTCCGCAATTTTTGCAATCGCAGTTCCTTCGTCGTATTCGTCAAACATGGCGACATAGCCCGTATTGATGCCGAGCTGTTTCATGTCATAGGCCTGGCGCCACATGAAATCACCATGCAGGCGCGGGTTTTCATTTCTAGGACCCGCCCCATTGGTCAGGTTGGACCAAGCCGATCCCGGCCAGAGCACAGGTTGATAAGCAATCCCCAGCT
Source organism: Rhodocyclales bacterium (assembly GCA_028292485.1). Lineage (GTDB taxonomy): Bacteria > Pseudomonadota > Gammaproteobacteria > Burkholderiales > Rhodocyclaceae > Viridibacterium. Next base: position 48,591 of record JAQGMG010000047.1, on the reverse strand, counting down.
GGTTGGTGAGCGCAAAGTCCGGCCCCCACTGATTGGTCTTGTAATCGTCTGCACCGGCAATGCCGCCGAAGCGTCCTACAAACCACGGTGAAATCATGTCCAGCGATTTGTACACGTTGAGGAAGTCGGGCCTCGAATCATTGATACCCGTTCTCCAGTAAGTGGGGACACCACCAATGACATAAGCATTCTGACTCTTGAACCAGGCGATCAGACCCGCGACTTCGGCAGCAGTGCCGGGACGATCCGTAAAACCGATGCCCCATACGCATACAACGACTCTCCCATTCACTTTTGCATAGGCACTGGAGCCGGGCAAACCCATCTTGCCGACAACATTGGTCGTCCAGTCATGCTTGACGGCATTCACCCAGGTGGACGCGTTCATCCCGGTGATGTCGTACATGATGTAGAAGTTGCGGCCATAGGCTTCAGCCGCGTTCTTGACCTTGACTGCCACGCTGTCGCGATTCGTTCGCCAGCCGTCGACCGCATCGCTTTCGCTCGCGCCAAAACGCTGTAGCGCAGCACCATCGATGTTGTATGTCCGCATCCATTCAAAATGCTTGTTTACGGTTTCCTGATCATAAGAAGAAAACAGTTTTGCTGCCGAGCCATTGCCGAAATTAGCAAGGTTCGTTTGGTACAGCTTCGAGTACTCCCGCGTGTCCGGGTACAGCTCAAAATTCACGTTGCTGTTCGCAGTGGGCGCACTACTGTTTTTGGACCAATGGACCCAACCATTATTCGGTGAGCCGTCGCCCACTGCGTTGAACCATCCCTGGTAGCCCGCAAATACTTTACCGACCACGCCGTTGTTGCCGGGTGCCGTGGTTGCGAAACTGAACCAGTTGAGATTGAATAAATTGCCGGCACCGCCGGTGAATTTAAGGTAAAGGGTTTGTATCCCCGAAAGGCCGCTTACGCCGCAATTCACCGTAGTCCAGGTCTGCCATCCGCCCGTCCCCGGCACTGGGCATGTGCCCGCCACACTATCGGTAACACTACCCAGGCGAATTTCGATATTGCCGCCGGTGGCTGCGCTGGCAACACGCGCTGAAAAACCGGCTGCGCCACTCCCAAAATCCACGCGCTGAAAACCGAGATAATCGCCGTTGTCGATCCAGCCAACGTTGTTCCCGCCTTCACTTGAAACTTCGGTTTGGATACCGGATTGAACGGTAAAACTATTTGCTGCGATTTGATTGAATGCCGATACGGCGGGCACAACACTGCTGGCACTCGAAGCAACACTGCTGGCGGTTGAAGAAGCGCTGCTGCTGGAACTCGCCGTCGATGAAGATGACGCCGCCGTCGAAGAGGAACTGCTGGAACTGGTCGTCGTGGACCCGAGCGAGGTGCGCGCCTTGGCGATCTGCAATGACACCAGGTAGTAGAACGCCTGATTCAGCCGATCCTGCTGGGCCGCATTGCCTGCATATTGCTTGCGCTGCGTGTAAAGCGAGTAGGCCAGCTCCAGTTCAGGCTGACGGTAAGGTACGCCGAGCCTGGCCTGGATTGTCGTGAGCAAGCCGTAGCCAAACTCGCGCGTCGGCTCGATCATCGTGCCTTCGTCATAATCGTTCCAGGTAGCCACTTGTATGGGTGACACCCCCTTGCTGATCGCAAGATCGAGGGTCAATGCAAGGGTAGAGGTGCCGTTGGCGGCAATGTAGAAAGGGTTGGCACCCCAGCCGCCCGCTGCATAAAAAGCATTGAAGCCGGGAAAGACCGCGCCCATCTTCACGCCGTAATTCGGACGGTTGTTGTAGAAGTTGGTCAGGTGCGCCAGATAGCCAGCGTTTGCATCCTGATACACCCAGGAATACTCGCCGGAACAGACACCCGTCCCCTGATCGTGCTGATACCACAGGGTCAGGAAGCACGGCTTGTTGGAAAGGTTCGAGAAGATAGAATCCCACTCGGCCTTGGTCTTGAAGGTTTGCGGGCCGAATACACCGAGAAACGGTCGGCCGTTGATCTGCAGGTAGGAGGACTGACCGAAATAGTTGTCCCTCAGATAATTGACATCCTTGCGTGCAGCCGCGACCTTGTCGGTTATGACATTGTTATTGAAGGCAATGTTGACGTTCTGATCTTCATAGATGATGCCGTATTTGAGGCCGGTCTTGGCAACCTGTGCAATGAAAGCCTCACTGTTGGCCCTGTTGCGCGGATAGTCGTACAGATTGATGGTGCCTGGCCAGTCGATCAATACGCCATCGATGCCTGTCAGCTTCATCAGCAATAACTGATATTCGATGATTGCCGGGTCGCTCGACGAGTAAGGACCAGTCAGCGGATAGTAATTGCTCGCAATCTGACGCTTGCCAGAGCTATCGACGATATCCGGATTGCGATTGCTCATCGTCCAGTGCTGCCCCCAATACCCTGCATAGTCCCTGGATTCATACCACGGCATAAGGTGCGCATACACTTTGGCACTGACAGACTTGGACACAGGTACTGGCGCATAAACGGTAGCCGCGTTTGCCGCGCCCATCATTCCCGTCGCGCCCAGGCACAAACCTGCAAGCAAGCCTGCAACGAATTTCAGCAGTCTCATCACATCTCCCTTATTTTTTTGATCTCTGTTGCAGCTCCGGCCGACCCAGCGGGAGCAATTAGCGTGGCACGAATTCCATTCATGCCCAAATCCAAGGAAAGAAAACAGGATAAAAACCACACAAAAGAACTCATTTTGAAGAACCCGATGAACCATCATCCTGCATGCAGGCATTCCGGCTCATGCCGGAAGCTCGCAACACTGGACCGCATCGGTGCATACAAAAATCAATATGCTGACAAGGTAAATGCGCAGGATTCATCGCGCCAGATCGAACTGCACGCGCAATTTCTCCACGGCGTCGGGTGCGCCGCGAACGCGGAAAAAAGCGCCCTCCCCGTCTGCGCGCTCTTCCAGCACCTCGCAGTTCACGTAGATTTCCTTGCGCAGTTGCTGTGCCGACCAGGAAAGAAAAAGCTCGGTCTCGACAAATTGCTGCTGGAAAGATGCGACGATCATCTTGTGCAGTTTCGCAATATCCTCCGGGCGACGCGCGCTCATGACCATGCAATCCGGGTACTGCGCACGCAACGCGGCTTCGCGTTCAACCTGCGCTGCCGTGTCGCCGACATGGTCGATCTTGTTGAAAACGCGAATGCGCGGCACGACATGCGCGCCAATTTCCTTGAGCACCTTATCGGTTACTTCAAGCTGACGTTCGAAACCCGGATCGCTGGCATCGATGACGTGCAGCAAGAGCGACGCATCGAGTGCTTCTTCAAGCGTCGATTTGAATGACGCAACGAGCCCGTGCGGCAGGTTCTTGATGAAGCCGACGGTGTCGCTGACGAGCACGCGCGGCACGCTCTCCGGGTACAAGGTACGCACTGTCGTATCGAGCGTGGCGAAGAGCTTGTTGGCAACCAGCACCTCACTGCCGGTGAGTGCCCGCATCAGGGTCGACTTGCCGGCATTGGTATAGCCGACGAGCGCCACGCTGGCCAGCCCCTCATTCTCTTGCCGGCGCGCGCGTTGCGTCTTGCGCTCGAGGTCCATGGCGACGAGCTCTTTCTGCAGCTCGGCGATACGGTCGCGGATCTTGCGCCGGTCCAGCTCGGTGTGGGATTCGCCCGCACCACGCCCGCCGGTGCCGCTACGCTGCCGTCCTTGCGGCCCGGCGAGCTTGGCCGCCTCGCGCAGGTGGGGCGCCATGTAACCGAGGCGCGCAATTTCGACCTGCGCTTTCGCCGCACGCGAGCGCGCGTTGCGATGAAAGATTTCGAGGATGACCATGGTGCGATCCATCACCTCGCAGCCAACTTCGACTTCGAGGGTGCGCGCCTGGAAAGGTGATATCTCGTGGTCAATGAAGAGGATATCGATGTTGCTGCCGACTTCGTTGCCGAGCCCGGCGGCGTCGGAGTCACCCGCTTGCGCATCGGCAGACGCGAACTGATTGTTCACGAAGCCATGTATCTCCTGCCGCTTGCCAACGCCCAGATAACCCGTCCGGTCAAAGCCCGGGCGCTTCTGAATGAAGGTGCGAACAATCTCGAATCCTAATGTTTTTGCCAGCTCGCGCAGCTCGGTCAGCGAAGCTTCGAACTCGATTTCGGTCACATTTGGCAGTTGCACGGCGGCCACAATGGCGCGCTTCAATTTTTCTTTGACTTCTTCTATCGGCATTGCGGAACGACTTCTCTTTTGGGGCAAAGGCAGATAGTACCCGCCAACGTAACCGTCTCCGATCAGCCGGGACGTCCGCGAGCCGGACATCGCGCTTTTTTCGCCGTTGATCGGCTGCCAGCCGCTCTCGGCACATGAGCCAATGCGGAGTTTGGTGCTTGCCATGACGCGGTCAAAGCCACGTCAGGCGTGCTCTTGCTGCATGTTTCCGTCAGAAACACAGTGGAAATTCAGGAAATTAATTTCTTCCCGTGTCGGGAGTACCCCTATGGTCCGGCCGTGCGCGAACGGGACAATGCGTCCCTGCTGCGCCGTTCGACTGTTTGATCGATCAGCGTCGCACCACGCAACGTGTAATCCGCGTGGAACAAAAACACATTCGAGACTTAAAACAAGGAGTTGGGAGTATGAAAATGCAAGTCGTTTCAAGCAAGGTATTGTCGCGCAGCATCCTGGCGGTAGGGGTATCGCTGGCTTCGGTTTCGGCTTTTGCGCAAACACCGGCCAGCGTCCTGTCGCTGGCCCACTGGACCCTGCAACTGCCCACAGGTTCCGCTGGCAGCCCAGATACCAAAACCGCCGCACAACTTGTGGCTGGATACACAAGCGCTTATTTCCAATACGACAACAGCGATGGCACACCAGCGGTCGCTTTCTTCGCACCTGACAATGGCGTAACGACAGCCAATTCGCTGCATCCGCGTTCCGAACTGCGTGAAATGAAGTCGGATGGCGTGACCGGCGCCAACTGGGATCCGTTCGATGCAAAGACCCATACACTGTCGACCACGGTGAAAGTCACCGATGCACGGCACAGACTGGTTGTTGGTCAGATCCACATTGGCACCGTGTTGCGCGGCACCCATGCGGCTTCGACCAAGCCCCTGATGGAGCTTTACTATGAAACCAACGGCGCTCTTACCGTTGGCGTCAATGGCTCGCCAACCGCCGGCCAAACCGAAACCGGCATCGGCACTATTGCCGTAGGCACCAAGTTCACCTATCAGATCAAGGTTAGCGCCAAGACTCTGACGGTCTACATCAATGGCGTCTCGAAGTACTCGAAGGCCATTCCGACGGGCTTCACCGATTACGGTATGTACTTCAAGGCTGGCGATTACAATCAGACCACCTCCTATACCGCCAGTACCGGTACCAAGGACAAGATCTACTCCTTGACCATCTCGCACGTGTAATAGCCTGGCCGGTGTTCGCATCGGCCCGACTGGATCACGAGACCCCGGATGTCAGAAATGACTTCCGGGGTTTTTATTTGTAGTACACAAGGCAAAGCCGCTTCCTGGAAAAGCGAAGCCCTTCTCCTTCTTCCTCTCCTCTTTTTCCCATCTCGCCGAGCTCGTCGTGTCCGCCACCAGACAGGAACGCTGCGTCTCTGTGCGTTCGCAGCCCCACGTGCAAGGGCGTCGGCCTCTGAAACAGAGCACATCGCGCCGTGTTTTCAATGATATCGATCACAGAAATGATGTTCGGGCGTGCCAGTTCCCTGTAGCGGGAACGATATGGAAACATAGAACTTCACGGAAATTAATTTCCTGCAGCTTAGGGACTACACCTATGTTGAGGCAGCGCGTCAAACGGAAAATGGCTCGTGCAATGCCAACCTTGGAGTTGATTGATCGGCAACGCACCATGACACGCGATAAGAAGAAGTACGCGTGAAACAAAAAACAGACTGACATGAGACAAAGACAAAGGAGAGTTATGAAAAAGCAATTCGTTTCAAACAAGGTATTGTCGCGCAGCATCCTGGCGGTAGCGGTATCGCTGGCTTCGGTTTCGGCTTTTGCGCAAACACCTGCCAGCGTACTGTCGCTGGCCCACTGGACCCTGCAATTGCCTACGGGTTCGGCCGGCAGCCCCACCACCATCAGTGCTGCAACCCTGGTTGGCGGCTACACGAGTGCCTATTTCAAGTACGACAATACCGACGGCACGCCAGCAGTCGCTTTCTTCGCACCTGACAATGGCGTGACGACAGCAAACTCGACGCACCCACGTTCGGAATTGCGTGAAATGCAATCGAACGGCACAACGGCAGCCAACTGGGATCCGTTCGACGCCAAGACCCATACGCTGAAAGCAACGATCAAGGTCACCGATGCGCGCCATCGTCTGTGTATCGGCCAGATCCATATTGGTACCGTGCTCCGTGGCAGCCATGCAGCTTCGACCAAACCGCTGATGGAGCTGTACTACGAGACCAACGGCAACATGAAAGTCGGTCTCAATGGATCACCCACCGCCGGCCAGACTGAAACCTCCATCGCCACCGTGGCTGTGAATACGAAGTTCACCTATCAAATCACGGTCGCGGCCAAGACGGTGAAGGTCTACATCAACGGTAGCCAGGTCTACTCGAAGGCTGTTCCGTCCGGCTTCACGGACTACGGCATGTACTTCAAGGCTGGCGATTACAATCAAACCACCTCCTATAGCGCCAGTACCGGTACCAAGGACAAGTTCTACACTTTGAGCCTGTCCCACGTGTAAAAAGCCCCGGCCGATGCTTGCATCGGCTGGTGTCTGATTGCACAAAAAACCCCCGCATGCCAGCAATGGCATGCGGGGGTTTTCGTTTGGACTTACACACTTGACTTGCTGGACGAAAAAACGCGTTTGAGAGTTTTATTGCAGCTCACGAATTCCTATAAAAGCAACGGCACAAGAGACAAGTTTCATTCGCTGACTTATTGCATCAATAATCGTGAAAATGTCCGACGCCGGGTATGACCTGGCCAGCAGTTATATTGAACCCCGATTATCAGAAATGATATTCGGAGTTTTCATTTCTTGTCTGTGCTTTTGCATGTGACAAAGTTGGCAAGCGCGGTCTTAATATTATTAAAATTTGTTAAATTATCTGAAAAACAACTCAAGTATCTTGTTGTGCCTAGACAAGTCTGTCATCCCCGCCATACCGGCATTCCCGGCGAGGCTCTACCCAGCGTGGCCGGGCAAAAACATTAGTTTCGGAGGATGTGATATTTGACACAAGTTCTGGCTCGATATGGGGTAACACCTTATATTTCCGGAATTAATAAAAAGGTCAAATTAACTCGCTCGTGCTGAGGCAGATTTCAAAAGTATTTGAATTCCGGGTAAAGGAAATTGCCGCGGGTACCTCAGGAACGATGAGTCGTGTTCATTGCCTATTAATGATAAGGGACTTGTGATGTCAAAAACATATATGCACTCCGAGACAAAAAACAACGGTTTCACCAAGGCAGTACTGGCAATAGCAGCATCCATGGTTTCGGCTGCAGCCATGGCGGCGACGCCCGCCGACGTTCTGTCGCTGGCCCACTGGACTCTGCAACTGCCCACGGGCTCGGCTGGCAGCCCGGATACGAAAACCGCCGCACAGCTTGTAGCTGGGTACACAAGCACCTATTTCCAATACGACAACAGCGATGGCACCCCCGCAGTCGCTTTTTTCGCACCAGACAATGGCGTAACGACAGCAAATTCGTTGCATCCGCGTTCCGAACTGCGTGAAATGAAGTCGGATGGCGTGACGGGCGCCAACTGGGATCCGTTCGATGCCAAGACCCATACACTGTCGACCACGGTGAAGGTCACCGATGCACGGCACAGGCTGGTTGTAGGTCAGATCCACATCGGCGACGTGCTGCGCGGCACCCATGCGGCTTCGAGCAAACCCCTGATGGAGCTCTACTATGAAACCAACGGTGCTCTCACCGTTGGCGTCAATGGCTCGCCAACCGCCGGCCAAACCGAAACCGGCATCGGCACTATTGCCGTGGGCACCAAGTTCACCTATCAGATCAAGGTTAGCGCCAAGACTCTGACGGTCTACATCAATGGCGTCTCGAAGTACTCGAAGGCCATTCCGACGGGCTTCACCGATTACGGCATGTACTTCAAGGCTGGTGATTACAATCAGACCACCTCCTATACCGCCAGCACCGGCACCAAGGACAAGATCTACTCCTTGACCATCTCGCACGTGTAACAGCCCAGGCCGATGCTCGCATCGGCTTGCTGGACCACTGGACCCCGGAAGTCAGCAATGACTTCCGGGGTTTTTATTTGTAATGCATATCAAGGAAAGCAAAACCGAAAGCAAGACCTTCTCCCTCCCCAATCTCGGTGAGCCATGCAGACACACCAATTCCATGTACGCGACGATACGGAAACTAATGGAAACCCGGCAGAAATTAATTTCCTTCCACCTAGGGACTACGCCTATGGTGAGGCCGCATCTCAAGCGGAGAATGCCTCGGGCAATGCCAATCCTGAAATTTGGTGATGGATCGGCAATGCGACATGACACGCGACATGCAGTCCGCGTGAGTAGCACTCTGATATGGGACAAGCAAAAGGGAGAGCCATGAAATGGGTAATCCTGGCTGCCGTCTCAACCACCGTTGTGCAACATCATCACCGTTCCACCACCATAATGGAGAGACATAAATGCTAAAGAACATCACTAAGGTCGTCGCCCTGTCCGCACTTTTTTGCGCAATGTCGTCCGCGCAAGCCGTCATTGGCACAGGCTGGACTTCCTCTTCCCCGAGCTACACGACGCAAATCGAAGGTTGCGGCTACATCGCAGGCTTCACGTTCAAGCTGACATGTAGCACACTGGGAAATGCATCAGGCTATCAACGCGCCGAGCGTCGTTACGCCAACATGACCAAGGACACGCAGTTCGAAGGCACAGTCAAGGTCAACAGCCTGACCGGCGACCGGATCAGCCTGAAGCAAGTGTTCTCGCAACCTTCGGGCCCCTGGATGATTCTGGGTGTCAAGAAGTCCGGCTCTTCCCTGGTTCTGTATGAAGTAGAGGGCGGCGCTACGCTGGGCACGATGGCGGTCGGCGGTTCGGTTCGCGTCAATACGCTGACCACCGGCACTTCGACGGCTGTATACCTCAATGGCACCAAGGTCGAAACCAAGACCGGCGGCACGAAGCCTTTCTATGACAAGTTTGGCACGTATGCCACTTCCAGCGGCAAGGGCCCGGTTTGGGCTACCTGGAGCGGCGTAGCGTTCTGGACCAAGTAATATCTGTAGTCGATTGTTTTGATGGATGTCCGGCGCCCGTGTTTCGCGGGCGCCGGATTTTTATTGGGGGTCATTTAAATTGAGTTTGGCAAGATACCATTTGAAGCTCGCAGGTCTTTGCATCCTGCTCGGCCTGAGTGCTTGTTCGCAGAAGCCCGGCAATCAAGGCGCCGTTCACCTGACGTCGAAGCTGACATCGCCAATCGACATCTTGCTTGAATGGACGCCTGCTTCGGGCGATGTAGCCGGCTATGCGTTGGACTACGCCACAGAACCCAATGGGGCCTACGTCACTTTCCAGTACCTTCCAGCGGATCAAACGCATTTCACGCATCCACGATTGATGTCACAGACGAGCTTTTATTATCGCGTCCGCCCCATCTATGGACAGGTAACCGGGCCACTGGAATTGCGCTTGTCTCCGCAACTTTCCGATGCGGCCTACAAGGCAGCCTTTGACAAGGGAGAGGACTACAGATGGGCTGTGCCCAGAATAGAGCCGAGAGCACCAGCAGCTCTTTTTCCCCTCACAGGCAAGGATGCTGACAAAGCAAAGCCTTCCGATTTGAACGGCACTTACATGCCGGTTTCGGTCAGCGGCTTTCAACTTAGCTGGACCGATCACTCCAGCGATGAAGCCGGATTTCTGGTGGAAGCCAAATCAGACGGTGACAAGAGCTTCGTTGCGCAATCCGTGCTTCCGCCCAACACCAATACGACGGGTTTTGCGCTGGGGCCACCCCACAGAAAAACCACCGTCCGCGTCAGGGCATACTATCTCGGCCCGGCTTCCAATCTGGAAAGCAAAACGACCGGGGATGATCCTTCACCCTGAGCGCTGCTCGACACTTGCCCGGACTTCACCGCGTTTTTCTGTAATCCCTCGATGAAATCCGGTGGAGAGTTGTAGTGGAATCTGGTGCGCTCGCTTTATGCGTACCAGATTTTCCTGGGATTCCTCCGACCTCACCTGACTTCATCTCCAACGCAATAACACTGCGGCGATTTCAGCAGCTTCGCCCACATGGCAGGCAGCAACGCTGGCCGGATCTACTCCGTCAAGCACATCACCCGTCGCGCACCATCTCCCTGAACGCCGCGAAGAACTACGTCACGCACACAGACAAATCATTCGCACCCGCTGACCACAGCGTCTGCGATTGCACGATTGCGTGAGAATCTTGCCTGCGACCATTCCTGCAAAACCGCTACTATCGCGGTTTGATTGCACCGCAGCTGGCAATAAAGACTCGGCATCGCATGCCGTTACAACTTTACGCCATCCTGCATACAAGGAATGATACGTGACACATGAACAGCCCCAGCGGACCCTGGTATTCGCTCACCACGCAGATGAAGATCACCTCGCGCACGAGAGCACTTTGCAGTTCGCCGAACGTGTCGCCACGCGCACAAACGGCGCGCTTGAAATCAAGGTTGTGTCGAACAATGCGCTAGGCACCATTCCACGCGTCTTGCGCGATCTGCGTGAAGGCAAGATCGACATGGCCCTGCCGCCGCACGATCGTCTCGGCGTTCATTGCCCAAAATTCGGTTGCATGAGTCTGCCATTCGTCTTCGACAATTACGAACACGCCAATCGCCTCATCGACGCCGATCTCTCCGACTGGACAACGGCCGATCTGGCAGAAATCGGACTGATTGGCCTGAGCAACTGGGATTGGGGATTCCGACAGATCACCAACAACAAGCGCCCTATCCTCACCCCTGACGATATGGCCGGATTGAAATTCCGCGTCCCGCCCCTGCCGCATTATGAATTGAGCATGAAGCTGCTCGGCGCCACGCCAATCGCGGTGGACTTGCCGCAGCTGGTCCGCGTGCTGCATCTCGGTCAGATCGACGGCCAGGAAAATCCGATATCGGTCATCCTCGCACTCAAGCTCTATCAATTCCAGAAGTACATGTCACTGATCAACTACAGCTATGGTGGCCTGACGCACGTCATCAACAAGAACACCTTCGAGCAACTGCCCTTCATTCAACAACAGGTCTTGCGCGAAGAGTCGCGTGCCGCAGCATTTACGCTGCGCCAGATCATGAAACGCAGCGAACATACCAATCTGGAGTTGCTCGTGCAGGCCGGCATGCGCGTCGACATGACCGACATACGCCCGTTCAAGGCCAAGATGAAGCCCGCCATTGAACAACTCGGCCCGCAATTCGGTATCGAGAATCTGAATACATTCATGGAGCTGGTCGAAAAGCACGGCGGCAGTTGAACATCACCGCAATCACAGCTCACGAGCCTCGGAACCACACGCACTTGCTCGCACAAGTGCACAGCTGCCCGGATACGACCCGCATGGCCGATTTCTCGGGGGCTGTTCATGCTATCCATTCGTCATCTTGACAAAGCGCCTGGACAGATTCCGTTCGTGCTGAGCGTAGCGCAGCGAAGTCGAAGCATGGCGGCACGTGCTCACACTTCGACTTCGCTACGCTACGTTCAGTGCGAACGGGTAAGGAAGGTGCGCAGCCCCCTGAGCATGACGAAGCAGCCCGATACGCGACAGGCGTGCGACGAACGGACTGAAGACAATGGCGCATATGTCGCTATCACGTTGATACAGTCCCCCGTTGGCACCCAGATGAATCCGGTCGTAGTAATGAAAGGTGTGGAGTTTGGCGTTCGCTATGCGCTGCAGGAAGCGCAGCTGGCGGATGTTGGCAGGCGTATGCAATCCCGCCTCGCGTTCTACTCGCCAGCCAAAGTCAAAGGCCAGCTGGTCTTTTTCATTGAGCAAGACGGCGAAGTCATCGCCCTGTGCAACTGCGAAGCTTCGAACTGCGGCGAAGTGCTCACACTGATCGGCATGTCGGTTGACCCTGCCCACCAAGGTCACGGCCACTGTTCAACCCTCGTCAGCGAGATCGCGCGCTTCATGCGCGATGGTGGCTATCGTGCGCTGTGTGTCACCCGCTATACAGCCGCGGGTCTGAAGCGACTTCGCCCGTGCCTGTTGCGCCATATGTATGACATCGAAGTACTCGGCGACTGCGTGCCGCTGGCAGCCTGAGGGCGAACCGCATCTGGCCGCTATCCCCGGTCGTATCTAAGCTTTCAAGCCATGCCGCTCATGCCATTGCGCCAACGATTCGTGCGGCCATTGGGCGCAGTGCACATGGCCACGACCTTTCGCAACATCCACCCAGGGTGCAGCGTAGTCCAGGGCTGCTTCAACGACCTGCGAAGGTTTGGGCAGCGGTGTATCGATTGCCGAAGCATGGGGATGAATCAGCTCTGGCCAGCGCGGATCCCACAGCCATAGCGCACTGCCACATTTCACGCAAAAATGCCGCTTGGCGGGCGATCGGCGCGAGCGCTTGCCCGGCTCGCGCATGACAGCGTGATAGATGCCCAGATGCCGCGACCCGCGTACCTTCTCGTACGTGCATCGCCACCCAGGTTGATGGCATAGCCCCCGCCACCAGCCGTCTTGCGACAGATGGAGCAATGGCAATGCATGAAGGGATACGGGGTGTCGGATTCGAGGCTGAATTTGACGGCGCCGCAATGACAGGAACCTTCGAGATGCATGGCAACCCCCTACGCTGAATTGAACGCGAGGCAGCCGTTCGACGCCGGGCGACGCTGCGCTTCTCCTGTTGATACCCGATAGGAGCCGAACAATAGATCGTTCGGACTACTCATGTCGGGCGGCGAACTCCCATTGTCGACATATTTTCCCTATCTGATTGTTCCCCTGGATACGTATGAAACAAGCATCAGGCTCTGACTTCGGGAGTTACCTTCATACTTCACATTTGCAGAAATTCCGGCTTCATTTCTGGCGCTTTGCTTCTCGGTGCTGAACGCGTAGCGCCGCAAAAAAACAAACAAAAAGGCCAGTCTTTCGACTGGCCAATCTGTTTGAATCTCTTTGTTCTGGTCGGGGCGGCGGGATTCGAACTCGCGACCCCTTGCACCCCATGCAAGTGCGCTACCAGGCTGCGCTACGCCCCGACAAGGCGGCGATTGTATCAGGGAAGCGGCATGCCAGCCACTCCAAACTGCATCGGTCAAACTCTTGAAATTCAGCTCTTGAGAAAGTCCAGCAGGTCCAGCAATTCGCCGCGCACGCTATGCACGCTATCGCGCGCGCGCTCTGCTTCTTCGGCCACTTCATGCTCGAAGATGGCATTTTCTTCGAGGCGATTGCGCGCCCCGCTGATGGTAAATCCGTCTCGATAAAGCAGGTCGCGGATGCGACGTACCAACAGTACTTCGTGGTGCTGATAGTAGCGGCGATTGCCGCGCCGCTTGACCGGCTTGAGTTGCGTGAATTCCTGTTCCCAGTAGCGCAGCACGTGCGGCTTCACGGCGCACAGATCGCTCACCTCACCAATCGTGAAGTAGCGTTTCGCCGGGATGGGCGGGAGTTCCCGCGCCTCAGGATTCGGTAGTGGTGTTTGCATGGCTCAGGTCGTCGACAGCGGACTTGAGTTTCTGGCTCGCATGGAAGGTCACGACGCGGCGCGCCGTGATGGGGATCTCTTCGCCGGTTTTGGGGTTGCGCCCGGGACGCTGCGGCTTGTCGCGCAACTGGAAGTTGCCAAAGCCTGACAGCTTCACGTCTTCACCACGCGACAAGGCGTTGCGAATCTCGTCGAAGAAGCTTTCCACCATGTCCTTCGCTTCGCGCTTGTTCAAACCCACTTTGTCAAACAGCAGGTCGGACAGTTCAGCTTTCGTCAAAGTCATAAATCAATCTCTGTTCGTTCAAGCACGCGTTGATCACGCATCAGACTCGCAAATAAGCACCCAGTTTTTCACCCGCAGCCGCGATCATGGCTTTCACCACCTGATCTATTTCAGCGTCTTCCAGCGTGCGTTCAGTGTGCTGAAGCACAAGTCGCAGCGCAACACTACGGGTCTCCGGTTCGAGACCTTTGCCCGAGTAGACATCAAAAACATCGATCGAGCGGACAAGGGTGTTCGCAGCGGATTGCAATACTTCTCGCAATTGCGCAGCACTCACGCCATTTGGCACAACCAGTGCAATGTCCCGTTTCACCGCAGGCTGTTTCACCACATCGGTATGCGTCGGCAATCTGCGCTTCACGATTGCCGCAAACTCAATTTCAAACAGGACCGGCGCACTACCCAGATCGTATTTTTGCACCCACGCCGGATGCAATTCGCCGACAACGCCGACGACCGCACCATCCAGCATGACACGTGCACTGCGCCCGGGATGAAGCGCAGGATGAATGGTCGCTTCGAAACTCGCTTGTGTCCCGAGCAAGGCTTCGACATCGGCCTTGATGTCATAGAAATCGACCTTGCGCGTGGTCTGCCCCCACTGCTCGCTGGCGGCTGGGCCCCATGCGAGAGCGGCAATGCGCACTGGTTGGTCATAGCCAGCCACCGGAGCACCGGCGGCGTCCTTGCTGAAACAACGACCAATTTCAAATACGCGCACACGCTCGGCACGATGACGAAGATTGCTGCCCAGCACGCCCACAAGCCCGCCGATCAGCGATGAGCGCATCACGGCCAGCTGACTGGCGATAGGATTGGCGAGCCGCGCCGGATCGGAATTGCCGGCGAAGTCCGACTCCCATGCCTCTTCGACAAAGGCGTAGCTGATGACTTCCTGATAGTCGCGCGCCGCTACGGCGCGACGCACACGATGCGGGCTTTGACTATCTTCGGGCAACGCCAGCATGGAGATGCCCGCAACCGGCGCCACAGCGGGAATATTGTCGTAACCGACAACGCGCGCCACTTCCTCGATCAGGTCTTCTTCGATTGCAATATCGAAGCGATATGACGGCGGGGTTACGGAAAACTTGTCATCCAGAGCGGTCACAGACATGCCGAGCCGCTCGAAAGTCGCGCGCATATCAGCATCGCTGACTTCGATTCCCAGCACGCGACGTACGCGCGAAGGTCGAACGCTAACTGCTGTGCGCTGCGGCAAAGCTTCCGCAACAACGGTTTCCACGACTGGTCCAGCCTGGCCGCCGCAAATCTCAAGCAACAAGCTGGTAGCTCGCTCCATGGCCGTGCGTGGCAACTCAAAATCCACACCTCGCTCGAAACGATGCGAAGCATCTGACGAGAAACCGAGCACCCGGGCGCGACCAACAATGGCATCAGGCTGGAAGAAGGCGCTTTCAAGGAAGACATTACGCGTCTCGCCTGTAACGCCGGAATCATCTCCGCCCATCACGCCTGCCAACGCCAGAGCGCGAGCGTCATCGGCAATCAGCAGCATATCGGCTGCTGGCTCGATGCTCTGACCATGGAGCAACTTGAGCGAATCGCCCGCCTTCGGCATGCGCACATGCACTGCGCCCGACAGCTTGTCATTGTCGAAGGCGTGCATCGGTTGACCGAGCTCGAGCATCACGTAGTTGGTGATGTCGACGACAGCGCTGATCGAACGCACGCCACAACGCTCCAGGCGCTGTTTCATCCAGACCGGCGTGGCCGCATCCGGGTTCACGTTGCTGACAATGCGTCCGACATAACGCGGGCAGGCCTCTGGCGCATCCAGCGCGACGACACGGCGCATGTCGTGCGTCGGAGCAACGGCAGACACTGCCGGTAAAATCAGCGGTGTATCGGTCAGCGCAGCCAACTCACGTGCAATGCCGGCCAAGCTCAGGCAATCGGCGCGATTCGGTGTGAGCTTGATGGTGATCTTGCGGTCATCCAGCGACAGGCAATCGCGGATATCGGTGCCTACTTGCGCATCCTCGGGTAGCACCAGCAAGCCGTCGTGCGCCTGCGTCATGCCCAGCTCATCGGCCGAACACATCATGCCGAACGATTCGACTCCCCGCAGCTTGGCCGCCTTGATTTCGAAGCCTGGCAATTTTGCCCCGACGGTCGCGCAGGGCGCCTTCATGCCGGCCACCACATTCGGAGCCCCGCATACGATCTGCTGAAGCGTGCCCGTGCCGATATCGACCATGCATACACGCAGCTTGTCGGCGTTCGGATGCTTTTCGAAGGACACGATCTGCGCGACCACTACGCCGGTGAAAAATGGCGCGACAGGTTCGACCTCTTCAACCTCGAGGCCAGCCATGGTCAGCAAATGGCAAAGCGCATCGCTATCGAGGGCCGGGTTACACAAACTACGTAACCACTGTTCGGAGAACTGCATGACTAGATTTTTCTAGGAAGAACAACGTTATAGGAGACGCTGCAAGCCGACTCACAATGGAACTGAGGCGCGAAGACAAGCCGCAGACAGTGCTCAGGCACGGCAAGGCGAAGTCGACAAAGCATCAGTCCCATTTTGAGTTGGCTCAGTCTTTGAATTGGGTTAGGAAGCGTAGGTCGTTCTCAAAGAACAAGCGCAAATCGTTGATGCCATAACGCAGCATGGTCAGGCGATCGAGGCCCATGCCAAATGCAAATCCGGTGTACTTCTGCGCGTCGATGCCGCCGTTGCTCAGCACGTTCGGATGCACCATGCCGCAACCCGCGATCTCAAGCCACTTGCCCTTGTTTGGCCCGCTCATGAAAGCGAAATCGATTTCGGCGGAAGGCTCGGTGAACGGAAAAAACGACGGGCGGAAACGCACCTGCAATTCATCCGTCTCGAAGAAACGTTTGAGGAAGTCGATGATGACGCCCTTCAGCCCGGCAAAGCTGATGTCTTCACCGATCCACAAGCCCTCAACCTGATGGAACATCGGCGAGTGCGTCGCGTCGGAATCGACACGATAGACACGACCCGGCGCGATGACGCGCAGCTCGGGCATATCGGCATCCTTGTACTTTGCTGCGTGCGCCTGCATGGTGCGAATCTGCACCGGACTCGTGTGGGTCCGCAGCAATACACCGGGAGCATCCTGCAGATAGAAAGTATCGTGCATCGAACGTGCCGGGTGATTCTCGGGCGTGTTCAGTGCAGTGAAGTTATGCCAGTCGCCTTCGATCTCAGGGCCGTCGGCGACTTCGAAACCAATCGAGCGAAACAGGGTTTCGAAACGCTCAAGGATGCGATTGACTGGATGCACGCCACCGGAGCCCAGACCGCGTCCGGGCAAGGTCACATCCAGCGCTTCGGCGCGGAGCTGGTTTTCGAGCTGGGCCGAGCGCAGCGCGTCGCGACGCGCTTCTAGCGCGGCTTCGACAGCTGTCTTGCATTGATTGATTTCGGCGCCTGCGGTGCGACGCGCGTCGGGATCGAGCTTACCCAGTCCCTTGAGCAGTTCGGTAATGCTACCGCTCTTGCCGAGGAAGCGTGCCTTGGCCTGCTCGAGGGCGGGAGCATTCGCCGCTGTGGCGAAAGCGGCCTGCGCTTCCGAGAGTATTTGATCGAAATTACTCACTAGAGCACTCACAACAGACCCTGTCTGGAGAAAGAACACTGTGCCAACCTGCATTCCACAAAGCACGAAGAATGCTGCACAAGGTCTTGAATCTTATCGGAAGTCCGGCTGCATTGCACCTGCGCCAGACTAAAAACAGGCGAAAAAAAAGGAGGCCAGGCCTCCTTTTTCTGCTGGTTCAGTGTTTAGAACACCGAATCACTTCTTCATGCCAGCTTGGCCTTGGCTTGTTCGGCGAGCGCCGCAAACGCGGGCTTGTCAAACACGGCCAGATCAGCCAGAACCTTGCGGTCAACTTCAATCGCAGCCTTCTTCAGACCATTCATGAAGCGGCTGTAGGTCAGACCGACTTCACGCGCCGCAGCATTGATACGGGCGATCCACAACTGACGGAACTGACGCTTCTTTTGGCGACGGTCACGATATGCATATTGACCGGCCTTCATCACCGCCTGTTTGGCGATGCGGTATACGCTCTTGCGGCGGCCGCGGTAACCCTTGGCTTGGTCA
Source organism: Rhodocyclales bacterium (assembly GCA_028292485.1). Lineage (GTDB taxonomy): Bacteria > Pseudomonadota > Gammaproteobacteria > Burkholderiales > Rhodocyclaceae > Viridibacterium. Next base: position 30,521 of record JAQGMG010000047.1, on the reverse strand, counting down.
AGAACCTTTTTGTGACGGGCACGAGCCGTTACACCACGTTTAACTCTAGGCATTTTCTATCTCCTCTCAGTTAAGCGTAGGGCATCATGGCGCGGATGCGATCACTGTCAGTGCTATGCACTGCAGTCATGCCACGCAGCTGACGCTTCGACTTGGTGGTTTTCTTGGTAAGGATGTGGCGCTTGAACGCTTGACCGCGTTTGATGCTGCCACCGGCGCGAATCTTGAATCGCTTCGCCGCGCCAGACTTGGTTTTCATCTTTGGCATTGCATACTCCGATGTTCATGACGGCCGGTGGTTTGCATGAATGCAGACACTTGTAAACCGGACCATCATCTGTTTCGCAGAAGCTTTACGGCGCTCCTGCAAGCCGTCGAGTGCGTTTTCACGCCCCTGAAACCTGTATTACTTTTTACTGCTTTTTCTTTGGCGCCAAGACCATCACCATCTGACGGCCTTCGAGCTTCGGGAACTGCTCCACGATGCCGATCTCTTCGAGATCAGCCTTGACGCGCTCAAGCTGACGAACACCAAACTCCTGGTGGGCCATTTCGCGGCCACGGAAGCGCAAAGTCACTTTCACCTTGTCGCCTTCACCGAGGAACTTGATCATGTTGCGCATCTTGATCTGGTAGTCGTTCTCATCAGTACCAGGGCGGAATTTGATTTCCTTCACCTGGATTTGCTTCTGCTTCAGCTTGGCTTCGTGCGCCCGCTTCTGCTCCTGATATTTGAACTTGCCGTAATCCATCAGTCGGCAAACTGGCGGCACCGCTTGCGGCGCAATCTCGACCAGATCGACTTCTGCTGTTTCGGCCATAGCGAGCGCTTCTTGCGTCGATACAACGCCAAGTGGCTCGTTATCCTCTCCTACCAACCGCACTTCGGCTACTGTAATTTCCCGATTAATGCGGTGCGACTTGTCCTGTGCGATGGCTCAATCCTCGTGAATTAGAAAAAAATCAAGCGCCTGCGCCGCGTGAATCAACTTCGCGACGAAGCCGCTCGATCAGTTCGCTTACAGACATGACGCCGAGATCCTCGCCACCACGGGCACGTACCGCTACGGTACCTGCCTCCTTTTCCTTTTCGCCGACAACCAGCAAATAGGGAAGCTTCTGCAAGCTATGTTCGCGGATTTTATAGGTTATTTTCTCGTTCCGCAAATCTGCTTGCGCTCTGAAGCCATTGGCGAGCAGTGTTTTCTTCACTTCTTCGACGTAATCGGACTGGCCTTCAGATATGTTCAGCAACATCACCTGGGTTGGCGCCAGCCACAACGGGAAGGCCCCCCCGAAGTTTTCGATGAGGATGCCGAGGAAGCGCTCGAGCGACCCAAGGATGGCTCGGTGCAGCATCACCGGGCGCTGACGCGTGTTGTCTTCGGCCACGTACTCCGCGTCCAGGCGTTCCGGCAATACAAAATCCAGCTGGATCGTGCCGCACTGCCAGGAGCGGCCAAGCGCATCCTTGATGTGGTATTCCACCTTTGGGCCGTAGAACGCGCCCTCGCCCGGCAGCTCTTCCCATTCCTTGCCGGAAACCTTGAGCGCGCGACGCAGACCATCTTCGGCGCGATCCCAGACATCATCAGTGCCAGCGCGCTTTTCCGGACGCAGCGCAAGCTTCACAGCCACATCGTGGAAACCGAAGTCCTTATAGACGCTCATCAACAGCTTGTCGAAGACAATGGCTTCCGCTTCGATCTGCGCTTCAGTACAGAAAATGTGTGCATCGTCCTGCACGAATCCGCGCACGCGCATCAGGCCATGCAAAGCGCCAGACGGTTCATTACGATGGCATGAGCCGAACTCAGCCAGACGTAGCGGCAGATCACGGTACGAGCGCAGGCCATGATTGAAAATCTGCACATGACCTGGGCAATTCATCGGCTTCACCGCGTAGTCGCGCTTTTCCGACTCCGTTGTGAACATATTGTCGCGGTAGTTTTCCCAGTGGCCGGACTTCTCCCACAGCACGCGATCCATCATCAGCGGAGTACGCACTTCGTCGTAGCCACCTTCGATCAACCGTGCGCGCATGTATTGCTCGACCTGCTGCCACAAGGTCCAGCCCTTTGGATGCCAGAACACCATGCCGGGCGCTTCGTCCTGCATGTGGAACAAATCGAGCAATTTGCCGAGGCGACGATGGTCGCGCTTCTCGGCTTCTTCCAGCATGTGCAGGTAGGCTTCGAGTTCTTCCTTCTTGGCCCAGGCTGTCCCGTAGATGCGTTGCAGCTGCGCGTTCTTCGCGTCGCCGCGCCAGTACGCGCCCGCCACCTTCATGAGCTTGAAGAACTTCAGCTTGCCGGTGGACGGCACGTGAGGGCCACGGCACAAGTCGATGAAATCGCCTTCGCGGTACAGCGAAATTTTCTGATCGGCCGGAATGCTTCCAATGATCTCAGCCTTGTACTTCTCGCCAATGCCATCGAAGAATTTGACGGCGTCATCGCGGCTCCATTCTTCACGCGACACCGGGATGTCCTTCTTCGACAGCTCGGCCATGCGCTTTTCGATGGCCGCCAGATCTTCCGGCGTGAAAGGACGCGAGTACGCAAAGTCATAATAGAAGCCGTTTTCAACGACAGGCCCGATCGTTACTTGCGCATCGGGAAACAGTTCCTTGACTGCGTAAGCCAGCAAGTGAGCCGTCGAGTGGCGAATCACATCCAGACCATCCGCATCGCGATCGGTGACGATGGCAAGCGAGGCATCCTTGTCGATGACATGCGAGGTGTCGACAACGACACCATCGACCTTGCCAGCCAATGCAGCCTTGGCGAGACCGGCGCCGATCGAAGCGGCGACATCGAATACGGAAACTGCTGCATCGAAGCTGCGGACTGAACCGTCGGGAAGCGTGATGTTGGGCATGATCTGTTCTTCGTTGTGGTGAAGTGATTCGAAAATCCGGGCGAAAAAAAAGTGCGGGCAAGCCGCACTTTGATTTCACTACTGTCTTCTGGGAAGAAGTATTCGAAAGAATGTTCCGGCTGGATTATGAAAAATGTCGCGCCGTAGTTCGGAACATCATTTTCTTCTTTCGAGAGTTACTTCAACAAATGTCTGGTAGGCGCGAAGGGATTCGAACCCCTGACCTCTTCCATGTCAAGGAAGCGCTCTAACCAACTGAGCTACGCGCCTGAAGAGCTGCGCATTATACGGGCTTGTTCCAGCCTGTCAAACTAAGCCTGTCGCGGAAGATCAATCGGAAATCAATTCACGACGGGCAGTTTCAGGAAGGTGTCGCGGTAGTGTTTGAGCTCTTCAATGGACTCGAGGATGTCGGCCAGCGCGGTGTGTGCGCCGCGCTTCTGTACGCCTTTGAAGACTTCCGGGTTCCAGCGGCGGGCGAGTTCCTTGAGCGTGCTGACGTCGAGGTTGCGATAGTGGAAGTAGGCTTCGAGCTGCGGCATCCAGCGCGCCATAAAGCGGCGATCCTGGCCGATGGTGTTGCCGCACATGGGTGAGGTGCGTGAGGGCACGTATTGCTTCATCCATTCGAGCAGGGTCTGCTCGGCTTTTGCTTCGCTCATGGTCGATGCTTTAACGCGGTCGATGAGGCCGGAGCGGCCGTGCGTGCCCTTGTTCCATTCGTCCATGGCGTCGAGCACGCTGTCGGGCTGATGCACGACGATGACGGGGCTTTCGGCAATGGTATTGAGCTGCGAGTCGGTGACGATCATCGCGACTTCGACGATGTGATCGGTGTCGGGTTCGAGGCCGGTCATCTCCATGTCCAGCCAAACGAGGTAATTCTGGTCCTGTGCCATAATCCTTGAGCCATTCCTGACGATTCGGGTGCAGCATTCTCTCATGCGCTGCCCATTGGCGAACCCGATTTAGTTCCGGGTCTACTTCAGTTCTTCTTACGCGAAAACTCCATGACTGCTTCCGGTTTTACCGCCGTTTTCCTGCTTGCCCTGTTGATCAGCGTCTCCGTGCGCGTCTGGCTGAGCCTGCGTCAAGCCAGCCACGTGGCGCGTAATCGCGACCGCGTACCCGCCGCGTTTGTCGGCAGCATCTCGCTGACCGATCACCGCAAGGCCGCTGCCTACACATTGGCAAAAGGCAAACTCGGTCGTGTCGAGCTTGCGCTGGGAACAGTCTGGTTATTGATTCTCACGCTCGGTGGCGGACTGCAATATCTGCATGACGTGGCGACGCAGTGGTTCGAGCCGACCGGGCTGTGGCATGGGGTGGCGCTGTTCGGGCTGCTGGCGGCGGTGGGCTTCATCTATGACCTGCCTGCCACCCTTTATGGAATCTTCAAGCTCGAAGCGCGCTTCGGCTTCAATCGCATGACGCCGAAGATGTTCGTCATGGACACACTCAAACAATTTGCGCTTGCCGTGGTCATCGGCACGCCGGTGTTGTGGGCGGTGCTGTGGCTCATGCAGGGTATGGGCGCGAACTGGTGGGTCTGGGTGTGGGCGTTCTGGCTCGGTTTGAACCTGGTGACGATGATCGTCTATCCGCTGTTCGTCGCTCCGCTGTTCAACAAGTTTTCGCCCTTGGCAGATGAGAGTGTGAAGGCCCGTGTCGAGGCACTGCTGACGCGCTGCGGTTTTCGCTCGAAGGGACTGTTCGTCATGGATGGCTCGAAGCGCTCGGCACATGGCAACGCCTACTTCACCGGCTTCGGCGCCGGCAAGCGCATTGTCTTCTTCGATACGCTGTTGTCATCGCTCAAACCTACCGAAGTAGAAGCGGTGCTCGCGCACGAGCTCGGCCATTTCAAGCACCACCATCTGTGGAAGCGCATCGCGGTGATGGGCACAGCCGTGCTGGCCTTGCTGTGGGCGCTTGGCTCCCTGATCCAGCAGGACTGGTTCTATCAAGGCCTCGGCGTACAGGCGCACGGCAACGCGGTCGCGCTGATCCTGTTCTCGATGGTGCTGCCGGTGCTGTTGTTCCCTCTTACCCCACTGACCAGCATGTGGTCGCGCAAGCATGAATTCGAAGCGGATGCCTATGCCTGCAAGCAGGCCGACTCGCGCGATCTGGTGACAGCGTTGGTCAAGCTCTACAAGGAAAACGCAGCCACGCTGACGCCCGACCCGCTGCATTCGCTGTTCTACGATTCGCACCCGCCGGCTTCGATTCGCATCGCGCGGCTGCAGGGTCAATGAGCGCCGCTGCTGAGGAAAAACTGCACGGTCCGCTTCACGGCCGTATCGTCGCGGCTTTCGGTCGTCACTACGAAGTAGTACTCGAAGGCGGCGAACGCAATGGTGAAAAATTACGCTGCTTTCCGCGCGCCAAGAAGAGCCTTTACGCCTGTGGTGATCGCGTCGAGATAGCGCTCACCGGCGACAAGCAAGGCGTCATCGACGCACTGATGCCGCGTCAGAACATCCTGTATCGCGCCGACGCGTACAAGGAAAAACTCATCGCCGCCAACCTCACGCAGATCGTGATCGTGGTGGCGACAGAACCGAGCTTCAACGACGAGTTGGTCACGCGCTGCCTGTGCGGCGCAGAGTCGCAGGAGACGCCAATCCCGGCCCTGATCGTCCTCAACAAATGCGACATCACCCCCGCCCTGCCCGCTGCGCGCGAGGCGTTGAAGCAGTTCTCCAACATCGGTTATCCGGTGCTCGAACTCAGTGCGATGTCGGACGTGAGCCTGCTGCGCGAGCGCCTGATCGGGCAAACGAGTTTGCTGGTCGGGCAATCCGGCATGGGCAAGTCCACGCTGACCAATGCGCTGATTCCGGAAGCGCACGCGGCAACGCGCGAGATTTCTGAAGTGCTCGATTCGGGCAAACACACCACGACGCATTCACGTTTATACGATCTCCCAGAGGGCGGCGCGCTGATCGACAGCCCAGGCCTGCAGGTGTTTGCGCTGGCGCATCTGGGTACCGGCGAAATCGAAGCGAGTTTCCGCGAAGTGCGCGAGGTGCTCGGCACCTGCCGCTTCCGCGATTGCAAACACACGATCGAGCCGGATTGCGCCGTGCGGCTGGCCGTGGAAGAAGGCCGCATGTCTGCCCGCCGATATCAGGCGCTGCTGGCGTTGATGGCTGAGAAGCGTTTTTCGGTCGTAGCGAAATACTGATAGCCCGGAGAACAGCTCCCCGCTTGCCTCCTGGCAAGGCATGCCTGCACAGCCAGCATCTACGCGGGTCTGGCGATATGATGCCCTGTCAGCGAGGAAGAAGGCGGCTCTTGGGCATGCACTGGACCGTGCCGCGCAGAGGTGGGTTGTCGCTTCGCTTCGAACCCACCCTACAATCCCGCCAACCAGTCTGGTCTGGGTAGCTCGTCAAAAGCGTGACGCAACGAATCGCCCCAGCGCTGGCGCAATGCCGAGAAGTAGGGATTGTTCGAGTCGATGCTCTGATGCACGGCAACGCAATACTCGTCGGTATGCACGCACACCAGGTCCAGCGGCAGGCCCACCGAGAGGTTGGACTTGACGGTCGAGTCCATCGAAATCAGCGCGCACTTCACGGCATCGTCGAGCGTCGTCTTGCGCGTAATGGTGCGGTCGATGATCGGCTTGCCGTACTTCGACTCGCCAATCTGGAAATATGTTGTGTCCGTCGTGGCCTCGATGAAGTTGCCAGCGGCATAAACAGTAAACAAGCGCGGTGGCTCGCCCTTGATCTGCCCACCGAGAATGATAGACGCGTTGAATTCGATGCTGAATGCGGCCAGGCCTTCGGCGTCACGCTGATGCACTTCGCGCAGAGTGTCGCCGACATGGCGCGCGGCGGCGAACATGTTCGGCGCGTTGTAAAGACTCTCGATATCGTCACCCGCGTCGAGCTTGGATTTGAGCATCGATACCATGGCCTGCGTCACAGCCAGATTGCCGGACGTCATCAACACCAGCACACGCTCGCCGGGCCGCTGGAAGATGAATGTCTTGCGGAAAGTGCTGATGTGGTCGACGCCCGCGTTGGTGCGGGAATCGGAGAGAAAGACCATGCCTGCATCCAGCAGCATGCCTACGCAATACGTCATGCGGAGAGCCCGTGATTGAGTGAAGATACTTTCGAGTTTAGGTGGGCTTGCGCGACGGAACAAGCAATAGCTTGTTTCGCCGCGCCTTGATCCACCTGAGCCAGGCTAAAGCGTCTGCTGTTGAGACTGCGATTCAGGCTGGGCGACGACCGGCACCAGGAAGTCGTTCGAAATCTGGTTGCCCAGGTCGGCAATGCTCTCGATGAAAGCCGTCAGGTACTCATGCAGGCCTTCTTCGAAGATTTCGTCGATACGGCCAAAACGCAGCGACGCAGCCAGTTCGCCCGCACGCCGTTCGGTTTCGGCGGAGCGATGGTTCGAGACCCGTTGCAATAGCTCGTAGACTTCTTCCATGCAGCAGGCGAGCGAGCGCGGCATGTCGCGGCGCAGGGTCAGCAGCTCGACGACGCGCGTCGGCGTGATGACATCGCGATACACACGACGGAAAATCTCGAACGCCGACACCGAACGCAGCAACGCGCTCCATTGATAATACTCGGCTGCGTCATCGTGTTTGTCGGACGTGCTCAGCTCATGGAATTTCACGTCGAGCAGGCGGGCGGTACTATCGCCACGCTCGAGGAATGTGCCGAGCCGGATGAAGTGCAGTGACTCGTCGCGCAGCATGGTGCCCACTGTGACGCCGCGCGACAGGTGCGAACGGAACTTCACCCACTCAAAGAATTCGCTTGCGCCATCGCCTTCCAGGCCTACCTGGTTGAAGCTGCGCATGGCGATCCAGGTGGCGTTCGTCGTCTCCCACAATTCAGAGGTCAGCGTGCCGCGCACGGCATGGGCATTTTCACGCGCTGCACGCAGGCAGGAGTAGATGCTCGATGAATTCTGGCGATCGAGCACCATGAAGCGCATCACCTCCAGCGGCTGATAGGCGCCACCGCCTTTTTCGTACCGCTCAAGCTGCCCCATGGTGTCGAGCGCCGCGCGCCACTGGCGCTCGATATCGTTGGCGCTTTGCGGCAGCAATGACATGCGGTAGTTCACGTCCAGCATGCGTGCGACGTTCTCGGCCCGCTCCATGTAACGGGCCATCCAGAACAGATGATCAGCGGTACGGCTTAACATCAAGACCCCTTTATTTAGCCGTCATTCCGGCAAAGGCCGGAATCCAGTGTGCAAGAACGAGTTGTCGCTGCGCGCTCAACCATCCTGTGATTAACTTTCCAGCACCCATGTATCTTTAGTGCCACCGCCCTGCGAGGAGTTCACCACCAGCGAGCCCTCTTTCAGCGCCACGCGCGTCAGCCCGCCGGGGACGAAACGCACTTCCTTGCCCGACAGCACGAACGGTCGCAAGTCGATGTGACGCGGGGCAATACCTCGCTCGACGAAGGTCGGACAGGCCGACAGGGACAGCGTCGGCTGCGCGATGTATTTCTCGGGCGCGGCCAGGATGCGTTTACGGAAGTCCTCGATCTCTTCCTTGGTCGAGGCCGGGCCGACGAGCATGCCGTAACCACCTGCACCGTGCACTTCCTTCACCACCAGATCGCCTAGATTTTCCAAGGTATAGGCCAGGTCTTCCTTCTTGCGCAACATGTACGTCGGCACATTGTTGAGCAAGGGCTTTTCGCCGAGGTAGAAATCGATCATGTCCGGCACATACGGATAAATCGATTTGTCATCGGCGACGCCGGTACCAATCGCGTTGGCCAGCGTCACGCCACCCTCGCGATAAACATCGAGCAGACCGGGAACGCCCAGCATCGAATCGGCGCGGAAGGCCAGCGGGTCGAGGAAATCGTCATCGACGCGGCGATAGATCACATCAACCTTTTGCGGTCCCTGCGTGGTGCGCTGATAAACGTGGCCGTCATCGACGAAGAGGTCGCGCCCCTCGACGAGCTCGACGCCCATCTGCTGCGCGAGGAAAGCGTGTTCGAAATACGCGCTGTTATAGGCACCGGGTGTCAGCACGACGACTGAAGGATTTGTGACGCCTTTCTGCGAAACGGCGCGCAAGGTATCGAGCAGCAAATCGGGATAGTGCTCGACCGGCGCCACGCGGTATTTGGCAAAGAGCTCGGGGAAGAGCCGCATCATCATCTTGCGGTCTTCGATCATGTACGACACACCCGACGGCACGCGTAGATTGTCTTCGAGCACGTAGTACTCGCCGACGCCGGCGCGCACCACATCGATGCCGGCAATTGCCGCATAGATATTGCCCGGCACGTCCACGCCCTTCATCTCGGGCCGGTACTGTGCATTGTTCAGCACCTGTTCGGCTGGAATGCGCCCTGCCTTGAGAATTTCCTGGTCGTGGTAGATGTCGTGGATGAAGGCATTGAGTGCCTTCACGCGCTGGCGCAGGCCGGCGGCCATGTCGACCCATTCCTGTGCAGGAATGATGCGTGGAATTACATCGAACGGAATCAGGCGCTCCGTGCCCTCGGCCTCGCCATAGACAGCGAAGGTAATACCGCCGCGATGAAACAAGGCATCGGCCGCCTCGCGTTTGTCCGCCAGGCGTTGCGGCGGCGTGGTCTGCAACCAGTCGGAGAATTTTTCGTAATGCGGACGGACCCCGCCACCGAAGTCCGTCATCTCGTTGAAGAATTGCGTCGCTGACATTCGATTACCTCGTCCAGTCCATCAATTCTGTTCACAGCATAAGCGAAACGTATGCCATCGGACAGAAGCGGAATAAATGACCCAAGGAACCTGCAACGCACCAAAGCAGCTCGTGCGCATCAAGGCTGCACACAATCGTGGCACCACGCCGGTGCCATACACAACTGATCAAGCGCGCAGATGCAATTCGCTTTCTGCATAGGTGAGCGACAAAGGCTCGATCACCACCTGCTTGGGGCCAGCTTCGACACGGCCCGCCACCCAGCCCTGCACACCGACGGATGCAGCAATACGTACGACTTCATCTGCTTGATCAGCGGCAACATAAAAAGCGAAGCCGGCGCCCATGTTCAGGCTGCCATAGGCTTCACGGTCGTCAATGCCGGCGTGCTGCTGGATGAACGAAAGTACCGTCGGCACGCTCGGCAAGGTGTGGATGCGGTAAGTGAAATCGACCGGGTGACGCATGATCTTGCGCCAGCCGTGGCCCGTGATGTTTGCACTGTAGTGCGGCACGATGCCGGCGGCGAACAGCGCCTCCGTGACAGGCACGTAAAGCGTGGTGGCGTCGAGCACGGCTTCGCCATACAAACGGCCATCGGACAGCTTGCTGGCGTACCCCTCGGGCAAACGTTCAGCCAGTTTGCGCGCCAAGCTTACGCCGTTGGCATGAATACCGCTGGATGCCAGCAGCACGATTGCGTCGCCATCGGCGAGCTTGTCACCCAGGGTCAGCCGATCGCGCGAGGGAATGACGCCAACGCTGGATGCCGCCAGGTCGATACGCCCCGCTTCCACCACGCCGGCCAGTGCCGGTGTTTCACCACCGCCCCAGCTGACCTTGCAGACATCGCAGGCGCGCTGCCAGCCATTCACCAGGTCGCGCATGCGCGCTTCGTCAGCGAACCAGTCGCTGCCGCCTGCCGACCAGTATGCATGCACCGACAAGGGCGTCGCGCCGACCGTGATGAGGTCATTCACGGCCATCGCAATCGTGTCTTGCGCGATGCTGTCGTAATGCGTGCGGCCCGTGATGGCACGCACCGCGTCGGCAACCAGCGCCTTGGTGCCCAGGCACTCGGTGATCGAGGCGATCAGCACACCCGCGACTTCCATGACATAGGCAGACTCCCCGCGCGAAGCCGGTATCTCCGTTACGCCGTGCGCGGCAAGATTGCCCTGCGTCGCACGCGCGGCTTGCTGTGCGAGGATCTTGAGCGGGTCGATCTTGCTGTAATCCACCCCGGCAGCGGTGTAATCGAGAGGGGTGTTCGGAACGCTTGAGGACATTACGGCTTCCAGCAAAGAGAAAGACCGGCATTTTACCTGTTCGCGGCCACGGCCTGTGGATCCACGGATCCCGGATGCACACAACCGACGTGCAATCAACGCACAAGCAACGTACAAACTCTCTGCGCCGCAGGCACGGTAAGATTGTGTCCCGCCAGCACCCACCCGGCTCAAGCCCTTGAAGCAACTCATTCTCGACGTCCGTCCCGACTTCAAACCCACGCTCGACAATTTCGTGCCCGGCGACAATGCCGCGTTGATTGCTGCCTTGCGCGATCACATTCAGCGCCGCGACGGCAGTGTGCTTTACCTGTGGGGGTTGCCCGGCAGTGGTCGCAGTCATCTGCTGGCTGGCGTTGCAACATTGGCCCAAACGCTGCGTCCCGTCGCACTGTCGGCGGAAACCGCGACATCCGGCGCGCTGGTCTGCATCGATGATGTCGAGCAATGCCATGAGGATGCGCTGGCCGCACTGTTTCGCGTGCTCATCAATGCCCGCGCCGAGGAGCAATGCGTCCTCATCACCGGCAACACGCCGCCGGGCGCACTTGGCTTTCGTGCCGACACCGCCAGCCGTATCGCCCAAGGGCTGATTTTTGAGATGCGTCCGCTCAGCGACGAGCAGAAACGCGAAACGCTGATGCAGCATGCAGCCGGCCGCGGCATGCACGTCTCGCCCGAAATTGTCAGCTACCTGCTGCGTCACAGCCGTCGCGACCTGCCCTGGTTGATGGCAGTGCTGGACGCGCTGGATGAAGCCAGCCTGAGCCTGGCGCGCCCGATTACCCTGCCGCTGCTGCGTGAGATACTGCGTCCCGAATAACGCCGCTTGCCGTTCCCTCGCCCGCCTGCGGGAGAGGGTGGCCCCTCAGGGCCGGGAGAGGGAAGCGGTCAGCCCTCTTCCTCTCCGACAGGTGAGGCGGGATGTACCCATCAATTAGTTGTGCAACATTAATAGACCCTCAACCATGAATCTGGCTCTCTTCGATCTCGACAACACCCTTCTCGAAGGTGACTCCGATCACGCCTGGGGCGAATTCCTGTGCGAACGCGGTGCTGTAGATCGTGCCGAATACGAAGCGCGCAACAACGAGTTCTTTGCCCATTACAAGGCAGGCACACTCGACAACGCGGCCTTTCTCGAATTCGTGCTGGCTCCGCTGTCGCGCATTCCACGCGTCACGCTCGACACACTGCACGCCGATTTCATGCATACCTATATAGCCGGCATGATGCTGCCTGCTGGTCAGGCACTGGTTCGCAAGCACCTCGATGCGGGCGATCTGGTGGCCATCGTCACCGCCACCAACGCTTTCGTCACGGCCCCCATCGCGCGTGCCTTTGGCGTGCAGCACCTCATCGCCACCATCCCGGAACAGGTGAATGGCCGGTTCACCGGCAAGCATCGTGGCAGGCCCGCCTTCCGCGAAGGCAAGGTGGAACGTGTGGAAGACTGGCTCGAAAGCATGGCGCTCAACTGGCAGAGCTTTGCGCAAAGCTGGTTCTACAGTGACTCGCTGAACGATTTGCCCTTACTGCAGCACGTCACGCACCCCGTTGCCGTTGATCCTGACCCGACCTTGCGACTGCACGCCGAGGCAACGGCTTGGCCGATCATCAGCCTGCGCTGACTTGATCGCGATGACCGTATTTCCATACTTTATTGTCATGCTTGCCGCCGCGTCTCCGTCAGTGTGGGCGATGGACATGCATACCTGCGGCAACCAGATGATTCTGTCGGGCGACGTTGAGCGCGGAGACTTCCGTCTCGTGCAGCGCACTTTGGCAGAGCATCCGGATATTACCGTTGCGATCTTGCGCAATTCGCGCGGTGGCGACGCCGCTTCGGGCTATGCAGTCGGTGAGTTTTTCCGCGAAAAGGGCATCTCGACCTACGCCTCCGGTTACTGCCGCTCATCTTGCTCGCGCATGTTCCTCGGTGGCAAAGAACGCTTCTTCACCAACGATTTCTCACCCGATCAGACCACTGTTGGCTTCCACAGCAATTATGACAACGCGGGACATATCACACCCGGTGCGCAATCAAAGCTGACGCAGTTCATTCGAAAATATTCCGATGGCAAGGCCGATGAGTCATTGGTCGAGCGGTGGGTGAACATCGAAAACAGAAATGGTTTTGCGCACTTCTTTCATCCGGTCACCCTGCATCGTAGCGATAGCGTTTCGCTGCTGCTCTGCAATGGCTCGGAGGGCACTCAACGCTGGAAGCTGTGCGAAAAAATCACGGGGTACGATGCGCTGTCGATGGGCATCATCACCAGCCTCGAGCTCAAACGCTCGTGCGATGCCGACTTGTTGGCAACCAGGCCGGCTTCATCCAGCCCTTGATGTGCGCCGGATGGATTGCGTTAATAGTTTCCCTCCGCTCGAAAACCCTGCCGCCCGGGTACTCATCCTCGGTTCCATGCCGGGCGTGGCCTCGCTCAAGGCGCAGCAGTACTACGCACATCCGCAGAATCTGTTCTGGAAAATCCTCGGCGCCACGCTTGGTTTCGACCCGGCGAGCGCGTATTCCGAACGCATTGCGCACCTCGCCGCATCAGGCATTGCGGTCTGGGACGTACTCGAAAGCTGCGCGCGCGAGGGCAGTCTGGATGGCAATATCGATCGTGCCTCAGCCGTGCCGAACGATTTCGCCGCGTTCTTCGCCGGGCATCCACTGATCGAGCGCGTATGCTTCAACGGCGCTGCGGCAGCATCGATTTTCATGCAGCAGGTGCGGCCCCGTTTGCCGGGGCATTTGAATCTGCAATACCAAAGATTGCCCTCCACCAGCCCGGCCAACGCAGCCATCCCGCTTGCCGAGAAAATGCGCACCTGGTCGACGGCGCTGAGGTTCAACTAGTTGCATGAAGCCGTGCAATGCGTTCCCCGCTATAATTCAGTGATTTACAAGCTATATCCCCGGACCCCAGCCTGAATGATCCGCAAACTGCTGCGCCGCGTTTTCAAGCGCGAGACGCCTCCTCTGAACGCCCCTGCCCTGATTCCCATCGAGCTGCATGGCATCCATCGCGAGGATTTGTCGCCCGGTGCACGGCGGGTATGTGCCGGTTTGCAGGAGGCCGGCTACAAGGCTTACGTGGTGGGCGGCGCGGTGCGCGACCTGATTGCAGGCATCCCGCCCAAGGACTACGACGTTGCCACCGATGCGACGCCCGAACAGGTACGCGAACAATTCCGCCGCGCCCGCATCATCGGCCGCCGTTTCAAGATCGTGCATGTGATGGTCGGCAACGAAACCATCGAGGTATCGACCTTCCGCGCACTGCACGACGCCGATACCGTCACGGACGAGCATGGCCGCGTGCTGCACGACAATGTGTATGGCACACAGGCCGAGGACGCGACGCGACGCGACTTCACCGTCAACGCGCTGTATTACGACCCGGCAATAGAAGTCGTCACCGATTACCACCACGGCGTGGCCGATCTGAAGCAACGCACGCTGCGCATGATCGGCGACCCGGTGCAGCGCTATCGTGAAGATCCCGTGCGCATGTTGCGCGCGGTGCGTCTGGCAGCAAAGCTCGACCTCATCATCGAACCGACGGCGCGCAAGCCCATCATCGAAATGTCGGAACTGCTGGAAAACGTACCGGCGGCGCGTCTCTTCGATGAGATGCTGAAACTGCTCACCAGCGGTTATGCCGTGGTGTGTCTCAAGCGCCTGCATTCCGAAGGCCTGCACAAGGGCCTGCTGCCGCTGCTCGACGTAATCCTGAATCAGCCGCAAGGCGAAAAATTCGTCTGGCTGTCGCTCGAGAATACCGACCAGCGCATCCGCGATGACAAACCCATATCGGCCGGCTTCCTGTTTGCCACCCTGTTGTGGCACGAGGTACTCGCCAACTGGAACGCACGCCGCGCCGCTGGTGAGCACACGACACCGGCACTGCTCGCCGCGATGAACGAGGTACTCGAAATCCAGGCCGAGAAGCTCGCCATCACGCGTCGCATTTCAGCAGACATCACCGAGATCTGGGCGCTGCAGCCGCGCTTCGAAAAACGCTCCGGCAAGATGCCCTATCGCCTCATCGAGCAGCCGCGCTATCGCGCCGGCTACGACTTCCTGCGGCTGCGTGCCGAGAGCGGCGAGATTCCGGTCGAGCTCCCCGATTGGTGGGAGGCTTTCGCCCATGCCAACACCGATGATCGCGAGGCGCTATTGCAGCCCGAAAAGCTCGACCCGGCCCGCAAGCGCCGCCGTCGCCCGCGCAAGCCCAAAGCCGACGGGGTTGCTGTCATGACCAGCGAATCACCGACGGACTGAACCCATGCTGCTACCAACCGTCCGTGCGTGGATCGGCATCGGCGCCAATATCGGCGACGACCCGGTTGGTACTGTCCGGAACGCCATCGCAGCGCTTGGCAAACAGCCACACTGCCGGCTCGAGGTGGAGTCGCGGCTCTATCGCACCGCCCCCGTAGGGATCACGGAAGATGGCGCGGCGCAGCCCGACTACATCAACGCCGTGGTGCGCATCGAAACCGCGCTCGGCCCGACGCTTCTGCTGGAAACGCTGCTCGCCATCGAGAAAACCTTCGGCCGCACGCGCAGTGTCCAGAACGCACCGCGTACGCTCGATCTGGACCTGTTACTGTATGCCGATCGCGTAATCGCACAGTCCGGTTTGCAGGTGCCGCATGCGCGCATGCACACGCGGGCTTTCGTGCTGGCTCCCCTCGCTGAAATCGATGCGGATCTAACGATTCCGGGCAAAGGCGTAGTGAGGGATCTGTTATCTGGCGTCGCCGATCAAGCGATCTCGCCAATCTGAAACAACAAGGAGTTCCGATGAAGTCGAGCGTCGTTACCGGCCTCGGCGGCTATGGACATGGAGACTGATCGATGCCAGTCTGGCTGCCGACATGGGTGCCCACAGCACTACTGCTGATCGCCTCGAACGTTTTCATGACGTTCGCCTGGTACGGTCACCTCAAGCATCTCAACACCAAACCCTGGATCGTTGCCGCACTGATCAGTTGGGGCATCGCGCTGTTCGAGTATCTGTTGCAGGTACCGGCCAACCGCATCGGCGCGCAGACCATGACGCTGGCGCAGCTGAAAATCATGCAGGAAGTGATTACGCTGTCGGTGTTCGTGCCATTCGCCGTGTTCTACATGGGCCAACCGCTCAAACTCGACTATCTCTGGGCAGCCCTGTGTATGCTGGGCGCTGTGTATTTTATGTTTCGACACTGAGAAGCCGTAAGAAAATGGGCTGCGCACGCAGCTGGCGTTGTTGGCTCGCTCGCCGTGCCTAAGCACTGCTCTGCGCGAGCCGCCTAGCCAGCCACGTGCTCGCTCCATTTTGTTACGACTTCTAACTACAAACGATGCGCGGGCGCATTGCGCCGCACACAAAACCTCGTACCGGAAATGAGCCATGCTTGAAAAAGTTCGCTACGTTGTTGTCGAAGGCCCCATCGGCGCTGGCAAGACCACGCTGGCCAAACGGCTTGCTGAACGCCTCAATGCCAATGTCCTGCTCGAGCAACCCGAGATGAATCCCTTCCTCGGTCGTTTTTACCAGAACATGGAACGCTGGGCGCTCCCGACGCAAATCGAGTTCCTGTATCAACGCACCGACCTGCTGCACGGCCTGGAATCGCTGCGCCGTGACGGGCAACGCGTGATCAGCGATTTTCTGCTGGAGAAAGACCCGCTGTTCGCCGGGCTCACCCTCGCCGATGACGAAGAGCGGCTCTATCAGCGGCTGTATGAAAGCTTGCACCCCAAGACGCCGGCGCCCGACCTGGTCGTCTATCTGCAGGCCAAGCCTGAGACCTTGATCGAACGCGTGAGACGACGCGGCATGGATACGGAACGACGTATCACCGAGGGGTATCTTGAACGCGTGGTCGAACGCTACGCGCAGTTCTTCCATCAATACGATCGCTCGCCGCTGTTCATCGTCAATGCCGAGGAACTCAATCCGGTCGAGCACGACGAAGATTTCGAACTACTCTACAAACGCCTGTTTGCGATGCGCAGCTATCGCGAGTTTTTTGGCTATTCGCAGTAAGTTTTCAACAAACGCGAACGTCGACCAATCCGTTCGCGCTGAGCGTAGCAACGCGAAGTCGAAGCATTGTGCGTGCAAGTACGCACCCTTCGACTTCGCTGCGCTACGCTCAGGGCGAACGGCATGAACCAGGAGCAAGAAAATGAGCGCCCAGGCAGATACCAGATCCCTGACCCTGCATGACATCGGCAAGATGCGTGCAGCCGGCGAGAAGATCGCCATGCTGACTTGCTACGACGCCAGCTTCGCCACGCTATGCGAACGTGCCGGTGTCGACGTGCTGCTGGTCGGCGACTCGCTCGGCAACGTGTTGCAAGGCCAGCGCAGCACCCTGCCCGTGACGCTGGAGCACATGGCCTATCACACCGCCTGTGTGGCGCGCGGTTGCATGCGGCCATGGTTGATTGCCGATATGCCATTCGGCAGCTACCAGGAAAGCCCCGCACAGGCCATGCGCAGTGCCGCCACGCTGATGGCAGCCGGCGCGCATATGGTGAAACTCGAAGGCGGCGCTTACATGGCAGAGACGGTGCGCTTTCTCGTCGAACGCGGCGTGCCGGTTTGCGCACACGTCGGGCTCACGCCACAGTCCGTTTTCCAGCTCGGCGGCTACCGCGTGCAAGGCAAGACCGAAGCCAGCGCCGCGACGATGCATGCGGACATGCGCGCCCTGCAAGAGGCCGGCGCCGCGATGGTCGTGCTGGAAATGGTGCCGGCGCAACTGGCTGCAGAATTGACAACATTGATGCAAAGCATGGCGACGATAGGGATTGGCGCCGGCGTCGACACGCACGGTCAGGTGCTGGTGCTGCACGACATGCTCGGTATCTATCCAGGCCGCAAGGCACGATTCGTACGCAACTTCATGGAGGGTGCAGCGAGCATCGAAGCAGCTGTTGCCGACTACGTCAAAGCGGTCAAGGATGGTTCATTCCCGGGCACGGAACATGCGTACTGAGCGGCACACCATACCGGCATATTGACCGGCCACCACCACTACGCCACTCCTCTTCCATGAAGCTACGTTTCACTGGTTTGCTAATTGCGTGCCTGCTGTACACCGGCCTGGTCCATGCGGCCACCATGGAGGATCTGCAGAAGCAGGCATTGCAGAAGTGCTTCGAAGATCGTGAAAAGCGTACACCGCAGGAGCGCCTGGCTTGCTATGACAATGTACTGAGCAGGCAAACGGACACCGCGCCAGTCGCGCCGCCCATTCTGCCCACCACGGCGGCGACCAGCGCACCGGTGGCGGAAGCTGCCGTAACACGCGCCCTCACTTCAAACCTGACCAATTCGCGACTCAGGCGTCTATGGCAGGCGGTCGATGCCAACCCGGCCCTGCTGGACAATGCACGCAAGGATGTGCTGAGCACGCCCGAGAGCAGCGCGGAAGCCAGTTATAACTTCTTCCGCCAATACAAACAGAACTACCTGCTGCCATGGACGATGACGCGCCCGCCGAATAACGCGCCCAGCAGTCCCAATTCACAGAATCAGGTAACGGCAGACTACCCCAACGAAGTGGCAGAGCTTAAGTTCCAGTTGAGCCTCAAGTCCCGCCTGCCCTTTACGCAGGACGCATCCAGACATGCCTGGTGGCTGGCTTACACGCAGCAATCGCAATGGCAGTTCTACGATTCAGAGCATTCGCGCCCGTTCCGCGACAGCAACTACGAGCCTGAGCTGATCTACTCCTACGACCTGTCGCAAACCAACACCGCCGACTGGCTGATGACACCGCAATTTATTAATTTTGGTGTTGTGCATCGCTCGAACGGCCAGTCGCTGCCACGTTCGCGCAGCTGGAACAGGATTTATGTCCAGCTCGGGCTTGAGCAAGCCATCGGGCCCGGTAACCTTGCGCTCCTGATCCGGCCTTGGTGGCGCATCCCGGAAAAAGCTGAAAGAGACGACAACCCGGACATTGGCCACTACCAGGGCTACGGCGATCTCGAATTGCGTTACTGGACGGGTCGGCAAGTCTATTCACTCGTCGCGCGCAAACGTGCCTTGCAGTTCGATGTCGCCCTGCCGATATGGCGCACATTGAATCTTCACCTGCAATATTTCACCGGCTACGGCGAAAGCCTCATCGACTACAACCAGAGGCACCAGACTTTTGGTCTGGGTATCTCGCTGCCCTATGGGATGTAAGTCGGGAATGTAAGTCGGCGGTGCAACTCTAGGCAGACAGGCTCGAAGCACCCATGCCCGCGAACAAGCGGCGCGTATTCGCGCTTGCAGCAGAGGCGACCTCTTCCACACTGATGCCGCGCAACTTCGCAACTTCGTGCGCAACATGCGGCACGTAGGAAGGCTCATTCATCTTGCCGCGATAGGGCACGGGTGCGAGATACGGTGAATCGGTCTCGATGAGCAAGCGCTCCAGCGGAATACTGGCTGCGACACCCTTGATCTGCAACGCGTTCTTGAAAGTGACGATTCCCGAGAAGGAAATATAGAAGCCAAGCTCGATGGCAGTGTCCGCCACCGCCTGTGTCTCGGTGAAGCAATGCATGACGCCACCAACTTCTTCGGCATGCTCTTCACGCAATATGCGTAAGACATCTTCCGCCGAATCGCGCGTATGAATCACCAGCGGCTTGCCGCAGGCGCGCGCCGCGCGGATGTGCACGCGAAGGCGTTCGCGCTGCCACTCCGGTTTGTCCTTGTGCCAGTAATAATCCAGCCCGGTCTCGCCGATCGCCACCACCTTGGGATGCTGCGCCAGCGCCAGCAGGCGCTCGACGCTCGGCTCCTCGCAATCCGTATGCTCGGGGTGCACACCCACCGTCGCGAAGATATTGTCGCGTGAAGCCGCAAGCGCCAACACGCGCTCGATATCTTCCAGACTCACGCCAACGCAAACAGCATGCGTGACGCTGGCTGCCGCCATGCGCTCGAAAAGACCATCGCCTTGCGCGGCGAGGTCCGGGAAATCGATGTGACAGTGGGAGTCGATGAACATTGAGGCGGAAGAGTGGGGAGTCTGGCGTAAGGAGCAAACGGTGACTTGCGTAGGGTGGGCTCGGTGAGCCCACGCGTTGGACTTCTCAAACGCCATCGGTTCATGCAAGTAGTGCGTGGGCGCACCGAGCCCACCCTACATCCTCAATTACAAAGTATGCGTCGGCCTGTTCGACCCAAGCGCTGCACCGAGCACCTGTTCGATCTTGATCTTGGCGCCCTGCCCGCCTTCGTCCGGCGCAAACTGCACGCCAACGCCCTGGGTCTTGCCGTTCTGCGCATTCGGCGGCGTGATCCACACCACCTTGCCCTTGATCGCCAGCTTGGCCGGATCGTCCATCAGTTGCAGCAGCAGGAAGACTTCATCGCCCGGGTTGTAGGTTTTCGGCGTCGGGATGAACAGCCCGCCGTTCTTCACGAAAGGCATGTAAGCGGCATGCAGTGCGGAGCGCGAGTTGATGTTCAGCGACATCACACTGGGGCGGGCAACGGCGGGGCGAGCTTCCATTCACGACCTCGATTCACAAAACGGGTGCTTGATGCAGCCCATTGATTTCAGGTGTTGCGCGAGCTGGCTTACGCCGCTGTACCGCGCGCCACACGCAGTAACACGTCTTCCAGAAACAGCCGCGCATTCAACGGGTGTTGCGCGACCCGTCGGTAAGCGAGCAATTCATTGTAACAAGCGATCCAGCTTTCGCCGCGCCCGCGGCTCAGCGCCGCCAACTGCGGCGCGAAGTCGCGGAAGAAACGCGCTTTGCTTCCTGCCGCGAGTCTGGCGCCGTCCGACAACCAGCGCTGCAACCAGCTCACCAGCAAGGTCATCGACAGTCCGGTCTTGTCGGCATCCTTCGCTTTGAGCCAGCTCTCCCATTGCCCGGCAAGCTTCAGCGGATCGCCCTTCGACAAGCTGAGCATGTCGCGTGCGAAACGCTGGCGCGCTTCGGCCAGCGGCCCTTCCACAAACGTCAGGGCAGCCAACGGCAAACCGCTCGCAAAACCCAGCACCGCCTCTGCGTCATTGGCGCCGCGCGCCTTCAGCCATTGTGTCGCGACAGCAGGCTCCGGGCAGGGGAAATCCCAGACCTGGCATCGACTGCGAATGGTTGGCAGCAAGCGGCGTGGCGCGTGGCTCACCAACAGGAATACGGCATCGATCGGCGGTTCTTCAAGGCTCTTGAGCAAAGCATTGGCGGCAGCAGGATTCATCGCTTCGGCCGGATCGATCAACACCACGCGGCGCCCACCTTGGTGCCCGCTGATTTCCAGCAGACCCTGCATGTCGCGCATCTGGTCGATGCGGATCTGGTCGGACTTCTTTTTCTCTTTCTTTCCCGAATCGGCCTCGCCGTCGCCCTCGGTCTCATCTACCGCCTCTTCGCTGGCGGGCACCATGCGGTGCATGTCGGGATGGTTGGCCGCACCGAACCAGTTGCACGAGCCACACACACCGCATGCGAAGCCCTGCGCATCTCGTGCATCACACAACAGGCCCTGCGCCAGCTTTTCCGCGAACAATCGTTTGCCGCTCCCGGGAGCGCCAGCCAGCAGGATCGCATGCGGAAGGCGCGCGCCCTGTGTGAAAGCGCGTTGCCAGAGCGGCGTCAGCCAAGGGGGGAAATCAGCGGCGCTCATGGCAGCCTGCCCAGCGTTGCGAGTACGTCGGCCGTCACGACATCCGGCGCACGCCCCGCGTCAATCACTGCGATGCGGCCGCCGCTCTCCTGTGCCCGTGCCAGGTAAGCCGCGCGCACGCGTTCGAAGAAATCGCGTTGCTCGCGTTCGAAACGATCGGTATCGGCCCTGCCCTGCGCAATGCGTTGCGCGGCAATGGCCGGTTCGACATCAAAGAGAAAGGTCAGATCAGGTTGCAGATGCGGATGAACCCATTGCTCGAGCAGGCGGAATTGGGCTGCATCCAGCCCGCGCCCGCCTACCTGATACGCATAGGTGGCGTCGCTGAAACGGTCGCACACGACCCAGGCGTCACGCGCCAGGGCCGGCTCGATGACAACCGCCAAGTGTTCGCGTCGGGCAGCAAACATCAGCAATGCTTCTGTCTCCAGATTCATGGCTTCGTGCAAGACCAGTTCGCGCAGTTTTTCAGCCAGCGGCGTGCCGCCGGGCTCACGCGATTGCACCACCTCCAGGCCACGTTGGCGCAGGCGGTCGACCACGGCTGCAATCTGCGTGCTCTTGCCCGCACCGTCGATGCCTTCGAAGGTGATGAAGCGCCCAGCACGCGTGTTTTGTTCTGCCCCCGTGCCCATCAATTGCGTCCCTTCTGATAGCGCGCCACGGCACGGTTGTGCTCTTCGAGCGAACGCGAAAACTGGCTGCTGCCATCGCCGCGCGAGACGAAGTAAAGAAAGTCCGTGTGTGCCGGGTTGAATGCTGCGCGCAGTGCCGCAAGCCCCGGCATGGCGATCGGCGTCGGCGGCAGGCCACGTCGCGTATAGCTGTTATAGGCGCCGTCCGTCTGCAAATCGCGTCGCGTGAGATTGCCGTCGAAGTTTGCGCCGATACCGTAGATGACGGTCGGGTCACTCTGCATCGGCATGCCGATACGCAGACGATTGACGAAGACCGAGGCGATCTTGTCGCGATCGGCGGGCGTGCCCGTTTCCTTTTCGACCACCGAGGCGAGAATCAATCCTTCATAAACGGTATTCACCGGTAAACCAGGGGTACGCCGCGCCCATTCGCGATCGAGCACCTTCTTCAGTTGCTGATGCGCGCGGCGCAGCACTTCCTGATCGCTGATGCCACGCGCCACGAAATAGGTATCCGGGAAAAACAACCCTTCGGCACTGCTCTCCTGCATGCCGAGTTTGGCGAGTACTTCAGCGTCGCTGAGGCCCAAAGTGTCGTGCCGCAGATCGGGCATCGCATCAAGCGCAGCACGCATCTGGCGGAAATTCCAGCCCTCGATGAATGCCACTTGCGCATACGAGGTCGAGCCGCTCGATAACAGCAGGATCAAGCCCCATGGCGAGATGCCTTGCTCGATACGGTAGTTGCCAGCCTGCATGCGATTGGCACGTCCGCTAAGGCGCGCCGTCCACACCAGAAAAGCCGGTGAAACGTCGATGCCCTGTTCCGCGATCTGACGTGCCACATCGCGCATGGAGCCACCACGCGCAACCTCGACATCCAGCACGGCGGCGCGTTGCGACAAAGGCTGCATGGCGTACCACACGGCAGCAACAGCGGCGAGTGCGACAAACAACACACCCCAGCGCAACAAACGGAAAAATGAACGAATCATGCGGAACAATGAGACAGAAAAGTGGCCGAAGAGGAAGCAGAATCAGGCTGTGCTCAACACGGGTTCGACGCAAACTCAAAGCAGGAAAATCGAAGTCGACCGAACAAGATACGGTCGCAAAGGCGAGGCCTATAATAGCTGAAAGCGCCATGATCCAAGCCGTCACGCAACACAGCTATGGTGCCTCGTGCAGCTGGATTTTGCATTACCCCGCAACAGACAGGAAACCGACATGCAATCCCCTTGGCTCGTATTTCTCGACGAAATTGGTGCACGTTTTGAAGAGGGGCCTGCGCGCATTGTGCATTTCGGCGATGAGCGTGCAGAGGTCGCAAGTGCCGCGTCAGGCACGGTCCTCGTGCCGCTCACCCACACCGGCCTGATTCGCGCCGAGGGTGAGGACACCGCCGTGTTCCTGCACAATCTCTTGTCCAACGACGTCAAGAAACTGCCGCTGCATGGCGCGCAGTTCACGAGCTTCAACAGCGCCAAGGGCCGCATGCTGGCAAACCTCACCCTGTGGCGCGATAACAGCAGTTATCTGCTGCAACTGTCTACCGATTTGCTGGCGACGACTCACAAGAAGCTGTCGATGTTCGTGATGCGCTCCAAAGTGCGCCTCAGCGACGCCACCGATGACTTTGCACTCATCGGCGTGGCAGGCGCGGATGCAGCGGCGGCACTGGATGCTGCCGGGCTGACCCTGCCGCCTGAAGTCCTGACGGTGTCGCAGGGCACGGTGCAAGCCGTCCGGATCGATGCCGATCGCATAGTCCTTATCGTGCCCGTGGCACAGGCCGCCAACGTCTGGCAGAAGCTATCGCTACGCGGCGCCAAGCCCGCCGGCACGGCGGCCTGGCGCTGGCTCGATATTCAGGCTGGTGTGCCGCAGATCACTGCTGCAACGCAGGACGAATTCGTGGCGCAGATGCTCAATTTCGAATTGCTCGGCGGCGTCAATTTCCAGAAAGGCTGCTACCCCGGCCAGGAAATCGTGGCGCGTACGCAGTATCTCGGCAAGCTGAAAAAGCGCATGTACCTGGCGCACCTGGACGTCGTCGACGCGCCTTTGCCCGGCAGCGACCTGTTCGCGCCGGAATTCGGCGAGCAATCGTGCGGCAAATTACTCTCCGTTGCACCGGCTCCTCAGAGCGGCTTCGATGCACTGGCCGTGCTGCAAATCGCCAGCTTCGAGGGCGGGCAGGTCCACCTGGGTACGCCCGATGGCCCCTTGCTTACGTTTGGCACCCTGCCTTACGTCGTGAATTGAACCGGCGCGCACGACGGCCGTGGATAGCTTTTATGTCTACTATCGTGTCGAAACAGCACGGCGCGAGGCAGCGCTTGCGGCAGTTCACTGTGTCTTTGAAGCGGTGCAAGCGCGTTGTGGAATACGCGGCCGACTGATGCAGCGCGCTGACGATCCGGCAACGTGGATGGAAATATACGAAGGCGTCGACGACCCGACCGGTTTTCAGACGGCGCTCGAGGAAATCGTCGCCACGTCTGGCCTGCCCGGTACGCTCGCGGACAAAAGTGCGCGTCATATTGAGCACTTCCGTGAGCAGCGCTGAGCTCAGCCTGGCTTCAACTGCATGCCCACATGCGGAATTCCCGCTTCCATGAATATCTGCCCCAGCGGTTCAAATCCAAGCGCCGCATAGAAACCTTGCGCGTTAGTCTGTGCATGGATCAGCAAACAGGTATGGCCACGACGCCCGGCCTCCGCGATTAGAGCCTGCATGATGCGCGTGCCGTAACCGCGATGGCGATGCGCCGCCAGGACGGCAACCCGGCCGATATGCCCGTCGGCAAGCAGGCGGCCAGTGGCGAGTACGTTGCCAAGATCATCGAACAGCAGGACGTGCAGCGCCGTGGCGTCGTGCTCGTCATGCTCAAGCTCGACGGGCACGCCTTGTTCCAGCACGAAAACCGCATGACGCAAGCTGTAGGCCTCGGCACCAAGCTCATCCCATGAGCCCAGTCGCAGCACCGGTGTCACCCCAGTGCCTTGGTATTGAATGCGTAACGCATTTCGTAGCCTTCGGTGCCGGAGGCAATGTGAGCATAGCCCCCGATCGGCAGGCTCAACTTGTCTGCGATATGACCATGCATCAGCCCGGAAAAGACCGGGATGGCGAGCTTGTCCTGCCAGTGTGCGATCACGTCGCGCAAGTCATAACCGTTGTCGCGCTCGGTCAGGCGGTAGTCGCCGAATTGACCGAACACGATCGCCCGCTGCGCTTGCAGGATGCCGGCATACCACAGCTGGTAGAGCATGCGCTCCAGGCGGAAAGGCGTCTCGCCTGCGTCTTCGAGAAACAGCACGCCGTCGGCGATTCGCGGGCAATGTGGGCTGCCAATGAGATGCACCAGCATCGTGAGATTGCCGCCCCACAGCAATCCCGAAACTTCTCCCCTCCAGCCGGCAGGGATCGGCACGCTGGTGCTGTCGTGCGCTGCCTCCAGCCACAGGCGGAAATGCGCGAGAGTAAAATTGCTCGGCTGCTCGATGCCGAAATCGGTCGCAGCCATCGGACCGGCAAGGCTGGCGTGGCCCGTGTGCTGCAGCAACGCCAGCTGGAAAGCCGTGAAATCGCTATGCCCCACCCATAATTTGTTGCCGGCAGCGAGGCGTGGGAAATCAATGTTGTCCAGCAGGCGGCTGACGCCGTAGCCACCGCGCAGCGCCATGACGACGTTGACTTCAGGGTCTTCGGCAGCCGCGTAAAGCGCGGCGATGCGCTCGGGATCAGGAGCGGGGAAACGCCCGCTGCGGCCGATCAGGGCTGCCCGGTCATAACGCAGCTCCCAACCCAGGCCCTGCATGAATGTAACGGCATGATCGAGTGCTTCAATGTCGGGCAGAAAGCCCGAGGGAGCAACGAGTGCAATGACCGGAGTCGCTGCCTGTTTGGCCGTCAACATTGCTTTCGTTCGGACAGGTCTGATCGAGGGTGGATTCATGGCCCCGCAAGCTTACACTGCGACGAACCACCGGACGTACGCCCGAAAGGACGGACGGCACGGATTCATGCCAGCAAGCTGCGTTGCCGCTTTGCAGCAAAAAAACTCGACAACAGGCTGCCGCATTCTTCAGCCAATACGCCACCTTCAACGGCAGCGTGATGATTGAGGCGGCTTTCCGCATACAGATCCAGCACGCTGCCAGCCACGCCGGTCTTGGCATCGCGCGCGCCGAAAATTACCCGTCCAATACGCGCATGCATGATTGCACCGGAACACATCATGCAAGGTTCCAGCGTGACGTAGAGCTCGCATCCGGGGAGGCGATAGTTGGCGAGATTGCGCGCGGCGTCGCGCAAGGCCATGACTTCCGCATGGGCAGTCGGGTCATGGCTGAGGATAGGTTGATTGAAGCCACGGCCGACTATCTTGCCCTCACACACGACCACAGCGCCTACCGGCACTTCGTCCAGACTGCCAGCTTCCCGCGCAAGGACGAGCGCTTCGCGCATGAAGAACAGGCGTTGATCTTCGTCATCCAGCATCACGCACTCCGTGCTCGTTTAACGTTTCAGACGTCATTTGCTATCCAACGGCCAGCGTGCCATGGGCTCATGTCTGCCATGACCTAGCACGCTGCGCACCAGTACAAGCTCCTTCGCCGTCCACTGCACGGTCTCGACCGAGTGCTCGGCGACGCTGCGGTCGTCATAAAGCAAGGTTACGTGCGGTACGAAAGCGTGCATGTCACGCCCCAAGCCTTCCCTGCTCAGCGCAGCCGCAAGGCCACGCTGGAAATCGACCAAGGCACTTGGAGCGTCGCCACCACGCAAGACGAAAGCATTGTTTCGCCCCGCCCGGCCGAAGCTCAACACACGGTCGAAAAGCATTTCGAATGATGGCCGGACAAGCGCGTCCGCGACAGCACTGGCCTTGGCGACAATGCCTTGCGGCACGCCAATATGGTCGCCCAGGAAATACAGCGTGACGTGCAACCGCTCGCGCGCCAGCGGCGCGCCTTTCAGGCCGTGCTGAGCACGCAATCGTTGCGTGAGTGCGACAATACGCGCTGCGGCATCGGCGTCCGGCAGAATCGCGAAAAACAGACGATCAGTCGGTGCGCCAGCAGGTTCAAAACCCGTGAGAGAAAGCTGCTCAGCCATCCGCTTCACTCCCTCAGCTCAAGCCCGGCTTACCCAGCGAATCTGCTATTCCCACTCTATCGTTGCCGGCGGTTTGCCCGAAACGTCGTACACCACACGGTTGATGCCGCGTACTTCGTTGATGATGCGGTTGCTGACTTTGCCCAGCAAGTCGTGCGGAAGATGCGCCCAGTGAGCCGTCATGAAATCCTGCGTCTGTACCGCGCGCAAGGCCACCACGTATTCATAGGTACGGCCATCGCCCATCACGCCGACGCTCTTGACCGGCAGGAAGACGGCGAACGCCTGACTGGTGAGTTCGTACCAGGTCTTGCCGGAATTCTCATCGACGGTCTTGCGCAGCTCTTCGATGAAGATCGCATCGGCGCGACGTAGCAGATCGGCAAAATCCTTCTTCACTTCACCGAGAATGCGCACGCCCAGTCCGGGGCCGGGGAACGGATGGCGGTACACCATCTCGTGTGGCAGGCCGAGCGCTACGCCGAGCTCGCGCACTTCGTCCTTGAACAATTCGCGCAACGGTTCGAGCAATTGCAGGTGCAATGTGTCGGGCAGGCCGCCGACATTGTGGTGACTCTTGATGGTCGTGGCCTTCTTGTTCTTGCCGCCTGCCGACTCGATGACATCCGGGTAAATCGTGCCTTGCGCCAGCCACTTGGCATTCGGTAATCTTGCCGATTCTGTCTGGAAGACTTCCACGAACTCCTTGCCAATGATCTTGCGCTTGGCTTCCGGATCGCTCACGCCTTCGAGCTTGCCCATGAAAGCCGCCGTCGCGTCGACGTGAATTACCTTCACGCCCATATTGCGCGCGAACATGTCCATCACCAATTCGCCCTCGTTCAGCCGCAGCAAGCCGTGATCGACGAATACGCAGGTCAGTTGATCACCGATGGCACGGTGAATGAGCGCCGCCGCGACGGAAGAATCCACGCCGCCGGAAAGACCGAGAATGACCTCATCAGTGCCGACCTGCTCGCGAATTCTTGCCACCGCCTCGGTAATGTAATCGCCCATGATCCAGTCGGCCTTGCAGCCGCAGATCTCGCGCACGAAGCGCTGCAGCAACTCTGCGCCACGAAGGGTGTGCGTAACCTCCGGATGGAACTGCACGGCGTAAAAACGCCGCGCTTCGTCGGCCATGCCGGCAATCGGGCAGGAGTCGGTTGATGCCATTACCTGGAATCCCGCTGGCATTTCCGTGACCTTGTCGCCGTGGCTCATCCACACCTTCAGGATGCCGTGCCCATCGACGGTACGGAAATCCTCGATGCCATCGAGCAATTTCGTGTGATTGCGTGCGCGCACTTCGGCGTAGCCGAATTCGCGCGTCGTTCCCGCCTCGACGCGTCCGCCAAGTTGCTGCGCCATGGTCTGCATGCCATAGCAAATTCCCAGCACCGGCACGCCCAGCTCGAATACCGCCTGCGGCGCCCTGTCGGTTGCTTCTTCGTAGGCAGACATGTGGCTGCCCGAAAGAATCACACCGCTCGCGCCGTAGTTGCGCACGAATTCGTCACTGACGTCAGCCGGATGAATTTCGCAGAAGACATGCGCTTCGCGCACACGTCGAGCAATCAGTTGGGTAACTTGCGAACCGAAATCGAGAATCAGGATTTTGTCGTGCATGGTTTCAGACTAATAAGTAATGAATGTCATTGGCTATCGGAAAAACAACACGGCCGACAAAGTCGGCCGCTCAAATTGCTGGATCCCGTAAGCGTCATTCCTGGTGATAATTCGGCGCTTCCTTGGTTATCTGGACGTCATGCACATGCGATTCACGGATGCCCGCAGAGGTGATCTCCACGAATTCCGCTTTGGTGTGCATGGTCTCGATATCGGCACAACCGACATATCCCATGGAAGCACGCAGACCGCCACACAGCTGATGAATTACTGCGCCGACCGGACCCTTGTAGGCGACGCGCCCTTCGATACCTTCCGGCACCAGCTTGTCGGCGTTGTTCTCCGCGTCCTGGAAATAGCGATCCGCCGCGCCCTGCTGCATGGCGCCGAGCGAACCCATGCCGCGATACGACTTGTAGGAGCGCCCCTGGAACAAGACGGTTTCGCCAGGCGCCTCTTCCGTACCTGCAAACAAGCCGCCGAGCATGACGCAGTCAGCGCCCGCCGCAATCGCCTTCGAGATGTCACCCGAATAGCGAATACCACCATCGGCGATAAGCGAAACACCTGTTCCCGCCAATGCACGTGCCACGTTGTCGATAGCCGTCATTTGCGGCACGCCTACGCCGGCAACGATACGGGTCGTACAGATGGAGCCCGGGCCGATGCCGACCTTCACCGCATCTGCGCCGTTGTCCATCAAGGCCTTTGCAGCAGAACCGGTAGCAATGTTGCCGCCAATCACATCAACGTGCGGGAAGGTTTTCTTTACCCAGTTAACGCGCTCAAGGACACCCTGAGAATGACCATGTGCCGTATCGACGACGATCACATCGACGCCCGCATCGGCCAGCATCTCGCAACGCTCTTCAGTGCCTGCGCCAACACCGACCGCTGCACCAACACGCAAGCGACCATGCGAATCCTTCGCAGCGAAAGGATGTTCGGTGGCCTTCTGGATATCCTTGACGGTAATGAGCCCGTAAAGCTCGCCGTTTTCCTTGAGCACCAGCACGCGCTCAAGCCGGTTGCGGTGCATCAACGCTTTGGCCTGGTCGAGCGAAGCGCCTTCACTGACTGTCACGAGGCGCTCGCGTGGCGTCATGATGGCCGAGACCGGCTGATCGAGATTGGTCTCAAAACGCAGATCGCGGTTGGTGACAATGCCCACTACACGCTTGCCATCCATCACCGGCACGCCGGAAATGCGATGTTGACGTGTCAGGGCGACCACTTCGCGAACGGACAGTGTGGGGGCAATGGTGATCGGATCACGCAGGACGCCCGACTCGAAACGCTTGACCATCGCAACCTGCTGCGCTTGTTGCTTCGATGTCAGGTTCTTGTGAATGATGCCGATACCACCTTCTTGGGCCAGAGCGATCGCCAGGCGAGCCTCGGTCACGGTGTCCATTGCGGCGGAAACAAGGGGTATGTGCAGCTGAATATTGCGAGTCAAACGCGTGGTCAGGCTGACATCACGCGGCACGACATCGGAATGGGCTGGAACCAGCAGGACGTCGTCAAACGTCAGCGCCTTCTGGATCAAACGCATGTCTATAATCCTTCCCGGCAAATGACTATTATACGTTCGTCAGCCGCCTCTGGCAA
>JAQGMG010000035.1 GCA_028292485.1 Rhodocyclales bacterium | reverse complement strand
AGCGCCATGATGCGCGCCACGGCGCCATGCGCGTCCTGCAGCATTTCATAGTGGTCGGAATTGACAGGGAGATTCGTATGCACATTGCCGTCGCCCGCATGCATGTGCAGCGCGACGAAAACACGGCCGCGCAGCACGCGTTTGTGGATCGCAGTGCATTCGTCGAGGATCAGCTTGAAGGCTGCGCCGGAAAATATCTGGCGCAGCGGCGCGCGGATTTCCTGCTTCCAGGACACGCGTACGGTGCGGTCCTGCAGTACGTCGAACACGGTGGCGCCAGGTTGGCTTTGCAGGCGCGCATCGAATGTGCCGCTCAGTTTCTCCAGGCCAAGCGCAATCAACGCGTCTTTTGCGTCCGCCAGTGGCTTGTCGATTTCCGCCAGCAGATAGTTCCAGCGCGCGTCGACCGCCTGCAGCAATTGATCGACTTGCGCCGCACGGTCTTCCAGCATTTCCGCATCGGGGATGTCGTCGCCGGCAGCGTCTTCGCTTTTGCCCACCGGCAGGTTGCCTGCGGCGAAAAACGCGCGCAGTTGCTTCATCAGTTCCAGCTTGTTCTTGAGCGACAGTTCAATGTTGATGTGCTCGATGCCGTCGGTGTATTCGCCCATGCGGCCCAAAGGAATCACCACGTCTTCATTGATCTTGAAGGCGTTGGTGTGCTTGGCGATGGCTGCCGTGCGGCCGCGGTCGAGCCAGAATTTCTTGCGCGTGTCCGGCGTGACGGCAATGAAGCCTTCAGCGCCACGCATATTGCAGATGCGCACGACTTCGGACGTAGCCTTGGCAACCGCATTTTCGTCGTCACCGACGATGTCACCGATCAGTACCATCTTCGGCCGGCCATGACGTTTGGCTTTCGTGGCGTAGCCGACGGCTTTTACATAGCGTTCATCGAGGTGCTCCAGCCCTGCCAGCAGCACACGGTTATTGCCGATCTTCGGCAGCGAGTCGACGTAGTCCTTGATTTCGACAATCGCTGGCACGGCTTCGCGTACCTGACCATAGAATTCCAGGCAGACGGTGCGCGTATGCGGCGGCATCTTGTGCAGGATCCACACGGCAGACGTGATGATGCCGTCCGTGCCTTCCTTCTGGATGCCGGGGACGCCGCCGAGGAACTTGTCGGTGACGTCCTTGCCGAGGCCGACTTTGCGGAAACGCGCGCCCGGAATAGTGAGGTTCTCTTCAGACAGCAGTTTCGTGCCGCTGGTGTCGAAGCGCTTGACCAGGAAGTCGACATTCTCCTGATCGTGAATCTTGCCGAGATTGTGGTTGAGACGCACGACCTCCATCCAGTTGCCGTCCGGGGTGACCATCTTCCACGAGGCGAGATTGTCCAGCGCCGTTCCCCACAGCACGGCCTTCTTGCCGCCGGCGTTCATGGCCACGTTGCCGCCGATGCAGCTGGCATCGGCCGAGGTCGGGTCGCACGCGAAGACGAGGCCAGCTTCTTCAGCGGCCTCCATCACGCGCCGCGTTACGAGCCCGGCGCCTGTAAAGACAGTGGCATAGGACTCCGTTACGCCCGGCAGTTGTTGATACACTACCTTGCCCATATCGATGAGCTTTTCGGTGTTGATGACGACCGAATATGGCGACAGAGGTACGGCGCCACCGGTGTAACCGGTACCGCCGCCACGGGGAATGATGGTCAGGCCGAGTTCGATGCAGTCACGCACCAACTGGCCGATTTCTTCTTCGGTATCGGGGTAAAGCACCACAAAGGGGTATTCGACACGCCAGTCCGTCGCGTCGGTGACGTGAGAGACGCGCGCATAGCCGTCGAAGCAGATGTTGTCCTTGCGTGTATGCCGCGACAGGAGTTTTTGTGCCCGGCGTCGTAATTCGGCAGTTTTTTCGAAATGTTCTGCAAAGGCATCGATAGCCTTGTTGGCAGCTTGCACTAATTGCGCTACCTTCTCGGCACGCACGCGATCCGTTGCTTCCGATTCGAGACGGCGTTGGTCGACAGCTTCGAGGCGATGGCGTAGCGCACCGATCAGTGCGCCGCGCCGGCCTCGGTTGTCCAGCAGGTCGTCTTCAAGGTAAGGATTGCGCTGAACGACCCAGATATCGCCGAGCACTTCGTAAAGCATGCGTGCGGAGCGGCCGGTGACGCGTTCGGTGCGTAGGGACTCGAGCACCTCCCACAAAGGTGCGCCGAGCAAACGAATGACGATCTCGCGGTCGGAGAACGAGGTGTAGTTGTATGGAATCTCGCGTAGCCGCGGTGCTTGCGCGGCGGAGGGCGGGGAGACGAATTCTGGGTTGGCTTGCATGCGTGCGCGACCGGTGGTGAAGCCGCTCCTGAAGAGCGAAGCTGCCCATTTTAAGCCGCCCGGCGCATGTGTGCAGCTTTTCGGCGCTTGCGCTGCGAAATCGCTTTGAAATCGCTTTGCAATGATCGCGCAATGAGATAAAACCACTACGTGTGCAGGGCGACAGCGTGGTACAGAGAAACGATAAAAAGAAGTTGGCAAGCGCACGATTTGGCACTGCCAAAAGTTGCCGGAGCGTACGAATGCAAATGCAACGGATGCCATGAAATCATCAGAAAAACGCCCCCATCGATATTTCATCGCTGACGTTTTTACGCGCGAGACGTTCAGCGGTAACCCTCTCGCTGTCTTTCCCGACGGCGACGATCTGTCCGACGCTGACATGCAGCGCATCGCGCGCGAGTTCAATCTGTCCGAAACGGCCTTCGTTTGCGGGCCGCGCGAAAGCAATTGTTGCAGGGTGCGGATTTTTGCCCCCGCCAAGGAGTTGCCGTTTGCCGGTCATCCTACTATCGGTACGGCACACGTACTGGCTAGCCAGGGCCTGATTCCGCTGAAGGAGGGGATCAACGAGGTGACTTTCCTCGAAGGCGTCGGGCCGGTGCCGATTCGCATCGAAGTGCGTGACGGTCGTGCCGTATTCTGTCAGTTCTCGACGGCGATCCTCCCGCAGTTCGGCCCGCGACTTTCTTCCGAAATCCTTGCTGGCATAGTGGGTTTGCTGCCTGAAGACGTGCTCGACGGGGAGGTCGGGCCGGACGCTGTGAGCTGCGGCGTGCCGTTTCATTTCGTGCCGCTCGAGCGATTACCCTGCCTGTCGAATATCCAGCTCGACATGTCGTCGTACCAGATGTGGGCCGCGAACAGCTGGGCCGGATCGATCTGCGTGTTCGTTCGCGATCCGGTCGAGCGGGCACGCATCCATGTGCGCGTATTTTCACCTTCGTTCGGCTTTTACGAAGATCCCGCCACTGGTGCGGCTGCTGCGGCGCTGGCAGGCTATCTTGCCGT
The DNA here is from genome assembly GCA_028292485.1 of Rhodocyclales bacterium. Taxonomy (GTDB): domain Bacteria; phylum Pseudomonadota; class Gammaproteobacteria; order Burkholderiales; family Rhodocyclaceae; genus Viridibacterium. Next base: position 93,892 of record JAQGMG010000035.1, on the reverse strand, counting down.
ACGCGAGCCAGCCGCGACAGGCAGTTTTCGCTGGGAAGTCTGGCAGGGCTACGACATGGGGCGCCCAAGTCAGCTCTATATCGAGGCTGACAAGGCCGATGGCCGTATCACCGGTGTACGCGTGGGGGGGACCGCCGTGGTGATCGGCGAGGGCACACTGAATGTGTAGCCCTATTCGTTCGTCATGGCCTTTGCAAGCGTGCCGCTGAAACGTTTGGCACGCTGGTAGCCGATCACCCGCACGTCCTTGCGTTCCTGCCCGGCAGTGTCGAAGAACACGATGCCTGGCGGCCCGAACAGGCCAAAGCGTTTGAGCAGCGCGCGATCATCGGCACTATTGCCGGTCACATCCGCTCGCAGCAATGTGAAGTTGCCAAGTTGTGCCGCGATTTTCGGGTCGCTGAACGTGTAGTGCTCCATCTCCTTGCAACTCACGCACCAGTCGGCGTAAAAATCGAGCATCACCGGCTTGCCGGCAATCGCGCTTGCCTTGATACGTGTGTCGAGCTCGGCAATATCGCGTACTCGCTCGAAGCCGGGTGCGGGTTCGCTACCGGCGATGGTGTCGGGCCGCACCAGCCCGGTCAGCAATAGCCCAATGCTCGCCGCGAACAATATGCCCGCCAGCGTGAAGCCGCTGCGGCGCGATCCGCTGCGTTTCATATCTCGCGCAAATCGCCACACGAGCCATCCGACGATCGCGATCAAGGCGACAAGCAAGCCCCAGGAAACAGTAGGCGGCAAGACCGGCGCGATAAGCCAGAGCGCGGTTCCGAGCAGTACGATACCGAAGAAGTGTTTGACACCGTCCATCCACGGGCCGGGCTGGGGTAACCAGTGCCGCGCCATCACGCCAATGCCGATAAGTGGCGTGCCCATGCCAATGGCAAGCGCAAACAACGCCAGCCCTCCCAGCACTGCATTACCGGTTTGTGCGATGAACAGCAGGGTACCCGCCAGCGGGGCAGCCATGCATGGGCCGACGATCAATGCCGACAAGGCTCCCATCATTGCCACACCCCACAGCGAACCGCTTTGGCGATGAGCCAGGCCGGACACACGGGTCTGTAGCCTGGTCGGCAACTGCAATGTGAACAAGCCGAACATGGACAAGGCCAAAACAACGAAGATCAGGCCAAAGGCTGCAAGTACCCAGATGTTCTGCAGCCAGGTGCTCAACAGCATCCCTGAGCGACCTGCGGCGACGCCAGCCATGGCATAGGTGACCGCCATGCCTATGACATAAGCGCTGCTGAGCGTGAATGCCCGCGGGCGACTGATACGTTCGCCCTGGCCAACGACGATGCCCGACAGGATTGGAATCATTGGCAGCATGCAAGGCGTAAAAGCCAGCAACAAGCCGAAACCGAAGAAGCTCAGCAATACCGGGAACGTCTTTCCGGCGCTCAGCAGGTTTGCAATGCTGTCCGGGTCATCCTCCGGTGCTGTCGGGACATCTACAACCGTCGCTGAATCCGCAGGGCGGTCCATCTGCAGTGGCGCGGTGCCGAGGCTCCCGATGAGCCCTCCCCCCTTTGGTGTGGCGATCAGGCTCATGTTTGCCAGCTTGAGATCGGCGGCAAAATCATTCGGTGGATAGCAAACGCCCAGGCGTTCCGAGCAGCCCTGTGCGGTCACGATGAGCCTGGGTGGCTTGCCGTCGCTGGCACCGGGTATTGAGACAGGCAAGTGGATGGTGAGCACGCCACGAAAAATCGTTTGCTTGCCGAAGAACTTGTCCTCGTGCATCTCGCCCTGCGGGTATTGCGGCGTGCTGCCCACGGCACCGCCCGGCTCGGTGGCGTATTTGAATTTGTTGAGATACAGGTAATAGCCAGGCGCGATGTCGAAGCGAATCTCGGCCATTTTCTCGTCGAGTAACGACGCCTTCATGGCGAAAGCCTGCTCGGGTGGTAACGGTTCTTCAGTGGCGTATGCGCCGGGGCAAAAAAAACCAAGGCTCAGGAAAAAGCAGAGGGCCAGACGAAGATGCAGCGCACGCATTTTTTTTGTAAAAAAGTTTGATACTGGTTGATGCGAATTTGATACGAATTCGACGCGACGGAGTTGCCCGGTGCTGCCCGATCAATCGTGATGTGTTTCAGCGACGACCCAATTCAGATATTCCGGCAGCCCATGCGACAGCGGTAGCGCGACGATCTCGGGCACCTCGTACGGGTGTATCGCCGTGATCGCAGCTTCCAGTGCCCCGTAACGAGCAGCCGTGGTCTTGATCAGCATCGGCACTTCGTTCGAGTCCTCCACCGCGCCTTGCCAGTTGTACACCGACTGGCAAGGCGCGAGGATGTTGACACAGGCGGCGAGCCGGCGTTCCACCAGGGCGCGGGCAATTTTCTGGGCCGTCGCGGCATCCGGCGCGGTAGTCATCACCAGCAGGGCAGAGTTCGATTGCATCGGCGCGCTCTCATGTGGTTGAAGGATCGATCCCGGATAGCGGTATCGGCTATTTAGGCGACGACTGCAGCACGCTCGGCGGCGGCGAACCCGGCAGGGTTGGCTTGATACCCGCCTTGGTCAGCGCCGCGTCGACACGCTGTTTCACTTCTGGCGCTACTTCGGTCAGCCACTGCTGGCTGGCCTCGATATTGCCCCGCGTCAGCTCGTTCGATGCGGCAACGAGTTTTCTGCCGATGGGCGAGCTGTAGAACGCGAGCATCTGCTTGATCTCAGCGTGTGAAAAATGCTGGTGATAAACCGGCACTTGTCGCTCGATCAGCCCACCCTCGCCATTGACATGGGCCGAGAGCGTTGCCTGTGTTGTCGCGCGCACCACATCGGGAATCTTGGGCGAACAGTTGTTGCAGTTGCGTAGCTGTTGCATATAGCTCTGCGTCACCATCATCGCAAAGGGTTCGACGACACGCTCCGTGCCATTGAGGCTGAGCATCTTGACGATGTCCGCCTTCTTGGCGGCAGTTAGCTCGTCGGCTTGTGCTGCCTGCAGCAGGCTGGCTGCAAGCAACGCAAACAGGACCGTATATGTTTTATTCATAAATTCGCTTTCGATTGAGTGCCGGCACTTCGCCAGCTTCGCTGGGGGCGGGTTCGGGTTCCTGTAAATGTGTTTACAGGGGCGGTGTGGTTTGCTGAAAGCTCGGGCGTGCCGCGAGCCTGTCGACCAGAGATGTGAGCGCGGGGTGACCCTCGCGCCAGTTGAGGCTGGCCAGACGCAAGTCAAGCCATAGCAGCATGCAGCCAGCAGCGACATCGGCAAGGTTCAGCTTGTCGCTGCCCAACCGGGAGCCAGCACTGGCGTGGCGTTCAAGCGCATCAAGGCCACGAGTGATCTTGCCAGTCTGACGCTCTATCCATTCAGTATATTGTTTGTCTGCCGGACGACGGTTCTCAAGGAAGATATTGACGCCTGCATCGCCGATGCCGTCTGCCAGCATGACCAGCTGGCGTACGCGTAGTGCCGCCAGGCGATCGTTCGGGAACAACTGCAGTCCGCTTGCTGCATTGGGCGACGCAGCCTTCAGCTCGGTCATCAGTTCAATATATTCGGCGATGATGTTCGAATCGAACAGGGTCTCGCCATCGTCGGTGACGAGGGCTGGCACCTTGCCCAGGGGATTGAAATCCGGAACATGGGTACTGGTTTCCCACGGCGAGTCGACGACGAATTCGAAAGGCAGATTCTTTTCAAGAAGTGCCACGCGAATCTTCCGGACATACGGGCTGGTAAGGGATCCAATGAGCTTCATGGGTGTGCCGCTTTCAGGAGTCGATGCTTTCACGCATCGCGCGATTGATGATGTCACGAATATTCTGCAGGCGCCCGTGGAAGAAGTGATCGGCGCCTGCGACGACGACGACCGGTAGCTCCAGCGGCTCGGCCCAGGCCAATACGTTTTGCAGCGGGACGGTTTCATCCTTCGAACCGTGAATGACCAGCGTGTCGGGGCCGACCGCCCCTGTGTCATATTGACGTGCGCCCTCGACGTGCCCGGCAGCGGTGCCGACGAGGATGAGGCGCTTTGCGGGATGCCCGGCGTCGGCCAGGCTCTGCGCCACGCGGGTCTGAACATAGGCACCGAAAGAGAAGCCGGCCAGCACCACTGGCGCCGCGCTCAGGTCCGGCCAGCGCCGCTGTGCCCAAGCCAGCACGGCGAGCATGTCCGCAGTTTCGCCCTGGCCGTTGTCGTGTGTGCCCGCTGTCTTGCCCACGCCGCGGAAATTGGGCCGCAGCGCGTGATAGCCAAGATCCCGCAGCGTGCGGGCCAATGTATAGGCCACCTTGTTGGTATTGGCGCCGCCAAACAAGGGGTGAGGGTGTGTGACCAGCGCGATGCCGTGCGGCACAGCGGCGGCATCGACAAGTACCTCAATGGGGCCAACGGGTCCTTCAACCAGTTCTGCCTGCATGCTTGCCGGCTTTGCGACTGTCATATTTTCAGACGTTCCACGACGCGGCCATGTTGCAGATGCTCGCTGATGATCTCATCGATATCCGATTCATCGACATAGGTGTACCACACGCCGTCGGGGTAAACCACCAGCACAGGCCCCTCGTCGCATCGATCGAGGCAGCCCGCCTTGTTGATGCGGATGTTGCCTTTGCCCTTGAGGCCTAGCGCAGAAATGCGGCTCTTGGCATACCCCTGCAGGTTGCTCGCCCCCTGATTGTTGCAGCAGGTATCGGGAGCTTCGCGCTGGTTGCAGCAAAAAAACACGTGGTGCTTGAAGTATTGGCTCATCGTGGAATTGAAGCTCAGGAAGACCGGCAGGCCTCCATTATAGGTCGCGCGAGGCTCGCTCCGCGTGGTCGGGCGCTGCCAATTGGGCTTGTCTGTCGTGCGGCGCAGCATCTGCGCAACGCAAGTGTTCTCCTGCCTCAAAGGTCATGGCTGCCATTCAAATGCTGCGCCGCATGCTAAACGCGTAAGCTGCGAGTAAGCATGGACTTCTAGTCTGACAGCAGCACCTTCTGGATCAGAGCTGTGCTTTTTCCTTCACATGGATCGAGGAGCTCGATAGAACCGGTGCCCGGACGCTACACCACTAGAGGAGATTTTCATGGCTCAAGAAGGCATCACCAAGGAGGAGCGCACAGTCATTTTCGCATCCTCACTCGGTACCGTATTCGAGTGGTACGACTTCTATCTGTTCATTACGCTAGCTTCGGTGATAGGTGCAAATTTCTCCGCCGGTCTTGATGAAACCGGAAGCCTGGTGTTTTCGCTCTGTACTTTCGCTGCAGGTTTCATCGTTCGCCCATTTGGCGCCATTATTTTCGGGCGCTTGGGAGACATGATCGGACGCAAATACACTTTTCTAATGACTATCCTGATCATGGGCTTCTCGACTGCGGCGGTCGGGATATTGCCAACCTATGCCAGCATCGGCGTCGCAGCACCAATCCTGCTTATTGCTCTGCGTTTGCTACAGGGGCTCGCACTGGGCGGTGAATATGGTGGTGCGGCAACCTACGTGGCCGAGCATGCTCCGAAAGGCAAGCGAGGCTATTTCACGAGCTGGATTCAGACAACGGCAACGCTTGGACTTTTCCTGTCACTGATTGTCATCACGCTCTGCCGCATGCTGATGTCCAAAGAGTTTTTTGAGGCAGATGGATGGCGCTTGCCGTTCCTCATCTCGATTCTTCTGCTCATCATTTCTGTCTATATTCGTATGAAACTGCATGAGTCCCCGGTCTTCCAGCGCATGAAGGCCGAAGGCAAATCTTCAAAGGCTCCCTTGACCGAATCCTTTCTACGCTGGGGTAACGCCAAGATCGTATTGCTGGCGCTGTTCGGCGCAACGGCTGGTCAGGCGGTAGTCTGGTATTGCGGTCAGTTTTATGCGCAGATTTTCATGCTTAATACCTTGAAGCTGGATCTCAATACAACGAATCTCATGCTCGCAGCAGCACTCCTGATTGCAACGCCGTTTTTTGTCGTATTCGGTTCATTGTCCGACCGCATCGGGCGCAAGCCGATCATCATGATAGGTTGCATCCTTGCAGCGGCTACCTACATTCCGATCTTCAGTGCGCTAACGCAATACGGCAATCCCGACCTGTATCTAGCACAGCAAAACAATACGGTGACAGTGACTGCTGATCCGGCTACCTGCTCGGTACAATTCGATCCGATCGGGAAGCGCAAATTCACCAGCTCATGCGACATCGCAACCGGCGCACTCGCTAAACGCTCCGTTAACTATGTCAAAGTGGACGCGGCGGCTGGCTCGGTTGCGCAGATCAAGATTGGTGACAGGGTAGTCAGCAGCTATGAAGGGACCGGCCTTCCAAAACCTGACGCCAAAACGAAGGGAGATGCATTCGCGAAGGATCTGGGTGCTGCATTGAAAGACGCGGGCTATCCTGAAAAGGCGGACATGAGCAAGGTTAACAAACCGGCTGTGATTGCTCTGCTGGCGATCCTCGTGCTTTATGTGACCATGGTCTATGGCCCCATTGCAGCATGGCTGGTTGAATTGTTCCCGACGCGTATCCGCTATACCTCAATGTCACTGCCGTACCATATCGGCAATGGATGGTTCGGAGGCCTGTTGCCTGCCATTGGTGTTGGCATGGTGGTGGCGTCCGGCAATATTTATCATGGGCTTCTATATCCAATCGTAGTTGCTGTGATGACTGCCGTGATCGGTACGCTATTCCTCCCGGAGACAAAGGATCGTGATATCACGTAAGTGGGTTGATTGATCCTTCCACTGCAGCAGAGTATCCTTCCACGAACGATGGCCCGCATGCTTGCGGGCCATTTTCTTTGCCGGACTTTCCTTCATTTCAACCGGATTGCAGTAGTGACGAAGTACGCATTGATTGCTGATATTCATAGCAACATCGAAGCACTCGATGCCGTACTGGCGCATGCCGCTACGCAGGGCGTGGGTCGACATGTATTCCTGGGGGATCTGGTAGGTTATGGGCCGGACCCGGGTGCCGTTATCGAGCGCGTGCAGCAAGGCATGGCCCAGGGCGATGTCGCCGTGCTCGGAAATCATGACAAAGCAATAGCCTTGAATCTCGCCACCACGATGAACGAGGTGGCACGGGTATCCGTTCAGTGGACGCACGCGCAGCTATCTGAAGCGCAACGGGACTTCCTTGCGAACCTGCCGTTGATGTTGCAGGAAGATGACATGACATGGGTGCATGCCAGCGCAGCGGCGCCCGAACTGTGGGCCTACATCTATGACGGAGAAGCGGCGGAGCGCAGTCTGCGCATGGCAGGTACGCCATGGGTATTCTCCGGGCATGTGCATGACCCGGCGCTGTACTTTGCAAATGGCGCAGGAAGTTTTTCCGTAATCCGGCCGCCTGAGGATGTGGTCATTCCGGTGCCTGCACATCGCCAATGGCTGTCGATCATCGGCTCTTGCGGACAACCCCGCGATGGCCTGGTCGGTGCGCGTTACGCGGTGTTCGACCGCGAACGATGCAGCCTGAATTTCTTTCGTGTGCCTTACGATTACCCGCAAACCGCGGCAAAGATACGCGCTGCGGGCTTGCCGGAAAGACTGGCACGGCATGTCGAAGGCATGGCCTGAGCACGGCGTTAACCGTGCATCCGGGCTAAACTCGATGTGATGCCATTCATCGTGACGCCATGCGAATCCTGATTGCAGAAGACGATGAACTCATCGCGGACGCCCTGATGCGGTCGCTCAAGCGCGCGGGCTATGCGGTCGATCATGCCGCTACCGGAACCGAAGCGGATGCAGCGCTGGCTTCGCAGCAATATGATCTGCTGGTACTCGATCTGGGCCTGCCGCGCATGTCGGGCATTGAAGTGTTGCAACGCCTGCGCAATCGCAAATCCACCTGCCCGGTCCTCATCCTGACTGCACGTGATGCCGTGCAGGATCGTGTCAGCGGCCTTGACGCCGGTGCTGACGATTATCTGACCAAGCCTTTTGCATTGCCCGAACTCGAGGCACGCGTGCGGGCCTTGACGCGCCGTGGCACAGGCCAAGGCCGCGTCGTCATGCTTGGTCCCTTGCGCTACGATCAGGCGGACCGCTCGGTGACCATTGATGGACATATGCTCGATCTCTCGGCACGCGAAACGGGCGTGCTTGAAGTGCTGCTGCTGCGTGCTGGCAGGCTGGTGAGCAAGGAGCATCTGGTGGATCATCTTTGTGGCTGGGGCGAGGAGGTGTCGCTCAATGCCATCGAAGTTTATGTGCATCGTCTGCGCAAGAAGCTGGAGAGCTGCGTCGATGGCAGCCTCAAGATCACTACCGTGCGCGGGCTGGGTTATTGCCTGGAAAAACCGGATGTCACGGCAAACATGTAGGGCGCAGTCGCTGGCCCGCAACACCTAGTCATGCGCCTGTCCCGCTTGCTCTATAGATTGCGTGGTGGCGCCGACATGACACCGTCCGGGCCGGGCGGCTCGCCCAGCGGTTCCTATTCGTTGTTCGGCGAAATCCTTGACTGGATGCTTGCGCCGCTGCTGTTCCTGTGGCCGATCTCCATCATCCTGACTTATGACGTTGCGCTGCACATCGCCAATCAACCCTATGATCAGGCACTGGCCGATCAGGTTCGTGCCTTGTCACGGCAGGTACTGACTGCCAGCGATGGCAGCGTCAGCATCGATCTGTCCAGCTCGGCGAGCAGGTTGTTACGCTCCGATACCGAAGACACCATCTACTACCAGATACTGGCGCCCGGTGGTCAGTTGCTGGCAGGCGACAACGAAGTGCCGACACCTGACGACGAAGTAACGCGTAATGCAGGGCGCATCATCTTTCGCGATGCAGATATTCACGGCGAGGACATCCGCATAGCAGCTCTGGCGCTGCGTGAATTGCCCGAAGCAGCGTCGGCGGCGAAGCCGACAGAACGCTATACGGTCGTACAGGTAGCCGAGACGCGCAACAAGCGCAGCAGTCTGTCCTCACGCATCGTGTCCGGCGTGTTGTTGCCGCAGTTTGCCATCATCCCGCTCGCCGTTCTGCTGGTGTGGTTCGGCCTGTCGCGCGGCATCGCGCCACTTGGCAGTCTGCAGGTACTCATCCGCAAACGTCGCCCCGGTGATCTGTCACCGATTGCTCCGGAAAGCCTGCCCGAGGAAGTGCGGCCATTGATCGTTGCCTTCAACGACATGATGGCGCGACTCGATAGCCTGTTGCATGCGCAACAACACTTCATCGCCGATGCGGCGCATCAGATGCGCACGCCGCTGGCGGGCCTCAAGATGCAGATCGAATTGGCTACATCCGAAGCGGAGCCGGAGCAGATGCGTGAGGCGATGTGGCGTGCGTGGATGGGGGCGGAGCGCGCTGCACGCCTCATCAATCAATTGCTGTCGCTGGCGCGCGCCGAAGCCAGCTCTGAAAATGTGCATAGCTTCACGCGCGTCGATATGGCTCGGCTGGTACGTGAATCGGTGTCGGATTGCGTGCCGCTGGCATTGAAGAAAGGCATCGACTTGGGCGTCGATCTGCAGCGCGACGAAAAAGGCATTCATCTTGAAGGCAGTGAAGTATTGTTGCGCGAACTGATCACCAATCTCGTGGACAACGCGATCAAATACACGCCCTCCGGCGGACAGGTGACCGTTGCCTTGTGGCGGGGCGGGGACGCTCAGTGGCAAGACAATTGGCCAGCAGTCCCGCAGCTCGATGTATTGCACGATGCCAATGGCTCGCCCATGCATGATGATTGCCTGATTCTGAGTGTGATGGACAACGGTCCGGGCATCGCAGCGGAGGAGCGTCACAAGGTATTCCAGCGTTTCTACCGTGTGCTGGGCAACGCCGCGGAGGGCAGCGGCCTGGGCCTGGCTATTGTGCGAGAAGTGGCCGAACTGCATGGTGGTGAGGTCTCGCTGCGCGAGTCGCCTGTGCATGCAGCAGCTCCGGGCTTGCAGGTGCAGGTGGTGTTTCCGGTAAAGCGCGCGCCGGCAGATGACGGGGACGCAACGCCCGACGAAACCGGGTATGTGCATCATTGATTTGCGCCGCAGTTGTCCTTGCTCGACTTGCAGAACAAAGCCCCGGATAATCGCGGCTCCGGATTCATTCTCAAGCGGTGCCCTACTCGATGCAGCAAGTTCTCTTCGATATACAGGCTTTTCGTCGAACACTAGGCATGTTCGCCACCGGCATCACTGTCATGACGACACGCGCTGCAGATGGCACGCCCGTCGGACTCACAGTCAATTCCTTCAACGCCGTTTCGCTTGATCCGCCCCTGATCGTGTGGAGTCTTTCGCGCCACCTTGCACAACGCGATGCGTTCGAGCAATGCAAACACTATGCTGTAAACGTACTCTCTGCTGATCAGGAGTCCGTGTCCCGCCGTTTTGCCAGCAAGACACCGGATCACTTCAGCGGCCTGACATGGGACGAAGGCATCGACGGCATTCCGCTCCTGCATGGTTGTTGTGCCCACTTCGAAGTGCGCAACGGGGTGCGCCACGAAGGTGGTGATCACTTGTTGTTCCTTGGAGAGGTCGTGCGCTTCCAGCGTTTTGAGCGCGACCCCCTGTTGTATTTTGGAGGCGCCTATCGTCGCCTCGCCCCTCTTGCGTGATGCGTTGTTTCTTCTCCGCGCACCAAGCCCTTTGTTACCGCAACTCCCGACTCCCGTCGGCTGGTCAATCGTGGCATGATTCGCGCGGTTGCATATGCCTTTGCGAGCGGCTGAAGGAACGGTATGGCAGATGATGACGAGTTGCATTTCACCGACGACGATGTGCAGGCCGATGTAGAGCCCAATGCATCGCAGGGGCCCGATAGGACGGCTATTGCCCGCTGGCGTGTACTGATTGTCGATGACGATCCCGACGTCCATGCCGCGACCGAATTCGCGCTGCGCGATGTATTCGTCCTCGATCGCCCGCTGCAATTCTTCCACGCCAACTCTGCGGCAGAAGCTCATGCCTTGCTGCAACATGAAGACGACATAGCCGTCATCGTGCTCGATGTCGTGATGGAAGAAGACGATGCGGGTTTGCGCCTGGTACGCATCGTTCGCGACGAATTGAAGCTGCACGAAACACGCATCATCCTGCGCACCGGCCAGCCTGGTTATGCGCCCGAGATGCAGGCGATTCGCGACTTCGATATCAACGACTACAAGACGAAGTCGGAGCTCACGCGCACCAAGCTGTTCACCTCGCTGACCTCGGCAATCCGTTCCTACGACCAGATCCACTCCATCAATCGCAATCGTCGTGCGCTCGACAAGGTTGTGCGCTGGACGAGCGAGCTCATGGCGCTGTCCGGTGTTGAAGCTTTTGCTGCAGGCGCCATCGAGCGATTGGCGGCATTGCTTGGTGCTCCCGCAGCGGGCCTGATATGTGTCCAGTACACATCAGCGCAGTACTCCGATAGTCAACGCGCAGTGGTGATTGCCGCACTCGGGCGTCATGCCGGGTACGGCGGCCGCTCGCTCGCCGAGGTTGATGACTTGTCGGTGCGCCAGGCTGTGCAGTATTGTCTGCAGGAAAAGCAGAACACATACTCGGCGGCCGGCTCCGTTATCTTTCTGCTGGGTCACGAACGTTGCCGTGTCGTTGCGTATATCGACCCGGGCGACGACATTGACGCGGACACGCGCGCCCTTGCCGATCTCTTCTGCACCAACATTGCGGTCGGTCTCGATAACGCGTTCTTGTTCGGGCGACTGCATGACCATGCATATACCGATCCGCTGACGGCTCTGCCCAATCGCCTGAGCCTGATCGAACAGCTCGATAAAAGACTCGGTACGCAAGACAGCGCGCGCTACACGCTGGCACTGATTGACATCGACCACTTCGCCGAAGCCAACGACGCTCTGGGCCATAGCTTCGGTGATCAGTTGTTGCGTGCCGTTGCACAACGGCTTCTCACCGCGCTGGGCAGCCGTTGCCAGTTCTCGCGCATATCCGGTGACACGTTCGCCGCGCTCGGCATGGTCGAAGACCTCATGCCGGCACATCTGCTTGCGTTGTTCAGCGATCCCTTCGTCATCGACGGGCAGGAAATGATGCTGACCGTGACGATTGGTGTGGCCCACCTCGCCGATATAGATGGCAATGGCATAGATGCGGTCAAGGGCGCCAATATTGCCTTGCGTCGCGCCAAGACGGGCAACCGCGGCGAATACAGCTTCTACACACGCGACATGGCGGTCGACATCCGCGAGCGCGTGCGCCTGTTGCAGGCTCTGCGCCATGCCATTGAGCGGCAACGTCTGTTTCTTGTCTATCAGCCACAACTGGAACTGCAAAGCGGCCGTGTGTGCGGTATCGAGGCGTTGCTACGCTGGCGCACTGAAGACGGCCAGCTGATTCCGCCAGACCGCTTCATTCCGATCGCCGAGCACTCGGGCATGATCGTCAATATTGGCGATTGGGTCATGCGCATGGCGTGCTTCCAGCAGGCCGAGCTGGCAAAGCATGGCTTCGGGCAACTGCGTATTGGCATCAATGTCTCTGTCATACAGCTGCGTCATCCGCGGTTTCTTGTGTCATTGTCCACCGCGCTTGCCGATAGCGGTGTCAATCCCAGCTGCGTCGAGCTGGAGATCACGGAATCGGTGGCGATGGAAGAGGCTGACTTCATCAGCCGCATGCTCGATCAGATCAAGGCCCTCGGTGTGGGTATCGCCCTCGATGACTTTGGTACCGGATTCTCGTCGCTCTCATATCTGCAGCGCCTGAAAGTCGATCGCCTCAAGATTGATCGCGCCTTCATCAACGATATCTGTACGGATGATCGCGCGCGCCGTATTCCTGAACTGGTGATCCAGCTTGGCCAGACGCTTGGTTTTGCCGTGATCGCCGAAGGTGTGGAAGTGCAGGAGCAGGCCGATGCACTCAAGAGCATGGGCTGTGACGAGGCGCAAGGTTACTTCTACGCACGCCCGATGGAAGTACCGATGCTTATCGAGTGGCTCTCTGCGCGCAAGACATGAGCGCCACTTCACCGTCGGGTTTGACTGTTCGACGAGCCATCATCGCAGCGGTATTGCTGGGTGTCATGCTGCCTGCCATGCTGGTGGCGGTGTATCAGGTCAATGCACTCTATCGCCGGCTGGGCGAGACCGTCGAAGGGGTGCTCTCGCGCGAGGCCAGTATTGTCGCGTTGGGTGTTCGCGAAAGCCTGTGGGCGCTGGATGCCGATAGCGCGCGCACGCTTGTCGAAGCCGTGGCAGACAATCCGGCCGTGGTCAGCATTGAAGTGCAGGACCTGCAGCGTGGCCGGTTTGCTTACGCCGAGCGCAATTTCCGGCGCGGCACCGCGTCCGTGCACTCGATCCAGAGAATGATCACGCATCGCGGTGACGAGATAGGCCGCGTGCAGCTGGAAATCACCGAAGCGCCTTTTGTGCAGCAATTGCGCAGTCAATTGCTCGCCTTGGGCAGCACCTTGCTGATCCAGATCGTTGGCAGCGTACTGCTCATTCTGCTGGTGCTGCGTCGCCGGATTCTGTTCCCCTTGCAGCGCCTCGCAAAGGAAGCGGGCCGGCTTGCTCACGGCGATCTGAACGATCCGATCGAGGCTCTGCGACACGATGAAATCGGTGAAGTCGAGAACCAGCTCGAAGTTACGCGGCGTGCCCTCAAAGGGCTGATTGCCTCGCTTGAGCAGAAAAACCTCGCGCTGGAGCTCGATCTGTATGAACGTGCCAAGGTGGAAGAGGCCTTGCGCGACAGCGAGCAGAAATTTTCTGCGCTGTTTCACGAATCGCCTATTCCATTGGCATTGATGCGGCAGGTCGACGGTGCCTACCTCGATGTAAATCGGGCCCTGGCTTACGAACTGGGCGCCACGACGGGTGACATGATTGGTGAGAGCTCGAAAATGGAGTTCTATGCCGATCCCGCCGAACGGCAGAAGCTTTTCGGTATGCTGGCACGCGATGGTCATGTCGATGACTATGACGTTCGCCTTCAGAAGCTGGATGGAACCATCATAGATTGCCAGGTCCACCTGCGCATGATGCATATGGACGAGCCCTGCATCCTGTCAGCCATTGTCGATATTTCCGCGCTGCGTTCGGCGCAACGGAAAGTTGAAGAGCTCAATCTTTCGCTCGAGCAGCGCGTGGTCGAGCGAACCCGCGCACTGGCCGATACCAATCATGAACTCGAGAACGCACTGGAGCGCCTGCAGCGCACGCATATCGAACTGGTGCAATCCGAGAAACTGGCAGCGCTTGGCTCGCTGGTGGCAGGCATCGCGCACGAGCTCAACACGCCGATCGGCAACAGCCTGATGGTCGCCAGCACCTTGCGCGATATCGGCAGGGATTTTCGTCAACGCATGGCCGACGGACTCAAGCGCTCGACCCTGGAAAACTTTGTTGGCGAGACCGAATCGGCTGCCGATATCCTGACGCGCAATCTGATCGCTGCGGGTGAATTGATCACCAGTTTCAAGCAGGTCGCCGTCGATCAGACTAGCTCGCAACGGCGCAATTTCATGCTGCGTGAAGTGGTGCGCGAGATCGTCGTTACGATGCAGCCGATGTTTCGCAAAACACCTTATGCCATCGAAGAGGAAATACCTGACGGCATCTGGCTGGACAGCTACCCGGGCCCGTTCGGCCAGGTTGTGACCAATCTGCTGGCTAACACCTTGCTGCATGCTTTTGATGGTCGCGTGCGAGGCATCGTTCGCCTCACGGCTGAAACTGATAATGATTTTGTCATTTTCCGCTGCACGGATGATGGTGTCGGTATCAGTTCGGCAAACCTCGGCAAGATCTTCGACCCCTTTTTCACCACCAAGCTGGGCAGACAAGGGACAGGCCTGGGGCTCAACATCGTGCACAACATCGTGACTGGTGTGCTCGGGGGAGAAATCACCGTGGACAGCGAGCCTGACTACGGCACAAGTTTTACCTTGCGCATGCCGTTGCGTGCGCCGCGGCGCGGCAATGATGCGGAAGGTGGAGAGACGGTTGCTGCGTAGGTTGGGGTGAGCGCAAGCGATGCCCAACGCCCCACGGAGCGCATTTCACATCGCTTCATCGACCGATGTTGGGCATCGCTTGCGCTCACCCCAACCTACCCGTGGATTGACGCAACAGCCCCATGTCCTGCCTGCATTAACCAACGATGCAGCAAGCGGTATTTTTCTGCGTCGAATGATCGCCTTGCATTCACCATGCAATCGGTCGCTTCAGCATGCGTATCGAACGATCCGAGATGGCACCAGTGATCGAAGACGTGAAACGCCGAGCGGCTGTGTACCTCGTCATGCTCGGCGAATACAGAGGCGCCGGCATAGGGCCACGACCTCAGTTTGAGACCGGCAAGGGCCGTCAGCAGACGCAGGTCGTGCTGGGCGTTGCTTTCCTTGCCGACACATGCGCCAAGACACTTGCCAAGGGCATGCGAATGACAAGGGCCTTCGCCCAGTTCCAGGCCAAGACGGCGTGGGCAGAGGCGCTGTCGGGTAACGATGTCGCGTAGCAATTTTCTTGTTTCGAGTTCGCCACGCAGGCAGCCATACACGTCTCCCCAGGCCAACGGGTCGCCATCGTTCAGCTCCATCAATTGCAGCACGGGCGTTGCCTGGGCGTCGAAGCGCCAGCCCCATGCCGCATCCTGCCTTGTTTTTGGCGTTGCCTCGCTGCGGGCGATGTGCAGTTCCTTGAGCATGGCGTCCAGTTCGCCAGCTGCCGGAAAGCTGTCGACGTGCTGAACACCAGCAGCGCGTTTCTTAGCGCGCGCGTCCGCCTTGCGCGATGTAAACAGGCCTAGTACTTCAGCGCGCAGATTGCGCGCGCGGCCAATTTCCAGGGCGTGGCCTTGTGCGTTGCGAAAGACATAGACACCGGCGCATTCCGGCAGTGATTCGAGGTTACCTTCCGGCAGGCGCGGTTGTGGTGTGTCCGACAGCGCGCGTGACCAGGCGCGGGTCACGGCTTCGTCGGGCTGTTCCTGGCGGCTTTCCTGCAGAAACTGCCAGACGATCTGCGCATCATCCAGCGCGCGATGGCGCGCCGAGATGGCATAGCCATGACGCGCAATGATGGCGTCCAGCCCGTGACGCGGAAATTGCGGATAAAGCGCACGCGAGAATTTCACCGAACACAGAGCGGGCGCGTGAAATGGTTCGCCCTGGCGCTCGAAGGCTGCGCGCAGAAAGTTGTAATCGAAGCGTACGTTATGCGCAACGAATATGTTGTCTGCCAGTCGTTCGCGGATGGCTGTGGCGACGTCGGCAAAGCGCGGCGCGTCGGCTACCATTTCGTCGCTGATGCCGATCAGTTCCTGGATGCGCCATGGAATCGGCATGTCCGGATTGATCAGCGTGGACCACTGCTCGATCAGCGTGTCACCCTCCGTGATGAGGATGGCAATTTCGGTGATGCGATCCCGCGACGGATCCGCCCCGGTAGTTTCCAGGTCGACAATGGCTAGGCGTGGATAGTGCATGAATTAATGGAACGAGCCAGTGTGGCAGGGCGGACCCACGCGTCAGTCAGGCTGCCCGAGGAAGCCGAAGCTCAGACCTCGTTCTGGTAGTAATAAGCCTTCTGTGGCACTTGTGATTCGCGATCAGCTTTCTGTGCAGCAAGCTCTTGCGGTTTGTCCCACCACATGGCGCGGCCCTTGCGCTGTTCTTCGCGCTCTTCCGGGTGCTTGTCCATCCATTCGCGCATGAATTTCGTGTGTTCGGATTCGTAGATAGCCATGATGATATTCAAATATTTCCGTTGGGTTGGTTCTTGCGATCTGCAGGAGTCTTGTCGCTGGGCTTTTCTGCGCGTACGCGGCTGATGCGCACGACTTCCTGTGTGCGCCGCACGGCGCGCATGATGCGCGCCAGGTGCAGGCGATTGTGTACCTGTATGACGAAATTGATGATGGAGTGCGGACCGCGCTCGTTGTCCATGGCGACCGACTGAATGTTCGATTCCTGATCGGCAATGGCGGCGGCTACGCGTGCCAGCACACCGCGCCGGTGTTCGACGAGCACACGAATGGTGACGTCGAACATGCGTTCGGTGCCCAGCTCCCACTCCACGTCGATCCAGCGATCACGATCTGCAGAGTGATTGCGCGTCAGCACCGGGCAGTCGTTGACGTGCACCTCGAGACCTTGCCCCTTGCGGATCATGCCGACGATGGGATCGCCCGGAATGGGGCGGCAACAGCGCGCCATCTGCACTGCCATGCCTTCGCCGCCATGAATCAGGATCGGGCTGCTATTGCGCGGCTTGCCGGATTTACCTGCGGCTTCACCGTCTGCCGCATTCGCACTCAGTCCAGCCTGCAGGTCTTGCAGGCGACGTGCGACGACGGCGGCAAGGCGTTTGCCCAAGCCGATATCGGTAAGTATGTCGTCCCGATGCTTGAGACCGTTTTCGCGTAGTAACTTGTCCCAGGCGATGCTGCCCATGTCGGCAAGCACATGGCCGTGAGGGCGCAGCGCCTGTGCCAGCAAACGCTCGCCCAGACTGGAAGCTTCTTCCTGCTGGGCGCTCTTGAGGAAGTGACGAATCTCCGCGCGTGCCTTGCCGGTCCGCACATAGGAGAGCCAGGCTGGATTGGGGCTGGCGTGGCCGGCAGTGACGATTTCCACCTGGTCGCCGTTTTTGAGTTCGGTGCGCAGTGGCAGCAACTCGCCATTGATGCGGCAAGCCACGCAACAGTTGCCGATATCGGTGTGCACCGCATAGGCAAAATCCACGGCAGTCGCGCCACGCGGCAGGTTGTAGATCTTGCCCTTGGGCGAAAAGATGAATACGTCGCCAGGGAAAAGGTCGATCTTGACGTGTTCGAGGAATTCGCTGGAATCGCCCGAAGCGGTCTGCAGCTCAAGCAGCGACTGCAGCCAGTTATGCGTTTTGCGTTGCAGGTCGGAGAGCGATTGCGAGTCGTCCTTGTACAGCCAGTGCGAAGCTACGCCGCTCTCGGCCACGGTGTGCATGTCGACCGTGCGGATCTGCACTTCGACCGGCATGCCCATCGGGCCAATGATGGTCGTATGGATCGACTGGTAACCATTGGCCTTCGGGATCGCGATGTAATCCTTGAACTTGCCGGGCACCGGTTTGTAGAGCTCGTGCAGCGCGCCGAGCGCCAGGTAGCAACTCGGCATGTCCTTGACGAGTATGCGAAAGCCATAGATGTCGAGCACCTGCGACAGCGACAGGCGCTTGTCGACCATCTTGCGATAGATGCCGAAAAGGTGCTTCTCGCGCCCATACACTTCGGCCTCCACGTTCCACGCAGGCAGGCGCTCCTGGATGCTGCTCATGAGACGCCCGACCATTTCGCGGCGGTCACCGCGCGACTCTTTCAGCGCCTTGGTCAGTACGCGGTAACGCGTTGGATAGGTGTTCTTGAACGACAACTCCTGCAATTCGCGGTAGAGCGTGTTGAGCCCCAGGCGGTTGGCGATCGGCGCGTAGATTTCCAGCGTCTCGCGGGCGATGCGGCGGCGTTTGTCCGGCCGCACTGCACCGAGCGTGCGCATATTGTGCAGGCGGTCGGCAAGCTTGATGAGAATGACGCGAACATCACGCGCCATGGCCAGGAACATCTTGCGATAGTTCTCGGCCTGGGCTTCTTCGTAGGAGCGAAATTCGATACGGTCGAGCTTGGAGACGCCGTCGACCAGATCGGCCGCGATCTTGCCGAACTGGCTGGCGATATCATCTTTGGTGATATCGCAATCTTCCATCACATCGTGCAGCAGGCCGCCGATCAGAGCATGGGCATCGAGATGCCATTGCGCCAGGATTTCCGCGACGGCCAGTGGATGCGAGACGTAGGGATCGCCGCTGATGCGGAACTGCCCGGCGTGAGCGCGCACCGACATCTGGAAGGCAGCTTCCAGTCGCTCGACGTCTTCGGGTTTGAGGTAACGCGAGGCCTGCAGGCGCAGGCGCGAAAATTCGATGGCTTCGGTCGAAACTTCAGTTGAAGCGGCTTCAACGTTTGCCGGCGATGCATCATCGTTGGCCTGTACCAGCGCAGCGGCGGGCGACAGGACGCGTGATGCCGCGGCAGCTTGCGAGGATATGTGCGCTGCGTCGCGGGTCGCGGGTTTCATGACACCCTCGATTCCATCAAGCGCGCCAGTTTGCAGGTACAGCTACAGAGCCCCTTTCCCATCCAGGGATGGGTCGGGGTCAGGGCACAGGAGAAGGGACGGGAACACGAACCCATGCGGCGTCCTCCAGATGCCAGGCAGTCGTCAGGACTGCCCGCGCACGAGCACTTCGCGGCCGATCTTGCCAGCGGCGATTTCGCGCAGGGCAATCACCGTAGGCTTGTCGCGTTCGGCATCCACCAGGGGTGTGCTGCCCGAAGCAAGCTGACGGGCGCGATAGGTTGCAGCCAGGGTCAGTTCAAAACGGTTGGTGAATTTGGACAGACAATCTTCAATGGTGATACGGGCCATGATGTGTACTCCGGGGAACAGACGAAAATTTAGACGAACGAGCGAAACAACAGCGACACAACGAGAAGGCGGACGACCCACAGTCAATGACGCTTCATGCCCACCAATTGTGGACAGGAACTTCCTGCAAGAGTGCCTTTATTGGCCGAGGTTGTCGACGAATACTGCGGGATGGCGCGCTTGCGTCTGGGTGGTGCGCAGCCGGGCTGCGCGCACAACCACTCTCAGATCGCTAAGTGCTTCCTGCAAGTCATTGTTAATTATAGCGTAGTCGAATTCGCTTACGCGGCGCATTTCGTCGCGGGCTGCGGCGAGACGGCGTTCAATGACCTCGGTGCTATCGGTGCCGCGGCCGCGCAGACGCGCTTCGAGCACCGCAAAAGAGGGCGGCAGTATGAAAATGCTGACCGGCTCGTCGAATTGGGCGCGCACCTGGGCGGCGCCCTGCCAGTCGATTTCGAGCAGGACATCCTGGCCGCCGGCAAGTTGTGCCTGCAACCAGGGGCGCGACGTTGCGTAGAAGTTGCCATGCACCTGCGCCCACTCGAGAAATTCTCCGGCATCGCGCATTGCCTGGAAGCGCGCCAGATCGACAAAGTTGTAAGCCACGCCATCGACTTCGCCTTCACGCGGTGGTCGTGTCGTGTAGGAAACGGATAGTCGAATCGCCGAATCATTTTTCAGCAGCGACCGGACAAGGGTGGTCTTGCCAGCGCCGGAAGGTGCAGAAACGATGAAAAGGATGCCTGTCATGGTCGCTGAATCGTGATGGGTGAAGGGCAATTAGTAAATGCGCTTGCGAGCTTCGCCACAAATGTTTTGACCCAGCGCACTATTTTTCCCACGATTTCTTTCCACGATTTACTCCAGGTTCTGCACTTGCTCGCGCATTTGCTCGATGTACACTTTCAGGTCGACCGAGATCGCCGTCAGTTCGGCCGAAACGGATTTGGAGGCCAGCGTGTTGGCTTCACGGTTGAGTTCCTGCATGAGGAAATCCAGCCGCTTGCCTACCGCACCACCCACCTTCAGCACGCGCTCCACTTCATCGAGATGAGTGGTCAATCGCGTCAGTTCTTCAGCCACATCCACGCGTTGCGCAAACAGCGTTACTTCTTGGCGAATACGGTCATCATCCTGCGTTGCCAGGGCTTCGCGCAATCGAAGCGTCATGCGGTTACGGTATTCCTCCACGGCCGCCGGAATCAATGGCCCGGCTACAGCCAGCTTGGCACGAATCGAAGCGACCCGTTCCAGCAGCGCAGTCACCAGCTTGGCCCCTTCGCGGGCGCGGCTGTCGCGCAATTCTTCGAGCGCCTTTTTGCCAAGCGCCGCCATCGCTTCGGCCAGTGCTTCCTGTGACAGCGTTTCCTCCGCCATGACCCCCGGCCAACGCAGCACTTCCCCGGTCGACAGGGGCGGCGATTCTGGCATCAAAGCACGTACCTGCGCCTGGGCCCCAGCGAGGCGTTGCAGCATTTCGGTATTAACGGCAAGCTCGGGCGCTCCCTGAGTGGCCGCCTGTAAGTTGGCGCGGCATTCGACCTTGCCGCGTGTTAGGCTCGCGCCGATAAGATCGCGCAACATCGGCTCGGCAAAGCGGAGCTCTTCGGTGATGCGGAACGTGGGATCAAGATAACGGGAGTTGACGCTGCGCAGCTCCAGATGCAGGGACACGCTGTCAAGATTGCGTGTCACTGCAGCGTAACCAGTCATGCTATATACCATTGGGATAATCCGTCGGGTGAATAGGGTTGCTGTGAGCTTGCAGACCCGAAAATGCGCTGAGGGCAAAAGTATGCATTACCTTGACGATGCCAGGGAGGCGCTGCATTCCTGGTGGACAAACCTGCCGTTTGTGCAATGCAGAATCCGCTGCGGATACTAACTCATGGCTATGCCGTCTCAAATCAACAGTCCTTTGCCGTCGGGCTTCCAGCTCGAACAATACCGCATAGAACAGCAACTGAGCCTGGGCGGTTTTTCCATTGTCTATCTGGCGACCGACGACCAGCAGGTGCCTGTTGCGATCAAGGAATATTTGCCCAATTCATTGGCGCTGCGCAAGGCGGGCGAGATCGAACCGCAGATCACCGAGGAGCATCAGGCCGCCTTTCGTTACGGCATGAAGTGCTTCTTCGAGGAAGGCCGCTCGCTGGCCAAGCTGATGCACCCCAATGTCGTGCGCGTGCTCAATTTCTTCCGCGCCAATGGCACCGTCTACATGGTGATGCAGTTCGAACGCGGTCGCACCTTGCAGGACTTCATCCATCGCAATAAAGGTCATATCAAGGAGCGCTTCATACGCGGTGTTTTCACGCGCTTGCTCAACGGTCTGCGGGAAGTGCATGCGCACAAATTGCTGCACCTTGATATCAAGCCATCGAATATCTACTTGCGTAACGATGGCACACCGGTGCTGCTCGACTTTGGCGCCGCGCGGCAGACCCTGGCGCAGGACACGCCGATGCTCAAGCCGATGTACACGCCCGGTTTTGCGCCTCCGGAACAATTCAACGACCGTGAAAACCTCGGGCCGTGGAGTGACATCTACAGTGTCGGCGCATCGATGTACGCCTGCTTGTCCGGCTCAGCACCGCAGCGCTCTGATGAGCGCATCAAGAAAGATCTGCTGGAGCCTGCCACCAAGCGCTGGGCCGGCGAATATTCCATTCACATGCTCGAAACCATCGACTGGTGCCTGCTGATCAATCCGCTCGAGCGTCCGCAAAGCGTCTACGCCTTGCAGAAAGCCCTGCTCACGCGGTCGCGTCACATTGCTCCGAAACCGCCGACGACGCTCCTTGGAAAAGTTGGTACCCATCTGCGCGCACTCCTCCGAAAGTCGTGAGAACGTCATGAAATTCACCATCTACCAGGAAAGCCGCCCAGGCTGCCGCCCAAACAATCAGGATCGCGTCGCCTATAGCTACTCACGCGAATCGCTTCTGATGGTTGTCGCCGATGGCATGGGCGGGCATCTGCATGGCGAGATTGCAGCGCAGATCGCTACGCAATATCTTATCGAGGCTTTTCAGCAAGCCGCTCAGCCGCAGATACGCGACGAGCTGATGTTCCTGTCGCGTGCGCTTACCAATGCGCACAATGCCATCGTTGACTATGCGTATGACAAACGGCTGCCCGATGCGCCGCGTACAACCATCGTTGCCTGCCTGGTGCAGAACAGTGTTGCCTACTGGGCACACGCAGGCGATTCGCGGCTTTATCTGGTCCGGCGCGGGCGTACCGCGGCCCAGACGCGCGACCATTCGCGCCTGCAGCTGATGATTGACCAGGGCCTGATTACGGAAGAAGAGGCCTTGCACCATCCGGCGCGCAATCGCATTTTCAGTTGCCTCGGTGGTACACACTCGCCACAGGTTGAATTCTCAAGCGCTACACCCTTGTTTGCCAACGACCTCATCGTCATGTGCACGGACGGGGTATGGGGCAATCTCGAGGGTGAAGAGGTGGTCGATCTGCTTGCCGAGGAAAATATTCTCGATGCTTCGCCACGCTTGCTGTCGCGCGCCGAAGCGCGCGGTGGCCTCACCTGCGACAACCTCTCGATCATGGCGATGCGCTGGCATGACGATTACGCCGATGAGCAGCCCTCCTCGATTTCCACGAACACCATGCCAATCGACACCATCACGACCAAGATGGATGGATTCGGCCGCGGTGGCCGTCCTGCGGATGGCAACCCGCTGTCAGAGAACGAGATCGAGGCGGCGATCAAAGAAATCAACCAGGCCATCAAGAAGTACTCCCGTTTCGACCCTCGATAGCGCATAAAGCTACTGCGCGGGCCGGGCTTGAAACTGCGATGCTCGCTGTACTTGTGTACAGCTGCGCTTCTCGTTTCAATCGCGACCCGCTCGCTACGCTTTCTGCGCTATCGAATGTGATTTAGGTAATCAAAGGCAAGCCCCAAAACCGTTCGCTCTGAGCGTAGTGCAACGAAGTCGAAGAGCAGCAAAGTCTTCGGAGCTTGTTGGCTTGTCTCCTGCATTCTGCATCACCAATAACCTGATACCCATTCATCATGAGACCTTCTGGCAGAGCACTTGATCAGTTGCGCGATGTGCGCATTACCCGCAATTTCACGCGCCATGCCGAGGGCTCGGTGCTTGTGCAGTTTGGCGATACGCATGTGTTGTGTACGGCCTCCGTTGAGGAAGGCGTGCCGTCGTTTCTCAAGGGCAAGGGGCAGGGCTGGCTGACGGCGGAATACGGCATGTTGCCGCGTTCGACGCATACCCGCATGGCACGCGAAGCAGCCAAAGGCAAGCAGAGCGGTCGCACACAGGAGATCCAGCGGCTGATTGGCCGCAGCATGCGCGCTGTCGTGGACATGACTGCATTGGGTGAGCGGCAGATCATCATCGATTGTGACGTGTTGCAGGCGGATGGCGGGACGCGTACGGCGTCCATTACGGGAGCCTGCGTTGCCGTGCACGATGCACTGCAGGGCTTGGTAAAGCGCGGTTTGCTGGCGCAAACACCCCTACGCGATTGGGTGGCGGCCATCTCTGTTGGCATCTACCAGGGCACGCCAGTGCTCGATCTGGATTACCCGGAAGACTCCGACTGCGATACGGACATGAACGTGGTCATGACCGGCAGTGGCGGCTTTGTCGAGGTGCAAGGTACTGCTGAAGGCGCGGCGTTCTCACGCCAGGAGCTCGACAGCCTGCTTGTACTGGCCGAAGGCGGCATCGCCCGCTTGGTGGCCATCCAGAAGAAGGCCGTGAGCACGCCAGCCTCCTAGCGCTTGCCCGCTTTGTAGCTATCTACCGCTTCCTTCAGATCCTGGTATTCCTCGCAGCGGCTATTACACAGCTTGGCAAGTGTGGCGAGATTGCTCTCGGCCTTGGCGGGCTGATTGGCCATCAGGAAGGCCTCGCCCTGGTATTCGTAAGCGCCCTTGTGCTTCGGATCAATGCTTAGCGCTTTGTCATAGTACTTGAAAGCGGCGTCCAGCTTGCCGCTCTTGCGGCTGGCGTAGCCGAGCCAGTTGTAGGCATCTGCGTTCTTGTCTTCACGGGCCACGACTTTCTCGAACGAGGCGATGGCACCGTTCCAGTCCTTGCGTTCAATGGCGGCACGACCCCGCGAAAAGTCTGTTTCCTTGACGACGGGGGCCGGGTCTTCCCCCATCGCCGATGCTGGCGGCGCGATGCCGGCAAAAGCCAGGAGCACCACGGCTGTGCTCAAGCAAGTATGCATTTTCATGACGGCTCTCCTTGCATAAAGACGATCGGGATGGCAAGCGTGTTGCCACCTGACAAACACCTGCGAGAGCCGCTTATTCCAGCCCCTGGCTCGACAGGTATTCGTCGTAAGTACCACGATAGTCAATGATTTGCCCGTCCGTCTTGATTTCGACGATGCGGGTCGCCAGCGACGCGACGAATTCGCGGTCATGCGACACGAACAGCAAGGTGCCGACGAACTTGTCGAGGCCGTTGTTGAGCGACTCGATGGATTCCATGTCCATGTGATTGGTCGGCTCGTCGAGCAACAGCACATTGCGGCGCAGAAGCATCAGGCGGCCGAACATCATGCGCCCTTGTTCGCCACCGGAGAGGACCTTGACGGACTTCTTCACGTCATCGCCACCAAACAGCAGACGGCCGAGCGTGCCGCGCATCAAGGTGACGACATCATCGCCCTCGAAGCCGCCCTGACGCACATAGCCCGAGATCCAGTCGGTAAGTGTTTCGTCCTTGGCGAAATCGGCTGCGTGGTCTTGCGCGTAGTAGCCTGGCTTGGCTTTTTCAGCCCATTTGAGCGTGCCTTTCTGCGGCGTCAACTCGCCCATCAGCAAACGCAGCAGCGTGGTCTTGCCGACGCCGTTTTCACCGATGATGGCAATGCGGTCACCCGCGTCGACGCTCAGGTTCAGCTTCTTGAAGACGGGCTTGTCGGCGTCGTAGCCGAACGTAAGGTTCTCGATCTCCACCGCCTGACGATGCAGTTTGTCTTTCTCGTCGTAGTCGAAACGGATCCACGGGTACTGGCGCGACGAAGGTTTGAAGTCCTCGATCTTGATCTTCTCGATCTGCTTGGCGCGGCTCGTTGCCTGGCGTGCCTTCGATTTATTGGCCGAGAAGCGGCGCACGAATTCCTGCAGCTCTGCCACTTTTTCCTTGGCGCGGGCGTTGTCCTTGGATTGCTGCTCACGGGCCTGTTGCGAGGCCTCCATGTAATCGTCGTAGTTGCCCGGATAAACCTGGATACGCCCGTAATCCAGATCGGCCATGTGCGTACACACCTGGTTCAGGAAGTGGCGGTCATGGGAAATGATGATCATCGTGCTGTTGCGGCTGTTGAGCACGTTTTCCAGCCAGCGGATGGTGTTGATGTCGAGATTATTGGTTGGCTCGTCGAGCAGCAGGATCTCGGGGTTGGCAAACAAGGCCTGGCATAGGAGCACGCGCAGTTTCCAGCCTGGCGCCACTTCGCTCATGGGGCCGGTATGTTGTTCGGTGGGAATGCCGACGCCAAGCAGCAACTCACCGGCACGTGCTTCGGCCGTGTAACCGTCGTACTCGGAGAACTTTCCCTCAAGCTCGGCCGCGTGCATGTAGTCGTCTTCCGTTGCTTCGGGGTTGGCGTAGATCGCGTCCTTCTCCTGCATGCACGCCCACATCTCGGCGTGGCCCTGCAATACGACGTCGATCACGCGCGAGCTCTCATAGCCGAACTGATCCTGTTTGAGGAAAGCCATGCGCTCGCCGGAGTCGAGCGCAATATTCCCCGCAGACGGTTCCAGCACGCCCGCAAGGATCTTCATGAAGGTGGACTTCCCGGCGCCATTGGCACCGATCAGGCCATAGCGATTGCCATCGCCGAATTTGACGGAAACGTTCTCGAACAGGGGCTTTGCCCCGAACTGCATGGTGATGTTATTGGCGATGAGCACGACAAAATCCTTGTTGCGGACGGCTTCGAAGAGGAAAAAAAAGGGAAGGAAAGCCGGCCTGCTGAGAGCGGGCTTATTGTACCGCGCTGCTGTACAAGCCACGTTACTGGACTAATCGTGGGCGAGGTGCATACGCCAGTGACGGCTCAGGCAGCGGGCGGCTCGCCCCAGCGCTGGATCAGTTCGTGGGGCACTTTCAGCTGGTCAAGAATGCGTGCCACGACGAAATCAACCAGATCGCTGACCGACCGAGGATGGTTATAGAAACCGGGATTGGGCGGCAGAATCACTACGCCGATGCGTGACAGACGCAGCATGTTTTCCAGATGCAGGGTAGAGAACGGCGTTTCGCGCGGGACGAGCACCAGCTTGCGCCCCTCCTTGAGACAGACATCGGCAGCGCGTTCGATCAGATTGGAAGAAAGGCCAGCGGCCACCGCGGCCAGGGTGCCCATCGTGCACGGGCAGATCACCATCGCATCTGGTGGATTGGATCCCGAAGCGACCGGCGCAAACCATTCCTCACGGCCATACACCTGCAATTGCTCGGCTGAGGCGCCAAAGCGTTCGGCAAACCACGCCTGTGCGTCGGCCGCACGTGCCGGCAGCGTAATGTCGAGTTCCTGTTTAGCGACGACCTGCGCGACCTGCGAATACAGCACCTGCACACGGCATCCAGCGCCGATGAGGCATTCAACAAGCCGCATGCCATAAGGCATTCCTGATGCCCCGGTCATTGCAATAGCAATCGTGTTCGCCACACAGACTCCTTCAGAAAACATGCTTCATTGGGGTCAAGTTTGGCACGGATTGACGCGCCTGAATTCATCGCCGATTTCAGCAGCGACCGCGACGTAAGGCACACGGCCAAGGCGTGTGGCCGCTGGGCGTGTTACTGAATAGGTGCGCTGTATCATTGCACCATGTCGCTGCGCAGCCGTCTGGCCAATCCCGACCCTTATCTCCTGCTGACGCTCACCGTGCTTTTCTGGTCTGGAAACTGGGTCGTAGGGCGCGGTTTCCGGGGTGATGTCCCGCCGGTAGCCCTGTCATTCTGGCGCTGGGTGATCGCCTTCGTTTGTGTCTGTCCTTTCGCCTGGCCCTATCGCAGCCAGCTTCTGCCCGCCTTGCGCGGGCATTGGCGCATTCTCGTTGTGCTCGGTTTGTTCGGCATCGCCGGTTACAACACCCTGGCTTACGTCGGCTTGCAGACGACGACTGCGACCAATGGTGTCTTGTTGAACTCCTTTATCCCGCTCGTCATTATCGGCTTGTCATGGGCGATATTCGGGCAACGGCTTGTCTGGCGAGAAGGTCTGGGCATCGCAGTGTCGCTGGCAGGTGTGACGGTGATCGTAGCGCATGGCGAGTTCGCGCGGCTTGCTACGCTGAGCTTCAATCATGGCGATCTGTGGATCATGGCATCTGTCCTGGTATGGGCGGCCTACACGGTGTTGTTGCGGTTCCGCCCGCAAGCGCTGCATCCGATGGCCTTGCTGTGCTTGTTGACGGCTATCGGCATCCTTGGCCTGGCCCCCTTGTATGCCTGGGAACTGGCGCAAGGTCGTCTGATCCATGCCACACCTCAGGCCATGGCTGGCATGGCTTACACCGGCATCTTTCCGGCCTTTCTCGGCTATGTGTTCTGGAACCGGGCGGTGGCGCAGGTGGGTGGCGCCGTAGCTGGCTTGTTCATTCACATCATGCCGGTAGCGACGCCGCTCCTGGCGGCACTCTTTCTTCATGAAACGCCGAGTCTTTATCACCTGGCAGGCATGGCACTGATATTTGGCGGGATTCTGATTGCGACGCGGCGTGGCTAAACCCGCACGTCGCAACGGCCGATACTTGTAACAGCGCATGGCGCCTTTGCGCTCACGCCTGACTCGGGATATCCACTAATGGCCGAACTGCACCGCTTGCAGCCAGATCAACTCAAACTTCACGCCGCTTTACCGTGGGACGTGCTGGACATCAACGGCATGCTCTTGCTGGGCAAAGGCTATGTGGTCAAGACCGACGAGCAACTCGCAGAGCTGCTCGAACGCGGCATGTATGTCGATGCGGTCGAGTTCCGTGCGCTTGAAAGCGTGCAGGTTTTTCGCCAGACCGTGTATGACCCGCTGCGCCTGATGGAGGCCATACAGGCACGCCTGGCCTGGCTGCTCGAAGCAAGGCCGCGCGATGGCAGCTTTACCGGTGAAGTCCAGGCCTTGGCCACCCAGGTGCGTATTTTCACCGAGCGCAGCCCGGATCTTGCAATCGCTGCGATGCAGTTGCTGGAACAGCGCAATTATCCGATTGCGCACAGTTTTCATGTAGCCGTGCTGGCCGAGCTATTGGCATGTCGCGCCGGATGGGACGCTGCCAGGCGCGAAATGCTGAGTTGTGCGGCGCTGACGATGAATGTGGCGATGATCGATCTGCAGCTGAGTCTGCGCAATCAGCGCGACGCGCTGAGTCCGGAGCAGCGTGCGGCCATTGACGATCATCCCGCAGCCGCGGCACGTATCCTCATGCAATGCGGCGTGGTGGATAACGAATGGTTGCGTGCGGTGCTGGAGCATCATGAGACGCTCGAAGGCAATGGATACCCGCGTCATATCCGCAACCCCGGTGAAGCAGGCTTGTTGTTGCGGGCATGCGATGTCTTCTCGGCAAAGATCAGCCCGCGGGCTTATCGCAAGCCGGTCAACGCCAGCGAGGCGACACGTTTCATGTTCGTCAAGCTCGGCCAGAACAAGGCCGATCCTTTTCCGGCAATGCTGGTCAAGGAAGTCGGCATTTATCCGCCGGGCACGCTGGTCAAACTCGCCAACGATGAAACCGGCGTTGTCTTCAAGCGCGGTGCCACGGCCAAGACACCGGTCGTCAAAGTGCTACTGAGCGCCAAGGGATTGCCGCAAATCGAATCAGCGCTCCGCGATACAGCGGACGCTGCCTGTGCAGTGGTAGCGGTAGTGTCACTGGATAAATCGCTTATCGCCGTCGATTTCGAACAGATATGGTGCGGCAAGCGCCAGTTGGTTGCCGCCTGAGCCTGTCGTACCGGCCTGTCATCTAGATGGCATAGTCAATGATCAGCGGCGCGTGGTCCGAGAAACGCTGCGCTGTGTAGATGGAGCAGGCTTGCGCCGTCGCCGCAATGGCCGGTGTGGCCAACTGGTAATCCAGCCGCCACCCCACGTTGTTGGCCCGCGCCTGGCCGCGATTGGACCACCACGTGTAGCAGGCGTCGGTGGCTTCGGGATGCAGGCGCCGGTAAACATCGATCCATCCCTGCTCGTCCTGCACGCGGCTCATCCAGGCGCGTTCTTCGGGCAGGAAGCCGGAATTTTTCTGGTTGCTCCGCCAGTTCTTGAGATCGATTTCCTTGTGCGCGATGTTCCAGTCCGCGCACACGATCACCTCCCGACCGCTGCTGCGCAACGCGGCCATATGCGGGTAGAAGTGATCCATGAAGCGGAACTTGGCCTGCCGGCGTTCTTCGGAGCTTGAGCCCGAGGGCATGTAGAGCGACACGACCGACAAGGCCTTGCCGTCATGCGTGAAGTCGGCCTGGATGTAGCGGCCCTCGATATCGAATTCGCCCGATTCCACGCCACGTACCGTGCGCTCCAGCGTATGGCGGAAATAGATCGCCACGCCGCTGTAGCCGCGTTTCTCGGCGCAGAAGAAATGGCCGGTGAATCCTGGTGGATTAAGCATCTCGGATGTCATATCGACTTCCTGCGCCTTGACTTCCTGCAGACATACAACATCGGCATCCTGCGCGGCGAGCCATTCGAAGAAGCCTTTGGTCGCTGCGGACCTGATGCCGTTGAGGTTGGCCGTGATGACGCGTAACATCGCTTTTCCCATTGAGAAGTTAAATTCAGACAATCCGGTACGAATCGTGCATTTTAGTCAGGAATTCCTTGCCCTTGCCGTGCGCAAGGGCGTCTTGCGCTTCGGCGAGTTCAAAACAAAAGCCGGGCGCCTGTCACCTTATTTCTTCAACTCTGCGTTGTTCGATGATGGGCAGTCGTTTGCCGAACTGTGTGTCTATTATGCGCAGGCCATCCGCGAGTCGGGTGTCGCAGTGGACACCTTGTTCGGCCCGGCCTACAAGGGTATACCGCTTGTAGCGGGAACGGCGATGCAGCTGGCGGCACAGGGTATCAATCTGCCCTTCTGCTTCAACCGCAAGGAGGCCAAGGACCACGGCGAAGGCGGAACCGTCGTTGGTGCGCCTCTCAAGGGGCGGGTGCTGGTGCTGGACGATGTGATTTCTGCCGGGACTTCCGTGCGCGAGTCGGTCGAAATCATCCGCGGCAATGGAGCCGAGTTTGCTGGCGTCGTGATTGCTCTGGACCGCATGGAGCGCGGCACGGGAGCAAAGAGTGCAGTGCAGGAGGTGCGCGATAATTTCGGCGTGCCGGTTATTGCTGTTGCAACACTTGAAGATCTGATGAAGTTTCTGGCGGATGCTCCCGAACTGGCCGACAGCCTCGAGGCGGTGCAGCGCTACCGCGAAACCTATGGCGTTAATTGACGGAGTGCGCTGATTTGACCCTGACACGTTTGCTGATCGTTGCCGCATTGACGCTTGCCAGCCCGCTTGTGCTCGGCCAGACGCGAACGTATTGCTGTACCGACGGCAACGGCCACCGCGCCTGTGGCGATACGCTGCCCCAGGTTTGCTACGAACGCGCCTATCGCGAAGTCACACCAGGTGGCCGTGTCGTGCGCGAGATTGAGGCGCCGCTCACCGCCGAGCAGCGCTCCAGGCGCGATGCCGAGCTCAAGGCGCAGCGCGACAGGGCGATCAAGGAAGCCGAAGCGAAACGCCGTGATCGCGTACTGGTCGACAGCTATGCGTCGGTCGAAGAAATCGATGCGCGCGGCGAGCGTGAAATCGCGCAAATCACCGTGGACCTGAAGCGCGCCAAGGCACAGGAGACGGACCTGCTCGCGGCGCGTGCCAAGCTTGAAAAGCTCAAGCCGACAAACGGCGCAATTCCGCGCGACGTGGTTGATGATCTCATGACGAATGCATCCGAGCTGGCGGCTGCACGCTCCATCATCGATAGCAAGCAACGCGATATCGACCTCACGCGTGCGCGCTTCGAAGCCGACCGCAATCGCTTCATCGAGCTTACCCAGGCGTCGCCTCGTCCGCGCAGCACTGCGCCCTGATACTGTCGCGTACCGCCTGATTCCGGGCCTGTGACAAGTGGCGATTCGCCACGCTTTTTCACACTTCTCCGTCCCTCGAAGCACGCCGCCAGCATGCAATTATTTGCGTGCTGCGTGGCCGTGACGCATTTTGCATCCCGGCACACATTTCTCTTTCAACCTTTGACGATTTGGTTCGTTATAGAGGTGTGGGCAATTGATTCAGATCAAGAGCTGCTCGCACCAACCGGAGTTCGCAAAATGGTGACCATCATGGACATGACATCAGGCACACCCCCCACCGATACCGAGCGTTACGGCGAAGAAGTGTTGAACGCGAACTGGTTGCCGCAGCCGGCCCTGGCACTGGGCTTGCAATCGGTCTGTGCGAGCGAGGCCAGCGCGCCGCGAACAATGCTGCTGACCGACATCGATAGCTTCATGTCGCGACTGTACAGCTCGCAAGAATGAATCTTTATCGTGCTCAAGTGCGGCTCCGCACTTGAGCACCCTACCGCATGCAGCTCACAGCGCATGCGTCCGGTCTCCCCGCGCGAAGCCCAGCAGCGGTTCACCGATCTCCCTCCCCAGCGCCATTACCTTGAACAACTCGCCCATTTCGTGAGGGCCGACGAGCCTTTGCAATGCCCGTGCAGCGCGTAGATACTCGGCACTGTCCGAGCGGCCGCGGCCCTCAAGCAATTGCAGAACGCCACAATTGATCAAGAAGCTGGTCTGGTTGGTATAGCCGAGCACATCCAGGCCGGCATCAAAGGCGGCTTCTGCCGTCGCCGAGAAATCGACGAAGGCGGTAATGTCGTTGAGCCCCGGCCAGATGAAAAACTCCGTATGCGCGCGATGCCGGTAATAGCACTGCAAGGTGCCGCTGCTTCGCGTGGGCAAGTAGTACTCGGCGGCAGGGTAGCCGTAGTCGATCAGCAGCAAGGCGCCGCGCTGCAGGCTGCGCGCCCATTCACCGATCCAGGCACGCGATGTCAGACATATTTCACTGACATATTCACTGACCTGCCCGGCGACAGGCAAGGTCTGGGCAGCCGCTTGCAGATGGGTCTCTAGCGGCCGCTCTGCCCAGGCTGGTTGATCCGCCTCCAGGCTAACACCGCGTTCCATGCACACGCCATCGCGCCATGCCAGGCAGTGCACCGGCATGACGTCGAGCACTTCATTGGCGATGACACAGCCTTCGAAAGTGCCTGGCAGCGCATCGAGCCAGCGCACCCGTTCGAGCAAGTGCGGCGCGCGTGCCTGCAGCGTCTGCGCCTGACGCTGGCGCAGCTCGCCAGATAGTTCAAGCACATCGTAGTGATCCGGCAATCTGTCACTCGCCTCCAGTGCCAGGAGCAGGTCGGCTGCCAGCGCGCCAGTGCCCGCGCCCACTTCAATCACGTGCCTTGCTGACAGGCGCATGATCTGCGCGACCTGTACTGCCAGAGCCTGGCCGAACAGGGGTGATATCTCTGGCGCGGTGATGAAGTCGCCGTCTTCCCCGAACTTGCGTGAGCCGCCGCTGTAATAGCCGAGGCCGGGCGTGTACAGCGCCAGCTCCATGTAGCGCGCAAAGCTGATCCAGCCGCCGGCCGCCTCGATTTCGTCACGTAGCCGCTGCAGCATGGCGTTCGAATGTGCCAGCGCATCCGGGCCGGGCATCGGGAGTTGGTTGAGTTCCTTCATGGTGGTCGATTGTAGCGGCGGGCATGTGGCCTCGGCGGGTACAATTCAGCCTGCAACCAGCTCTCTTTGCCGTATATGCGTAAACCCCAGACAGAAGATTCCCGCCCTCGTCCCGCCACGGAAGACGGCCAGGAAACAGCGCCAGCGCACTTGCCAACGCATTTACCCATCTTCCCGTTGGGCAACGTGTTGTTGCCGCACGGGCGCATGAAGCTGCGCATTTTCGAAGCGCGCTATATGGACATGATTGCGAGTTGCATGCAGGGCGATCGCCCTTTCGGTATCTGCCTGATCAAGCGTGGCAACGAAGTCGGCGAGGCGGCCGAGCCGCACCTCGTCGGAGTCGAAGCGCATCTGGTCGATTGGGACATGCAGCAGCAGGGGCTGCTGGCCATCACGGTGTCGGGCCGCCGCCGCTTTCGTATTGCCGACTATGTGGTGACCGAGAAAAATACGGTAGAGGCACGCGTAGACTGGCTATCGGAAGTCGATGTTGGTGTGCCCGCGGAGTATGCCAGCATGCAGGCGTTGCTGCAGTTGGCGGCTGCTGACAAGGGCCCGGAAGTGATTGCCCAGCCTTATGCTTTCGACGATGCGAACTGGGTAGGGCACCGTTTCACGGAAATACTGCCGATCCCGCCGCTGGCGCGGTTGAAGCTGCTGGAACTGGAAGACCCTTTACTGCGGTTATCGATTATTTTCCAGTATCTCAGCGATCACAAGCTACTGGGTAGCTGAAGATTTCCGCTGGCTGGCCAGCGAATCGTCCCAACCGATCAGCCCGAGCTCGCGCAGTTTGCGCAGGTCTTCGATCACTGTGTCGTTTGTCGAGTCACCGACGATTGCCAGCAGATCGGCGATGCGTTTGCGTCCATCGATCTGGATCAGCAAGAGGCGCAGACGCGACTCAAGCTTGAGCGCGCGCGTGCGGATCTCGGCAGTGCCTGATTCGGTCTTGCAGGGGATGAAAGCGAGGTCGATAGCCACGTGAAA
Source organism: Rhodocyclales bacterium (assembly GCA_028292485.1). Classification (GTDB taxonomy): domain Bacteria; phylum Pseudomonadota; class Gammaproteobacteria; order Burkholderiales; family Rhodocyclaceae; genus Viridibacterium. The sequence goes on along the minus strand of JAQGMG010000035.1, from coordinate 59,769 downwards.
ATATGCCAAGAGCAAATGTTATTGCGATGCTGGCAGACTACGCGGCAGTCGGGCGGCTGCCCATCAGGAAGAACCCTTGTTTGCGTGATTATTCTTACGCTTGCAGGCAGATCCGATCGACCGCCCGATGAGCGCCGCCCGGCGGTTCTGCAGCCATTTTCCATCGGGTACGATCAAAGAATCTGTGCCACTTCGTCGAACGCGAGGCGTGGCCCACGCGGGTGATTTCCTGCCGGGTCTCCATAGCCGAGATTGATGAGAAAGTTGGCTCGCCAGCGACCATCGGCAAAGAATTCTGCATTGACCTTGTCGGCATCGAAGCCCGCCATCGGGCCGCAATCCAGTCCGAGCAGACGCGCCGCGATCATGAAGTAAGCGCCTTGCAGCGTTGCATCCCGGAAAGCGGTTCTCTCGGCAATCGCAGGTTTGGCTTCAAACATCGGGCGCGCGTCGTACGTCGGGAACTGCGTGGCGAGATGTTCGTAGAAACGGGTGTCGATGGCAGCGATGACGGTTACCGGCGCGGCCATGGTTTTTTCGAGGTTGCCTGCCGACAATGCCGGGCGCAAACGCTCGCGCGATTCCTTCGACTTCAGGAATACGAAGCGTGCGGCCTGACTATTCAATGACGTCGGTCCCCATTTCATGAGTTCGCGAATCGCGCGCAGCGTTTCATCCGGCACCGGCTTGTCGGTGAAGCGATTGAACGTGCGGGCGTTGCGAAATGCCAGGTCGAGTGCCGGGGCGATCTCTGCACTCTGGTTGTCAGGCGTGTTCATGCAAGGTGCTCCTGAAAGATCTTGATACCGCGACGATAGCGCACGGCAACAATTAATCTCACCGTGTTCGCGCAAATCACCATTGCAGAAGACGGGACAATGTCGACCCTAGAGTGCCTTGCTTACGACTTCGGCCACGTCGCTCGACAGGCCAGGCTGTGCGCGGATACGCTCAAGCTGGATACGTGCCTTGCCTTGGCGCGCCGCATCGAATTTCTTCCAGCGATCAAAGCAACGAGCGATGCGCGACGCGACCTGCGGGTTCAGCGAGTCAAGCTGCAGTACCACGTCGGCCGCCAGCTTGTAGCCGCTGCCGTCAGCGGCATGGAAATGCTTGGGATTGGCGGCGCAAAAGGCACGCACCAGCGAATACACCTTGTTGGGGTTGCGGATATCGAAAGCCTCGTGCGCCATCAGGGCGCGCACATCGCTACCGGTGGCGGACAGGCGTGAGGTGGATTGCACCTGCAGCCATTTGTCGACAACGAGCGCTTCGTTCTTCCATTTGGCATAGAACGCATCGAGCACGGTGTGCCGCGCGGGGATGTCGAGGTTGGCCAGCGCAGACAAGGCTGCCATCGTGTCGGTCATATTGGCGGCGTGCTCGTAATGGGCGAGAACTATTGCGTGCGATGCCGGATCGTCGAGCTCGGCGAGATAGGACAGGCAGATATTGCGCAGGGCGCGTTTGCCAGCCTGCGCGTTGTCCGGTGAATAAGGCTCGTCGATCTTCAATCGCTCATAAGTACCGGTCAGTGGCTCGCGTAGCGTGCGTGCCAGATGCTGGCGGAGAGACAAACGCGCAGCGTGGATGGCATCGGGATCAACGACTTCCATCTGCTCGGCAAGGTAGGTTTCAGAAGGCAGCGCCAGCGCTTCGGCCACCAGTGCAGGGTCGCCGTTCGCAGTGAATGCAGACGCCAGCAGGTGGCCGATGGCTTGCGTGTAATTTTCGGGTATCCACGCCTCTGCCGCGCGACTCTCGGCATTTAGCGAAATACCTTTGAGCAATATGCCGGTGGAAAGTCGCTGCCCCGCTTCCCAGCGATTGACTGCATCGCTGTCGAAAGCCATGAGGTGAGTGAGGGCTGCGTCCGAATACGGATAATCGAGCACGACCGGCGCTGAAAAACCGCGTAGCAGCGATGGCACCGGTGTTGCGTCCACGTCCTCGAACACATAGCGCTGATGGTTCTCACGCAGCTGCAGCGTGCGCTGTGTTCCTTGCGCGGTGTCTTCACCTGCCAGACGCAGCGGCAGTTCGCGTCCCTCTGCGTCGAGCAAGCCAAGCACCAATGGCAAATGATATGCGCCACGCGGTAAGGACTTGCCGCCAGTTCGCATGCTTTTCTCATAGGGGGTGGCCGGGTACTGCTGCTCCACATCCAGGGTGTATCGTCTGGTTGCCGCATCGAAACTGTCACGCACGACGAGGCGCGGCGTGCCCGCCTGGTTGTACCAGCGCTGGAACTGGTCGAGGTTCAGGCCCGACGCATCCTGCATGGCGGCAACGAAATCCTCGCAGGTGACGGCCTGCCCGTCATGGCGTTCGAAGTAAAGATCCATGCCCTTGCGGAAGGCCTCCTTGCCGATCAGGGTGTGGATCATGCGGATCACCTCCGCCCCTTTTTCATACACCGTCGCGGTGTAGAAATTGTTGATCTCGGCATAGCTGGCCGGGCGGATCGGGTGCGCCATCGGGCCTGCATCTTCGGGGAATTGCGCCGCACGCAGCGTGCGCACTTCCTGGATGCGCGTGACACCCGCGGAGTGCACGTCCATGCCGAAATTCTGGTCGCGAAAAACCGTGAGGCCTTCCTTTAGCGACAACTGGAACCAGTCACGGCAAGTGACGCGATTGCCGGTCCAGTTGTGGAAGTACTCGTGTGCGACGACACGGTCGATGTTCTGGTAGTCCGTGTCGGTGGCGGTGTCGGGGCGTGCCAGCACGTACTTGGTATTGAAGATATTGAGACCCTTGTTCTCCATCGCGCCCATGTTGAAGTCGCCGACCGCGACGATCATGTAGTGATCGAGATCCATCTCCAGGCCGAAGACATCTTCGTCCCATTTCATCGACAGCTTCAGTGCGGCAACCGCATGCGCGCACTGGTCGAGCTTGCCGGGTTCGACATACACCGCGCAACGCACGCGGCGGCCTGATGTCGTGACGTAATGATCCTCAAGCATTTCGAGTTTCGCCGCGACACACGCGAAAAGGTAGGCTGGCTTGGGATAAGGATCAGACCATAAGGCCCAGTGGCGCCCATCTTCATCGTCACCTGCGGAGACAGGATTGCCGTTGGACAGCAGCACGGGAAACTTCGCCTTGTCGGCATGCAGAACGCATGTGAAGCGTGCCATCACGTCTGGCCGGTCCGGGTAGAACGTGATGCGACGGAAACCCTGCGCTTCGCATTGCGTGAAATAGCCATCCTTGGAGCGATACAGGCCGGAGAGCTGCGTGTTGCGATCCGGTTCGATGCGTACCACGCTTTCGAGAATGAAAGACTCGGGCACGCTGGCGATGCTGAGCTTGTCGCCTGCATAGGCATATTCGCTGGTGGTCAAGGCGCGGCTGTCGATGCGCAATGCTTCGAGTTGCAGCTCTTCACCATCGAGCAGCAGCGCGCCGCCCGTACCAGCCGGGTTGCGGCGCATCGCGAGGCGTGCGCTGACGCGTGCGAAGCCTTCGTTGATCGAGATATCCAGATCGACCGTGTCGACGAGATATGCCGGTGGCGCGTAGTCCTTCAGGTAGATCGTTTGTGGCGCGTTCATGATTCGACCTTCTCTTTGGGCGGTGTTGCAGGGGTGAGGGCGGCATCGAGCGCACGGCGTTCGTCGAAGACGAAACAGCTGCCTTGCCAATGCGTATCACCCACTTCTTCAAAATATTTCAATATGCCACCGTCAAGCTGGTAGACGTTTTCGATGCCGGCTTCGCGCATGACGATGGCGGCTTTCTCGCAGCGAATGCCGCCGGTGCAATAGGTGACCACGGTTTTGTCGCGAAGTGCCGCAGCATTGGCTTCGACGGCGGGCGGGAATTCGCTGAACTTGTCGATGCGATAGTCGATGCAATCCTCGAAGCGACCCAGGTCGGCTTCGAAGGCGTTGCGTGTATCCAGCGTCACCACGGGTCGGCCCGCGTCGTCATGGCCCTGATCGAGCCAGCGCCTGAGGGTCTCGGCCGACACTGCCGGTGCACGGCCCGACTGCGGCTGGATGGCCGGGCGATTCATGGTGATGATTTCGCGCTTGTGCTTGACCTTGAGATGGCGGAACGGCGGCGCGTCGGACAGGGATTCCTTCGCGGTCAGATCAGCGAAGCGCAGGTCGGCATGCAGCCAGGCAAGTACGGCATCGATCGCTTCGCGTGGACCGGCGAGAAAAACATTGATGCCTTCCTCGGCGATGAGGATCGTGCCCTTGAGTTGCAGCCGTTCGCATTCGGCCTGCAGGCGCTCACGCAAGGCTTCGCAGTCGTCGATGGTGACGAAACGGTAGGCCGAGATGTTGATGATGGGTGCGGGGAGCGATGCGGACATGGCGATGCGGCTGACGTGTGCGGATACGCATCTTAGCAATCCGCAAGCCTCTGCGGGCTTACCCCGTAGGTGGAACCATGCGCTGTTCCGCCCAAACTCGTCATTCCCGCGAAAGCGGGAATGACCTGGTTCTCACAATGGCGGTGAGAAGCTACATGTTGCCTTGGCGCAAATAGTCTCAAACCCCATTGGCGGCAAACCACGCCAACAAACGCTTCCAGCCATCTTCCGCAGCTTCCTTGTTGTAGCTCGGACGATAGTCGGCGTTGAAGCCATGCGAGGCGCCCGGGTAGATCACTATTTCGGACTTGCTGCCCGCGGCTTTCAGGGAAGTACGCATCGCTTCGACGTCGGCTACCTTGATGCCGCTGTCGGCTTCGCCGTATAGCCCAAGCACAGGTACCTTGATATCGACGGCCACGTCCTTCACCACTTTCGGTGTCAGGGGTGTGCTCGGCGTGTTGACCGGGCCATACCAGGCAACGGCGGCCTTGAGTTTGGGTTGATGCGCGGCATACAGCCAGGTCTGCCGACCACCCCAGCAGAAGCCCGTTACACCGAGCCTGTCGGTATTGCCCTTGTTCTTCGCTGCCCATGCCACGGTATTGTCGAGGTCGCGCATCACCTGTTCGTCAGCCACTTTGGCGACGATATTGCTCATGATTTCCGCAATGCTGCTGATCTTGGTTTCGTCGCCGAAGCGTGCATGCAGAGACGGCGCAACGGCCAGGTAGCCTTTCTTGGCCAAGCGGCGGCACAGATCCTGGATGTGTTCGTGCACGCCGAATATTTCCTGGATGACGAGCACGGTCGCGAACTTGTCGCCGCTCTTTGGTCGTGCGTAGTACGCCGGCATATTGAAGCCGTCGCTGGGAATTTCGACAACGCCGGTATCGAGGCCCTCGGCGTCGGTCTTGATGATGGTTTGTGCCATGACCGGCTGTGCCGCAAGCGCGAAACCACCAGCAACCATGCTGGCGATGAAGCTGCGACGATCAAACGTCAGGGGCGGCAAGAGGCTGTTCAGTTCAGGGCTATCGAAATCTGCGCGATCGTTCATGGTTCTCTCCTCGAGGAATGCGAAATGGCAAAAAAGGGGCAAACAAGGCGGCTAAATGTGCCAACACTGAACACCGTGGGCTACGGTTTTATTCCCGACCGCAGCGTGCGGTCGGCAATACTTCAGATGCCGCGTGAGAGGGCGTGCAGGCGTGCAATGCGTTCCTCGGTGGAGGGGTGTGTCGAGAACCAGCCCGCCATGCCACGCCCCGACAGGGGATTCATGATCATCATCTGTGCGGTCTCCGGGTGCGCTTCGGCCGATTCCATCGGAATGCCGGTTGCATAGTGATGAATCTTCGCCAGTGCATCGGCCAGCGCGCGTGGATCGCCGGAAATCTCGGCACCACCCCTATCGGCCTCGAATTCTCGCGTGCGCGAGATGGCCATCTGGATCAACGCGGCGGCAATCGGCGCCAGCAGCGCGACAAGGATGCCTGCCAGCGGATTGCTTGGCCGCCCTTCGCTATCGCGACCGCCGAAGAACATGGCGAAGTTGGCCAGCGCAGAAATGGCGCCTGCTGCCGTTGCGGCGATGGTCGAGATGAGGATGTCGCGATGCCTGACGTGGGCCAGCTCGTGCGCCATGACACCGCGCAACTCGCGTTCGGTGAGGAGTTGCAGGATGCCGGTCGTCGCGGCGACGGCGGCGTTCTGCGGATTGCGGCCGGTGGCGAAGGCATTCGGTTGCTGTTCATTGATGAGGTAGACGCGCGGCATTGGCAGCTGCGCACGGCCGGCCAGTTCGCGCACCATGTTGTAGAGGTAGGGCGAGGAGTTTTCGTCGACCTGCTGGGCGTTGTACATGCGCAGCACCAGCTTGTCGGAGAACCAGTACGAGAAGAAGTTCATGCCGCCGCCGAACAGCAGCGCCAGCAGCATGCCGCTCCTGCCGCCGATCATGGCGCCAATCACGCCAAACAGCGCCATGATCGCGGCCATCAGGATCGAGGTCTTGAGCAAGTTGAACATCGGGAATTCCTTTCAATGAAACCATTTGCGCAACGCTTTGTGCGCGCAGCGTGTGAGACCCGCTGCGGCACTGGCGGTTCCTTACGTAAATGGGGTGTCGTGCAGCCCGCTTCAAGCGCCGCATCGCTACATTTCAGGCGGCGTTCATGCCGATTCGAGGCTGCCGCGATACAGCGCCACGATGAGGTCGCGCGGCGTGACGATGCCGACCAGCCGGCGTTCGCTATCGACGATGGGAATATGACTGTGGCCGTTGCCGCCAAGCAGTGGCACCAGCGACGCCACATGCGTGTCGGCCGCCGCCGTCTGCGCCGGGCGGCTCATGATCTGGCCGACCACTTCCGGCTTGTCGGAATGCGTATCCGGTATGCGGCGGATGAAATGACGCAGGCGTGATTCGATGCTGATATGCGTATCGAGATCTGCTCTTTTCATGAAGTCTGCCTGCGTGACGATGCCGACCACACGACGCGCGCGATCCAGCACTGGTAGTGCCTTGATGCCATGCGTGCGCATCTGGCCCCAGGCTTCTTCCAGCGTCGTGGCGAACTCTACGCTGACCACTTCGCGCGCCATGATGTCGCCGCAAGTGATCTCGCCGAAGCGGCGCCGATAGGCCTGCACTTCGGCCTGCATGAAGAGCGATTGCAGATCGTCGCGGCTGATGTCGATCACCTGGTTGTACTCGCGCAGCACGTTGTCCAGGTCGCTGACGGTGAAGCCAAGACGCTCTTCCGCCGGCGTGTCGCGCATGCGTTTTTGCGCGGCGGTGAGCACGCTGGCGCGGTGCGGATACTGGCGCCCGGTGAAGCGGTTGTAGAGGATCGCAATACCGAGCAGGCATGCCGAATTGAGCATCACCGGATTGAGCACGAAGCTCATGCCCAGATCGTGTATCGCCGGGCCGCCGAGCACAGCGGTGAGTGCTACGGCACCTGAAGGCGGGTGCAGGCAACGCAGCACCAGCATGCAGCCGATGGCGATGGCAATCGCCGCGCTGGCAGCCAGCAGCGGATCGCGCAAGGTGTACCAGCAACTCACGCCGACGACGGCCGCCACGAAGTTGCCGCCCATGATCGACCAGGGCTGCGCCAGTGGGCTGGAAGGCACGGCGAACAGCAAAACGGCCGACGCCCCCATCGGCGCGATGAGCCACAGGCTGGCTTGCGCGCCGAGCACCTTGTGGCTGATCAGGGCGGTGAGCAGGATGCCCAGCAGCGAACCGGCACAGGCGCGGATGCGCTCTTCGCCGTCGCCGCCGAGGGCGGCCGGAATCAGGTTGCGCAGGCGGGCGCGTAGACGTTTCAGCAATGCGGAAGGGGATGCACTGCCGGGTTCGTTGCTTCGGGACATGGATTACAGGACTGAAGGTCGCAAAAGGTCGGCAAGTTTAGCCGACGCAGGCCAGGCCACCACGTCGCTGCATTGAGCAATGCGAGGCTCTACGGCCGGCCGGCCACCTGGCGTGCCATGCAATTGGCGAAGCGGCCATCGACCTGTGTGGCATAGCCGCTGGTGGTCAGCGTGCGATTGAACTTCGGGCTATGCACGGCGATTTGCGGCATGGCGAAACGCGGTGGTGGCTGACCGGTTGCATCGGCCAGCGCGAAGAAACGCCGCCACAACAAGGTGCTCATGAACTGCTCGGTTTTCTCCAGCATCAGGTCGCGGCGTATATCCCCGGGCGCCATGCCGAGCTTTGGCGCCAGTGCGGTCAAGGCCCGCTGGGTGAGGCTGGGCATCATGCTGACGGCACCGTCCTGGTAAATGAGCAGGTCACCATCGGCCACCAGCGGCGTGTTGCTGAGGCGGGCCAGTGCATTCTGGAATGCCGCATTGCGGCTGGAGAAGCGCCCCGCGTTGTAATCGGCAAAGCGATACAGCGGCGTCGGATAAGGCGCTGCGTAGTCAAGCAGCATGGCCACGCCGAAATACAGACCGCCCCGTCTCGAGAAGGTCTCATGCCGCACTGATACGTTGCGTCCATACGGGTACGGTTTGGCATGCGCATGCTCTTCGGCGAAGGCAACGTTTACCTGCATGGCGCCCGCAGTATTGATAGGGTTGCGCGGCTGGTAGACGGCGGCCACATCGGGCAGCTCGGAGAACATGTCTTCGTACAGACGGCTCACGTCCGACTCGGTGTGCAGCACGCTGATGCGTGTGGCATAGGTGCGGCCGTCGCGACTCTTGCGTTGCAGGCCCTGATCGACGACGAATTGCGGAATGCTGTAGCGCTCACGCCGTGCATCGATTTCGCGCGTGATGATGCGCGGCAGATTCGGTACCTCGGGATCGGCATTGAAACTGGATTCCTGCTCGATGATGGCCAGCACGCTGCACACATTCTCTGGAGACAGGGGTATACGCAGCACGCCGAGTGCGTTGGTGATGTCTGCAGCCCAGCCGGAGGCATCCGTGAGCCGCGCAGGCATCAGGCGCTGCAGGGCGATTTGTGCATCCGGTACGGCATAGACGGCAGGCAGTGGCGGGCGTGGAGGTGGCGGTGGAGGCACAACTGCAGCAGGCTTGTGCACCGGCGGGCGCACCGGTTTGGCCCCAGACTGTGACGCCGGTGCTTCGGGTTGAACTACCGGCGCCGTTGATGTGGTGCCGCAAGCCGTGACTCCGGCGGCCAGCAGCGCGACGCAGATCGAGCGGTTCACATGGAAACATGCGGCCCGTAGATTTGATAAACGCGGGAGTAGATGCGGGAGCACGTGGATAGAGAAGAAATGGCGACAAGAACGCATGCAGAAACAGGCCGGATGTGAGGACCAAGGCTGCAGTATGCCTGCGCCACATAAGCGTCGGAAGTCGTGCCTCTGCACGCGCGCCGCGCGGTGACAGGCGGAAGTTTGGCAAGAGCGTTGCCAACAGCGTTACACAAACGTGCCAGAACTTCGCCTGAACGATTTGCGTGGCAGCACGCCGCTTGTTCGGCAGGAACCAAACGCCGCAGCCCAAGCTGTTAAAGTGTCGCGGTGCGCTGCACAAATAGCGTTCGGTGCGTGATCGCACTGCGCTGCAATCATCCTGACTGCGCTCCAACGAGGGAGCGAGAGAGGTAAGCCATGGTCAGGTTACATTTTTCCCTGCAACTCGGTTACGAGATCGACGAGTGGCCCTGCGATTTCATTTTCAATATCCAGGCCGCTCACACCCGCTGTCAGACCATCGTCGATGAACGCCTCGTCATCAGCCAGCCTATCCCGACGGCTGTGCACACCGACCCTGCGCAAGGCAATCGTTTCATCCGCCTGCGCGCCAATGCCGGCCCGCTTACGGTGAGGTATGAGGCCACCGTCGACATTGCACACTACGTCGATGCGCCTGGCAGCCTGAGCGAGATGCCGATCTACCAGTTGCCGCACGAGGTGTTGCCCTATCTTTATCCGAGCCGCTATTGCGAGTCCGATGAGCTCAATTCGCTGGCGATGCGCGAGTTCGGAAGTTTGCCGCAAGGTTATGCACGTGTCGTAGCCATTCAGCGCTGGGTGCAGAGTCGCGTCAGCTTCACATCCGGCAGCTCCAATCCGAGCACCTCGGCGGTGGATAGCGTCACCAGCAGCGCCGGGGTGTGCCGCGATTTCGCGCACCTGATGATCGCCCTGTGCCGTGCAGTCAACATACCGGCGCGCTTTGCCACCGGCATCGACTATGGTGCCGATCCGGCACTCGGCCCGACCGATTTTCATGCCTATGTCGAAGTGTTCCTGAGCAATCGCTGGTATCTCTTCGATGCTTCGGGCACCGCTATTCCAATGGGATTTGTGCGCTTCGGCACGGGCCGCGATGCGGCTGACGTGTCATTCGCCACGATCTTCGGTGGCTTGAAATCGTTCGCGCCCCTGGTGCAGATCGAAGCCGTCAACGATCCGGTGCGAGGTTTTGAAATGCCGCGCCATCGCAGCGAAGCGTTGTCGACCGATGCGGGTTATTTGCTGGTGTTCTGAAGCGTTTGAATGCGTTTCGCACGTGCAATAAAATAATTCCGTCATTCCCGCGAAAGCCGGAATCCACTTTGTGGCACGGATGCGCATCACGTAGAAGTGGATTCCGGCTTTCGCGGGAATGACGGGCTTGGAGGTGCTGCGAGAGTTGTTTTACAAGAACTGATCCGAAGCCGCAGGCAGGTCCTTGCAGGCTTCGACGCGCCAGATTGCGTCGGGGCGTTCCATCGACAGACGGGCCAGTACGGTGGTGTCGAGCGAATCGGTCACTTCCTCGGGTGTCTGGCCGATTTCGAGGCCGTGCGCGACATGGCCGGAAATATTCACCACGGCAGCGAGCAGCCCGGCTTCGGGTGCCAGCGGTTTGACGTACCAGCGCAAGGCATTCTGGATTTCCACCGGAAAATTCCAGCGCAACGCCATTTCGGCGCCTACCTCGCAATGATCGGTTTCGGTGAGCGAGCGCTCGACCATCAGCAGGCCTTCGCCTTTCGGACCGGTCTCGCGCGCAAATTGCCTGGAAGCGGCAGGGTAGGCGAGATGAATGACGAGCTCGCCGATCTGATACATCAGCCCGGCGGTATAGGCGAATTCCGCATTGACGCCTTCGCGCTTGCCGAACACCCGCGCCACGCCGGCGGTGACCAGGCCGTGGCGCCAGAAGGTTTTCATGTCCACGCCTTCGACCTTGTTGAAGGTGCGCGACATGCCGGATGCGATCACCAGCGAGCGCAAGGAGCTCAGGCCGATCAGCGTGACGGCCTGATCGATGGCGCCGATCTTCTTGCTGACACCGTACTGGCTGGAGTTGGCCATTGCCAGCACGCGTGCCGACAGGGATTGATCCTGCTTGACCTGAGCGACGAGCGAGCCGATGTCCACGTCCTCCTTGCACAGGGAGGCGATCAGGTCCTGCACGATGCGCGGAATGCTGGGCAGCTTGGGCAGGTTGGCGAACAGTTTTTCAAGTGGCGTCATGCGGGCGCTCCCGGTAAGGGACAGGTCAGTCGGTCAGTCGTATTACGGCGCTGTATTGCAGGACTTTACGAGGGCAAGCCCTAGGGCCGTGTTCGCAGCAGGCAGGGAACTGCCGCGCGCCTTGTCTTCAACTCGGCTAGCCATAACGCTGCTGGGCGACCACCCCCAGTCCGCAACCGACGCTGCCGTACAGATCGCCTTCGACCGCCCGCGCGACCGGGAAGCGTTGCGCCAGGGCTTCACGCAATGCCGGCACTGCCGATGAGCCGCCGGTGAAGAACAGGGTGTCGATTGCCTCGGTGGCAACGCCTGCCTGGCGCAGGCAGATCTGCGCTGCGTCGCAGACACGTGCAATCTCGCCGGCAATGGCCTGCTCGAAGTCTTGCCGGCTTAGTGCAATGCGCAGATCCGCTTCGGCTTCATCGAGCATGAGCGTACTGACGGCGGTCGACGACAGCTCGATCTTCGCAGCTTCCACGCGCATGGCAAGGCGATGGCCGGCCTGCTTCTGCACAAGGTTCAGCAAGCGGTCGAAGCGGCGTCGGTCGGCTATGTTTGGCGCGATGTCCTGGAAATTGCGCCATGCCTTGCGGGTGTAGACCAGGTTGATCGTGTGCCAGGTGGCGAGCTGGAAGAACGCGCTGTTGGGGAAGGTCGCGCCGCTCTTGAGCGACATGCCAAGCCCCAGTTCGGGCATCACGCCGGACAGCGACAACTGCTTGTCGAGATCGGTGCCGCCGATATGTACACCGCTATTGCCGAGCAGGTCGGCGCTCCGGTCAGCCGCGCGGCGACGCTCGGGTGAGAGGCGTACCAGCGAGAAATCCGACGTGCCGCCACCGATGTCCACCACCAGCACCAGTTCTTCGCGCGCGATGGTCTGCTCATAGGTATGCGCCGCAGCGATCGGCTCGAACTGGAAGCTCACTTCGCGAAAGCCGAGGCCGCTGACGATTTGCTCCAGCGTATCCTGCGCCAGCTTGTCGGCAATGTCATCGTCATCGACGAAGCGCACCGGCCGGCCGACGACCACCGCATCGAAAGTGCGCCCGGCCTGTTGCTGTGCGCGCTTTCTTATTTCGCCGATGAAGCAGCCGATCAGGTTGCGGAACGACAGGTGACGCCCGCCCACTTCCGTGCCCGCGTCCATCAGGCCACTGCCGAGCAGGCTCTTGAGCGAGCGCATCAGGCGGCCGTCGTAACCTTCGAGGTACTCGTGCAGCGCGGCGCGACCAAATGCCAGCGAATCTTCATCGAGATTGAAGAAGACGGCGGAGGGCAGCGTTGTCCTGCCGTCTTCGAGCGCCAACAGGCTCACGTTGCTGGCAGTGCCGGGCGTACCGCCGCCGTCGCTACAAATGGCTGCAGTGGAATTGGAGGTGCCGAAATCGATGCCGCAGGCAGAAATACTCATGAATGCCAGTAGAAGTGTTGAAGACGCATTGAGGCGTATTCCAGAAGGAAGCGCCTCAAAGCGTCGGGAAGGGTACGGGCACGCACGGCGGCGGTCAATTGCCTGCGGTTCGCGCCACGTCAGAACATGCGCGGCGGACTTGCGGTACCCTTCACTTTTTCGAGGAGAGCTGCATGACCAATCCGACTTTCAAGCAAGTGATTTTGTTCACCGATAGTGACGGCTGCGCGAAATTCCGCGAAGAGGAGATTGCCTTGACCGAAGGCTCACCCCAGTCGCGGCTATCTGCCATCCTGCCTGCCAGCGGCGTGCAGTTGCGTCAGAGTCCCGTCGGCTTCGTCGCTCCGACGCACTGCACCGGCAAGCCGCAGTGGGTGTTCATTCTCTCCGGCATCATGGAAATCTTCCTGCTCGATGGCACCTCTCGCAAGTTCGGCGCGGGCGAGCATTTCTACTCGGCCGACACCTTGCCCGAGGGCGCAACCTTCAACCCGGAATTGCATGGCCACTACACGCACCAGGTCGGTGACGAGCCGCTGGTGACAGTCTTTGTAAAGAGCTGATTTCCGAATGGCATACCGGCGTTTCGGCATGACGATGTCTTGAAGTCGCTGGGCGTTGATAGCGAACAGACACGGTTTGCGTCATCGCCCATGCTGCTCCTGAATCAATTCCCGATCAGCGCCTCGCTGATGTTTGTCGCAAGTCCAGGAGGTTTTCATGCGTGCTGCAAAAAGCTTCTCTTTCTTCGTCGTGCTGGCCTTGATCGTCAGCCTGCTTTCAGGTTGTGGCTACAACCAGATTCAGAGCGATGACGAAGCCGTGAAGGCGTCGTGGGCCGAAGTGCTCAATCAGTACAAGCGCCGCGCCGACCTCGTGCCGAATCTTGTCAATGTCGTGAAGGGTTATGCCGAGCACGAGCGTGACGTGCTGGTGCGCGTTACCGAGGCGCGCGCCAAGGTTGGCAGTATCAACATGACGCCGGAGATGCTCGACGACCCGCAAGCGGTCGAGAAATTCGGCAAGGCGCAGGGCGAGTTGTCGAGCGCGCTGTCGCGTTTGCTGGTCGTCACCGAGAACTATCCTAATCTCAAGGCCGACGCGGGCTTTCGCGATCTGCAGGCACAACTCGAAGGCACCGAGAATCGCGTCACCGTCGCACGTAATCGCTTCATCGCTGCCGTGCAGGCCTACAACGTCAATGTGCGCAGCTTCCCGACGAATCTGATGGCCAAGATGTTCGGCTACAAGGTCAAGCCGAGCTTCGCAGTCGATGACGAAAAAGCCATTTCCGATGCGCCCAAAGTCGATTTCGGAAATGGCAACAGCGGAGGCAGCGGCAATACGAGCGCGCCCCGATAAGTGATGCGCATCGTGCGTCTCTTCGCGCTCTTATGCACGTGCGCACTGCTCTGTGACAACGCCTTGGCGCAGAGCAGCGCCGGGCTCGTTGCCGTGCCTGCCTTCAAGTCTTACGTCACCGATTTGAGCAATGTCTTGCAGCCGGCAGAGCGCGCACAGCTTGAGACGCGCCTGACCACCATTGAGCAGCAATCCGGCAGCCAGGTGGCTGTACTGCTCTTGCCCACCACCAAGCCCGAAGAAATCGCGGCCTATTCGATTCGCGTCGCGGATGCATGGAAGGCCGGACGTAAGAAAGTGGATGACGGCGTAATACTGGTCATCGCCACGCAGGATCGCAAACTTCGCATCGAAGTCGGTCGTGGCTTGGAAGGCGCGATTCCTGACGTCACCGCCAGGCGCATTATCGAAAAGAGCATCAAGCCGGATTTCAAACGTGGCGCGTATTACGCTGGCATCGCTGCGGGCGTCGAGCGCATTGCCAGCAGTATTGCTGGCGAAGCACTGCCGCCGCCGGAAGAAGGCCATGCGGCCCGCGGTGCTGGCGCGTCCGGCTTGTTGCCCTTCATCGTCTTTGGCGTATTCATCCTGTTGGCATTTCTGCGACGTGGCGGTCGCCGTGGCTACTACGCATCACGTGGCGGAAATGGTCTCGGCGGGTTCGCTACCGGCGTCCTGCTCGACTCCGTCCTGCGTAGCGGCGGGCGCGGCGGCTGGGGTGGTGGTGGAGGTGATGGTGGGGGTGGCGGGGGCGGCTGGTCGGGTGGCGGCGGTGGTGGTTTTGGCGGCGGCGGCGCGTCGGGGAGCTGGTGACAATGAACGTATCTCGACGCAATCGCTTCGGTCGGCTTTTCAGCCATGTGTGGAGCGCTGATCGCGAAGTGCGCAAGGCTTTCCCCGCGCAGGGCCTGCAGCGTATCGAGCAGGCCATAGCAAAAGCGGAAACCGGCCACAGCGGTGAGCTGCGTCTGGTCATCGAAGGCGGACTCGGTTGGGATGTGTTGCGACAAATCACGGTGTCAGCGCTGACAGGGAGCCCCTCGCTATCGCGCGCTCGCGCCGTGGTGCTGTTCTCGCAACTGGGTGTGTGGGATACGGCCGGCAACTCCGGCGTATTGCTCTACGTGCTGATGGCCGAGCACCAGCTCGAAATCGTTGCCGACCGTGGCATCCACGCCGTGGTCGGCGAAAGCGTGTGGCAAAGCATCGTTGCAGGCGCCGCCACATGCTTCAAACGCGGCGATTACGAGCAGGGTCTGCTGCAAGCCATCGAAGCGATCAGCCAGCAACTGCGCCAGCATTTTCCTGCCGGCACCGACAATCCCAACGAACTCCCCGATCAGCCCGTCGTCCTCTAAGAGGCTGTTCACGACTCGTTGGCTGACCAAAAGCAATCATCTGGCGTTCTGATGCGGCGAACGTAATCAACCGGCGACCGCCAACAAATACGCATGTCGGCCGCGATACGGGCTGACAGGCATTTCCCGACAGGTAAGACTTCTCCCATCGCTCCCGCGCCTGCGTGAGCGAATGTCTTTGCATGAAGCCGGGATATCGAAATGAAAAAGATCTGTGCTCTGCTCACCATACTGTCCGGTCTGTCGACCAGCGTTGGCGCAACGCCAATACTGCTGGGTGAAGTCTTCCACGACTACGGTTCGGCAGTGGGCAAACTCGATCCTTCGGGCAATGACCCGCTCGCGGCCGATTACGTAACCGTCAAAGACAATTCGAGCGGTCGCTTCTCCGACGTGTTCGACTTCAGTGCTTTCGATTACGCCTCGGTGGCCTACTTCGAAGTGACCCTGAATTTCTCGCAAACCAATGGCACGTTCGAATCCTGGCGCGCGCGTCCCGGCTCTTCGACCTACCTGCCGGCACTGACCAAGGTGGGCGATGTACTCACATCGCAAACCTTTACTTTTGGCCCTTCGGTCGACACCTTCACGGCGGCACTTTCTGCTGAAAAATTCAACCTCTGGTTTGCGGAGGAAGGTTTCGGTGCAAATGATTTCCGCCTCTTCGATGCCAAACTCGCCGTGTTCGGCGAGTCCGTGCCTGAGCCCTCATCGCTCGCCTTGCTTGGACTCGGTCTCGCTGGGCTGGTTGGAATGAGGCGTCGCAAAATCTCTGAGTAATCCGAGCTTCGAGTCTAGAAAACGGGCCGCATCATGCGGCCCGTCTTCTTTTGAAAGAGGGAAGTCGTCACGTGACAACGCGGGCGCATCCGCTGATCCACGTTATCTGACGCCGCGCTATGATGTGGCGCGGCCCGTGTAGCGGGTTTCAATCGCTCCAGGCTGCATGAGCAGCAAGCCTGCGACTGCGATCAGCGCGCGCCTCATCACCTCCGAAGGACGTCACATGCACAACTGGTTTTCTCCTGATTCCCCGCTTGTCCGGGTAATGCTTGCGCTCGCTGGAATCATGTTCGCTGCTGCGCAGGCGCAAGAGCCCGTGTCGGATTTCAAGCAAGGCCCGGGCAACGGCGTGTATGCATTTGCCAGCAGCACACCGAAAGCCCTGCCGGATTTGTTGAGGCCCGGCGCATCAGGCGAGCCGGTAAACATCGTCGGTCATCTGTTCCTGCCGCCAGGTACCGGCAAGACGCCGGTCGTGTTGCTGATGCATGGTTCCGGCGGCATCTATGACGCCATGCTCGACTACTGGCCCAAGCTGCTCAACGCGCAAGGCATTGCTGTTTTCTCCCTTGACCGTTTTGGTCCGCGCGGCGTCAAGAGCACGGCCGAAGACCAGTCGCAGATACCCTTCGCGGCGGACGTGGCCGACGAGTTCGCCGCTTTGCGCCTGCTCGCCTCACATCCGCGCATTGATGCAAAACGCATAGCGGTGATGGGCTTTTCGCGCGGCGGCATTGCCTCATGGCGTGCTGCGGTCGACCGCATCGCCTCTGCTCAACAACCTGATGGCCTGCGTTTTGCCGCACACATCCAGGCTTACTCCGGTGGCTGCGCAGGCGCATTTCGCTTGATTGCCAAGCCGGGTGTTTTTACAACTGCACCGCAGCTCTGGCTTCATGGCGATGCCGACGATTACACACCCATCGGCCCATGCCGCGACTATTCACAAAGCATAGCCGACGCCGGTGTGCCGGTCGTGTTCGTGGCTTTGCCCGGTGCTTATCACAAGTTCGACCAGGACGATCAGCGCCGCATCCCAGTGCGTGGCGCCCAGCGCACCATCGAGAGTTGCCCCATAGAAGTGGACATCGACACGCTTGCTGCCTTCGACATGAACACCCACCAGCGCCTCACCGGCGAGGCCTATGCGCAGACGCTCAAAAGCTGCAGCGCTCTGGGCGCAACCGTACAGGGCAACAAGGCCGCGCGCGACAAGGCGGGGCAAGCAACGGTGGCGTTTCTGCACAAAGTTTTTGCGCAGTGAGGCGTCGATTGATCAAGTGGGTGCTGATGTGCAGCGCCCTCTTTTTCGGCGTAGCGTTGTGGCAGAGCAATGCCCTGCCGCCTTCCTCCGCGCTCGATGCGTCGCTGCAGGATGAACCGCTGCAGCGCGCAGTCGGCAAGCCTGCTTTCGAGACAACGGTCGGTGACATCGCGTATACCGTGCAACCGCTCTACAGCTACGATCTGGCCGGGCTCGTCGTCAGTCGACACGCCACCGATAGCTGGTGGGACTACATTCACCGCGAATGGAACGATGCGCTCAACATCGCGGATATCTGCGTCGTGTGGGGCAACAATGCGCGCAACGGTGCCTATTCGAAAATATCATTCTCGAATGGCCAGTTCACCTGTAACTGGAGCACTTCTTCCAGCGAAGACTTCGCCGCCTTCGACCAAGACGCTGTCTCCAATAACCACCTGCTTTCCGATAATGCTGACGTCATTCGACGGATACGCAAGGTCCGCGTCGGCGACCAGGTGCGTTTTCGAGGCTACCTTGCCGAGTACTCGCACAATCACGGCTTCCCATTCAAGCGCGGCACCAGCATTGTCCGCACCGATACCGGCAACGGTGCATGCGAAACGGTTTACGTGGAAAGCTTCGAAATCCTGCAAGAAGGCGGCGGCCCTTGGCGCAAACTCAGCTGGCTTGCGGGCGCGATGATCGTGCTGAGTTTGATCGCCTGGTTTTTCCAGCCTGCGCGGTTTGATGATTAAGAAGGCTGGGGCAAACGACTCCCCGCTTCTTCGGCAGGCTTTCGGTCCTGCGATCCCGGCTTGTTGAGCTCTATGCTGGCCATGTACTCGGCCATTGCCGTCTTCGAATGGATGCAGCGTGACGAACAGAGGTGAGTGAGCCCTGTGCGCACGAGGCCGTCCAGCGGTGCTGCAAACCATCAGAAAGACTGTTCATCGAGTAACTGTAAAAACAAACAGCTGTCAAGTCTTGTCTGGCGATGGATGAGGGCGTAATGTCCGCAATCATTCCCAGCGGAAAGGTCACCATGGCTACAGTTCTCAAAACCGGCCTTGATACAGACGCCGACACCGTCCTCCAATACCTTGCCATTGCCCGCCAGCATCATTCGCAAGCCGCCATTGCCCGTTATCTGGAAGTGGACGCCCGCACTATCAGGCGTTGGGAAGCTCGCGAGATTGAACCGAAGGCTTACGTCGCTCACGCACTGCGGCAACTCATCCTCCCCTTCGGAACGCCAAAATCCGATGACTCAGCGTTCAAGTTCATCGACTTGTTCGCCGGCATTGGAGGCATTCGCGCTGCCTTCGAAGGCATTGGCGGTCAATGTGTATTCACCAGCGAGTGGGACAGCTATGCGCAGAAGACCTATGCCGAGAATTTCCATGACGGACACCTGATTGCCGGTGACATCACGCAGGTCGCAGCCACCAGCGTTCCCGATCACGATGTGCTGTTGGCTGGCTTTCCCTGCCAGCCCTTCTCGATTGCTGGCGTCAGCAAGAAAAATGCACTCGGGCGTAAGCACGGCTTTCATGACGAAACGCAAGGAACCCTGTTCTTCGATGTCTGCCGCATCATCGACAAAAAGAGACCACGCGCTTTCCTGCTCGAAAACGTCAAAAACCTCATGTCACACGACAAGGGCCGCACCTTCGACGTGATCCGCCGTGCGTTAACGGAGAAACTTGGTTATCACATTCACTACCGTGTTATCGACGGCGCACATTTCACGCCGCAACATCGCGAACGCATCATCATCGTCGGCTTCCGCGATGAAGTGGGTTTTGACATCAATGCAGTGCCGTTGCCCGCCAAAGGATCTAAAGTCATGCGGCATATTCTGCACAAGACCGATGGCAGCGAGCCATTGATTGAAAGCGATGGCGACAAATATTTCGATCACGCCAACGCAAGCGTGCTGGCGAAGTACACGCTCACTGATAATTTGTGGAATTACCTGCAGAACTACGCTGCTAAACACAAAGCGGCGGGCAATGGTTTTGGCTATGGCTTGGTCTACCCCGACAGCGTGTCGCGTACCTTGTCGGCGCGGTACTACAAGGATGGCTCGGAGATTCTGGTATCCCAGGGCGAAAAGAAAAATCCGCGCAGACTGACGCCGCGTGAGTGCGCACGACTGATGGGGTTTCCGGATACTTACCGGATACCCGTTTCGGATACCCGTGCTTACAAGCAGTTCGGCAATTCGGTGGTTGTGGACGTTATGCGTCACGTCGCCAGCATGATGAAACCTGCGCTTGAGGCTGATATCCTGGTGCCAGAACTACCGTTTCGCTATGCGACCGCTTGACGCGGACTTATCCGAAAAATCCGGGCACAGAAAGGAATGCAATGAAAATCGGAGCAGTTGTGATGTTTGCTGATCCGCTGGATGAAGATGAAAAACTGCAGAGGTTCGTTGTCAAAGAGCTGCGGGGAAACAGGGTTTTGGTTCAAGACACGTTTTCCAGGTTCTTCATTCGTCCCACATTTGTTTATCTCTCATCTGATCTCGTTGTTACACGAGAAGAATTGTTGCCTGCATGACGCGATGTGAAAGCCGCAGCGTTGCGATGTGAGTCTGTGTTGTGTTTGATTGAACAGGAGATTGCCATGCTGTCTGCAAATAAAATTCCGGATCTTGTTGGCATCTCGCCGCAAGATGTGCGTGCATGGTGGGATCAAATACTTGAACTTGGTCTAAACATCCATCCTGACGATGATTTGAGAGGTATTGTTCAAGCGGATTCGCATACGCGAGCGCTTGATGAATCTGCGTGCAGCAAGATCGCCGAGACATATCAAAGAATGTTTGAACTCGTTGGAGATTCGACATACGAGATTGGCTTGGCCGCGCAAATGTATTGGCTCGGCTACATCGAGAATCCGCTTGCCACACCAGAGAATGGTGTGGATTTCTGGGTGCGTGTCGTTCAGTGACAGATGTGGTTGATCCGGCGACACGTAGCCGGATGATGTCTGGTATCCGTGGAAAGAACACACGGCCAGAAGTTTTTCTAAGAAAAGGGCTCCATGCTCTGGGATTCCGTTTCCGGCTTCATGCGAAAGACATTCCGGGAAAGCCTGATATCGTTCTACCCAAGTACAAGGCACTGATCGTCGTGCACGGTTGTTTCTGGCATGGACATGATTGCCGCTATTTCAGGTTGCCGGGCACCAGACAGGATTTCTGGCTGGAAAAAATAGAGTCCAATCGCAAGCGCGATGAACGGGATGCCATGCGGCAGCTTGAAGAAGGGTGGCGGATTCTGATTGTATGGGAATGTGCCATTCGGGCCAGCATGAAGGCGAGACCTGGAATGGATGTGGTCAGCCTTACTACGGACTGGCTCCGTAATAATCAGATATCCGCCGTCATCGATGAGAACGGAATCAGGGGGAGTTGATGTTTTCGGACAGCATCGCGGATTACTTCGAAGGGGTTGCTGCAAAACACCTGAGTGCAGTGGACGCAGATCCCGGGCGCTCCAACCAGCACGAAATTGGTGGCCTGCCCTCAGTGGGCTTCCGGCAGTACTTGGGCTCTCCCGGCAAGAGCGACAAACTCGCCTACCCGGCACGGCTCGTGTATCTCAGCGATACGGAAGACGCTCCGGTCATCTGCGAAGACACGCTCACTTGGTATGACGCTCGCTGGAAGCACCCGACACGCTCATCCGAGTACCGCCTGTACTACAAAACCAATGCAGTCACCTCCCTGCTGGCCGAGGGAGATTTCTTCTTGATTGGCAAACGCACTGACGGCTCATTGCTTCTAGTGTTCTGTCCGCCTGATACCACCGTCGAGGCTCAGCTACGGGCTGTATTCGGACTTGATGCAGTCGGAGATTCGTTCAGCAAAGGCGAAGTCAACGCGTCTTCGCTGATCCTGCCCGTGAGACTTCTACTGGAAGATCTCGGACTCGTTACTGTCGAACAGGACGAGCGAGGCAAGTGGCTGGAACTGTTGCTCAAGCACTTCGGAGGTGAGACCTTTCCCGTAACAGCGGATTTTTCGGCACTTGCGCGAGATACCCTCAAGGGAGAATTCGATCCGGTAGTTGATCCGGATACGGCTCTGATGGCCTGGATGGATCATGAAGAATTCCTGTTCCGCATCTATGAGCGGCACATCGTGCAGCAACGGTTGCGCAAGGGGTTCGGGCCAGATGGTGATGACGTTGATGAGTTCATCAGCTACTCGCTGAGTGTCCAGAACCGCCGCAAGTCCCGAGTTGGACATGCTTTCGAGGGGCATCTGGAGCGCCTCTTTGCGGCGAACGCAATTCAGTTCGAGCGGGCACGAGGCAAGGGCAAAGTCACCGAAAACAGTGCCAAACCAGACTTCCTTTTTCCTGGATTTGCTGCCTATCACGACCCGAAATTTCCGGCACAGCGCCTCACGATGTTAGGGGCAAAGACTACCTGCAAGGATCGCTGGCGACAGGTGCTGGCTGAGGCAAATCGTGTTGAGCGCAAGCACCTTATTACGCTTGAGCCCGCTATAAGTACTTCACAAACTGACGAGATGACTTCGGTGCTCTTGCAATTGGTTGTGCCGGCATCGATTCACACAACATACAGCAATAAACAACGCGCTTCGATTCTGGACATGCACGCCTTTGTTGCCCACGTAAGAGCACAAGAAAACTGAGTCAGGAATGACTCCTCTGATTTCGTTTCCATCTCTTTCTCCAGCTTCGTCTTCGCAGATCTCTCCGAGGCCGCAAAGTCGCACACGTCTTGAGTGATCTTTATCGAGCAAGAGTGCGAGACCTTGACGTCTTCCTGTGACACGGGGTTGTCGTGGCGGCTACGTGGTTTGTCGAGGCCAGGGTTGAACTGGTCTTCCCGGGAATTTGCCGAGAGTTCGTGCAGCGAAGGGCGCAAGTGCGGAGGTTAATTGCTTCAGAATCTGAAGCGATTAAACGCTCGATTCGCTTCAAATTCTGAAGCGATTAAGGTTCGGAAGAAAGATTTGCTTCACGCTCTCTGGGCCGATCACCATTACGACGCTATCGTCCAGATCAGACCAATGCGAGGAGGGCGCTTTCTTGCGCAAGGTTTTCGGTTTGTGATGACGTGATTTAGCAGCATCATAAAAAAAGGGGCCGCAGATGCAGCCCCTTTCTAACTTCAGCGCTTGAGTGACGAGATCACACCTTGTGATAAACCTCAGCGCCTTTTTTCACGAATTCGATGGATTTGTTTTCCATGCCTTTCTTCAAGGCGTCGATCTCGCTGATGCCTTGTGCTGCGGCGAAGTCACGCACGTCCTGCGAGATCTTCATCGAGCAGAAATGCGGGCCGCACATGGAGCAGAAGTGCGCAACCTTGGCGCCTTCTTGCGGCAAGGTTTCGTCGTGGTAGCTGCGCGCGGTATCGGGGTCGAGGCCGAGGTTGAATTGATCTTCCCAGCGGAATTCGAAACGTGCTTTGCTCATGGCGTTGTCGCGAATCTGTGAGGCCGGGTGACCTTTGGCGAGGTCTGACGCATGGGCGGCGATCTTGTAGGCGATGATGCCGGCCTTGACGTCGTCCTTGTTCGGCAAGCCTAGGTGTTCCTTGGGTGTGACGTAGCAGAGCATGGCGCAGCCGTACCAGCCGATCTGTGCGGCGCCGATGGCGGAGGTGATGTGGTCGTAGCCGGGAGCGATGTCGGTGGTCAGCGGGCCGAGCGTGTAGAAGGGCGCTTCCTTGCACCAGTCCAGTTGCAGCTCCATGTTTTCCTTGATGAGTTGCTGCGGCACGTGACCCGGGCCTTCGATCATGACCTGTACGTCGTGCTTCCATGCGATTTGCGTAAGCTCGCCGAGCGTCTTGAGTTCGCCGAGTTGCGCCTCGTCGTTGGCGTCCCAGATCGAGCCGGGACGCAGGCCGTCGCCGAGGGAGAAGCTGACGTCATAGGCCTTCATGATTTCGCAGATATCTTCGAAATGCGTGTAGGTGAAGTTTTCCTTGTGATGGGCGAGGCACCACTTGGCCATGATGGAGCCGCCGCGCGAGACGATGCCGGTCATGCGGTTGGCGGTCATCGGTACGTAACGCAGCAACACGCCGGCATGGATGGTGAAGTAGTCGACGCCTTGTTCGGCCTGCTCGATGAGCGTGTCGCGGAAGATTTCCCAGGTCAGGTCTTCTGCCTTGCCGTTCACCTTTTCGAGCGCCTGGTAGATCGGCACGGTGCCGATCGGCACGGGGCTGTTGCGCAAGATCCATTCGCGCGTTTCGTGGATATTCTTGCCGGTCGACAGGTCCATCACGGTGTCGCCGCCCCAGCGGATCGCCCAGGTGAGTTTGTCGACTTCTTCCTGAATGCTGGAAGTCACCGCGCTGTTGCCGATGTTGGCGTTGATCTTGGTGAGGAAGTTGCGGCCGATGATCATCGGTTCGCTTTCCGGGTGATTGATGTTGGCCGGGATGATGGCGCGGCCGCGGGCGACTTCGTCGCGCACGAATTCAGGTGTGATGACGGACGGGATGCTGGCGCCGAAGCTTTGGCCCGGATGAATGCGGCCCATGAAGGCGGCCATCTTTTCGCCGGTCGGGCCGGTGGCTTTCAGGGATTCGATGTAGGAGGCGCGGTTGAGATTTTCACGCACGGCGATGTATTCCATCTCCGGCGTGATGATGCCTTTGCGCGCGTAGTGCATCTGCGACACGTTGCTTCCAGCGCGCGCCTTGCGTGGTTTGCGTTGCAGGTTGAAGCGCAGTTCGTTCAGGCTCTTGTCGGCTTCGCGTGCACGGCCGTATTCGCTCGTCATGCCATCGAGCTGCCCGGTGTCGTTGCGTGCGTCAATCCATTTGGCGCGCAGTGCGGCCAGGCCGTCGCGCACGTCGATTTTCACTGCCGGGTCCGTGTAGGGGCCGGAACAGTCATAAACGTAAATGGGTGGATTCTTTTCGCCGCCCATGCCGGTCGGCGTGTCGGCTTGCATGATCTCGCGCATCGGGACACGGATGTCATTGCCGCTGCTGGCGAATTCGCTCTTGAGATAAACCTTGCGCGAATTGGGCAGGGGGGCGATGGCGGCTTCGTCGACGTGGGCGGACGAGGCGATGAATTTTTCGTTGGCGTTCATGGCGGTTCCAATCTTTATACAGTCGCGCAGCGACTCACTAAGCTCCCCTCGCCCGCGAGCGGGAGAGGGGTTGGGGGAGAGGGAGAAGGCAAGATGCAAGCCCTCTCCCGGCCCTGACGGGCCACCCTCTCCCGCAAGCGGGAGAGGGGACTGCATATGGCGGGAAGAGGGCGTAGAGGAGGCGGCAAGCCCGGAATGGGCAAGGTGCTCGCTTCCCTACGCCGGCATCACCCGGATCAGGTTCGGAGGGTGTGTCTCACTGCGAAATCAAGGCAATTACCTAGCAATTACCTGATTCCACAGACCCCTAGCGAATGCCGACACCTTACTGAAAAGGTCGTCCAGAGGCAACCGGCGCCGTCAATGCACGGCTTTTGTCTGCAGCCGGCGACCCTGCGTCGCGCCTGCGCGCCTGCGCTGGACGGGCTAATGTAAATAGACCGAAAGACCGTTAGCAACGGTTGTCAGTCCAGTGTGCTGGTTCAACTCCGTAGAGGCAGCTATGCGTATCGTGCTCGTTGTTATCGCCGCAGGACTCATGACCTGCCTCGCCGGATGTGCCTTGACGCCCGAGACAGCCCCGGCCGAGTCCGTCGCCCTCGTGACACCGCTAGTTCCCGACGAGGAGCAATTGCCTGCCGTGCAGGCTGTGCTGTTTCAGCCTCCACCGAAAGCCGTGCGCGTGGCTACGCCGCCGTCAAGACAAGCGGCGAAAGAAGTGAAGAAGGAAACTGCAAAAGAAACCACCAGGGAGCTTGCCAGGGAGCGCGCCGTCGAAACCGCAAAGGAACCGGCGGACGGCTTGATCAAGGCCAGTGCCAAGTCCTCGCCAGGCCCGGCATGGCTCAAGGCGTGTTGGTATCACCAGCAGCAGGCAGACGCGATCATGTGCGATGCCGATAGCCTGCTGGCGCAGCCGTCGGACAAGGTCATCGTGTATGTGCGCGATCCGAAACTGAGCCGCAAATCGTCCGGCAGTTCCCGCATTGCCTTGCGTGAGAGCCTGCCGCGTCTGTACCGTTTTTTCGTACTCGAATAGGTTGCCCGGAGGAAGACGAGCTGTGTGAAGTATGTCTCTGGCGCGGTGCAGAATTCGTTCGCCACGAGGCACAGGTATGCTATTCGTCGTGTCCCGATCTTCACCGGCCTTGCCATGCGTCTGCTATCACTCCCTTCGGTTTTGAGCATCGTGCTGCTTGCAAGCATGCTCGCCGCCGTGGCGCAGGTTGCGCCGCATGGTGCTTCGCCACTCGCTGCTGAAGCCGCTGATCAGCAGTCCGCGCCTGTCGAACAATCGACACCCGTCGAGCAGTCCGCACCGCTGGACGAGCCACAGTCGGCACCGGTCGAAGCTTCCGCGCCGATGCCCCAGTCGGAACCGGCTGCGCAATCCGCGCCCGCAGAGCAATCAACGCCAGTAGAAGAATCGGCTCCCGTCGCACCAAACGAGCAATCGGCGCCAGCTGCGCAGTCCATGCCGACGGAGGCATCCGCTCCGCAAGCGCCGATGGAAGTGTCTGCGCCGGCGGCAGCTCCGCAGCTGATACCCGTGGAGCAATCCTCACCCGTCGAAGGAGCTGCACGGCCAGAGGTGCTGCAGGAGCCCGCACTGGCCTCTCCTCCTCGCGATCAACCCGTGCCGGTGATTCCGCCAGCACATCCTGCCATTCCCCTCAAGCCGCAGCCAGCAATAGTCCGGCCACCGGAGCCACCGCCAAAACCAGCACCGATATCGAAACCCGTAGCCCCTTCGGCGCCCGCAAAGCCGGCTCAAGCGGCCGTGCTGCCTGCCGGCCCTGCGTGGATCAAGGGCTGCAAGGCTGTGCAGATGCAGGGGTCAGTGTTGATGTGCGATGCGGATTCACTGCTGACCATGCCTTCGGAAAAGGTGCAGGTCTATGTGCGCAGCGAGGCCCAGGTGCCGCGCGAAGGTCACGTCATCGTGCGCGAAAGCCTGCCGATGCCTTACCGGTTTTTCCTGCTGCAATAAAGCTTGCGGGGTGTGGCGACACGTCGTCACACCCGCGCAGCTTTTTCTAGTTGACCATGCCCAGCACGCGCGGCAGCCACAGCGACATTGCCGGCATGTAAGTCACGAAACCGAGGAAAACCAGCATGGTCAGTAGCCATGGCCAGACGGCAATAGTCAGCTCGGTGATGCCCATCTTCGCCACGCCGGATGCCACATACATATTCAGCCCGACCGGTGGATGGCACATGCCCACTTCCATGTTCACCGTCATCAGGATGCCGAAGTGCACCGGGTTGATACCCATGCGCATGGCAATGGGGAACAACAGTGGCGCCATGATCAGCACGATGGATGAAGGCTCCATGAAGTTGCCCGCGACCAGCAACAGGATGTTCACTGCCAGCAGGAAGGCGATCGGTCCCAGGCCTTGCGCCAGCATCCATTCGGCCAGCGTCTGCGGAATCTGCTGATCGGTGAGGATGAACGAGAACATCACGGCATTGGTGATGATGTAGAGCAGCATCGCACTCAGGTTGGCCGACGACAGCAGTACACGCGGCACGTCGGACATTTTCAGATCTTTGTAGACGAAGACCGCGATGAAGAACGCATACACGGCACTCACCGCTGCAGCTTCGGTCGGCGTGAAGATGCCGCCGTAGATACCGCCGATCACCACGACGATCAGCAGAAGGCCCCAGATGCTGTCCTTGAAAGCGCGAAAGCGCTCTCCCCAGCTTGCTTTTGGAAGCCGCGGGTAGTCGTGCTTGCGTGCCAGGTACCACGTGGTCATCCCTAGCATGGTCGCCAGGATCAGGCCCGGGATGACGCCAGCCATGAACAGCGCGCCGACCGAGGTGTTGGTCGCGATCGAGTACATGACCATCACGATGGAGGGCGGTATGAGGATGCCCAGCGCGCCGGATGTGGTGACAATGCCTGCGCCGAAGCGTTTCGGAAAACCGGCCTTGACCATCGCTGGCAGCAGGATCGAGCCAATGGCTACCACCGTCGCCGGGCTTGAGCCCGACACGGCTGCGAACAGCGCGCAGGCCAGCACACCGGCAAGGCCGAGTCCGCCATACATGTGGCCGACCATGGCCGTGGCAAAACGGATCATGCGTGCTGCGACGCCACCGTGCGTGAGGAAGTTGCCGGCGAGAATGAAGAACGGTATCGCCATCACACCGAAGTTCTCGATACCGGTAAACAGCTTGTGGGCGACCTCCACCGGCGGTGTGCTGGTCATGGTGAACATGAAGGTCAGCACCGTCAGACCGAGCGAGATCGATACCGGCATACCGGTCAGCATGAGCACCGTAAGCAGGCCGAAGATGATGAGGGCGCTCATTTCGCCACCTCCATATCTTCGTCCAGACCGTCAACATGCCCATGGTCATGGTGCGGCAGCTCACCCGTGCGCACGAATGCCACCGCGACCTGGATGAAGCGGAAACACATCAGGCTGGAGCCAAGTGGAATCGCCAGATAAACGGCCCATACGGGCCAGCCGGTGTCGGGTTTGGTGGAGCCGCCGAAGGCCTCGCTCGGCATGCCGAAGAGCGTGTAGACAGCATGCTCCATGCCGCTATGCCAGCACAATTGAGCACCGAGAATGGCAACGAGACCCGTAAACAGCGCGCCGGCCGCCAGACCGAACAGCACGAATTTCGCGCGCAGCTTTGGCCGCATGCGGTTGATGACGACATCGACGCCGACGTGGATGCCAGTGCGCACACCGTAAGCGGCGCCGAACTTCGCCATCCACACGAACATGATGATGGTGACTTCCTGCGACCAGCTGACATCCATCCTCAGCAACCAGTCTTGCAAGTACGGAATGGCAAAGCCGGAAAGGTAGCGGTGCACCACCGACAGGAAAACGATTGTCGTGGCGAGCCCCATCAATGTGGCGATGAGCCATTCCTCGAGATGATCGAGAAATTTCATGGTTTCTTATTGAACCTCATAAAATTGATATGTCATTCCCGCGAAAGCGGGAATCCATTTGGTTAGCACGAGGCGAGTTTTCACGTAGAAGTGGATTCCCGCTTTCGCGGGAATGACGATCAGAGTTTGTCCGGATCGAAACCGGTTTCCTTGTAGATCGACTGGATCAGGTCGTTGCCGATGCGGGCGGCATGTTCCTTGTGCACGCGCGCCAGCGCCTTCTTCATCTCCAGGCGTTCGGCCGCTGTCGGCATGATGATGGTGGTCTTGCCCGACTTGCGTACGGCATCCACGTCCTCGTCGTTCTTCTGCTGGGCAATCTTGTTGGCATAAGAAGTGGCTTCGGCCATGCACTCGTCCAGCGTCTTGCGCACGTCGGCGGGCAGACCGTCCCAGAACTTCTTGTTCACGATCACCGCATAGCCGAGATAGCCGTGCTGGGAGCGCAGCATGTATTTCTGCACCTCATGCATCTTCTGCGTGTAGAAGTTCGATGGCGGGTTTTCTGTGCCGTCCACCACGCCGGTCGACAGCGCCTGGTAAACCTCGGAGAAGGCCATCACCTGCGGGTTCACACCAAGCGCGCGCATTTCGCTGTCGAGCACCTTGGATGACTGGATGCGCATCTTCAGGCCCTTGAAATCAGCCGGCACATGCAGTGGCTTGTTGGCCGAGAAGTCCTTGAAGCCATTGTCCCAGTAGGCGAGGCCGACGATGCCCTTGGGTTCGAGTTTCTTGAACAGCGCCTTGCCGATCGGGCCGTAGGTGATCTTGTGCAGCTCTTCGTAGTTGTCGAAGATGAATGGCAGGTCAAAGGCTTCGAAGTCCGGCACGCCGAGCGGGCCGAACTTGGCCAGCGAGGGCGCCAGCATCTGCACCGAGCCCAGCTGTAGCGCTTCCATCTCTTCGCCATCCTTGTAGAGCTGGCTGTTGGGGTAGACCTCGACCTTCACTTTGCCGCCGGTCTTGTCGCCAACGAGCTTGGCGAAATAGTCCGCGGCCAGCCCTTTCGGCGTGTCCTTGGCCACGACGTGGCTGAACTTGATGACAATGGGTTGTTGGGCGAATGCAGGTGCTGTCAGACCGGCAGCTACAGTCAGCAGCGCGGCAATGAGTAAACGACGATTCATGTTGGTCTCCTCTCAGGCGTCTAAAGGCAGGGTCAGGGTATATACCGGCTTGTATGTCACGGCGGCTAACGGCTTTATAGAGAACATGCCGACCCGCTTCCATTGTGGAGTTCCACAGGTTCCAGGATGTACCGTTCGACCCTGGCCTCTTGCCTCACTGATTTCCCGCCCCGCCGCATGAGAGTTCCCGCGAGTTTCCGGCTATCGACCTTTGCGAACGCGACTTCGTCGCAAGCCAATCCATGGTTCTGGCGCCTGCCCGCCATCGCCGTGATCTGCCTGATCGCGGGTGTCATTGGCTTTGTCATGTTCACGCTGCGGCAAGATCAGGAGGAGCAGCGCGCATCCTTGCTCTCTGACGTGTTGTGGCTCGAACAGAATCTGCGCTTCCAGTTCGAACGCAACGAGGAGTTGCTGGGTCGTCTCGCGCAGGACTTGCTGCAGCCGGGCGCGGTGGATGAAGCCGCCCTGATGCGTGCCCGGCAGACGATCAGCAAGGACACAGCCATTTCACAACTCATATGGTTCGACGCGGCGCAAAAACCGCGCGGCGAATTGCCGCCGCGGGAGCGTGCGCACAGCGCGCAGCAGCAGGCGGCCATTGCTAGCGCCTTGCAGCGTGCTCGCGCTTTTGCCAAGGCGGCATATTGCCAGGTGAGCAATGATGCCAACGACATGGGTGGACCGGTGCTGTGCGTGGCCGTGCCAAGCTATGACGGCACGCAATTGCGCGGCTTCGTCGTCGGCATCTACCCCCTGCAGCGATTGCTGAGTACCCAGGTCGCCTGGTGGTTTTCCGAGCGTTACCGTCTTACCGTCAACGATCAGCGCGGCCACGAGATAGTCAGCAAGTCGAAAGTCGTCGCCCTGCATCCGGCGCTCTCGTACGAAGTGGCGTTCGATCCGCCCGGCAATGGGCTCATGCTGCACGTCGACACCTACAGCAACGGCCCGCGCATCGTGCCCCTGCTGTTCGTTGGCGCCGTCATCCTGTTTGGCGTGACCCTGCTGTGGAGTCTATGGATGTTGCTGCGCCACACGGCAAGACGGCATGCGGCGGAGCAGGCCTTGCAGCGCGAATACCAGTTTCGCCGCGCGATGGAAGATTCGCTGCACACCGGCCTGCGCGCACGCGACCTCGAAGGCCGCACCACGTATGTCAATCGCGCCTTCTGCGAGATGGTCGGCTGGTCGGCGGAGGAACTCATCGGCATGAGCTCGCCGATGCAGTACTGGGTGCCCGAGGAGATCGAGGCGACAAGCGAGATGCATAAACGCGTGCTGGCCGGCGAGATATCCCACCAGGGTTTCGAGCTGCGCTTCCGGCGACGCAATGGCGAGATATTCGACGCACTGATCTACGAAGCGCCGCTCATGGATGCCGATGGCACGCACTTCGGCTGGATGGCATCCGTGCTCGATATCACCGACCGCAAACGCGCCGAGGAACTGGCACGCATGCAGCAGGAGCGCCTGGAGGCGACTGTACGGCTTGTCACGATGGGCGAAATGGCATCGACTCTCGCCCACGAACTCAATCAGCCGCTTGCCGCGATATGGAGCTATGCCAGCGGCTGCGTTACCGGGCTCGAGAACGGCATGCCGCATGCGCAACTCGGCGAAGCGATGCAGAAGGTTGCGCATCAGTCACAGCGTGCCGGTAACATCATCCGGCGTATCCAGAATTTCGTGCGCCGCAGCGAGCCGCGTCAGGATCAGGTAGAGCTGACGCGCGTCGTGAGCGAGGCGGCCGCCTTGCTGGAAAGCAGCGCGCGTAAGCGGCATGTACGTATCACATTGGCATTTCCGCATGAGTTGCCCGGCGTGGCGGGCGACGCCACCTTGCTCGAGCAGGTGGTCGTCAATCTCATGCGTAATGGCATGGATGCCATGAACGACACTCCGGAAGGCGAACGCCAGTTGCGCGTATCCGTATCGAGCAATGCCGAAGTCATGGAAGTGTGTGTGACCGATCGCGGGTCCGGCATCTCGGTCGAGAGCGCGGAGAAACTTTACACACCATTTTTCACCACCAAGAGTGAAGGCATGGGCATGGGTTTGAACATCTGCCGTTCCATCATCGAGTGGCATCGTGGTCGCCTGTGGTTCGAGCCCAATCCTGGCGGCGGTACCCAGTTCCGCTTCACCCTTCCCAGGGAGAACCCATGAAACCTCTTGTGCATATCATCGATGACGACGCTGCGATTCGCGACGCGCTCGAATTCCTGCTGCACACACATGGCATCGCCAACCAGAGCTGGCCGGACGCCGAGCACTTCCTCCTCGACTACCGCGACAGCATGCGTGGTTGCGTCTTGCTGGATGTACGCATGACCGGCATGACGGGCCCGGAATGCTTCGATGTGCTGCACCGGCGCGCGTGCCGCATGCCGGTCATTTTTCTTACCGGGCATGGTGACGTGCCGCTGGCGGTCGATGTGCTGCGCGCTGGCGCAATCCACTTCATCGAGAAACCGCCGCAACAGGCGCTGCTGCTATCCGCAGTGCGCGAGGCCTTGCAGCGAGACGCGCAGATGCAGGCGGAAGTCGATCAACATAGCGGTCTGGCCGAGCGCATCAACCAGCTCAGCCCGCGCGAGCGTGAAGTGATGGCGCTGGTGCTCGAAGGCAAGCTCAACAAGGTTATTGCCGACGAGCTCGACATCAGCATGCGTACGGTCGAAGTGCATCGCTCGAACGTGTTCGACAAGATGGGCGTGCGTTCGGCTGTGGAGCTGGCGACTTTGTTGAGCCGGTCGCCAGACAGGGCAGGCGGAGCGTAAATCAAGGCAGGGCTTGCGCTCACCGCTTCCTGCCGGTTGCAGCGTGTGCATTGCTTGAGCGATCTACTTGCCGCCGCCTCCATGCAGGCCGTAGGATGGACTCATTGCGCAGTGAAAACCCACGGCGAGATTAACCCGGAGTTCGAGCGAATCCATGTCCGTCCTGCACCCCATCATTGCCGTAACCGGCTCCTCCGGGTCGGGCACCACGACGGTATCGAAATCCTTCGAGTGGATTTTTCGTCGCGAAAGGGTAGTGGCAGCGCGTGTCGAAGGCGATGCCTTTCACAAGCACGACCGCAGCGAGATGCAGAAGCTCATCGACGCGGCAGAACAAGCCGGCAAGCGCGGGCCCAGTCATTTCGGCATCGAAGCGAATCATCTGGATCGTCTTGAAGCCTTGTTCGACGAGTATGGTCAGCGCGGTACCGGCGAGCGCCGCAGCTATCTGCACGACGACGCCGAGGCGCTCCTTGCAGGTCTGCCTTCAGGCAGTTTTACGGCCTGGGAAAGACTGCCCGAACACACTGACCTGCTTTATTACGAGGGGCTGCATGGCGGGGTGGTAACCGACAGTGTCGACCTGGCGCGGCATGTCGATCTGCTCATTGGCGTGGTGCCGATCATCAATCTGGAATGGATCCAGAAAATCCATCGCGACACGCGCGTGCGTGGCTATTCGATGGAGGCAGTACAGGACACCATCCTGCGACGCATGGACGATTACGTGCATGTCGTGGTGCCGCAGTTCTCGCGCACCCACGTCAACTTCCAGCGCGTGCCGGTTGTCGATACGTCCAATCCGTTCATTGCACGCGAAGTGCCGAGCGCCGACGAGACGCTGGTGGTGATCCGCTTTCGCGAACCGCGCGGCGTTGATTTCCCTTATCTGCTCAACATGATCAATGGTGCGTGGATGAGCCGCATCAATACACTGGTGGTGCCTGGCGGCAAGCTTGATCTGGCGATCCAGATCATTCTCACACCGCTCATTCTGGCGCTCGTGGAGCGGCGCCGCGATGCCCTCGGTAGCGGGATATGAGCGTGAGACGGGGATGGGACGCAGGCACGATGTAATCAGGGCATGAAGCGCGAAGGCGCTGCATGTGTCGATCTGCCAAATTCGACAATACTTCAATCGGCTGAACGGTCGTGGCTCTCGTCTGGCCTTGCCGGAATAATGCGTGACTACGCTGCTGTGCGCCCGATGCCAGCTGCTGTTTGCCACTCTCGTGACTTTCCCCGATGCCTCAATCGCCCGATCCTTTGACATCTTCAGCCGAGCGACTTGCCGATGAGCAGGCTGCGCGGCTTTTGAAAAAGATCTCGCTATTTCTGCTCTTCATCGCGGTGCCGGCGTTGCTGGTGACGCTTGCCGTGCAGACGCACGATATCGGCAGCAGCTGGTTCGTGATCGCGGAGCTCGTCCTCATCGCACTGGCAGTGCGCATATGTCTCAAGCGGGCTCGCGTGGGCCTGGCGATACGCATACTGCAATGGGGGGTACTGTTCATGCTCTGCGTCCAGTGCGTTCTCATCAACGGCATACGCACACCGTCAGTCATGGCCTATCCCATCATGCTGATGATGTCGGGATGGTGGCTGGGAAGGCGCGCGGCCTACGGCATGCTGGCCATCACGATTGTGTGGCTGACCGCCATCAGCCTGACGAACGACAGGTTCTGGCCTGTGCTCATGGTGCGCGA
The DNA here is from genome assembly GCA_028292485.1 of Rhodocyclales bacterium. Classification (GTDB taxonomy): domain Bacteria; phylum Pseudomonadota; class Gammaproteobacteria; order Burkholderiales; family Rhodocyclaceae; genus Viridibacterium. Next base: position 25,673 of record JAQGMG010000035.1, on the reverse strand, counting down.
GACCGGCATCTACTGGGTGACCGCCGTCATCGGATGCTGCCTGGCGACCTTGCTTGCCGTGCATGTGGCGGAGAGCGACCGGCGCAAGCACGCGGCCGAACGCGACGTTGCAGCCGAACTGACGCGACGCCTGGAGCAATTGCAACAGGCGCGCGACAAGCTGGCGACGCTGTTCCACCTCAATCCGATTCCGGTCAGCGTTTCGCGCATCGAGGACGGCACCTATAGCGATGCCAACCCGGCCTGGGCGCGCATATCCGGCTGGACGCGCGGCGAAATGATCGGCAAGACTTCTGGCGAACTGGGCATCTGGCTCACGCCTGAAGACCGCAAGGCTTTCGTCGATGTGCTGCGGCGCGATGGCCATACGATGAATTATCTGGCGCCGTTTCGCATGCGTAGCGGTGAGGTGCGTTACTTCCTGCTCAACTCCGAGGTCGTCGAATATGACGGTCATCCGTCGATTTTTTCTGCCTTCGTCGACATCACTGAGCGTCGCGTGGCAGAGGAGTCGCTGGAGCGACTCAACGCCGAACTCGAACAGCGCGTTGCCGAGCGCACGCACAGTCTGAGCGAGACGCTGGATACCTTGCGTCGCGCGCAGGACGAGCTGGTGCAGTCAGACAAGCTCGCTTCGCTTGGTTCATTGGTGGCCGGCGTTGCTCATGAACTGAACACACCGATCGGCAACGCCGTACTGATTGCATCGACACTCGTGCAGGACATGCGCCGTCTCGAAGGGGCTTACCAGGGCGGCGAGCTGCGCAAATCCGAGCTGGAATCGTTCATTGCGGACGCTGGCCGCGCCACCGGGCTGCTCGATCAATCCCTGGCGCAGGCCCGCGATCTGATCAGCAGTTTCAAACAGGTCGCCATCGATCAGAGCTCCGAGCGGCGCCGCATCTTCAACCTCGGCGCGCTCGTGCGCGACATCTGCGAAACCGTGCGGCCGGGCATGCGCACCGGCAGTTGGCAGCTCGAAACCGAACTCGCCCCCGAGTTGCGGATGGATAGTTATCCCGGCCCGCTGGGCCAGGTCATCACCAACCTGGTACAGAACGCGTTCTTCCACGGTTTGCAGGAAAACGTACGGGGTGTTGTGCGTATCGAAACGCGCGTACTCGACGACGCGCAGGTCGAGATCAGCGTCAGCGACGACGGCCATGGCATTCCGCCCGAAAACCTGGGCCGTATCTTCGATCCCTTCTTCACCACACGGCTGGGGCAGGGCGGCTCCGGGCTGGGCCTGTCAATCGTCTATCGGCTGGTGACGACCTTGCTTGGCGGGCGCATCAGCGTCGATTCGACAGCCGGGCAAGGCACCCGCTTCACAGTCGTTCTGCCACGTCAGGCACCGCTCAACGGGTAGCTGGTCCTGAACGGTGCGCTCAGGCACCGCAGCAAAGAGCGCGCATTGCCGGCCGATTTCACGGATAATCAAGGGTTTTCAGCCCTCGGCCGGTCGAGGGCGCTTCCTGAGCCGCCTCGCATGCAGAACACGCCAAAAACCCCCACGTTCAACCAGATCACTGGTGCCATTCGCGCGCTGGCGATGGATGCCGTCCAGCAAGCCAACTCGGGTCACCCCGGCATGCCGATGGGCATGGCCGAGATCGCCGAAGTGGTGTGGCGCCACAATCTGCGCCACAACCCGGCCAATCCGCGGTGGCTCAATCGCGACCGTTTCGTGCTCTCCAACGGCCACGGCTCGATGCTGCATTACGCGCTGTTGCACCTGACCGGCTACGACCTGCCGATCGATGAGCTGAAGAAATTCCGCCAGCTCGGTTCGAAGACGCCGGGTCATCCCGAGGTGCATTACACGCCGGGCATCGAGACCACCACCGGCCCGCTGGGGCAGGGCTTCACCAATGCAGTCGGCTTTGCACTGGCCGAGAAGCTGCTGGCGGCGCAGTTCAATCGCCCCGGTCACAACATCGTCGATCACAACACTTATGTTTTCATGGGCGATGGTTGCCTGATGGAAGGCATCAGCCACGAAGCGGCCTCGCTGGCCGGCACGTGGCAGCTCGGCGGCCTGGTTGCGTATTACGACGACAACGGCATATCCATCGATGGCGAAGTGGCTGGCTGGTTTACCGACGATACAGTCAAGCGTTTCGAGGCCTATGGCTGGCAGGTAATCGGCCCCATCGACGGTCACGATTCCGTGGCGCTGGTGACCGCGACCCTGGAGGCCAAGGCTGACACGAAACGTCCGACCCTCATCATATGCAAGACGAATATCGGTCACGGCGCGCCGAACAAGGCAGGTACGGCCGACTCGCACGGCGCACCTTTGGGTGCTGTCGAGATCGAAGGCGTACGCACGACGATTGCGTGGCCGCATGTGCCGTTCGACATCCCTGCCGACGTGTATGCCGAATGGGATGCGAAAGCCGCTGGCGCTGCGGCCGAAGGCGAGTGGAACGAGCGCTTTGCCGCGTACAAGTCCGCCTTCCCTGAACTGGCCGCTGAATTCGTGCGCCGCGCGTCAGGCAAGCTGCCGGAAGGCTTCTCCGCCGCTGTCGATGCATTGATCGAGAAGACGCAAGCCAAGGCCGAGAACATCGCCACGCGCAAGGCTTCGCAGAACGCAATCGAAGCGCTGGCACCCGTGCTACCCGAGTTGCTTGGCGGTTCGGCCGACCTGGCCGGCTCCAACCTGACGCACTGGTCGGGCACCAAGGATTTCATTCCCGGTGGCGACATTGCTGCCGCCAACTACATCAACTACGGTGTGCGCGAGTTCGCTGAAGTGGCCATTGCCAATGGCATAGCCCTGCATGGCGGCTATATTCCCTACACGGCCACCTTCCTGGTGTTCTCGGATTACTGCCGCAGCGCCATTCGCATGGCGGCGCTGATGGGCATCCGCCAGATCATGGTGTTTACGCATGATTCGATTGGTGTCGGCGAAGACGGTCCGACGCATCAGCCGGTCGAGCACACTGCATCGCTGCGCCTGATTCCGAATCTGAATGTGTGGCGTCCAGCCGATACAACCGAAACGGCAGTCGCCTGGGCACACGGCCTGGAGCGCCATGACGGGCCGACCGTGCTGGCACTGACGCGCCAGAACCTGCCGTTTTCCGTGCGTACGGCCGAGCAGATCGCGTCGATCCGTCGGGGCGGCTACATCCTGTCGCCTGCCAGCGGTGTTGAAAAAGCCGTGCTGATTGCAACGGGCTCGGAAGTGGGCGTGGCACTCGCCGCGCAAAAGCAACTGGCCGAGCAGGGCATTGGCGCACGCGTGGTCTCGATGCCTTGCACCCGCTTGTTCGATCAGCAGGATGCTGCCTACAAAGCGCAAGTGCTAGGCAGCGGTCTGCCGCGCGTGGCCATCGAAGCGGGCGTGTCCGACGGCTGGTACAAGTACGTCGGCCTGGACGGCGCCGTCATCGGTATGGATCGCTTTGGCGAGTCCGGCCCCGGCGGTGCCTTGTTCAAGCATTTCGGTTTTACGCCCGAAAATGTGACCGCAACGGTGGCCAAGCTGGTTGCACTGAGCTGATCCAAAACAAGTTACAGGCGGCCGTCACGTAACCGAGGCCGCACAGCTGATATAAACTGAGGGTTTTCGCGTACCCGGCTTTTCCCCCGGTCAGGTAATGCACGCGCAGAACATACAAAGGCGTGGCACGCGATTGTTGGTGGAATGTTAACAGTGTCAAAAGCTGAATTTAGGAGAATCACTCCATGACTATCAAAGTCGGTATCAATGGTTTTGGCCGCATCGGCCGCATGGTATTTCGCGCCGCCGTCGAGAACTTTCCGGAAATCGAGATCGTAGGTATCAATGACCTGCTTGAGCCCGATTACCTCGCGTACATGCTCAAGTTCGATTCCGTGCACGGCCGCTTCAACGGCGATGTGCAGGTCGACGGCAATACGCTGATCGTCAATGGCAAGAAGATTCGCCTGACCGCCCTGCGCAATCCAGCCGAGCTGAAGTGGAACGAAGTCGGCGCCGATGTCGTCATCGAATCCACCGGTCTGTTCCTCGACAAGGAAACCGCTTCGGCTCACCTTACGGCAGGAGCCAAGAAGGTTGTATTGAGCGCCCCTTCGAAGGACGACACGCCGATGTTCGTCTTCGGTGTGAATGACAAGTCCTATGCCGGCGAAGCGATCATCTCCAACGCTTCGTGCACGACGAACTGCCTGGCTCCGGTTGCCAAGGTGCTCAACGACACCTGGGGCATCAAGCGCGGCCTGATGACCACCGTGCATGCCACGACTGCTACGCAGAAGACTGTGGATGGCCCGTCCAACAAGGACTGGCGCGGCGGCCGCGGCATTCTGGAAAACATCATTCCGTCGTCGACGGGTGCTGCCAAGGCTGTCGGCAAGGTCATTCCCGAGCTGAACAAGAAGCTCACCGGCATGTCGTTCCGCGTGCCGACGTCCGACGTTTCGGTGGTCGACCTGACGGTTGAACTCGTCAAGGAAGCGACTTACGAAGAAATCTGCCAGGCGATGAAGGCTGCATCAGAGGGCGCCATGAAGGGCGTGCTGGGCTATACCACCGAGAAGGTCGTATCGACCGACTTCCGCGGCGAGTCCTGCACTTCGGTGTTCGATGCCGATGCAGGTATCGCGCTGGACAGTACCTTCGTCAAGATCGTGTCCTGGTACGACAACGAGTGGGGCTATTCCAACAAGGTGCTGGAAATGGTCCAGGTCGTTGCCAAATAAGGCAGCGCGAACGAACGTTGCGTATTCTGAAAACTGGCGCGAGGAGGTTGCTCCCATGCAATACAGGCTAGACACTTACTCGATCTGCAAGGCACTTGTCGCGCTGCTTTTTGCGGCAACACTTGCAGCCTGTGCATCCAAGGGAGAGAACGCCTCTGCCAGCGCCCCGGCCGCGACTACCACCAGCGGCAAGCAATCCGCTTCGAGCTCAAGTGCCAGTCAGGCCAAGGGCGTTCCTCCTGGCATGAATGCCAGGGGCGAGGTTGTCGACTCCTCCAAGGTGGAAGGCGGCAGCGGCACCAAGGTGACGGTTGGCGAGTACGAAGGCGAAATTACCGGCAAGGCCGCGCCCGGCAGCAAGTTCAACAAGCTGAAGATCGGCATGCCGATGAAACAGGTCTTCGACCTGATTGGTCAGCCCACCGATCAGGGCGCCTATGTCACCGGCAAGGCCTTCATCCCGTTCTACTTCGGTGGCGATCGTCACCGTTATGAGGCGGTCTACAAGAACACAGGGCGCCTGATCTTTGCAGGCGGCGGCATTGGCGACTGGGGCTCCGGGCATCTGATCTGGATCATCCACAACAACAATGAGCCGGCGTATCGCTAAGCACGCAAAGCGATATTCCACCCATCAATCACGCAAGGCAGCCATGCAATTCAAGAAACTTTCCGATCTCGATCTCGCGGGCAAACGCGTCTTCATTCGCGCCGACCTCAATGTGCCGCAGGACGACAAGGGCGCCATTACCGATGACACCCGCATTCGCGCTTCCGTGCCCGGCATCAAGCTGGCGCTCGACAAGGGCGCGGCCGTGATGGTGACATCCCATCTGGGGCGCCCGACTGAAGGCGAATTCAAGCCTGAGGATTCGCTGGCGCCGGTGGCCGCGCGCATGAGTGAAATTCTCGGCCAGCCAGTACGCCTGGTGCAGAACTGGGTCGATGGCGGTTTCGAAGTCAAACCGGGCGAAGTGGTGCTGCTCGAGAATTGCCGCGTCAACAAGGGCGAGAAAAAGAATAGCCCCGAGCTCGCTGCCAGGATGGCCAAGCTCTGCGACATCTACGCAAACGATGCTTTCGCTACGGCGCATCGTGCCGAAGCGACCACCGAGGCGCTGGCGCTGGCAGCGCCCATCGCCTGCGCCGGCCCGCTGCTGGCCGCCGAACTCGAAGCGCTCGGCAAGGCGCTGCTGGCCCCTGAGCGCCCGCTGACGGCCATCGTTGGTGGCTCCAAGGTTTCCACCAAGCTGACGATTCTCGACAGCCTGGCCGACAAGGTCGATCAGCTCATCGTGGGCGGCGGCATTGCCAACACTTTCCTGCTGGCTTCCGGTCTGCCCATCGGCAAATCGCTGGTCGAGGCCGACCTGGTCGAAGAAGCCAGGCGCATCATCGCCAAGATGGCGGCGCGTGGTGCTTCGGTACCGATCCCGGTCGACGTCGTCGTCGCCAAGGAATTCTCGGCGATCGCAAAAGCTACGGTAAAAGCTGTCAGGGACGTCGATGACGATGACATGATCCTCGATGTCGGCCCTGAAACCGCCGCCAAGCTGGCCGACCAGTTGAAGGCATCGAAAACCATCGTCTGGAACGGCCCGCTGGGGGTGTTCGAATTCGATGCTTTTGCCAATGGCACCAAGGTGCTTGCCGAAGCGATTGCCGCGTCCAGCGCCATGTCGCTGGCCGGTGGTGGCGATACCATTGCCGCAATCGCCAAGTTCGGCATCAGCGACAAGGTGGGTTATATCTCGACAGCTGGCGGCGCATTCCTCGAGTTTCTCGAGGGCAAGAACTTGCCGGCAGTTGATGCACTGGTACAACGTGCCAGCAAATAGGTAACAGGTAACACAATGCGCCGGGCTGGATGTTTCGAAGTCTCCCGGCGCCGCTCGTTCGTATAGTTCTTTCGTACGTACATTACTACCGACCAAAATGAAAAAAGCAGAAGGCTTGTCCAACAAGCCGACCAGAAAAGCCGCCGGCAAGTCCGAAACAATTGCGGCCGATAATTCTCCCCTTACACACACCACTTCCTACGAAGGAGTCAGGATGCAACGTCATACCAAGATCGTGGCCACGCTCGGCCCAGCCTCCAATGATGAAGATGTACTGGAGCGCATGATTCGGGCCGGCGTCGATGTCGTGCGCCTGAATTTCTCGCACGGCAAGGCCGAAGACCACATCAACCGTGCCAACATCGTGCGTGCCGTGGCGCGCCGTGTCGGCAAGCCGGTGGCGATCCTGGCCGACCTGCAAGGGCCGAAGATCCGCGTGGGCAAGTTCGAGAACGGCAAGATCCTTCTCGAAAAAGGCCAGAAATTCATTCTCGACGCAGCTTGCGAAATGGGTAATGACGAACGCGTAGGCCTTGATTACAAGGATCTGCCTCGTGACGTCAAACCCGGCACCATCCTGTTGCTCAACGATGGCGCCATCGTGCTCGACGTCGAGCGCGTGGTGGGTTGCGAGATTCACACCATTGTGCGTTTCGGCGGCGAATTGTCGAACAACAAGGGCATCAACCAGAAGGGCGGCGGCCTGACTGCCCCGGCGTTGACTGCCAAGGATATGGAAGACATCAAGACGGCTGCCTCGATCGGCATTGAATACGTCGCCGTGTCTTTCCCCAAAACGGCCGCCGACATGTATATGGCCCGCACGCTGTTGCGCGCTGCAGGCAGCAACGCCATGACGATCGCCAAGATCGAGCGTACCGAGGCTGTCGAGCCGAAGAACCTGCGCGAGATTCTCGAAGCATCGGATGGCGTCATGGTGGCGCGTGGCGACCTGGCTGTCGAAGTCGGCGAAGCCGCTGTACCTGCGCTGCAGAAGAAAATGATTCGCCTGGCGCGCGAAATGAACAAGCTGGCCATCACTGCCACACAGATGATGGAGTCGATGATCACCAGCCCGGTGCCGACGCGTGCGGAAGTTTCCGACGTGGCCAATGCCGTGCTCGATGGCACCGATGCAGTGATGCTGTCTGCTGAAACTGCAGCGGGCAAGTACCCGGTCGAAGTGGTCGAGACCATGGCACGCATCTGCGAAGAAGCCGAGAAGTCCTATCCCGTGACCCTCGACCAGGACTTCCTGACGCGCAGCTTCACGCGCATCGATCAGTCCATCGCCATGGCAGCATTGTTCTCGGCCCATCACCTTGGCGCCAAGGCCATCGTTGCCCTGACCGAATCCGGTTCGACCGCACTGTGGATGAGCCGCATGCGTTCAGGCATCCCGATCTACGCGCTGACCTCGCAACAGGACACCATCGGCAAGACGGCGTTGTTCCGTGAAGTGCATCCGATTCTGGTACCGCACATCACCGACTCGCGCGAGCACCTGTTGCGCGAAGCGGAAATGACCTTGATCCGGCACAAGCTGGTGCAGCCAGGTGACGTCGTCGTCATCACTGTCGGCGAACCGCTGGGGCAGTCGGGCGGCACCAATAGCCTGAAAATCGTGCGTATCGGCGAAATCTGAGCTGACACAGGACTGGTTTCGCTGCAAAAGCCCGCACACCGTGCGGGCTTTTTCTTGGGAATTACATACTTGACTTGCAGAGCCCCGGTTTTCGTCATTCCCGCGAAAGCGGGAATCCACTCGATAGCACAGGTCTCACGTAGAAGTGGATTCCCGCTTTCGCGGGAACGACTTGTCTTTTGGCAGAAATCGAATTTCCAACGTAATTTGCCGTTCTGCAAGTCAAGTATGTAATTCCCTTTTCTTGGGTATGCGATTTGCTATTTGATTAGCTGTTTCTTTTGTGCGGAATTGCACGGAGGCACAGGGTTGTCAGCAACGTGCATGGCTTCACTGTAGGTGCCGCGCTACAATCGGAAATTCAAGAATATTCAGCCATCCTTTAACCAGTATCAGCTCAATCAGACGGAGAAGTTTCCATGGCACTCGTTTCAATGCGCCAGTTGCTCGATCACGCGGCCGAAAACGCTTACGGTCTGCCCGCTTTCAACGTCAATAACCTCGAGCAGGTCACCGCCATCATGGAGGCCGCAGCCGAGCTCGACAGTCCGGTGATCATGCAGGCCTCTGCCGGCGCACGCAAATACGCCGGCGAAGCCTTCTTGCGCCACCTCATTTCTGCTGCCGTCGAAGCTTATCCGCACATCCCCGTCGTCATGCACCAGGACCATGGCCAGAGCCCGGCCGTGTGCATGGCAGCGATCCGCTCCGGTTTCTCATCGGTGATGATGGACGGTTCGCTGCTTGAGGACGGCAAGACACCTTCGTCCTACGAATACAACGTCGCCGTGTCGCAGGAAGTGGTCAAGTTTTCGCATGCCATTGGCGTAACCGTCGAGGCCGAACTCGGTTGTCTCGGTTCGCTCGAGACCGGCATGGCGGGTGAGGAGGATGGCATCGGCGCGGAAGGCAAGCTCGACCATTCGGCGATGCTGACCGACCCGGAGCAAGCCGTCGACTTCGTCACGCGTACCCAGTGCGACGCGCTGGCAATTGCCATCGGTACTTCGCACGGCGCCTATAAATTCACGCGCAAGCCCACCGGCGACATTCTCGCCATCGACCTGATCAAGCGCATTCACGCACGTCTCCCCAATACGCACCTCGTCATGCACGGTTCCTCCAGCGTGCCGCAGGATCTGCTGGCGATCATCCGTGAGTACGGCGGCGATATCGGTGAAACCTATGGCGTACCCGTCGAAGAGATTGTCGAAGGCATCAAGCACGGCGTACGCAAGATTAATATCGACACCGATATCCGCCTTGCGATGACGGCAGCGATCCGCAAGTACTTCGTCGAGAACCCGAGCAAGTTCGACCCACGCGATTACCTCAAGCCTGCACGCGAAGCGGCCAAGCTCATCGTCAAGGCGCGCTTCGAAGCTTTCGGTTGCGCCGGTCAGGCGAGCAAGATCAAGCCGGTCTCGCTCGACAAGATTGCCGCGAAGTACAAGAGCGGCGAGCTGGCGCAGAAAGCGACATAGCGAGCGGAGGCTCTGCGTCGGCGAATGATCAAAAATCTAGTATTGCTTTTAGCTGTGCTGTTGGCAGCTTGTGGAGGTGGCGGCGAAAACGCCACTGATGGTTCTTCTTCGTCCACGTGGTCATCTAGCCCAGTGCCGGCGGCAAGTCGGGCAGTGCTAGATGAAGACGTTGTCCTCACGAGATTGATCGCTGGCACGTTCGCCGCCAATCGGAACGCGTTTGTTTTCAGCATGACTGGGTTGCGAGACGTAGGGGCCTTGTTTGCTTCACCGTGTACGTCTAGTACCCCGGGGTTGTATGGGGGTGACGCTGTGTTCTCTTTCGCTCGGGACGCGGCAGGCAATGTAGTTGGAGAAGGAAACTACTTCGGATTCAATGGATGCTTAGGCATTGGTCTTCACGGATTTGCAATTGCAAGCGGCGTGATGCCCTCTTATAGCCTGTCCTCTTTGAATCTTGCATTCAATGACTTTCTCATCGGGCGCTGGCCAAAGTCTTACCGCTTTACTGGCACGGCAACGATCCATTGGTCGCCGATCGGGTATGCAGTATTGCTAACTGGAGCAATTTCTGACGACATTACAGGCAGGCTGCTCTTTTCTCTCACCAACTTCTTGGTTGACGCTGAGACAAATGTTGGTGGCATTGCTGGGGTAGACGAACTGTCTGTTAGCGGTGTAATTACCGATATTTCACTTGGACTCATTGCGTCAGTGTCGACATCGGGCCGAATTTTCAGTGATCACGGCCCGTCTGCCTTTTATTCTGGCCAATATCAAATTACGACTTCGGGGAGTTCATCCCCTGTCGTTTACGACAATGGGATGCCGACGTATCCATGAGGCTGAAAGGACATCGATTGATGGGTTCGGCTCATCGCCGCTCTTCGGTTGTGCGGGCCAGGGAAGCAAGATCAGGCTGGTCTCGCTCGACAAGATCGCTGTCAGGTACAAGAGCGGCGAGCTGGCGCAGAAGGCCAACTAAGCTGCATTGCTCAATGAAAACCCCGCGTTTATCGCGGGGTTTTTTGCGGGGTTTTTTTGTTTGCCGGGCACACGATTTGTCGGCGTATCGTCGCAATCCTTGTCAATTCACCCAGCTGTTCGCCAATCATTTGCCGCGGGAAGCATCCAGTCTGCATCAGGCCGCGTAGTTGCTACATGGCCCGAGCCCGGGTCATCTCAAGCCGACCTCTGGAGAGAATGATGAAAACGAATATTCTTTACGCCTGCCTTACCACCGCCATGTTTGGCGTTTTGCCGTCCTGCGCACAGATGGAACCGATGTCCGCGCCGATGGCCCCGGCCGCCGTGACACCGCCCGCCGGCCATGCCGTTGCGATGTCTACCGTGGGCAAGGGCGAGTTGACTTATGAGTGTCGCGCCAGGGCCGATATGCCAAACGCTTTCGATTGGGCGCTGGTCGGGCCGGTTGCAACGCTGATGGACAAGAACCAGAAGGCCGTTGGCAAGTACTACGCCGGGCCAACATGGGAGTCAAACGACGGCAGCAAGGTCACAGGCAAGCAAGTCGCCGTATCGCCCAACCCGGGCGCAATTCCGCTGCAACTCGTCAAGGCAGATCCAGCCATGGGCAATGGCAGCATGAGCGGAATCAGTTATGTACAGCGCCTCAACACGCAGGGCGGTGTAGCGCCTGCCATGATGTGTGATGCATCGAAGGCCGGAATGAAGTCACAGGTGCCTTACCAGGCGGACTACGTGTTCTACAAAGCGAGCATGTAGGCAGATCGGGAAATGCGGTAGGGTATGGCAAGTGAATATGTCGCTTATCCTCTCGCCCATTGAAAAGCCCTTGCATTTTCATGCAAGGGCTTAGGCGCAAAACAATCACTGGTTCTGATTAGTGAGTGATTTTCAGAACAGCAAATTTAACGATTGTAGAGGCAGTTGTCTTAGGCGTGCCTGAGACGGCGGATTGATCATAGTTGCCCGCCTTGAAGTAGAACTTCTCCCCTACGAAGCTCGAGTCCATGGTGAAGGTCTTCGTCGTACTGTTAACCTTCACGGTAATCGTCGAGCCGGACAGTTTCAGCTGGTAGGTGAACTTCGTTCCCACCGGCACCGTGGCGATCGTAGTCGTGGTTGAGCTCCCACCTTGATTGGTCTTTTCAAGCAAGAGCTTAACAACGCCGCTGGAGCTGTATTGCAATTCGCAGAGCGGCTTGCTGGGTGCGGGAGCAGCCTGGAAAATCTGGGCGATGGCCGTGTTGCTCGGGACTTTCGTCACCGTCACCGTGGCATCCAGAAGATTTGTACCGCTGGTGGCCCATGTGGCATTTTCGCGAAGCTCTGTGCGCGGGTGCAGCGAGCCGGAGGTGGTCCAACCGGTTGATGGATCGCCCATGACCATCGAGCCGTCACCCGTGTCTGTGTAGAACCAGGGCGACTTGGTGAAACCGGCTGCAAGCTGGGCACCCGTCTGGGTATCGACATTACCCGACGAGCCCGTCGGCAACTGAAGGGTATATCCGCTAAGGCTGAAGTTCTTTCCAGGTGGCAGGCTGGTGCTAAGAGCGAAGGCGGAAGCCGATGCCAGCGAAATGGCAGCAATCAATGCTGTCTTGGCGAAACGCTTGTTGTTTGTCTCTTGATTTATTCTTGACATTTTTATGCCCTTGTAAGTGCTGATTGGATTTGTCTAACCACATGCTGCGACTGCAACAGAGATGCTCAGGCATATCGGCAACGGTCCCATGACTTGGTAAATAACGTTCGCCAAACTACCGAAGCAAAGCGTCCTTCAATAAATCCTTTCGAACTACAGAATGACGGCGCGAGGATGCCTGTGATCAGGTGGATCCTCAATACGGGTAACTCCTATCGTGTGCGATTTATCACCCGCTTTTGCCTCGCAAGAATGAAGTGCCGAATTTGTGAGCGCGTAACGATATTCGGCAGCAATTGACCATGCGGATCTTCGCCACATCACCGGCCATATTTCCTGGCGATCAAACTCGAAGAATTCAAAGGACGTGGCTGGATGCGCTGCCCTTTCTTGCGCCGCGCATTGAGCGAAGAGGTTGTGCAATTGATTATGCGAAATGAATGGCAGCGCTTCCAGCGTACATCCCGCCAGATGCCAGATGCCAGATGCCAGCAGTCAGCGAGGAGGCCGTTCCTCAAGTCACGGCTTGAACAGCTTGGGAGCGCTTTCAGGGCGGTCGATGGGTTGCGTTCAGGCAACGGCCTCGAAGCGCACTGCGTAGATTGGTGGCAGGTTGCACGAGATGTTCTGCCAGCTCTCGCCTGCATCGGCACTCGCCCACAGGTTGCCCGTGGTGCTGCCCATCATCAGGTGCTGGCCGTCGGCGGACACTGCAAGCCCGTGTCGATAAACCAGGTCATAACAATCCTTCTGCGGCAGGCCGGTGCGCAAGGTCTCGAAGCTCTTGCCGCCGTCACGCGTGCGATTGACGCATAGCGCACTGTCGACCGGTACGCGTTGTTGATCCGCCGTTGCAGGGACGAACCATGCTGTATCCGGGTCGGTCGGATGTGCCGCGACGGCGAAACCGAAGCTCGATAGCGGTGCCTTGATTTCGTGCCACAGCGCGCCCGCATCGGTGGAGCGCCATATGCCATTGTGATGTTGACACCACAGCGTGTCCGGCGGTCCAGCGCATTGTGCGATGGCGTGCGGGTCCTGGATGTTCTGTTCGTCGGTGCGATCCGGCGGCATGTAGGTCGCATTCATGCCCTTGGCGCGCAGCTCCCAGCTCAAGCCGTCGTCACGCGTCAGCCAGGCGCCGCCGCAACTGATGCCGACCAGCATGCGTTTCGTGTCGCGCGAATCGATGCAGATGGAATGAATGCCCGGCACGTCATAGCCGCCGCCGAACCATTCGAGTCGCTCCGGTCTGTCCCACAGCGACTCGTTGAGCTGCCACGAAGCGCCGCAATCCTTCGAGCTGAACAAGCCGCCCGGTAGCGTGCCGGCCCAGATCACGCCGTTCGCTGCGGCCAGCGACCAGATCTGCTCCAGCTTCCATGGCGGTTCGTCCTGCGCGTCTTCCGGCTGCGATGGATAGGCCGGCGTGGCGATCTCGTGCCAGCTGTCGCCCCAGTCATCGGAGGCATGGCACTTGACGCCGAAGTGGCCGAGTTTGAGCGCAGCAATCATCGGGTGCGTCGAACTGCCCGGCAGCACCATGCTGACGGGCTCGCCGATGAAGCTGCTGCTGGCGATACGCCAGGCTGCCGGCCCACCTGCATGGGTGTCGAGCAATACTTGAAAGAGACCCTTGCGAGTGGCGATCCAGGCGCGTTGCGACATCGGGCTAACCTCCGGAAAGGGCTTGCAGTACGTAAACTTCGCTGTCGGGTGTCAGCGAAACAGAGAGATTCTGCCGGTCACGCAGCATCTGACCGTCGATAAATATTGCCACGTGCTTGCGCAAGTGTCCCTGTTCATCGAGCACGTAGCCTCGCAGTTGCGGATTTGCTGCGAAGCTGGCTTCAAGCGCATCGCGCAAAGTGGCCGCGATGGCTTCCACCTCGGGCGTTTCGGTGAAGCGCTGCAATTGGGGTGTCAGGACGATACGGACCATGGATCAGGGGAGGAGTGACTGTCGGCCTAAGAAGCCGTAACAAAATGGGCTGCGCACGCGACTGGCGTTGTTGGCCCGCTCGCCGTGCTGAAGCACTGCTCTGCGCGGGCCGCCTAGCCAGTCACGCGCTCGCTCCATTTTGTTACGGCTTCTAAGCCTAGCCCACAGGGCGGGCACAGGGAAGCCCGCGCCGCTTGGTTGCACGGCAGGCGAACGCTTACAGGTATCGATGCCGGTCGGGGGACGCAGTAGAATGCAGGCCTACATTGCTACTTCAAACAAGGATTTCCCCATGGCACGCCTCGTCAACTGCATCAAACTCGGCACTGAAGCCGAAGGTCTCGACTTTCCGCCGCTGCCTGGCGAGTTGGGCAAGCGCGTCTACGAAAGCGTGTCCAAAGAAGCCTGGCAAGGCTGGCTCAAGCACCAGACCATGCTGATCAACGAAAACCGTCTCAACATGATGGACGTGAAGGCACGCAAATACCTCACCGAGCAGCTCGAGCGTCACTTCTTCGGCAGCGGTGCCGATGCTGCTGCGGGCTACGTTCCCCCGAATCAGTGAGGAGTCAGGAGTGAGGAGTAAAATCCGGCCCTCGCTCCACCGTTCCGCTGGTTTCTACTCTTCACTCTCAACTCATCTTCCGATTTCATGAGCCAACCCCAATTCGAATCGTCCATCAGGAGCCTGCCATTGCTGGCGCGCGGCAAGGTTCGCGACATCTACGCCGTGGACGAAGACAAGCTGCTCATCGTTACCAGCGACCGCCTTTCCGCTTTCGACGTAGTCTTGCCCAATCCCATCCCGCGCAAGGGCGAAGTGCTCACGAAAACCGCACTCTTCTGGTTCGACAGGCTCAGCCACATCCTGCCCAACCAGCTCACCGGCATCGCGCCGGAAGACGTAGTTGCGGCGGACGAGCGCGACCAGGTCATTGGCCGCGCCCTCGTCGTCAAGCGCCTCAAGCCCTTGCCTGTCGAAGCGGTGGTGCGCGGTTACATCATCGGCGGCGGCTGGAAGGACTACCAGGCGACCGGCCAGGTCTGCGGCATCACCCTGCCGGTCGGTCTGAAACAGGCTGCCAAGCTCGAACAGCCGCTGTTCACGCCTTCGACCAAGGCCGAAATGGGCACCCATGACGAAAACATAGACTTCGAGCAATGCGCCAGATTGCTCGGCGCCGAGCGCGCCGCCGAAGTGCGCGACGTCGCCATTCGCCTCTACTCCGAAGCGCGCGATTACGCTGCGACGCGCGGCATCATCATTGCCGATACCAAGTTCGAATTCGGCCTCGACGCGGCTGGCACCTTGCACATCATCGACGAAGCCCTGACACCCGACTCTTCGCGTTTCTGGCCTGCCGACAGCTATGCCGAAGGCATTTCACCGCCATCCTACGACAAGCAGTTCGTGCGTGATTACCTCGAAACGCTGGACTGGAACAAGACCGCCCCCGGCCCGCTGCTGCCGGATGAAGTGGTGGCGAAGACCAGTGCCAAGTACATCGAGGCCTATGAGCGGCTGACCGGGCGTGGCATCGACGATTGAATCCCGCGTTGGCACGCTGCGCCCACTTATGGGTTCAGAAATTCGTCATTCCCGCGAAAGCGGGAATCCACTTTTACGTGAGGCCCGTGCCACTGAGTGGATTCCCGCTTTCGCGGGAATGACGAAAATTGGGACTCTGCAAGTCAAGTATGCAATTCCCAAGAAAAGGCCGACGCAATGTCGGCCTTTTCTTGAATAGTGGCCGTGTTCCTCAGGCTACCTGCGCTTCGCTTACCTCGTCGGTGATCACCTTGAAGCTGTGCAGAGTGTTGGGACCAAAGGTGCTGCTGATGGCTACATCGGCAGCATCGCGCCCGCGTGCGATCAACACACGGCCAATGCGCGGGATGTTGTTGCGCGCATCGAAAGTGTACCACTTGCCGTCGAGCCAGGCCTCGAACCAGCCTGCGAAGTCCATCGGCCCGTATGGCGGTGGCATGCCGATGTCGCCCAGATAGCCGGTGCAATAGCGCGCCGGTATGTTCATGCAGCGGCAGAAGGCGATAGCCAGGTGCGCGTAGTCGCGGCACACGCCGACCTTCTCGTTGAAGGCTTCATGAGCTGTCTTGGTGGCGCGGGCATGCTGGTAGCCGAAGGTGATGTGATTGTGGACATAGTCGCAAATCGCCTGCACACGCGCCCAGCCTGTCGGCCCGTTGCCGAACAACTGCCATGCAGTCTCGGAAAGCCGGTCTGTCTCGCAATAGCGGCTTCCCAGAAGGAATAACAGGGTGTCGTCGGGGAGCAGTTCGACGGGCGTCTGCCGCGCCTGCCAGTTGGCGATGTCGGGCTGTCCGCTGTCCTTGACGAGCGCATCCGTCGTGAGTTTGAGCCGCCCCTGCGGCGCGACGATGCGACTGCACCAGTTGCCGAAGCTGTCGCGATAAGCGGTGGCGCGAACGGGCGGGTCCGTCACCATGGTGTCAGGGATGAGGACGTCCTGAGCGCGCGAGTAATGCACGTTGAGGGTCAGGATCATCGGGGTCGGCTGCGGGCAGTCGTAAATGATTTCATAGCCTATGCGGATCTTCATGCGGTGCTCCTGCTGGACGCCAGCGCGTCCCTGCTGGTCGGGGTGCGCTGACATCGGGTTCGTTCGATTGGTTTGCGAGGGCTTGCGAGTGGATTGTTTATTGGCGCTCAAATCCTCAAGTGCCATTTCAGTCGCAGTATTCGTGCCGTATTGCTAGAAGAGCCTCGTTCTGCCCTGAAGCGCGTTGCGCAGTGACGCCACAATCAGCTTGCGCAGTGCCGTCCAGGGCGGGCCGCCAGCGAAAACATGCTTCTGGTTGATCTCAAGCTCGACGCCGATGTAGGCATCCGGCGTCAGTTGCCGTCGAAACCAGGACGCCAATCCGTCGCCTTTTCCCTGGTACGGGTAGTTGCGGCGCACCACCAGATCGCATGCGTGCGCTTTCAGTGCTGCTTTCCAGCGCGCGCACAGCTCCACCTCGCCAGGCCGGGTCGGGTCATACAGCAGCCCGATGTCGGCCTGGCGTACCTCGCCATCGAGCTCCGGCGTGAAGCTGTGCGACGAGATGTGAACCACGCGGCCGTGACGGGCCACGGCCTGCCTTGCCAGGTGCTCGGCCTTGGCGCGATACGGCGCATAATGCATTTGTAATATCTGCTGACGCAGCGCGGCAGGCTCTCTGGCCGTTGCCTCGAAAAACTGGGCCGGGTTGCCGACAGAGCGATTCAGGTCGACCAGCAAGCGGCTGACGGTCGATGAAACCATGGGTGCGGCGAAGGCTTTGGCGAGGTCTTGTGCCATCAGCAGCGCCCCGGGGTCGTAACCTCTATGCGTTTGCAGCAACGCCTGATGAAAGGTGAAAAGCCCTCGATAGCGTGAGGGAATGCGATTGCCACCGTGTTCGCAGGTGATGACGATGCCCGGCTCAGGCTCGCTGGCCGCAGCAGTGCCCCGGCTGTTGTCCGGTCGTTTGCCCATGCTCTTGTTATCGTTTTTCTTCACAGGAATCCCGATTCTGCCTGTCGGACTGATGGCCGTTGTGAAGCGCAAGCCTGATCGGCCGCGACAAGACAATGCGAACTTCCTGGTTCTGGCTGGCCGTGCCGGCAAGCATAATGGCATAACGGCCGCAAATGCGGCCGTTATATTGAACTGGTATTTTCGGGCCGGACAGGCTCGGATTAACTCTGGCGCAAAATCATGCTGGCGCTTGAGGTGTTTATTTGACGGGCCATATCAGGCGATCTACCGAATTACTTGTCGTCGGGTGTGGCAAGCCGATCGCCTTGTAGAGCGCGATATATTCCTGCGCGACGAGCGACCGCTCTTCGAGTTGCGTGACCGCGTGACTGTAGTTGTCATCACCATAGGCGCGTGCGGCTTTGAGCAGCAGCGGCATGGCCAGCTCTGTTTCGGCGTGACCGCGCAACTCCTTGTAGGGCCAGGTGGCAGGCGCTACCGCAAACGGGATGAGATAGTTGAGCGCATTGCGCAGGCCGCGACCTTTCTCACGCACTTTCCATACGTCGACGCCCACTTGTTCGCCATAGCGCGCAACGTTCATCATGGCGTCGAGATTGAACGCACAGTAGTGAAACGGCGTCGTACGCTCCAGTTCGGCGTATTGCTTGCCCTCTATCGAGATCTGTCCGTTGATGCGCAACTCCAGCGCACGCTGGACGGCACGTCTGGCCGTGTCCAGGTCGCCGGCAAACAACATATAGCTGGCAATTTGCATGTCATAAAACGTGCCGTGGTTGTTGTGCGCATTGAACTCGTCGATGCCGATGTTGCTATTGAGCATCCAGTCAGCGAACTCCTTCATCCACATCTTGACGCTGTTGACTTCTGCCGCAGACAACGCGCCCGAGCCTTCGAGCAGTTGCACGGCATCCGTCACCATCCACAGATTGCGGGTGTCGATCAGCCCGATACCGCGACCGTCAAACCGCCCCATGACCGCCTGGCCATAGCGCAGGTTCGGATTCATGCGGGTTTCGGGCGTGATGAACCAGGTGCGGATGAACTCGGCCGTCTTGGCCGCATAGCGGGCATCGTCAGTGAAGTAATAGGCCAGCGAGGTGCATTGAATGCCCATGCACATCGTCTGCATGCGTACTGAATCCGTGTCCCCGTTTTTCGATGACGGGTTGAACTCACCGTCACGCTGCACGTATGGCAGGCCGTCTGGCGTATCGGGATTTGGCCACCAGTACGGCGCCAGACTCATGTAATCGTGTTTGTCGCCACTGGGAGGAACAATCTTCTTGCGTGTCACCGCTTCGGCTTCGAGGGCCAGCAAGGCTGCGGCGTCCTGCAGCAGCTTTTCATAGGCAGGCATGAGCGAAGCCGGGCGTTCAGCGAGGCGCGCCTTGGTCAGGGCCAGGTAGCTGCCATCCATGGTGATGACTGCCGGGCCGGTGGTCGAAGATGTGTTGTCTGTTTGAAGTGCCATTGCCTTGTCCCCAGTCGCTAGCGGTGTTGATCTGATACGGTGCGTGGCCGTGCCGTTCGTCATGCAGGGCCAAAGGGTAATAACGGACGCGCTGGCGTTTTCTATAAGGATCTACGGGAAAACCGCCTGCTCCACAGGATGCGAACAATTCACCGCTAGCCAGCTCATTGCCCGGCTACTAATCGCCCAGCACGTTGATCGCATTGCAGACATGGCGGAGGACGCCAACAACGCACGTGCCCTCGCAGGCCGCAGCGCACAAAGCCTGAGCACTTCATCGCAGCGCCTTGTGAGCCGCGCCGCCAATTTCAAGGTCCAGGCAAGCGCCTCTCGCCAGCGATCAGACGGAATTGCGACGTGGCCGGCCGAGGCTCAGCAGCTTCACGACGTGGCCAACGTGGATGTGGCTGAGCAGGCCATTGTCATTTTTGAAGTCGAAGGTGCACAGGCCGTTGGCCGGCTTGCGGCTGCACTCGCCGTAGAAAGGCTCCATCGGACCACGCGATACGCCCACCACGATGCGGTCGCCGTTCACATCGGCGATGCGTATGTCATCATCATTCGGCGTCTCCATGATCACCCTGTGCAGGTGACCGGTCGGGTCGAGATAACAGATGGCGGGGTTTTCCGAGAGCACCTGACTCGGCGCGCGCTTGAAATTGATCAGCGCCGTGCGCGTCATCTTGTCGCTCAGGATCAGATACTTCGAATCGCCCATCGAGTTCTCTGTATTGCCAGTGAAGAACTCGCATTCGATGTTTTCCCACGTCTTGGCCATGATCTCTCCCGGGTTCATACATGAATAAAGTCGAGCAGGGCATACCGCTCGGGCAAGGCCCCTGATTACCTCAAAGAATACCCTGACCCTGATGGCGGAGTGAACAGCCACCGGCCAGGATCACCAGGCCTTATTTCCCTCTCCCTGCAATGTACGCGCGGCGAGCAGAAACGTTGCCGCGTTCCAGCTCTGGCCGGCCATGCCCATGGGCGCCAGCGTCTTGCCGTGGAACCATTCGGTGAAGCGCCAGTTATCGAGCTCGCTCACCTGCGCGAAGCGGTCGAGCTCGGCCCAGGCCAGTTCCTCCATGCCCAGACGTGCCAGCGCCATGATCCAGAAACCGCCAACGAAGGGCCAGATGCCGCCGTTGTGATACTGATGCATCTTGTTCTGCTGATGCCGCCCCATGTACAGCCGCCACAACTCATGCTGCGGCGATAGCGGGTGCAGTACCACGCGAATCGGCCAGGGCTGGCTGGCATGCGCGGTGGTGATCGTGTTCACGATGCGATGACTCATCGACTCGTCGGCAAGCCCGCACAGCATTGCCAGCACATTGCCGAACACATCGCCCTCGTTGCCGGTCATCGCCAGGTTCACGAAGCTCAGGTACAAGCCCGGATCGCGTCGCCCACGGCGCGCATAGTGCGTCAGCAAGCGTGCACGGTGATACTCGGGCAGATCGCGCTGGAAAGGATTGAACAGGTGGTTGAAGTGAAAGCGCGTTGCCTCGGCATCGGCCAGCACGTAGCGCCGCTTTACCTCGTACCAGAGGGCGTTGCTGTAGAGCACGTAACCCGAGCGCGGCATGATGTCTGCCCAGTCGCTGGCTTCGTTCTGCTGCAAGAGCCGGAAGTGTTGATGCTCCTGCGCCAGCAGCCAGTTGATGGCCAGCGCGATCTGGGTACTCCAGCGCTCCGCGCCTACCGGGCCGTGGCGGCACACATGGTTCACCGCGATCAGCCACCACAGCGTCGCGTCTATGCATCCTAGATACCAGAAATCTGCATCCTGGCCCTCGGGGTCGACGTACTTCGGAATCTGCCCATTGCCCGCCTGCTGCGCCGCCAGTGCATCGAGGCTGGCGATGGCGCCTTGCTCAAGCTCGGCAACACCACTGCCGCACATCGCCATCACACAGATCGCCGCATCGCGCCCGAAGATGCGCGTGTAACGCCGCGCTACCGCCGCGTCGGTGCGGCTGGCTGCGAGGATGCCGTGGGGGGTGAGATTGCGTTGCAGCAGCTCAAGCGCGGCTTGGGTACAGGCTTCGATATTCTTCAATGCATCAGGGCGTGTCATACGTTTCGTATTGCGAAAGCATGCTGCGGCATTTTGCCATCTTTTGTGCCTAGAAATTCTTGGGCAATGAGATGGTGTAGAAGCGATTCATATCGTCCTGGAAATACAGGTTGGTGGCGAAGCCCTGGTCGTCGTTGAAATGGAACACGCGCTTGCCGCGTCCCTTCGCATAAGGTGTGACCAGTGTCACCAATGTTTGCTTGAGCGCTTTGGGCGTACTCGCTTCGATGCACCAATGACGCGGCAAGCCTTCGTAATCTGCGGGTTGCAGTGTTTCGAAGCCTTCGATATTGCGCAGACTGATCGGGCCGGATGAATTGAATACGAACTCGCCTGTCAGCCCCGCCTTTTCGCCTTCGTAGCGGAACACGCGGTTGCTGATGTCGCAGGCGCCGAGCGTATGCAAACGCCATTGGATGCCGGCTTCCTGCTTGAACTCGACTTGATCGACAATGATGAAGTAGCTGTCGTGCACGAAGTGGATGTCGCGGCGATAGCGCTTGAGATAGGGGGTCTCGATGCGATATGCGTCGGTCGGGTCCATGCTGATGAAGTGCGCGCCTTCGCGTTGCGAGACTTCGAGCACGCGACCGGACGATTTGCGGCATTCCATCTTGTTCGAACCGGCGTATTGACCTTTGCCATCCATGAGGATGGCATTTTTCGACAAAGTCTGCCGCCGCCAGTCCAAATGCATCGGTGTGCCGTGCGCAATATAATGGCCGCTGTGAATGGCCAGATCTTCGCCATAGGCGAACATCACGAAGGCACTCTGATCGCCATGACTGTGGCTGATCGTGCCGTACTTGCTGCACTTGGTCACGAACTGGATATGTTCCTCGGGCAGGTGCATGTTCTTCTGGATCGCGACCCAGCCGATGTCCTTGAAATGTCGCACGACTGGCAGGTCGACAGGTTCCCTGGCTTCGACATGCGGGTAGTCGTGCAGATACTGCAAATCGTCGAATGGGAAATTCCACCAGCCCCAGTTGTAGAACTCCATCTCGGTGCCAGCGCTGGAAACTTTCACCTGTTCGAAATACCACTGGAAATAGGGGTTCTGCGCGACGCCCGCAAACTGGCGCATGTTATGGGCGACCTTGAGGCCGGGCTTCGCACCTAGTGTCGAGTCATCGCAGAAGAACGTGCGCACGGCATTCTGTGAGCGCGTGTAGAGGGGAAAGAACCCCGTGTTCTTGAAGAATGCGCGCTGGTAAAAATCGTGGCCTACGAATTTGCGCAGCAGATTGGCGGCCTCGGTGTAGTACGCCATGGCCGTCATCCAGTAGCCGGGGCCTTCGGCCCAACCCCCTTCGGCACCGCCCCACGGAGGGAATGGGCCTTCGTAATAGTTGATGGCGTAGTCGAGCCAGTCCTGTGCCTCGGGGATATCGCCGATCAGCGCAATGGCACATGGCACGATGATGGCGGACAGGGCACGCACTGCGTGGCTGTCGTAGGGGAAGAGGTGAATCTTGGCGCGTACGATGACGTGCGTGACGATCTCGCGCATGCGTGTGGCGAGCGTGTCGCGAACGTGCGCGCGCTCTTCCGCGCTCAGGTAATCGTAGAGCCAGTCATAGCCCCAGGCCAGCGAGGAGGCGACGCGGAACGAGGCCTCGTCGTTGTATTCGCGCGAAGTCGTGCCAGCGGGATTCCAGGAAGCGACGTGTAGCAGCCAGCGACGTGCATCGGCAATGATCTCGGCATCGTCGAGGATGCGACCGGCCACCGACAGGTGACGGACTGCGTAGAAGACTTCCTGGCAGTCGATGTACATCTGGCGCCACAGCTTGGGCACACGCTTGTTATTCGGGTAGGGCGAGGGCTCGGGAATCAGCTCGCGATTGCGCCACGGGTCGACCGATTTCTCGACGAAATTCGACCATTGGCAATATTGGGGATCGGCCAGAACATTTTCGCGCATGCTCGACAATTCGCCAGGGCGCAGCCAAAGGCGGGGGCGTTGCATGTCGCAATCCGCATAGCGGTGTTCATGCTTCAGGGCAGGTGTTTGCGGCAAGCCATCGACGACGGTGAATGCTCGCTCGGTACTCCATTCGGAGCTGGTCTTGCCACTCGACACGTCCCAGAGGGCGTAGGACCAGACATAGCGGCCCGGTTCCAGGCAGAGGTCCGGCGTGTAGAAATTCTGTTTGATGTTGCTGAACAGGAATTCCTTGCCCTTGGCAGCATCCACGCCTTTGATTTGCAAGGCATAACGCGCCTCGTCGTCGATATCCGGCAGCCAGATGAAACGTGGAGGATTTTCAGCAATCTCTATGCTGTCGGGGAAATATTGAATAGTCATATTTCCCGGGATAGGCTGGTCTAGCTTCTTCATGCATGCAATCCAAGAGAACATTTGCACCCGGAATGGATGCAGTCCCATCTACGCAATAGGTAGATCAGAGCAGATTTATCGTCAGGTTTAGCTGAAAATCTGGCGTGATCCGGAACTCGCAGAAGCGGAACGCCACTCTGGCCTCCAGGTGTTGCGCCGGTGTCAACGGACGCCCTACTGGAAGCCAGATATTCATAAATCGATCGTCATATTGGAAATACGACGACTAGTGCTTTCCTGTCTGGCGGTTGTATGCGGCCTGCATTACCGTAAGCATCTGGAAATAGCCCAAGCTCTTCAGTTTTGCCTGGTACTCATCCCATGTCTTGTCCACATTCTTGGCGCCCAATACCCAGTTCTGCGCCATTTCCAGCATGTAGGTTTGCACGTCGGTCGCATACTGGTCATAGATGGCGCGTTCTTCCTTGTTCATGACGACACCAGGAAACTGTGGCGCAAGGTATTTGTTCTTCTGGTACATATCGACGCCAACCAGCGCAATGGGTGTCGTCCATTGACGCTCGTAATCGAAGTCTTGCCAGAAGCCGATTGGAATCTGTGCACCGATGTCCTTCATTTGATTCAGGACGGACTGCTTGGCCTTGAGAACGGATTCACGGAAGACGGGTTTGCCATCCTTGATGTCGTAATTCACGCCCTCAACGCCGAAGTTGGCCAGATTGCGGCCCTTGCGGCCAAAATAGAAGTCGAAGTACTTGATGGTCTCCACGGGGTTCTTGTTGTTGAGCGTGATGGCCCAACCGTCAGGACGCACCGGCAGGCGTGCATCTTCTTCCCAACGCTTGCCGGTGGAGTCGGCGGGTGGCGCCATCGGCACAAACTTGAAGCCGGGAATGGTGGGTGCCAATGCTTCATTGAAGCTTGCCGTCGTGCCAAACCAGTCATGCGTTACACCGCCCACGTTGGTGCCCAGCAGTTGCTCGCGTGCGCGTGCCCGGCGGGTAAAGATTTCGGCATCGATCAGGCCTTCGGAATACCACTTGGCTACATTGCGAATCCCGTCGCGGAATCCTGGCTCAGCAAAGGGATGCTTGACCTTGCCGTTGGCATCGAGGATGAAATCCAGGTAGGAATCAGAACCGGACGAGCGCGCGCCCCAGAGATTGACCAGTCGATAAGCCTCCTGGAAATCACGCGCAAAGAAAGGGACTTCGTCGGCCTTGCCGTTGCCGTTCGGATCCTTTTCCTTGAATGCCTTGAGCACCGTGTGGAGCTCTTCGACCGTCTGCGGTTGCTTCAGCTTGAGCTTGTCCAGCCAGTCCTGACGAATGAACCAGCCACGCGCCACGGTGCCGTCTGGCACGTAGGGGACGTAGTAGATGCTGCCGTCCGGCGCACGGATCGAGCGGTCGACGTCAGGGTGCGACTTGAGGAAGGCCTTGATGTTGGGCGCGTACTGATCGATCAGCTTGTTCAGCGGAATGAAAGCGCCTTCGATACCGTAACGGATGAAGGGGTCCTTCAGGTTGCCACCGCCGACGACGTCTGGCAGATTGCCCGACGCCATCATCAGATTGAATTGCTCCATGCTGTTGGTCGCCGCCTTATTGGCGGTATTCGTCATCTTGACGTTGGTCAGGCGGAACGCTTCCTTGGCGACCGGCCAGTTGTCGTCCCAGACATACCTGTCACCGAAGTGCATATGCAACTTGAGTGTCAAGGGCTTGTCTGTCACCCAGGTTGCTTCTTTGGCGATGGCCGTGCCCGCCGTCGTGGCCAGCAGGATCAAGCTGAAAAACAGGGGTCTTAAGAAGGGCTTCATTTGTCTCGTCTCTCTCTCGAAGTAATTCATTCCTTGACACCGCCGAGCATGACGCCTTTGGTGAAGTATTTTTGAACGAACGGATACAGCAGGAGAACGGGAATCATCGACAGCACAATGATGGCAGCGATGATGGTTTCTACCGAGTAACTGTTCGTCAGCAACGACCCCGCGAATTCTTCGTTCACGTTTACGTCGATGATGGTTTTCTTCAGATAAACCTGCAGTGGAATCTTGTCTTCCGTGCGCAGCA
>JAQGMG010000019.1 GCA_028292485.1 Rhodocyclales bacterium | reverse complement strand
TGAGGCCGGTTGACGATGTAGACAGATTGCGTTGTGCATTTAACGACGCAATATTGGTATTGATCATTGAGCCCACGTTGATCCTCTTTCATTTATCTGAATTTCCTGCGACCTGCGCGCATGTCTGACGCAACAAATCGAACTTTCTCTTGCTGTGTATCGGTTGTCAGCCAGCAAAAATTGAATCGATTTCGCAACTTTAAATTTTGTTGTTGGGGTAAAAAGTTGCGCTGGGCGCCCCGTTAATCGGCTTCGAAAATAGTTTCTTTAGGGGAAATTAAATTAAATTTCGGCTTCGGATGCTGCGCCGGATCCGCCGAATTTGATGTTCGGCATTGCCCATGGGGTGGCGAGACCGGGACCGAGGCGAGAAAGTCTCATTTTTCCGTCGATCCTGATTGAACCGGTCCGGTATTTCCGCTATACTTGCGCGTCCTGCCATTCGGCCGGTCTTAATCGTAGTTCACGGTGCATGGGGTTCGACGCCTGTTTTACTCCACACACCGCATGTGAAAGGCACAATCATGTCAGTAGAAAAAGCAAGCAAAGCCGCGATCATCGCGGACAACGCTCGTGGTCAGAACGACACGGGTTCCCCGGAAGTACAAGTTGCATTGTTGACTGCTCGTATCAACGACCTCAACGGCCACTTCAAGGCTCACAGCAAGGATCATCATTCCCGCCGTGGCCTGATCATGATGGTTAACCGCCGTAAAAGCCTGCTCTCTTATCTTAAAAGCAAAGACGCCAGCCGTTATCGCGACCTGATTTCCAAGCTCGGTCTGCGCAAATAATTTTTGCGTTATCCCGTTCCAGCTTAGTTCAAATGCCTGCGCCAGTTTTCTGACGCGGGCATTTTGTCTTTTGACGGTTTATTTAGTTAGAAGCAAATCAGCAAGAAGCAAATCAGCAGCATCAAGCAATAAGGCGGCAATTCATTCTGATGCGGCGCCTGCGGTGAGGTGAACGACAGCCCCTGAAAATCTGTCGGCAAATAGAAAAGGACATACCCATGTTTAACAAAGTTACCAAAACATTTCAATACGGCCAGCATACGGTCACCCTCGAGACCGGCGAAATCGCCCGTCAAGCGTCCGGCGCAGTGCTGGTATCGATCGACGACACGGTCGTGCTCGCCACCGTCGTGGCCCGCAAGGACGCCAAGCCGGGACAGGACTTTTTCCCGCTGACCGTCGACTATGTTGAAAAATCCTATGCGGCCGGCCGTATTCCCGGTGGTTTCTTCAAGCGCGAAGGTCGCCCGACCGAGAAGGAAACGCTGACTTCCCGCCTGATCGATCGCCCGATCCGTCCGCTGTTCCCCGATGGTTTCTACAACGAAGTGCAGGTCGTCGCGACCGTGTTGTCGCAGAATCCTGAAGTCGATGGCGACATCCTGGCGATGATCGCAACGTCGGCCGCGCTGGGTATTTCCGGTCTGCCATTCAATGGCCCCATCGGCGCTGCACGTATCGGTTATGCCGATGGCCAGTACATCCTCAACCCGACCGTGAGCCAGCTCAAGGACAGCCAGATGAATCTGGTGGTCGCCGGTACCGAAGTCGGTGTGCTGATGGTCGAGTCCGAAGCGGACCAATTGTCCGAAGAAATCATGCTGGGCGCTGTAGTGTTTGGTCACCAACAAATCCAGACCGTCATCCAGGCCATCAACGAACTGGTTGCCGAAGCTGGCAAGCCAGAGTGGGACTGGAAGGCACCTGCCGAGAACGAGGCGCTGCACGCAGCCGTCAAGGAAGTAGCGCAAGCCGATCTGGAAGCTGCTTTCGGCACGACCAGCAAGTCCATTCGCAGCGGCCTGCTCAAGGACGTGACGAAGAAGGCTGTGACCGCACTAGTGACAGGCGAAGAAGGCGCGCCGAAGGAAAACGACATCAAGAACGTGCTGTTCGAACTCGAATCAGCCATCGTTCGCAGCCGCATCCTTGAAGGTCAGCCACGTATCGATGGTCGTGACACGCGCACTGTGCGTCCGATCCACATCCGCACTGGCGTGCTGCCACGTGCTCACGGTTCGGCACTGTTTACCCGTGGCGAAACACAGGCTCTCGTTGTAACCACTTTGGGTACGGGCCGCGATGAACAGATCATCGATGCCATCGCCGGTGAGTACAAAGAGCGCTACATGCTGCACTACAACTTCCCTCCGTACTCGACCGGTGAAACCGGCCGCGTTGGTCAGCCGAAGCGCCGCGAAATCGGCCACGGTCGTCTGGCCAAGCGCGCGCTGGCAGCCGTGCTGCCGGACGCGAAAGAGTTCGGCTACACCATCCGCGTCGTTTCCGAAATCATGGAATCGAACGGTTCCTCGTCGATGGCTTCGGTCTGCGGCGGTTCGCTGGCGATGATGGATGCAGGTGTGCCACTGAAGGCGCCTGTGGCCGGTATCGCCATGGGTCTGATCAAGGACGGTGGCCGTTTCGCCGTGCTGACCGACATCCTGGGTGATGAAGATCACCTCGGCGACATGGACTTCAAGGTGGCCGGTACCACCACCGGTATCACCGCGTTGCAGATGGACCTGAAGATCGATTCGATCAGCCCGGCCATCATGAACAAGGCGCTGGATCAGGCCAAGGAAGCGCGTCTGCACATCCTCGCTTTGATGGACCAACACCAGAATGCGCCAGGCGAGCTATCGGCGTTTGCACCACGCATGACCAGCTTCAAGATCAATCCGGAAAAGATCCGCGACGTGATCGGCAAGGGCGGCGCAGTGATTCGCGGCCTGACCGAAGAAACCGGCTGCGTCATCGACATCCAGGACGACGGCACCATCACCATCTCCTCGACCGACCAGTCCAAGTCGGATGAAGCACGTCGCCGCATCGATGCGATCACGGCTGAAGTTGAAATCGGCAAGATCTACGAAGGCCCGGTCGTCCGCATCCTGGACTTCGGTGCCATCGTGAACATCATGCCGGGCCGCGATGGTCTGCTGCACGTCTCGCAGATCGCCAAGGAACGCGTCAATGCAGTCAGCGACTACCTCAAGGAAGGCCAGGTTGTGCGCGTCAAGGTTCTGGAAACCGACGATCGCGGCAAGGTCAAGCTGTCGATGAAGGCACTGCTGGACGACACAGCACCCGTTGCAACGCCTGAAACCGCTCAGTAATATTCCGAAGCGGTATCAACAAGAAAGGACGCCTCGGCGTCCTTTTTTGCTTTGTGGTGGAAGTTCTCGTTAGCAGCGCATCAGAACGTCGGGTGTGCAACATCTTTTCGTTGCGCACGCGGACGGGCGGGCAAGATACAACGGTGTGTGTTGAAGCCACCGGCTGGTGCGCAAACGCCTTCGGCATTTTCACACCCTACGAAGTGCAATCATCTACATCTCCGTGTAGATCGGCCCTTCGCCGCCCTGCGGCGCTACCCAGTTGATGTTCTGCGTCGGGTCCTTGATGTCGCAGCTCTTGCAGTGCACGCAGTTCTGCGCATTGATCTGCAGGCGTGGCGAAACGACGCCGGCCGACTCCGTGTCGTGCACGATTTCATAAACGCCTGCCGGGCAATAGCGTTGTTCCGGCGAGGCGTACTGCTCGTAGTTGATGCCGATGGCAACGGCCGGGTTCTTCAGCTGCAGATGGCAGGGCTGATCTTCCTCGTGATGCGTGTTCGACAGGAAGACGGAAGACAGCCGATCGAAGGTCAGCACACCGTCGGGTTTGGGGTAGCTGATCGGTGTGCAATCTGCCGCCTGTTTGAGCTGTGTGTGGTCTGCCTTGTTATGCAGCGTCCAGGGTGCAGAGCCGCCCAGCAGCTTCTGCTCGATACCGAAAGCCAGCGTGCCGAGCCACAGGCCTTTGCTCATCAGGGGCTTGAAGTTACGTGTGGCATGCAGCTCGGCGTGTAGCCAGCTGGCGCGGAAAGCCTCCGGGTAAGCCACCAGCTCATCTTGCTTGCGGCCCGCAGCGACGGCTGCAAAGGCCGCGTCTGCGGCGAGCATGCCGGACTTGATCGCGGCATGCGTGCCCTTGATACGTGCTGCATTCAGGAAGCCGGCGTCATCGCCGATGAGTGCGCCGCCGGGGAACACCAGCTTCGGCAAGGATTGCAGACCACCTGCGGCAAGCGCTCGCGCGCCATATGCCAAACGGGTTCCACCCTCCAGGTGCTGGCGAATGGCCGGGTGCGTTTTATAGCGCTGGAATTCTTCGTAGGCAGACAGGTACGGATTGCTGTAGCCGAGACCGAGTACGAAGCCCACGGCCACACGCCTGTCGCCGTAATGGTAAAGAAAACTGCCGCCATAGGTATCGGAATTCAAGGGCCAGCCGGCGGTATGCACCACGAGGCCTGGCTGATGCTTGTCGGCGGGTACCTCCCACAGCTCCTTGATGCCGAGCCCGTAAGTTTGCGGATCGACACCTGCGCGCAGATTGAAACGTTCTTCGAGCTGCTTGCCGAGGTGACCACGACACCCCTCTGCGAACAATGTGTAGTCGGCCAGCAGCGCCATGCCTGGCTGGTAGTTGGCGCCGTGCGAGCCATCGCGCTGCACGCCCATGTCGCCTGTGGCTACGCCAATGACGTTGCCATTGCTGTCGTAAAGCACTTCGGCACCGGCAAAGCCGGCATAGATTTCAACGCCCAGGGCTTCGGCCTGCTGCCCCAGCCAGCGCACAAGCTGCCCGAGGCTGCCAATGTAGTTGCCGTGGTTACGCAGGCTGGGAATCAGCACGCTGTCGGGTACTTGCTGACTGCCGGTCTGCGACAGGAACAGGAAGCGGTCTTCGGTCACTGCCGTCGTCAGCGGCGCGCCATCGGCCTGCCAGTTGGGCAACAGCTCGCTCAGGCCACGCGGATCGATGACCGCGCCAGAGAGAATGTGAGCACCGATCTCGCCGGCCTTCTCGATCAGGCAGACCGAGATCTCGCGGCCCGCCTGCTGCGCGCATTGCTTGAGGCGGATTGCTGCTGCCAGCCCGGCCGGGCCGCCACCAACAATCAGCACATCGAACTGCATGGATTCACGCTCAAGTTCACGTTCCATTTTTCTGATTCCTGCCGCGGGTGCGAAAGCGCTATTTTCGCTTGTACGCCGCGCCCTGTGGCAGCTTTCTTGCGGCAGTGTTTGTTATCGCTCAATGCGTTGAAGGTATGCACGCCGGGGCGGGGCGAGCCCGGATTTGCTGCAGGGGTGAGTTCGGCTACATTGGCAAGGCTGTGGGTTTGCCATGTTTGCCATGGACCAAGCGCCTTGCTTGCGCATCACTTACTTGCCCACATCTTCGCAGGAGCTGCAAATGAGTGACTTTT
The DNA here is from genome assembly GCA_028292485.1 of Rhodocyclales bacterium. Classification (GTDB taxonomy): domain Bacteria; phylum Pseudomonadota; class Gammaproteobacteria; order Burkholderiales; family Rhodocyclaceae; genus Viridibacterium. Next base: position 57,140 of record JAQGMG010000019.1, on the reverse strand, counting down.
CTGCCGACACGCCCCTCTGGCAACCGAGCGCCGCGCATATCGCCGCGACGCGTCTCACTGCGTTCTGCCGTTTCATCGAGCAGCGTCACGGGCAGGCGCTGGCCGATTACGCGGCTTTGCATCACTGGTCGGTCACGCAGCGCGCCGATTTCTGGTCGGCGGTGTGGGACTTTTGCGGTGTGATCGGTAACAAGGGCGCGCGTTTGCTGGTCGAGGATGGTGAGTCAGGCAACACAATGCTGAGCGCGCAATGGTTCCCGGATGCGAAGCTCAACTTTGCACGCAACCTGCTGCGCAGGCGCGATGACCGTGATCCTGACGCCGATGCCATTGTCTTCCAGGGCGAGGAGCACGTGCAGCGCCGTTTCAGCCATGCCGAGCTCCATCGCGAAGTTGCGCGGCTGGCTGCGGCTTTGCGTGCGGCGGGCGTCGGGCCTGGTGATCGCGTGGCGGCATACATGCCGAACATGCCGGAGACCCTCATCGCCATGCTCGCTACTGCAAGTCTTGGCGCAATCTTCTCTTCCGCCTCGCCGGACTTCGGCGTGCAAGGCGTGCTCGACCGTTTTGGCCAGATCGAGCCCAAGATTCTGATTGCCGCCGATGGTGCCTTCTATGGCGGCAAACACCTCGATGCCATGGCACGCATTGCCGAGATCGTCGCGCAGTTGCCGTCCGTGACAAGCACCGTGATCGTGCCGTACATCCACGACGAACATGACATTGGCGCAATACGGAATGGCATCCTGTGGCAGGATTTTCTCGCGCCGCATGCCGACGCAGAGACGATCGACTTCGTCGATATGTCTTTCAACGCGCCGCTCTACATCTTGTTTTCGTCCGGTACGACCGGCGTGCCGAAATGCATTGTGCATGGTGCTGGCGGTACGCTGCTGCAGCACCTCAAGGAACACCAGCTGCACAGCGACATACGCTCCGGCGACCGCGTCTTCTACTTCACCACCTGTGGCTGGATGATGTGGAACTGGCTGACTTCCGCGCTGGCGTCCGAAGCGATAGTGCTGCTCTATGACGGTTCCCCCTTCGCCAGGCGCGGCGCCATCTTGTGGGATTTCGCCTCTGCGGAGCGCTGCACGCTGTTCGGCACCTCAGCCAAGTATCTGGATGCTGCCGCCAAACTGGGCCTGAAGCCGGTGGCAACGCACGATCTGACTCCCCTGCGCGCGGTTCTCTCTACGGGCAGTCCGTTGTCGCCGGAAGGTTTCGATTACGTCTATCGCGACATCAAGGCGGATATCTGCTTGTCATCAGTGTCGGGCGGCACCGATATCGTCTCCTGCTTTGTGCTCGGCAATCCCAACGGTCCTGTGTGGCGTGGTGAGCTGCAGTGCAAGGGTCTCGGGCTGGCGGTGGAGGTGTTCGACGAAAATGGCAACGCGATCGTTGGCGAGAAGGGCGAGCTGGTATGCACGAAATCCTTCCCATGCATGCCGGTCGCGTTCTGGAATGATCCCGACGGTGCGCGTTACCATGCAGCCTACTTCGAGCGCTTCCCTGGCATCTGGTGTCACGGTGACTGGAGCGAAGAGATACGCCACCGTGACGGGCACGGTGGCGAATACAGCGGCATGATCATCCTCGGTCGTTCGGATGCAACCCTCAATCCCGGTGGCGTACGCATCGGCACGGCGGAAATTTACCGGCAGGTGGAAAAATTGCCGGAGGTGCTCGAATCGATTGTCATCGGGCAGGATTTCGACGGTGACGTGCGCGTCGTATTGTTCGTGCGCCTGCGCGAAGGGCTGAGTCTGGACGAGGACATTGTCACGCGCATCAAACACACCATCCGCGAGAACGCCAGCCCGCGCCATGTACCCGCACGCATCCTGCAGGTGCCGGACATTCCACGAACCAAGAGCGGCAAGATCGTCGAGCTTGCTGTGCGTGCCATCGTGCATGGGCAGGCTGTAAAGAACATCGAGGCGCTCGCCAATCCGGAAGCACTGGGCTACTTCCAGAGTCGCGCCGAATTGATGCAATAACGCCCATTTCCCTGATTGCTGCACGCGGCAGAAACGCGCGGCACGAAGATTGCGACTTGCTCGTCATGCGGAGATTGGTGGTGCTGCACCTTGCCGTCAGACGCAGCGCTGGAGCCATTCTCCCTCGTGAACCCATCATTTTGCTGGGAATCAAGTAACGGTTGAGTCACTTTCGAAAAGGGAATCAAAATGAAAATTCATCACCTGCTCATGATTGCCGCCAGCGTCTTTGCGTTGGCAGCCTGTGAAAAACAAACGACCGGCGAAAAGGTCACCGACAAGGTGGGCGACGCGCTGGATAGCCGCCCGCACGAAAAGACCAAGGACGCCGCTGAAGACTTCAAGGATGCCGCCAAGGATGCTGGCAACTCGATGAAGCGCGAGGCCGGCGATCTCAAGGACAAGGCCAAGGACGCCACCAACTAACCGGAACCAACCGGACTGACAGGAGAAAATCATGCTTCACTATGCCGTCGTTTTTCTGATCGTTGCGATCATCGCCGCCGTGCTGGGCTTCGGTGTCATCGCGGGTACCGCGGCCTGGATTGCCAAGGTCTGTTTCATCGTTTTCCTGATCATGGCGCTGGTCGCCTTTCTGCGCAGGACTTGACGTACCGGCGTGACGCAACAACGCAGTCATGACGAAAAAATTGCCCTGAGTTTTCAGGGCAATTTTTTTGGGACTTACATACTCATGTCCTTGGCTTTGAAATCCGTCATTCCCGCGAAAGCGGGAATCCACTTAATGGCACAGGTCCAGCGTAGAAGTGGATTCCCGCTTTCGCGGGAATGACGAAATCAACCTTCCGGCCGGCTTCATGATTTCTTCAACAGCGTGATCAGCGGCGTAGGTCGGATGAGCGAAGCGTTATCCGACGTTTGAAGAGGCTTCAATGCGTTACAAGTGTCGGATAACACTTCGCTCATCCGACCTACGAAAGACAAAGGCCGCCCGCCTGACACAATGATAAACGGCTATTCATTTTTTCAGCAGCGGGCGTAACTGCGGCCAGACATTGTCCAGCAAGCGCCCCTGTGCGCTCGCAACGGGGTGCAGGCCATCGGGCTGGAACAGCTCGCGCTGGCCCGCCATGCCTTCGAACAGGAACGGAACCAGGGCAGTCTTGCGCGTTCTGGCAAGTTCGCTGAACGTTGCCTGGAACTTATTCGTGTAATTTTGTCCGAGATTGGGCGGCATACGCATGCCGACGAGCAGCACCTTGGCGCCGGAGTCTTGTGACGCAGCGATCATGGCATCGAGATTTTCGCGCATCGCTTTCAGTGGCAAGCCGCGCAAACCATCGTTGGCACCGAGTTCGACGATGACCACTTGCGGTCTGGTTCGTTGCAGCGCTTCGGTGATGCGTGTGCGGCCGCCGGAGGTCGTCTCACCGCTGATGCTGGCGTTGTGCACTTCGTACCGGTAGCCTTCCTGCTTGAGCTTCTCTGCGAGCAGGTTCGGCCAGGCACGCTGCTGGTCTATGCCGTAGCCTGCCGAAAGACTGTCGCCCATGACAAGAATGCCAGCGGCATTGGCACCGCCGCCCAGTAAAAAAAACGCCAGACCGAGTGACAGGATGATGGATCGCAACATGAATATGGATTCTCGCAAAGTGTTGGAGGCCGTGGGCCTGAACAAGACCGTTGCCTTGGCAGATGGTGGCACGCTGACGATATTGCAAGATATCGAGCTCTCTGTCTGTGCTGGCGAAACAGTTGCCATTATCGGCGCATCGGGCTCCGGCAAATCGACCCTGCTGGCGCTGCTGGCCGGCCTGGATGAACCCAGCGTGGGCACGGTGCGGCTCATGGGTAAGGATATCTTTACGCTGGATGAAGATGCGCGCGCCAGCTTGCGCGGCGCCTCGCTCGGTTTCGTGTTCCAGTCCTTCCAGCTATTGCCGGCGCTGACGGCGGAAGAGAACGTCATGATGCCGTTGGAGCTTGCCGGTCGCAAAGATGCACGTGCGACGGCGGTGCGCTGGTTGGAGCGCGTGGGGCTTGGCGCGCGGCTGAAGCACTACCCCAAGCATCTTTCCGGCGGCGAACAGCAGCGTGTGGCGCTGGCGCGCGCTTTCGCCATGCAGCCCGCCGTGCTGCTCGCCGACGAGCCGACGGGCAATCTCGACGTGGCCACCGGGCAGCAGATCATCGAACTGATCTTCGAGCTCAATCGTGAATCGGGTACGACCTTGATGCTGGTCACGCATGATGAACATCTGGCGCACAAATGCGGGCGACAGGTTCGTTTGCAGCAGGGGAAGATTGTCGAGGATGCGAATGTTTGAGCACATTCAGTCATTCCCGCGAAAGCGGGAATCCACTTTGTGGCACGGACGAGCATCACGTAGAAGTGGATTCCCGCCTTCGCGGGAATGACGGTTGGGGGACATTTGCATTTCACACGTTGTTACCCGAAGAACAGCATCAGCCGGACCTCTTCAGCCTTGCCCGCCGCACAGCCGCAAGTCGCTTGCCGATCCACGGTGCCTGCCTGCAGAGGTCCAGTGGTAGCCGCTTGGCGAGCAGCACGGTAGTATCGTCCGAACTCCTTCACGCACACGACTCCGAAGAATGAAACAGCTGCCCTTGCGCTACACGGTCGAGATTGCCAACGCTGCCGCTCACTTGTTCCGCGTCACACTGAGCGTGCCGCAACCCGATGCCGACGGCATCAGGCTGAGTCTGCCCACCTGGCTACCTGGCAGTTACATGATTCGCGAATTCGCCAAGAACATCGTGACGCTGAACGCGCGACAGGGCGCTCGCAAGGTGCCCTTGCAGAAGCAGGACAAGCAAACCTGGCACACCGGCAAGCTGAGCGCAGATGCGCCGCTGGAGGTCGTGGCCGAGATCTACGCCTGGGATCTGTCAGTGCGCTGCGCACATCTCGACCAGACTCACGGTTTCTTCAACGGCACGCAGATGTTCCTCAGTGTGGCGGGGCGCGAGCATGTGCCGCACGAAGTCGAGCTGATCAAGCCTGCTGGTGAAGACTTTGGCGACTGGCGTGTGGCCACGACGCTGCCGAGTGCGCGTGGCGCAGCGCGCGCCGCCAGACCGGGCAGCTTCGGCGTCTATCGCGCAGAGGATTACGATGACCTGGTCGACCACCCGGTCGAGATGGGTACGTTCAAGCTTCTCAAATTCACGGCTGCGGGTGTGCCGCATCAGGTAGCGGTGACGGGGCGTACACGCTTCGACGAAAAACGCCTGTGCGCAGACCTTGCAAAGATATGCGAATGGCAAATCAACTTCTTTGGCGGCGTGGCGCCATTCAAGCGCTACCTTTTCCTGGTGATGGCGGTAGGCGAGGGCTATGGTGGGCTCGAACATCGCGCTTCCACTGCCTTGCTGTGCTCGCGCAACGACTTGCCGGTGCCGGGTACGACCTCGATTGATGAGCGCTACCGTGGCTTTCTCGGGCTGTGCAGTCACGAGTACTTTCACTCCTGGAACGTCAAGCGCATCAAGCCCGCGCGTTTCCTGCCCTACCGTTTGAGCGAGGAGGGCTATACCAGTCTGCTGTGGGTCTTCGAAGGCTTTACCTCTTACTACGATGATCTGTTCCTGGTGCGCAGCGGCCTCATCTCGCAGGCCGACTATCTCGGCATGCTCGCCAAGACCATTGCGGGCGTCGAGCGCCACAGCGGGCGCACCAGACAGAGCGTGGCTGAATCTTCCTTCGATGCCTGGATCAAGTATTACCGGCAGGACGAGAACAGCCCGAACGCCATCGTCAGCTATTACACCAAGGGCTCTCTCGTTGCCGCCGGCCTCGACCTGACGATACGCGCAGTGACACACGGCAGGCGCTCGCTTGACGATGTCATGCTGCATCTGTGGAACGACTACGCACTTGCTGGCAAGGGTGTGGCGGAAGGCGAGGTGCCTGCCATCATCAAGGCCGCAACAGGTGTCGACGTCTCGCGCGAAATCGCCGCCTGGGTCGAGGGTACGAACGACGTGCCGTTTGAAAAACTGCTCAAGCCTTTCGGCATCACGCTGGAACGCAAGCGTGGTGGCTTGCTCTCGGGGCTGGGCATCAAGACACGCGCCGAAGGCAATGCGCTGAAGCTTGCCAATGTGCTCGACGGCGGCAGCGCCCAGCGTGCCGGTTTGTCGGCGGGTGACGAACTTGTCGCCATCGATGGATTGCGCGTGACCGCGGGCAATCTCGAAACGATCCTGATTCGTTATGACAAAGGCAATACGTTCGAGATGACCTGTTTCCGTCGCGACGAGCTCATGACGGCGAAGGTACGCTTCGAAGTGCCACGCATGCAAGAGTGTTCGTTGATGCGCATTCCGCGTGCAAGCGCTGCCATCAACAAGCTGCGCGATGACTGGCTGGGGCGCGAAGCAACTGACTAGTGCGGGGTCTGTAGCGTAGGGCGGAGTGACAACTCCGCCGATTGTCTATCATCCTGTTTTGCATATATATGCGGCGGAGTTGCACTCCGCCCCACGCTTTACGTCCATACCAGCGTTAGCCGTTGAATCTTCTGATCGGATGTGCGTTTCTAATGCTGCTTTGTCCGGCGCAGCGCGATTTTCAGCAGCACGGCAAACATGACACTGGCAACTACTGTGGCAATGGTCGCAGCCCACCAGAAACCGCCCAGTCCCAACGGTGCAATGCCGAGCAGGCGCGCGCCGCGATAACACAACCACCAGCCACCGGCCATGCCGATGCCCCAGAAGCAGAGGATGTGGATGGTCATCGGACCCATGCTCTGTTTCAGGCCGCGTAGTGCTTGTGCCGCGACGGTCTGCACGGCGTCGAAGAGCTGGTAGAACGCGATCAGGGCAATCAGGCTGATCGCCAGGGTTTGTACAGCCGGGTCGGGCGTGTACGCGCGGATGAGCGCATCACCGCTCGCCCACAACAGCAGCGCCAGGCAGGTCGATGAGCCGACACCGAGCAGCAGGCCCACCCGTATTGTCTTTCTCACGCGTGACCAATCCTGTGCGCCCGCCGCCTGGCCGACCATCGCCAGCGTGGCGATGGAAATGGACAGCGGCAGCATGTAGCAGACACCGCCGAAGCTGCCCAGAATACGATGACCGCCGACGGCAACGGGTCCGAGCGGCGCGACCATCAGCGCGATGAGCGCGAAGCTGGTGATCTCGACGAACGCCGACATGCCTATCGGCAAGCCCACACGCAGGATTTCGCCGATCTTCGCGGCAGAGGGCGCTTGCCAACCGGTCAGCAGATGCAGGGTGCGGCAGTGCTTCGAGCGCGCCAGATAGGCCATGCCGGCAATCGCCAGCAGCGTGGTGATGACGACATTCGACACCGCGCAGCCTACCGCACCCAGAGGCGCCGTGCCGAACCAGCCGAAGGCCAGTGCAGGTGCAAGCAGCACGTGGACACACGCGTTGCCAAGGCCGAGATACATCAACATGCGCGGTCGGCCGAGGGCATTGAGCATGCCGCCACAGGTGCGATAGATCAGCGTGCCGGGCAGGGCCAGCGCCAGCATCGAAAGATAGGCGTGGGTGCGTACCTCTATCTGCATCGTCATGCTGCTGGCATGCAGCAGCCAGTCGGGAAAGGCGAGCAGCACGGCGCCTGCCATCCCCAATATGCCGGCCAGCCAGATGCCTTGCTGAAAACAGGCCGGCAGTTGCGCAATGCGGCCCGCGCCGAAGTGTTGGGCAGCAATGGGCGTGAGGCCTTGCACGATACCGGCAAGGGCCAGCATGACCGAAATGTAGATGCCTGAGCCGATGCCGACAGCAGCCAGATCGATGGTGCCAACGTGGCCGGCGATGATTGTGTCGACGACTGTGGTGCTCATCGACGCGAGCTGGGCAACGAGAATCGGCGATGCGTGCGCAAGCAGCGCCCCAAACAGCGCGCGCGTGTTATTTTCAGATCTCATGCGTTGATATGACGATGGTGCGGAATGGTCGTTGCCACAGGCGGCTGACCCAAAAGGGCATTCTAGCCCGTCACCCGCTCATCGACTGCTAACGTGAGAATTGCGCCAATCGGGCGACGTCGGGTTTGCAGGTGTCTTTTTCAAGGGAGGTGTTGTCATGGCTGACTTCAACCCCGCTTTCGAGGAAATGATTCAAAACGAAGGCGGATACCAGCTGACCAATGTGGCGAGCGATCGCGGCGGTCAGACCTACGCGGGCATCGCCCGCAATTTTCATTCGAACTGGCCCGGCTGGACGATCATCGATCGTGGCGATATGGGCAACCTGGAGCTGTCGCGACTGGTGCGTGAATTCTACAAAGCCAATTTCTGGGACGTGGTCTCCGGCGACGCGATCGGGCCGCAGGCGATTGCTGCGGGCATATTCGATTTCGCCGTTAACGCTGGTACATCGACGGCGGCGAAGCTTGCGCAATTGGTGGTAAGCGCTGTGCCCGATGGCCGCATCGGACCGAAGACGCTGGCTGCGCTCAATGAACTCGATGAGGGCGTTTTCGTGCTCAAGTATTCATTGGCCAAAGTGGCGCGCTACGCAGAGATATGCAACAAGGATCGCAGCCAGAGCAAGTTTCTCCTCGGCTGGATCAACCGCACGATGAAGGGGCTGACATGATTCCGCTACTGGGTATTGGCGATTTGGTGACTGGCATCGGAAAGGTGGCCGACGACCTGTTCACGTCGGACGAGGAACGTCTGAAGATTGCAATGCAGGAGAAAGTAGTCGAAGCCGATCTGGTCAAAGGGCAGATGGACATCGACAAGACCGAGGCGGAACACCCGAGCGTCTTCGTCGCAGGCTGGCGACCCTTCATTGGCTGGGTGGGCGGCATCGCGCTGGCCTATCAGTTCATTCTCTATCCGCTGATGGTGTGGGGCTGGTCGATGTTCCAGGCGCGCGGCTGGGTGCCGACAACGCAGCCGCCACCTCCGGTGCTCAAGGCGGACGAGTTATGGGTGCTGGTGTCCGGCATGCTGGGTATCGCCGGCCTGCGCAGCTTTGATAAATTCAAGGGAACGCAGACAGATCAGGTCGGCAACAAGAAGGATGGCGACGGCTGAAAAAATCCGCCCGCAATTGACACTAGAAACTCCGTCGAGAAAACAATTTCCGACGGAGTTTTTTTTCGCACCTATGTAGGAAAATGCTCGCTGGGCAACGGTAATCACCTGATAATTTTCGTGAGCGAACGCGTTACAATTTCTCGTCATGCGCGCGTTGGAAGTGGCGCAGATTCAAGTGCCGCGGTATTTTTATGATAGTGCCTGGCGATTCGGGAAGCGGTATCGCCGGAAGAATATATAGTTTTTATATACAACAATAATTGTGGAAGTTTCTGACGGGAAATCATGGCAATAACCGGCGATCAAAGTTTTCTCAAGAATATTAACCGCATGGCAATGATCCGACTGATACGCGGTCAACCCGGTTTATCGCGTGCAGATCTCGCTACCAGCACAGGACTCACAAAATCAACCATCAGCCAGCTCGTGCAGGAGCTGGTTGACGAGGGCTGGGTGTCGGAGGATGCGGCACTGGTGACAGGTAGTCTCGGACGCCGCCCGACGCCGCTGCGCCTCAACACCGAGCGGCTCGCGCTGATCGGTGCAGACCTCATGCCCGGGCGCATCGATGTCGCCGCGACCAACCTTACCGGCGAGGTCATTGGCACTACGCAGCGCACGATGGACACGACGGACATCATCAAGGTCGTGACCATACTTGCCGATGGCATTGCGGAACTGGCGGAGCAGCTGCTTGCGCAGGAGCGCAGCCTGCTTGGCGTCGGTATCGGTGTACCCGGCCCGGTGCATGCGGTGAGCGGCATCCTGCATTTCTCACCGACCTTCGGCTGGCGCGATGTGCCTTTGCGCGACGAGTTGCGCGGCGCGCTGGCCCTGCGCGGGCTGGCAACCTTGCCTGTCTATGTACAGGGCCGTGCCGCAACTGCCGCGCTTGGCGAAGTCGAGTTCGCCAGCACGCCGGTCGAAGAGCCTTTGCTCTATATCCATCTGGGCTTGAGCGTCGGTGCAGGCGTATTCGTCAGTGACCGCCTGCTCATCGGCCATGGTGGCTTTGCCGGTGGCGTGGGCAACCAGCAGCTCAAGTCGGACGGAGAGCATCGCACCGCCGAGGAGCTCATCGGGCTCAACGCCATGGCGCAGTCCCTCGGTATCTCGCCTGAAGAATTCAAGTTGCGCGTCGAGGCCAATGATCCCGACGTGGAAGAGACGCTCAAGAACGCGGGCCACTATCTCGGCGTACTCATCCACAATCTGTGGTGCACCTTCGATCCGGCACAGATCGTATTGGGCGGGGTGTGCAGCCGTTTTAGCGGCGCGTACATCGACGCTGCACTGCAGACGCTCAATGCGCGTGCCGCCGAAGGTTTCCTGCGTCCGCCAAGCGTCACGATCGCGCGCTTTGGCGAGCAGGCAGTCGCGATTGGCGCGACGGCATTGGTGCTGCACCAGATTGTCCGACCCATGTGAGAAGCCGTCATATGCGCGCGCAGCTGGCGGCATTTGGGTAAAAGAGGGCCCGCTCGCCGTGCATGAGCACTGCTCTGCGCGGGCCGCCTAGCCAGCCACGCGCGCGCTCCGCTTTCTGACGGCTTCTCCGTAGCGTGGGTTCAAACAAAGCCAAGGCGAATTCGCGAAGCAATCGTTTTCGCGAGCGATGGCGAGCGTAAGTGACTGTAGGGTGTGCAAAAGTTTTTCTTTGCGCACGCGGATTTTAAATCCGCAGCACGCCGCCTTCGAGCACCTTGGCTTCTTCGAGCCGGCTCACTGTGGGGCGTAGATCCAGACCCGACGCTGTTACGAGCTCATCCGCGCGTTTGCGCAGCACGGCTGCACTCACATCGACGGCTTCGCCCCGCGCAGCGAAAGCAATGACGTTGCCGCTGTCGCATGAAGGAAAAGCCATCGCGCGTGTGTCGAATGCTTCTGACATACGCTGGATGCTTGGCCCGTAGCGCCGTGTGCGCCCGAACAGATTGACAGCCAGTAGGCCGTTCTCGGAAAGCCGCGCCCAGCAAGCCTGATAGAACGGCAGCGAATCGAGTGCGCCGACCTTCGCGTCTTCGTCGTAGCCGTCGACAAGTATGTAGTCGAATTGCGCGTTGCCCTGGCGTATGAACTCCACGCCGTCAGCAATCTCGATATGCAGGCGCTCGTCTTCATCGGGCAGCTTGAAGAATTGCCGCGCAGCAGATACGACACGCGCATCGATTTCCACCACGGTCAATCGCGACTGCGGCAACTTCCAGTAGCAGAACTTCGTCAGCGAAGCCGCGCCCAGGCCGATCAGGAGAATCCTGCGCGGCCAGTTCGCATCGTCGCGCATCAGCAAGCCTGCCATCATCTCGCGTGTATAGGCCAGCTCCAGGTTAAGAGGGCGGGCGATGCGCATTGCGCCTTGCACCCATTCAGAGCCGAAGTGCAGATAGCGCACACCTTTTTGTTCGCTGATATCGATGGAAGATGACATGTGGATTTCTGGTTGGCACGCTACCGAGCGCATTGACGCTCGATGCGCTGGTCAGTGCAGAGATTTGCGTAGCGCGTAGATCGCTTCGAGTGCTTCGCGCGGGCTCATGCTGTCCGGGTCGAGTGCGGCGAGTTGCGTCAGTGCCGGGTGCCCGACATTTGTCGGCTCCGGTTCGGGCAGCGAAGTGAAAAGGTCGTCTTGCGGGCCGTTTGCCACTTCACGATTCTCCAGTGCGCGCAAACGACGTTTGGCGTCGCGCACGACGGCGGCCGGAATCCCCGCCAGCGCTGCGACCTCAATACCGTAGCTTTGCGAGGCAGGGCCTTCTTCGACGGCGTGCAGGAAGACGATGCTGTGGGCGTGCTCGACTGCACCGAGATGCACGTTGGCACATTCCGGGTATTCATGCCCGAGCCGTGTCAGTTCGAAGTAATGCGTCGAGAACAGGGCGTAGCTCTGATTCTTGTCGAGCAGGTGCCTGGCTATGGAAAATGCCAATGCCATGCCGTCGAAAGTCGACGTGCCGCGACCGATCTCGTCCATCAGTACCAGGCTTTTCTCCGTCGCGCCGTTGAGGATGGCGGCTGCTTCGGTCATTTCAACCATGAAGGTCGAGCGGCCCGAAGCCAGGTCGTCGGAGGCACCGATACGCGTGAAAATCGCATCGATCGGGCCGATGCGGCAGCGCGAAGCCGGGACGAAACAACCGCAGTGCGCCAGCAGCACGATCAGCGCTACTTGCCGCATATAGGTCGACTTGCCGCCCATGTTAGGGCCGGTGACAAGCAGCATGCGACGCGTCGGCACGAGCTGCACATCGTTGCTGATGAAGCTGTCTACCTGACGTTCGACGACGGGGTGACGACCTTCGCGGATATCGATGACGGGTTCATCGACGAGTTCCGGCGCACGGTAGTCGTAACGCGCGGCCGCCTGTGCGAAAGCGTTGAGCCCGTCGAGCAAGGCGACGGCATGGGCGATGCGCTGAAGGGTGGTTACGTGTGCGGCGAGACTGTCGAGCACTTGTTCGTACAGCATCTTCTCGCGCGCCAGGGCACGGTCCTGTGCCGACAATGCCTTGTCCTCGAAGGTCTTCAGCTCGGGCGTGATGTAGCGCTCGGCGTTCTTCATCGTCTGGCGACGACGATAGTCGTCCGGCACCTTCGCGGTGTGTGCATGGGTGACTTCTATATAGAAACCATGCACGCGATTGAACTCGACCTTGAGCGTGGCAATGCCGGTGCGTTCGCGCTCGCGGGCCTCCAGTTCAAGCAGGAAAGCGCCGCAGTTCGACTGGATGTCGCGCAACTCGTCAAGTTCGGCATCGTAGCCCCGGTTTATGACGCCGCCATCGCGTACCTGTGTGCCCGGTTCAGAAGCAATCGAGGCCTGCAGGTGCAGCAGTGCCTCGACCGGCGTGGCAAGTTCATGGAAAAGCCGCGCGGCGAGATCTGCCTGCGCGACTGGCAGAGGGCTGCGCAATGCGTCCAGTGCGGCAAGGCTTTCGCGCAGGCTGGACAGTTCGCGAGGTCGCACGCTGCGCAGCGCGATGCGTGTGGCGATACGCTCGATATCGGCAATCGGGCGCAGCGCATCGGCAATGGCATTCATGGGGCCGTTGCCGGCGTCGCCAAGCAATGCGCCAACCGTCTGATGTCGCAACTTGCATTCGTGCCGATTGGATAGCGGGTGGTGCAGGCAATGGCGTAGCCAGCGCGAACCCATGCTGGTCTGACACAGGTCGAGCAACGAGAGCAGGGTCGGTGAGGGCTCGCCGCGCAGCGTCTCGGAGATTTCGAGGTTGCGACGCGTATGCGCGTCGAGGCGCAGATAGTCGCCATCGCGCTCCACCTTCAGCGTCGTGATATGTGCCAGCGATTGGCGTTGTGTCGTGCGCGCATAGTCGAACAGTGCGGCTGCTGCAGCCAGTGCAACATCCAGCCCCTCGGCCGAAAAGCCGGCGAGATCGTGCGTGCCGAAATGGCTGGTGAGCAGCCCGGTACCGGTCTTCGCATCGAATTGCCAATCGGCCAGCCGGCGAATTGCCGGCACGCGCGCTTCGAGCGCAGGCAGCTTGAGGCCATCGGGCACCAGTGCTTCGGCCGGGCGCAGACGCTCCAGATGGCTGATCAGGGATTCCGGCGTCGTCTCGACGATGCGGAAATCGCCATTGGCAAGATTCAGCCAGGCCAGACCGAGCACGCCACGATTGAGCTGTAGCGCGAGCAGGGGCGCATCGGCCCGGTCATCCAGCAGGGCAGCGTCTGTCAGCGTGCCAGGCGTGACGATACGTGCGATGGCACGCTCGACAGGCCCTTTGCTGGTCGCGGGGTCGCCGATCTGCTCGCAAATTACCGCCGATTCACCGGCCTTCACCAGCTTGGCAAGATAGGGCTCCAGGGCATGAAAAGGCACACCGGCCATCTTGATCGGCACACCGGCCGATTGCCCGCGCGTGGTCAATGTGATGTCCAGCAAGCGCGAAGCACGCTCCGCGTCTTCGTAGAACAACTCGTAGAAATCGCCCATGCGGTAGAAGAGCAACGTGTCCGGGTGCTGGGCTTTGAGACCCAGGTACTGCTGCATCATGGGGGTGTGTGTCCGGAGCTCCTGTTCCTTCGGCTGGGCTTTGTTCTGCAAGGCACTGTCTTTCTGCGGGAATGAAGGCTTCATGGCTTTGAGCTGGAAGCAAGCATGGATTGTAGCAACTGGCACCCGCCTGGGCCGATGGTTTGCCATCGGCTTCAAATAGTCGCCTGGCGGGCCGGGAGAAGTTGCTTGCGCTTGCGCATTGCTGAACCGGGTTCGGCAAGAGTCTGGCGCCGCATTTGATGGGCGGTAGCGAAGGTTCTGCGCAGTCTGTGAAAACATGACGAACAATTATTCACGAGGCGTTTTCAGATACAACGGCTGCATGTTTGCTACGAATGCTGAGGCATGTGAGAACGGCAAATGTGAGACAGCTTCTTCCATCAGCCTTACCCCCGAGGACGGCCATTCCTGTTCGCCTTTCGCTGCTGCAATATTTCTGGCACGCAGCCCGTATTTTCCTATTCAAATCAGCGCCCTAGTTGTGAAACAAAACAAAATCTGTACGCGTTAACACCCGGTCGGCGCGTGCCTATCCCTGTCTATACTGTCGATAGCCAAATGTTATGCGTTTTGCGCATTACTCACGCGTCGGGAAAGATTTGAAAAAAGTTTGAAAAAGCGGGTACGTACTTTCGACAAACGCTTGAGACCGTATGGCTCGGTGACAAGAACACTTAATGGAGGGGACTGATGCTGGAGCGCATGGTTTTTGATTGCAGTCGATCACTCACAACAGCAAGCCTTGCCCGTTTCATCCTTATCCGTTTCCTCAATCTTGCCCAGCGCTCCTGCGCATTGCGGTCAAAGAAAAATTTTCCTGTCATTGCCATGTCGCGCATCGCTGCAGCGTTGTTCGCTGTGGGCTTCCAGGCTTCGCCATTACATGCGGCGGACGTCGATGCGGATTTGGCGAGCCTGAGCCTGGAGCAACTGACGAGTATCAAGGTCACCTCCGTTTCGCGGCGCGCAGAGCCCCTTGCGACAGCAGCGGCATCGATCTACGTCATTACCAATGACGACATTCGCCGCTCCGGCGCACGCAGTCTGCCGGAAGCTTTACGGCTGGCGCCCAACCTGCAGGTCGCGCGCCTCAATGCGCGGGAATATGCGATCAGCGCACGCGGTTTCAATTCGACGGCCGCCAACAAGCTGCAGGTGCAACTCGACGGTCGTTCGCTCTACACGCCACTGTTCTCCGGTGTGCTCTGGGATGCGCAGGACGTGATGCTGGCCGATGTGGATCGCATCGAGGTGATCAGCGGACCTGGTACCACCTTGTGGGGATCCAACGCCGTCAATGGCGTCATCAATATCATCACGCGCGCGGCGAAAGAGACGCAGGGCGGCCTGGTGTGGGCATCCACCGGCAGCCAGCAGCATGATGTGGCGGCGCGTTATGGCGGCGAATTGACGAATGGGGGGAACTACCGCGTTTACACCAAGCGCGACAACTACGAATTCAGTGAGCGTGCCAACGGCGTCGCGCAGCCGGATGCCTGGCAGAAGACGCAGGCCGGCTTCCGTGTCGATGCTGCCAACGGTCTCACCATCCAGGGCGACGCCTACGATGGCTCGCTCGATCCGACCAAGCCGGAACGGCAGACCATCTCCGGAGCCAATCTCCTGGCGCGGTGGAACGGGATGACAAAGGGAGGCAGCCGCCAGACGGTGCGCTTCATCTACGACCAGACGCATCGTCATGCGCCCGGCACCTTCGAGGAGCAACTGCGCACTTACGATCTGCTGCTGCAGCAGGACAGCAAGCTCAGCGAAAACCAGAATGTCATTTTCGGTGGAGGTTATCGGGTAGCCCGCGACCAGATCGTAAACAGCAGCGTTGCCTTCTCTTTCCTGCCCGCCAATGACACGGTCCAGTGGATAAGCCTGTTTGCCCAGGACGACATCACGGTGACCAAGAAAACGCGCGTTTCACTAGGCGCACGCGCCGAACACAACAGCTATACGAACTGGGAATTCCTGCCCAACCTCCGTTTGACCTATGCCATGGAAAATGACCAGGTGATATGGGCTGGTTTGTCGCGATCCGTGCGGGCGCCCAGCCGGATAGACCGCGGCCTGTATGCGCAATCGGGGGGGCTGGTGCTGGCTGGCAGCGCCGATTTCGGCTCCGAGGTGGTGAATACGGCAGAACTGGGTTACCGGGCGCAAGCGACGACGGCCTGGTCCTATTCGCTGACTGCGTTCTACGAGCGCTTCAGGAGATTGCGTGCGCTTCGACTGGTCAGCATCTCGCCATTCACCATCGGCTTCAACAATGGCACCAACGGACACACCTATGGCGTCGAAGGCTGGACGACTTACCGCCTGAATCGCCAATGGCGCTTCGATGCCGGCTTCGTGCGCATGCTGCAACGCTATAGCGCGGATCCCGGCAGTGCGCTCGATAACACTTCGATGGGCGATGATCCGAAGACCCAATGGCAAGCGCGTACTACCTGGGACGTCTCGCGCAAGCTCAATGTTTCACTCAGCGTCCGGCATGTCACCGCCCTGCGGGGCGCGCAAGTGCCTTCCTACACTGCTTTCGATATTTCAAGTGCATACAAGATATTGCGCGACACCAGTCTCACACTGAGCGTGTTGAATGCCCAGGGTGGTGAGCATCGCGAATTTGGTACGGCTGCCACCGGCAGCGAATTCGGACCAGAAGCGTATATCGGGTTGAGCGTGGTGTTCTGATGACACGAGGCATGCAGTTTTTCCGTCGGCAATTGGAGAGGAGCACCCTTCATGGAATGCTCTGCGGCCGGTTGTTTCGGCCCTTGAAGCTGCGCCTGAGCAGCTTGCTGATGGCCGGCTTCCTGATGTTTTCGAACGGACTGGCATATGCCGACAACGCGCCGTCGGAATCGAAGATCAAGGCAGCGTTCCTGTTCAAGTTCACCAGCTATGTGGAGTGGCCGCCGGGCTCTTTCGATGCTCAGGATTCACCGCTGATCATCAGCGTGGTCGACGCGGACGACGTAGCTGCCGAGTTGTCGCGGCTGGTTGTGGGACGCGCTGTTAACGGCCATGCCATCGTCGTGCGGCGCCTCGGCGCCAATGATGCCGCCACCAACAGTCATGTGTTGTTCGTCGCCAGTACGGCGAGCAATCGCTTCGGCAGGATTGTGGCGAGTGCCAGATCGTCAGCCGTCCTGACGGTCACGGAGCTCGACGATACCCCGACGTTCAGCAGTGTCATCAATTTTGTCGTCATCGACGACCAGGTGCGCTTTGACGTCTCTTTACCGGCAGCCGAGCGTGGCAATCTGAAGATCAGCTCGCGCTTGCTGACCGTGGCACATCAAGTGATATCGGTGACGCCATGATGAATGCCTTTCCCGTTCATTCCATCCGCCTGAAGATGATGCTCGTCGTGCTGATCACGACCTTCTTTTCACTGGTGGTAGCTGGCGCCGCAATGATGCTGAACGATTGGCGGCAGTATCGCGAATTCGTTGCCATCGAACTGAACACGGTTGCTGATGTGGTCAGCCGGGCGAGTGCCCCGGCGCTGTCGTTCAACGACAAGAAAGTGGCTGCCGAAAACCTGGCGCTGCTCGAGGCTGCTTCGTCGGTTGAATCGGCCGCAATCTATACCGCCAGAGGCGAGTTGTTTGCTTCGTATGCAAAGCGCGACGGCAATCAGCATGTCATACCCAAACTTCCCGAGTCGGACGGCTTGCGGGAAGATGGCAGCAAGCTCACTTTGTTCAAGCGGATCGCGGACAACAACGAGATTCTCGGTACGCTTTTTATCGAGACAACCAGCGATGCAAGCCATCGCCTGCTCGCCTCGATGGGCATTCTGATTGTTGTCATGGGACTCAGTCTGCTTGCTGCTTTCCTGTTGTCCGGCAAATTGCAGCAGTCCGTGACCGGTCCCGTGCTGTCGGTCACCGAAGTCGCGCGTCGCGTCGTGGACAGCCGTGATTTTTCGCTGCGGGCGCAAAAGACCAGTAGCGATGAAATAGGCTTTCTCGTCGAGGCGTTCAACGACATGCTGGCGGAGATCGGTAGCCGCGCTGTGGCGCTCGAGGCCTCGAACCGGGCGCTCGAACACGAGATTGCCGATCGGACCAGCGCGCAGCGGGCGTTGCAGGTGAGCGAACGGCGCAACCGTGTGCTCGTTTCGGCAAGTGCCGCGGTGACCTGGCTGGCAGACCAGCATGGCGCCTGGCGCACGGAAAACGCGCAATGGGAGGCCTATACCGGGCAGAACGAACGGGCCTATACCGGCCTGGGCTGGCGCAACGCTTTTCATCCGAATGATCGCGAGGCCATCGACACGGCCTGGGCGCAAAGTATTGCCCAGAGCGAGCCGTTTGAAATTGAAGTTCGCCTGTGGCATCTGTCCACGCAGGAATACCGTTTCGTCAGCTTGCGCGCCGTGGCCAATCTCGACGGGCCGGGCGTGGTAACGGAGTGGATCGGTTCGATTTCCGATGTACATGATCGTCGCACGGCCGAGGAAGAGGCGCGGATGCTCACGCGCGAGCTGGAGCAACGCGTTGCCCAGCGCACGGCACAGCTTGAAGAGTCCAACCAGGAGCTTGAAAGCTTCAGCTACTCGGTGTCGCACGACTTGCGCGCGCCCGTGCGAGCGGTATCGGGTTTCTCGAAAATCCTCTCGCAGGATTCGACCAGTACGCTCAGCAGCGAAGGCCTGCGTTTGCTGGGCATCATCCAGGGTGAAGCCAGTCGCATGGGCACCCTCATCGATGATCTGTTGACCTTCTCCCGCCTGGGTCGCAAGGGAATCCAGCCGATGGTGCTCGACATGCAAACCCTGGCGAGTTCAACCTTTACAAGTCTCGTCGCCCTTCAGGCGGGCACGACTGCCGAACTCCGGCTCGGCACCTTGCCACAGGCGCAGGGCGATCGTTCCCTGCTCGTGCAGGTGTGGAGCAATCTGCTTTCCAACGCCATCAAGTTCAGTGCCAAGCGCGAGCAGCCGGTTATCGAGGTGGGTGCGATTTCGGAAGAGCATGAACACGTGTATTTCGTACGGGATAACGGTGCTGGTTTCGATCCTCGCTACAAGGCGAAACTGTTCGGGGTATTCCAGCGTCTACATGATGCGGCAGACTTTGCGGGGACAGGCGTGGGACTTGCGCTGGTGCACCGCATTATTACCCGGCATGGGGGGCGAGTATGGGCTGACAGCGCCCCGGATCAGGGCGCAACGTTCTATTTCACATTGCCGAAGGAAAGCGATCATGGAAGAAATTGAGCATTTTGAAATCCTGCTCGTGGAAGACAACCCGCTTGATGCCGAGCTGAGCTTGCGCGGGTTGCAGAGCGCTGCGCTACCACACCACATTACCTGGCTGAAAGATGGCCAGGAAGCGCTTGATTACGTGTATCGGCGCGGCAGATATGCACAGCGCGAACCCGTCGATCCGGGACTGATGTTGCTGGATCTGAAGATGCCGCGGGTCGACGGTCTCGAAGTGCTGGCTACACTGAAAGGTGACCCGAATACAAAAAGTATCCCGATTGTTGTAATGACCTCTTCACAAGAGGAAAAAGATGTCGTTAAGAGTTACGACCTCGGAGCAAACAGCTACGTGGTCAAGCCGGTCAATTTTGAAGATCTGAGTGAAGTAGCACGCCAGGCAGGTTTGTATTGGCTGCTGATCAATCACCGCGCCAAAGCTTGACCGTTCTGCGTGGTGGGTCGTACAGGCAGGAAGCATCATGAAACAAGAGACCAACACAAAAGCGGTACCCCCGGAGGCAGAGCAGTTACGCGTGCTGCTTGTAGAAGATTCCGAACTTGACGCCGAGCTGGTGATGCACGAGCTCGCCAGGCACGATCTGGTATTTACGACCAAACGCGTATGGCGCGAACCCGATCTCGTCATGGCGTTGGCCGATTTTGCGCCGAACGTCATTCTTTCCGACTATTCCATGCCCAGCATGAACGGTCTGCGCTCGCTGCAGATCGCGCACGAGCTGGCCAGCGATGTGCCGTTCATTTTCGTATCGGGCACCATAGGCGAAGAGCGTGCGATCGAAGCCTTGAAGAATGGGGCGACCGATTACGTCCTCAAGACCAATCTGGGCCGCCTTGGTCCGGCTGTGCAGCGTGCCATCCGTGAAGCGGTCGACCGCGAGGCACGACAGTCGCTGGAAGTGGCCAGGCAACAGCTCGCCACCATCCTGGAAGCGACGCCGGACTTTGTTTGCATCTGCGATGTGAACATGATGATGAAATATGTGAATGCCGGTGGGCAGGAGGTCCTCGAGTTACCTGTCCTGCCCAAAGGTGGTTTGCGCGCCGAGGAATATCTGCCGCCGACGACACGCGAGATGTTGATGCAGACCGCCATCCCGCATGTCATGAAATTCGGCACGTGGCGGGGCGAAACGGAGTTGATGAATGCGCGCGGGCAATTCATTCCCGTGTCTCTTGTGCTGATCGCACATCCGAATCCCGACGGAAGCATAGAGTTCCTGTCGACCATTGCGCGCGACGTCCGCGACCGCAAGGAGTATGAATCGCAGATACGTTATCTGGCGAACTACGATGCCCTGACCGGCCTGCCGAATCGCAGTCTCCTGCAGGATCGTACGGCGCAGGCCATTCGTCATAGTCAGCGCAGTGGCAATCCATTGGCATTACTGGTCATCGATCTCGACCGTTTCACGCTGATCAACGAGAGCTTCGGCCAGGCGGTGGGCGATCAGGTGCTGCGCGAGGCGGCTGCACGCATCCAGAAGCTGGCACGCGATGAAGACACCGTTGCCCGCCTGTCGGCAGACAGCTTCGTGATTCTCGTCGTGGACGTCGAGCGGGCTGACGACGCACTCATCCTGGCCAACGAAATTACCGATGCCATCGGCATGCCGATGGTGTTCGATGATCGCGAACTGCAGGTCAGTGCAACGGCCGGCGTCACATTGTTTCCGCGTGACGGTGAGGACATGGAAACCCTGCTGCGCAATGCGAACTCGGCTTTGCATCGTGCCAAGCATCAACGCCATGGCGGCGCACAGTTCTACAACTCTGAAATGACGGACGAAGCCGTCAATCGTATCGAGGCCGAAGCCAATGTACGTTCAGCGCTGCGGCGCAATGAGCTGGTGCTCTACTACCAGCCGCAGTTCGAGGCCGGGTCGCGTCGCATTACGGGCGTCGAGGCACTATTGCGCTGGATGCACCCCGGCCGTGGCATCGTTGCACCAGCGCAGTTGATTCCGATTGCCGAAGAAATCGGCCTGATGCCTACCATAGGCGACTGGGTACTGCAGGCAGCTTGCGCTCAGGCCGTGGCTTGGGACAAGCAAGGCTATGAGCCCATCCGCATGAGCGTCAATGTGTCGGTCAGCCAGCTGCATACGGGCAACCTGGTCGAGCGTGTCAAATGGATTCTCAAATCGACGGGTCTGCCAGCGTCGCGACTCGAACTCGAAATCACCGAGAGCGGGCTGATGGACAATGTCGCCGAGAGCGCGAAGGTCCTCAAGGAGCTCAAAGCCTTGGGTCTGTTCATCGCCATCGACGATTTTGGTACGGGCTATTCGAGCCTGAGCTATTTGTCGCGACTGCCGATTGATCGATTGAAGATTGATCAGTCCTTCATTGCACGCATGATCGTCGATAAGAACGATCGCGAGATCGTGCAGGCAGTCCTGTCGCTTGCGCGTGTGCTGGAACTCGATGTCATCGCCGAGGGCGTCGAGACGGCGGAGCAACTGGAATTCCTGGTAGCCAATGGCTGCCCCCAGGCGCAGGGCTATCTCGTATCCCGCCCGCTTTCGCAGGAAAAAATGAATGCCTTCCTTGTCATGCGCAAGGATCTGTCCGGCGAGTGAGGCACCGCGTACCGGGTATCCGATCTGGATACCCGCTTTCGCGGGTTCCTGCGCCGTGATCAGGCGACGACCTTGAACTCCAGAATCTAGCCAGCGTGCTTGTTCCCTGAGCGGGGCGTGCCCTTGCCTGACGGGCCGGCACCAGAAGCGAGATGGTTGTCGGTGCCGGGCTGTGAGGGATGGTCTTTGCTGAATCCCTGACCATATTGCACACGCTTCGGATCGTCTTTCTGATTGTCCACCTGCCGCTCCTTGCCGCTGTTCTGTTCCTCAGCCTGCAATTCGACTTGTTCGCCTGCCTTGTTGGTTTGCTGTTGCGACATGGGTAGCCCTTTCATCTGGCCGGCAAAAGTACCGTCCTGCAATGGCAGCAATCGTTGTACCTGTCAGGCCGGATCTGCGCCTGAAGCCCATGGCACGGCGATGCTCGCCTGGCCCGCCGCGGGAACGATTTCTGCGGGTATCCGATAGCAAACAACCGCTAATTTCAATCGCATCGGAGCAAGCCATGGCATCGCGTATCGTGTGGAGAGGTGCTGTTTCGTTCGGGCTCGTGCATGTGCCGGTGGTGCTGCACGCCGCGGCGCGCGCCAATGACCTTGATTTCGACTGGCTCGACAAGCGTGACATGGCAAACGTCGGTTACAGCCGCATCAACAAGCGCACCGGCAAGCAGATCGACAAGGAATTCATCGTCAAGGGTTACCAATATCAAAAGGGTGAATACGTCCTCTTCAGCGACGAGGATTTCCGGCGTGCCAATGTATCCGCCACGCAGACCGTCGAAATACTCTCCTTCGTCGACGCTACCTCCATACCGCCCTACTATTTCGAGGCGCCGTATTACCTGGCGCCCGACAAGCGCGGCGACAAAGGCTATGCCTTGTTGCGCGAAACGCTGCGTGCATCAGGCAAGGCGGCGCTCTCCAAGGTCGTCATTCACTCCAAGCAGCACCTGGCAGCCGTGCTCGTGTATGACGATGTGCTCGTGCTCAACACCATGCGTTTTGCCGACGAGGTCCTGGCATTCAACGACCTTTCACTGCCTGACGGCAGCCTGGCAAGCCTTGGCATCGGCAAACGCGAACTCGACATGGCCAAGCATCTTGTCGAGGAAATGACAGAAGAGTGGCGCCCCGAGCAGTACTCGGATTCCTATCGCGATGATCTACTCAAGCACGTCGAGGAAAAGATCTCGGCCGGCGAAACGCATCTGCTGACGCCGCCATCAACCGAGAGAGAAGGCTCGCCACACGGAGCCGAGATCATCGATCTCGCAGCCATGCTCAAGCGCAGTATCGAAGAGCGCAGCGGTACGGGTAAGAAGAGTGCGGGCAAATCTGCCGGCAAAGCCACGGCAAAGTCCAGCGTAACGGAGCTCCCCACCGCTGCCTCGGCCAGGAAGCGCGCTACATCAGCCCGTAAGGCGAGTAGCGGAGGGCGCACAAAAGGAGCCACACGCACTGCGAAACCGGCGAGCAAGGTTGTCGCAGGGAAATCGGCAGTCAAAGCGAGAACAGCACCCACGGCCGCGCCGCGTCGCAAGAGCGCCTGACGGACTCGCTCCACCAGGAAGGGCACCGTTGCGGCGCTGCATTCGCGGGTTCGTGGCGGCGGCGCCATGGTGCGCCGCATCGGAAACCGGCCGAAGGGGCTAAACCTTTATGGCAGGCGAGTCGATAATGTACTGTCGGCCTTGAGCTGCCGTGCCTTGTTGCCCAACTTGCCAACCCTCGCCAATTCATGAATTTCATCCTGCGCCCTGTAGAGGCTCTGCTTCAGCGACTCAGTCTGGAACGCAAGGTATTGCTTCTGCTTGGCCTGAGCATGGGCCTGGTGATGCTCGTATCGGGTGTGCTCGTGGCGTGGGGGGTGATTGCCTACAACGATCTGACCGTCGGCAAAAGCTTCGATGCCGTGCAATCCGATTTGAGCCGCACGCTCGAGAAGCAGGTCGCGCAAAGCGAACGCATTGTCGCGCAACTGGTCAGTGACCCTGAGCTGAACCGGCGACTGGACTCGGTTACTGCCCATTACCTCAGTCGTACTCCCAACCCCGCGGATTTCATTGCCGACCAGGATGCCATTGTGCTGCGCCTCGCACAGGTCGGTTTCAGCGTCAGGGCACTCGTCGTTGCCTATGACCGTGACGGCGAGCCCCTTGCCTACTTCGACAGCCGCGGCGAGCATTTCGCCACCGGGCGCTTTGCCTCACCGCTGTATGCCCATCTCGCTCCGGGCGGCACGGAGACCCACGCCGAAACCAATGCCGTCAGGCGAGTGCTGCGCTCGCAAGTGGCGCTGCCTGCAACGAGCAAGGGGCTGGTGTGGCGCATGGTCGATTCGGAGCTGGCACAAGTCTCGGCCGCCCCGGTCTTGACGCAAATTGGCAACATGCGCCGTCAGGCGGGCCACGTTGCCATTTTCGTGACGCAGATCGCCGACGATATCAAGGAGGCCGGTGCGCGCGAGGGCTTCGAAACGATGTGGCTATTGCCTGGCGGGATTCGCGTGGGCAATGCCGGACGGGCACCCGGCGAGGAAATATTGCGCGACGCGCCGGATCTGGCAGCGGCGAATTCAGCCTCCCGCGGTGCCGGGCGCTTCGGTACCTGGAGTCACTATGGCCATGCGTTCACGCTTTCAATCGCAGCCGAACCGGTAGGCGGCACAGGACAGTTGATACTGCGGCATGACAAGGCCGGCATGCGTTTGCGCGCCATGATGGCCTTTTTCGCGGCGATGCTGATCCCTCTGCTCGCATGTGCCCTGGCGCTGCTGCCATGTCTGCGTCTGGCGCGACGCCATCTGGTAGCCCCCGTCGTCGAGCTGGCTGGCGAGATCGATGCCGTCAAGGATGGACGCTACGTGCGCAGCGATCCTGCTGAAGTGCTGCTTCCCGAAAATGATGAAGTCGCACACGTGCATCGTGTGCTTGGCGAGCTCGCCGATGAGCTGGGCCGGCGCGAGCGCGATTCGTGGATCTGGATTTCCGTATTCCGCAAGACACGCGAGGCGATCTTCGTCACCGATCTCGACGGCAACGTTGCCTACGTCAACCAGGCGTTCACCGACGTGTCTGGCACACCGGAAGAAGAAGCGCTCAATCACCCCGCCAGCTTCTTGCGGACTGGCCTGCACGACGAGGTCTTCTACGAGGAAATGTGGCAGGCGCTGCGCCAGCATGGGCACTGGGCGGGCGAGGTGTGGGACCAGAAACGCGATGGCACGGCCTATCCGCAATGGCTGTCGATGAGCGCGGTAGCCGACCGCCAGGGGAACGTAACCAATTACGCTGGCATATTCAGCGACATCTCCGAACGCAAGGCGCAGGAAGAGCGCATCAGCTACCTGGCGCATCACGACACGCTCACCGGTCTGCCAAACCGCTCGATGCTGATGGAGCGCCTGCGTGTGGCCTTGCTGCACGCCGACCGCGAAGGTCACATGGTCGCCGTACTGTTCATCGACCTGGACCGTTTCAAGATCATCAATGACACGCTCGGCCACTCGGTCGGCGACGGGCTGCTGCAAACCGTCGCAGAGCGCCTCAAGCGCGCCGTGCGCGCCTCGGATACCGTATCGCGGCTCGGTGGCGACGAATTCATCGTCATGCTCTACAAGATCCGCGCAATCCAGGACGCCGAAAGAGTCGCCGAGCATATCCTCGGCATGCTGGCGCCGACTGCGCGTGTCGAAGGTCACGAACTGGCGATTACCCCGTCGATCGGTATTGCTGCCTATCCCGACAACGGCATCGACGCCGACGAACTCATCCGTAACGCCGACGTCGCCATGTACCACGCCAAGTCCCAGGGGCGTAACAACTACCAGCTGTTCGAGCCCTCGCTGTCGGAGACAGCGGTGGAGAGCCTGTCGCTGGAGCACGCCTTGCGCTGCGCCGCCGACCGCGACGAATTCACGCTCTACTACCAGCCGCAGATCGAAGTCGCTACGCGCAAGCTCGTGGGTGTCGAAGCGTTGATCCGCTGGAACAGCGAAGAGTTCGGCATGGTGCCACCCGGCAAATTCATCCGCATCGCCGAAGAGTGCGGCCTGATCCTGCAAATGGGCGACTGGGTCCTGCGCGAATCGTGCCGCCAGCGCGCCGAGTGGAATGCCGATGGCATCGGCACCTTCCCGATCGCCGTCAACGTCTCGGCCCTGCAATTCCGCCAGCCCGAATTCGTGCGACGTGTCGAAGAAGCCATGCAGTTATATGGCATAACCGCTGAACAACTCGAACTGGAACTGACCGAGAGCATCGTCATGCACGAGTCGGGCGTCACTGCGGCGGCACTTGAAAAGCTCAAGGGCATGGGCATATCGCTAGCGATCGACGATTTCGGCACCGGCTACTCCAGCCTCGGCTACCTCAAGCACCTGCCCATCCAGAAACTCAAAGTGGACGGCTCCTTCATCCGCGGCATCGAAACCGACAAGGCCGACCGCGCCATCGTCGAAGCCATCGTCTCCCTCGGTCGCGCGCTCAACCTCACCCTCGTGGCAGAGGGCGTCGAACAACGCAGCACCATCACCCTTCTCGGCAAGCTCGGCTGTCACGTAGCGCAAGGCTACTTCTACTGCCGCCCGCTGCCGCCAGAGGATTTCATCGCCTGGTACAAGGAATTCAGCGGCGAGGGCAGGCGACTTACCGCCGCCTAGACCTTGCGAGCCCTGTGCCGGGGCATGTTGTTTATCGCTCCAGCCAATCGCGTCCGACGTTCAAAATCCTCTAATCTGTCGCCTTGGCTGCGCCCGTGGCCTGACTTCTGATACGCATGCCACGCCCTACCTATTTCCCTGACAATTTCACGCTTGCCATTGTCGCCACTGTCGTGATTGCATCGGTGCTGCCGTGCGCGGGCACAACGGCGCGGGTATTCAATGTGGTGACCAATATCGCCATTGCTGCGCTGTTTTTCCTGCACGGTGCAAAGCTGTCGAGGGAGGCCGTCGTCGCGGGTGCCACGCACTGGCGCTTGCATCTGGTGGTCGTGCTGAGCACGTTTGCACTGTTCCCGCTGCTCGGGTTGGCCCTGAAGCCTGTGTTGGCGCCACTGGTAACGCCCGACCTTTATATGGGCATCCTGTTTCTGTGTGCATTGCCTTCCACGGTGCAGTCGTCGATTGCTTTCGTGGCGATTGCGCGCGGCAATGTTCCTGCAGCTGTGTGCAGCGCCTCGGCGTCGAGTCTGCTGGGTATTTTCCTTACGCCATTACTCGTCGGCGTGTTGCTGGCGACGCATCACGATGCGGGTACGAGTACCTGGAAGAGCATTGTCGACATCTGCCTGCAGCTGCTGGTGCCATTCATTGCCGGGCAGATCGCGCGCAAGTGGATTGGTAGCTGGGTGGACCGGAACAGGAGCACGCTCAAGTACGTGGACCAGGGCTCGATCCTGTTGGTGGTCTATACGGCCTTCAGCGAAGCAGTGAATCAGGGGCTGTGGCAACAGATGCCTTTGCCTGCATTGGGGGGCTTGATCGTGGTGTGTCTGGTACTGCTTGCCATAGCTCTATGGACGACGCGCTTCGCGGCGCGACGACTCGGCTTCAGCAAGGCAGACGAAATCACGATCGTGTTTTGCGGCTCGAAGAAAAGCCTGGCCACCGGCGTGCCGATGGCCAAGGTGCTATTTCCTGTTGATGCGGTCGGTGCCATCGTGTTGCCGCTGATGTTGTTTCACCAGATCCAGCTCATGGTCTGCGTCGTGCTCGCCCAGCGTTATGCCAAACGCCTGACTGACCAAGTTTGATCGCTGATCGGTTCATGGGCGCACGGGTGGCGTCACTGCGAACTCGCCCGGCGTGTCAGACGCCGCCGCCAACTTCCTTGAGCAGCAGCTCCTGTGCGCAATGCCGGGCGCCGCGACTGCTGCGTTTGCGGTACACACCTGTTTCTCCGTCCATTTCCCACGCTTGGCTATTGTCGATCAGATAGGGTTTGAGGCCTTCCTTGATGACGCGGCGCTTGATTTTCGGGTCGAGGATGGGGAAGGCGGCTTCGATGCGGCGGAAGAAGTTCCTTTCCATCCAGTCGGCGCTGGACAGGTAGAGTTTTTCCTCGCCATCGGCATTGAAATAGAAGATGCGTGAATGCTCGAGAAAGCGGCCGACGACGGAGCGCACCTTGATGTTCTCCGACATGCCCGGTACGCCAGGTCGCAGGGCACATGGGCCGCGCACGATGAGGTCGATTTCGACACCGGCCTGAGACGCGTCATACAGTGCCTGGATGGTGCCACCTTCCATCAGCGCGTTCATCTTGGCAATGATGCGTCCCTTGCGTCCCTGACGCGCGATGTCGGCTTCGGCGTCGATGCTTGCAACGATGCTGGGTTGAAGGGAGAAAGGCGCCTGCCACAGATGACGCAGCACTTCCGCATGGCCGAGACCGGTCAATTGCTTGAACACCTCGTGGACATCGGCGCCGATTTCCTCGTTGACCGTCATCAGACCGAAGTCGGTGTAGAAGCGGGTGGTGCGCGGGTGATAGTTACCGGTACCCAGATGCACGTAGCGGCGCAGTATGCTGACGCCATTTTCGTCTTCTTCGCGACGCACGATCAGTAGCATCTTGGCGTGGGTCTTGTAGCCGAACACGCCATAGACGACATGGGCGCCGGCATCTTCGAGCTTGGCCGCCCAGTTGATGTTGGCCTCTTCATCGAAGCGCGCCATGAGCTCGACCACCACGTTCACTTCCTTGCCCTTGCGCGCAGCACGCAGCAACTGCTCCATGAGTACGGAATCGGTACCCGTCCGGTATACCGTCATGCGAATGGCAAGTACCTGCGGATCGTCTGCCGCGCTGCTGAGCAGGTCGATGACCGGCGAGAAGCTCTGGAAGGGGTGATGCAGCAGGATGTCGCCCTTGCGAATGGCATCGAACATATTGCTGCGCTTGTCGATGCCCTTGGGTAGCGAGGGCAGGAAGGGCTGGTATTTCAGATCGGGGCGCTCGACCCAGTCGGGCACCTGCATGAGGCGCACCAGGTTGACGATGCCCGGCACGCGATAAAGCTCGTCGCGGCCCAGCGCAAATTGCTGCAACAGAAAGTCGGTCATCTGTGGCGAGCAGTTGTCGGCCACTTCGAGGCG
Source organism: Rhodocyclales bacterium (assembly GCA_028292485.1). GTDB lineage: Bacteria > Pseudomonadota > Gammaproteobacteria > Burkholderiales > Rhodocyclaceae > Viridibacterium. The sequence goes on along the minus strand of JAQGMG010000019.1, from coordinate 28,176 downwards.
CACGGCATTGCCGAAATTGCGCTGCTGCAATTCGCCCTGCAGCGTCTTGCGCAGGTCTTTCACTTCTTCTTCATCGACGAACAGGTCGCTGTTGCGCGTTACGCGGAACTGGTAGCAGCCGAGTACGTTCATGCCGGCAAACAATTCCCCGACGTGGGCATGCACGACTGAAGAGAGAAAGACAAAGCCGTTATCGACGCCGCTGAGCTCCTTCGGCAGTCGTATGACGCGTGGCAGGGAGCGTGGCGCCTGCACGATGGCTGCATTGCTGTTGCGCCCGAAAGCATCGCGACCTTCGAGTTCGACGGCGAAATTCAAGCTCTTGTTGAGCACACGCGGGAAGGGGTGTGCGGGATCCAGCCCGACCGGCGTGAGTACCGGCATGACTTCGCGCAGGAAGTGTTGCTTGATCCATTGGCGCTGCGCCTCGGTCCACAGCGAGCGGCGAAAGAAGATGATGCCTTCCTTGTCCATGGCCGGCAGGATGTTGTCATTGAGCAGCGCATATTGCTCGGCAACGATCTTGTGAACCTCATCGCACACTTCGTCGTACAGCGCCTGGGCACGTACGCCGCCGGGCAGCAGGGTGCCTGTACGGATCTGTTCCTTGAGGCCGGCAACGCGAATCTCGAAGAACTCGTCCAGGTTGCTGGAGACGATGCACAGGAATTTGAGCCGTTCGAGCAGCGGCACCGTTTCGTCTGCCGCTTGCGCCAGTACGCGGCGCTGGAAAGCGAGCAGGGAGAGTTCGCGATTGATGAGGCCTTCCGGCGGGGCGATGCGTTTGTGATCCGAGTGATTCATGCGCAAGCTTCCCGAAGTGGATTTCAACAAGGTATTCAGGCTCTAACGGCCGACACCCTGCAATGCTGATATGTGGAGAGAGCGATTGTGTGACAGTTTCGTGACCGTTTGTTTACGGTGGCGGGGCTGAGGACAAAAACTCCCTTGCCCGGCGGGAACGCTTTTTGCCACTCACCGCAACGCAAGGGCCAGGCAAGAGCGACAGGGCCTGGAAGTATCCGCGATACAATGTGCGCAATCGTTTCTGAAAAATCCTCCAAGCCATGAATCATGAACTCGTCTGCGCCGTGGATCTGGGCTCGAACAGCTTTCGCCTGATCGTTGGGCGCGTGGTGGGCGATCAGATCTATGCGCTGGACAACCTCAAGGAATCGGTGCGTCTGGCCGCCGGGCTGGGAACGGACAAGATGCTCGATCAGGCGGCCCAGGCGCGCGGGCTGGCGGCACTGCGGCGCTTCAATGAACGCTTGCGCGGCTTCAAGCCGGAAGCCGTGCGGGCCGTGGCAACCAATACCTTGCGTGTGGCGAAGAACGGTCCCGAATTCCTGGTGCGCGCCGAAGAGGCGCTGGGTTTTCCGATCGAGGTGATTGCGGGGCGCGAAGAAGCGCGCCTGATCTACGTTGGCGTCGCGCATACCCTGCCAGAGCCGGAATTGCAGCAACTGGTGGTCGATATCGGTGGTGGTTCGACCGAGTTCATCATCGGCCGCAGCTTCGAACCCATTCACCTCGAATCGCTCTACATGGGCTGCGTGAGCTACAGCCTGCGTTATTTTCGCGATGGTGTCATCGAGCGCAACAGCATGCGGGAAGCGGAGCTTGCTGCGCGCCAGGAACTGCAGGCCATCGTCAGCGCCTACACTCAGACGGGCTGGGACCAGGCGGTCGGCTCCAGCGGTTCGGCCAAGGCTGTCTGCGATGTGCTGGAGCTCAACGGACTCTCTGCCAGCGGCATTACGCGCGAAGGTCTGGAGAAGCTTCGTACGCTGATGCTCAAGGCCGGCCACGTCGACAATCTGAATCTCGAAGGGCTGAAGTCTGATCGCATGCCGGTATTCACCGGCGGATTTTCGATTCTCTCGGCCATCTTCAAGGAATTCGATCTCGAGCACATGGTGTTTTCCGACGGCGCCTTGCGCCTTGGCGTGCTCTACGATTTGCTCGGCCGTTATCATCGCCATGATCTGCGTGATGCGACGGTGACCGCTTTTTTGACGCGTTATCAGGTGGAGCGCAAGCAGGCGCGGCGCGTGGCAGACACGGCGCTGGCGCTGCTGGTGCAATTGCATCCGGAGTGCGCCGACGTCGAAAACCCGGGTCGGCGCTTCCTGGAGTGGGCCGCGCTATTGCATGAAATAGGTCTCTCGGTAGCGCACTCCAGTTATCACAAACACACTGCTTACATCCTTGCCAACGCGGACATGCCGGGATTCTCGCGCATGGATCAGGGCCGTCTGGCGCGGCTCGCACTCGCTCACCGCGGCAAGCTCGAACGGGTACAGTCCATCGGTCCGGACAGTCCCGACTGGGATCTGATCCTGTGCCTGCGGCTGGCCGTCATCGTTCATCGCGCGCGTGATGAACGAACGCATGCGGGCCTCACCGTGGAGCAGGACAAGCGCGGACATGTCGTGCATGCCTCGGCAGACTGGTTGCACGACATGCCATTGACGGCAGCCGCCTTGCAGGAAGAAGAACAGCAATGGTCGCGTCTGGGGCGCAGCCTGCGCGTCAAGGTGAGCCGCCAGCAAGCCGGGCAACAACAAGCGGGCCAGCAGATGCCGACGGAAGCGGGCTGAACGTATGGCGTTATCTTCAGGGTGCTGATTACTTCATGCTGATATCGCCGCGCATTCCTGGACCAGAGCCTCTGGCGCCGCCGCGCATCGACACTTCAGCTGCGGGTTTTACCTTGCACGGCCACTGGACCCTGGCCTGCATGCGTCCGCACCTCGCCGCACTGCGGCGCATTCTGGCGAGTTCATCCGGCGATCTTGCCTGGGATCTATCGGGCGTCGAGCGTCTCGATTCGTTCGGCGCATTGCTCCTCTGGCGCACCTGGGGCAAGCGCTATCCCGAGATGCTGATCCTGCCCGACCTGCTCAGGCATGCTTTCGAGCGCATCGAGCATCCTGCCGACGCCGACTCGCCTGCGGCGGGAAACAAGGTGTCGCGCTTGCTGGCACGAGGCGGGCAGGGGCTGCTGGGCTTTCTCGATCACCTGCATGGCATGGTCGAGCTGATAGGTCAGGTCAGCACGGAGTTATGGCGCCTGCCGAAACATCCGCGCGAAATCCCGTGGCTCGAAACTTCGGCGGCGTTCTACAAGACAGGTGTTCAGGCCCTGCCAATTGCTGCCTTGCTCGGCTTCCTGATCGGCATCGTGCTCAGCTATCTGTCGGCCCTGCAACTGCAGAACTTTGGCGCAGAAACCTTTCTCATCAATATTCTCGGCTTTGGCGTCATTCGCGAGCTCGGGCCGGTGCTGGTGTCTATTCTCGTAGCTGGCCGTTCCGGCTCGGCGATTACGGCACAACTGGGTGTCATGCGCGTCACCGAAGAAATCGACGCATTGGCGGCGATGGGCGTGTCGCGCCATCAACGCCTGATCCTGCCCAAGGTCGTTGCCCTGACGCTGGTCATGCCTTTGCTGGTTGCCTGGACATCGGCCCTGGCGCTGGTCGGGGGCGCATTGGCAGCGAAGATGCAGCTCAATATCGACCTGGTGAGTTTCTTCGAGCGCCTGCCGTCTGTTGTGCCGGTCGGCAATATCGGTATCGGCCTTGGCAAAGGCGCGGTGTTCGGCATGACCATCGCGATGATCGGTTGTCACTATGGTTTGCGCGTGAAGCCCAATACGGAGAGCCTGTCCGCCAATACGACGTCATCGGTGGTCAGCAGTATTACCGCAGTCATCATCATCGACGCAATCTTTGCCGTGCTGACGCGCACATTGGGCGTGCCGCGATGAGGAGGACAACAGCGTGAGGACAAAAGCGTGAGCGTCGTCGAACTGGTTGGCGTGACGACACGCTTCGGGCGATTGCTGGTGCACGATCACATCGACCTGTCCGTCCACAAGGGCGATCTGCTCGCGCTGGTTGGCGGCTCGGGCGAGGGCAAGACAACGCTGCTACGGCATATCGCGGGCCTGTCCGCTCCCACCACAGGTGAAGTGAAATTGTTCGGCGAGCGCTACGATGAGGGCTCGTATCACGTGCGGCGCCTGCGCCGGCAGCGCTTCGGCATGCTTTTCCAGCACGGCGCCTTGTTCTCGGCGCTGACGGTCTATGACAACGTTGCCTTTCCGCTGCGGGAACTCGGCGGCCTGCATGAGGACGAAGTGCATGCGCTGGTCATGAGCCGTCTGGCATTGGTGGAGCTTGATCCGCATACTGCATGGCAAATGCCGGCGCAGCTTTCCGGCGGCATGGTCAAACGTGCGGCACTGGCACGTGCGCTGGCCCTGGAACCGGAATTGCTGCTACTCGATGAGCCGACCGCGGGCCTGGATCCTGATCGCAGTGCAGGCTTTGTGCGCCTTGTACGCAACCTGCACGATTCGCTGGGCCTGACGGTGGTGTTCGTCACGCACGATGTGGATAGCCTGCTGGCGCTGGCCAATCGCGTTGCAGTCATGGCAGACCGCCGCATACTTGCGTGCGATACGCCGGAAGAAATAATGTGTCTCGATCATGCTTTCATCGACACCTTTTTCCGTTCGCTGAGACAGCGCGACGAACCGATAACACCCTGGATGCATTGATGCACAGGAGCTCAAAGTGAGGCGCAGAAAATAATGGAAAATCGCGCACATGCTTTCGCCGTCGGTCTCGCGGCGTTGCTGCTGATTGGCGGCATTCTGATGACCTTGTGGTGGTTTGGCGGCGGCGGAGAAGAATTCCGTACTTATGAGCTGGAGACCAACAAGGGCGTGACCGGCCTCAACAATCAGGCTGCCGTACGTTTTCGTGGCGTGCGGGTAGGACGCGTGATGTCGATCGATCTCGATGACGACGATCCTTACAAGGTCATCGTTACGATCCGTGTCCGCAAGGACGTGCCGATGACCCACAGTACGTTTGCCATGCTCGGTTTTCAGGGGCTTACCGGCAATGCTTTTGTGCTGCTCGACGATACAGGCAAGGACAAACGCCCCTTGTTGCCGAAAGGTCAGGATCCCATCCGCATTGAGCTTCAACCGGGCCTGATCGAACAGGCCAGCGATACCGGCCGCAAGATCATTGGCCGTCTTGACGAGGCCTCGAAAAATTTCGCGCAGGTATTGCGCCCGGAAAATGTCACTCGCATTGATGCCATGCTGAAGAATCTCGCCAGCAGCACCGAGCACCTCGACCAGACTCTCGCGCAAACACCCGCACTGATCGGCGATCTGCGCCGCATTGCTTCACCACAAACCGCCGAACAGCTGCACACGGCATTGGCCGAGCTCACCAATGCCAGCAAGAAGATTGCACCCGCTGTGGAAAACTGGAACAGGGCGCTGGGCAAGGTCGAAGCAGCCGGCTCGCGCATCGACCGGCTGGGTGCCGATCTGCAGGCCAGCGTGGTGAGCGACACCTTGCCGCGCATCAATGCCCTGGCGACTGAATTGCAGGGCACCTCATTGCAACTGAGCACCTTGCTCGACGACGTGCAGCGTTCGCCGCAGAGCTTGTTGCTGGGCCGTGAAGCGCTTCGCCTCGGGCCGGGCGAAACCGGCGAGAAGAATTCGAAAGAGTCCCGATGAACAAGATACTGATCGCTGCATCGACAAGTTTGCTGGCCATGCTGTCGGCATGTTCGCTGCCGGGCGCTGCGCCTACTGTCACACAACATGATCTGGGTGGCATGTTCCCCGTTGCCAGCGTCAAGAGTCCCGTGCCTTTGCGCTCGATCCAGGTGGGCGCGCAGCCTTTGGTGGCGACGCCCGCGATGCAATACCGGGAAGCCTCGCAGCCGACGCGTCGTGGCACGTATGCCCTCAACCGCTGGGCCGCCACGCCCGCATCGATGCTTGATGCGGCGCTGGTGCGCCAGCTGGCTCCCGATGGCAGCGGACGCTGCCGCCTGCAATACAGTCTTGGCGAATTCCTCATCGATGTCGATGCCGACGGCAAGGCTCGCGCCATACTGGCGGCCGATGCAAGCCTGCTGCGCGACGCGGTGATCAGCCCCGGCGGTAGCGTGCCTGCCAGCATGGCCCGACAGAGTTTCGACATCAGTGTGCCGATGCGTGAAGCCAGCCCTGCGGCAGGCGCTCTGGCGCTGCGCGAAGCTGCGCACAAGCTGGCAGAGGGCACGGCGGCATGGCTGGCGGGCGACGCTGGCCGCATGTGCGCCATCTAGCGCGCTTGCTTATCGAGCGGGCTTGAAGACATGTCTGTCGCGGCGCCTGCCTTCATCGATTCGCACATTCATCTTGATGCCGGCGAATTCGATGCGGATCGCGACGCCGTCATCGAGCGCGCGATGGCTGCGGGCGTGACGCGCTTCGTGATTCCAGCGGTAGGCGCTTTCAACTTTGAACGCGTGCGTGAGCTTGCTGCTGGCTTGCCTGGCAGCGTTTGCGCCTTGGGCATACATCCGCTATTTGTCGATGCTGCGAAAGAGTCGGACATTGCAGCATTGCGCGCCGAGCTCGCGCGCGGCGGTGTCTGTGCTGTCGGCGAAATCGGTCTGGACGGCTTTATCGAAGGGGCCGATCACGCGCGGCAGGATTGGTTCTTCGTCGAACAGCTCAAGCTGGCGCGTGAATTCGATCTGCCCGTCATCGTGCATGTGCGCCGTGCGCAGGACCGTGTGCTCAAATATCTGCGTCGCCATCGGCCGCGTGGCGGCATTGCGCATGCCTTCAACGGCAGCCTGCAGCAGGCGAATATTTTCATCGATCTTGGATTCAAGCTCGGGTTCGGCGGAGCCATGACCTACAGCGGCTCGCTGCGCATTCGCGAACTGGCCACGCGTTTGCCGCTGGAATCACTGGTGCTGGAATCGGACGCGCCGGATATTCCTCCGGCATGGTCGCCGCGTGAGCGCAACGAGCCGCAGAACGTGGCGCGCTTTGCTGCCGTGCTGGCTGAACTGCGTGGTGTAGATGTCGGAACGATTGCCTCGAAAACGACGGCCAATGCAATGACTGCATTGAATATCGTTTAGCGAACGCCGGGGTGATCGTAGGTTGGGGTGAGCCGATTTTGGCAAATGAGGATGCCCAACGCGAAACATTGATCCAGCACTGTACGATTTCCGCGACCGATGTTGGGCATCGCTTCGCTCACCCCAACCTACATGACTAGCGTGGTGAGAGGACGACCTACACCCGCAATCGTTCCATCAAATCCGATTCGAGTTGCACGGTCTTGCCGCTGTTCTCCAGGTTCGGACTGCTGACCAGGAAAGTGTCTTCCGCGCGCTCACCGAGCGTGGCGATCTTGGCGGTGTGCAGGTTGATGCCGTGTTCGGCAAGCGTGCGTGCGACGGTGAATAGCAGACCCGGGCGGTCTGCGGCCACAATCGAAAGAATGAATTGCTGGCCGCGTTCGTCTGGCTGCAGGCTGACCGAGGGTGTGATCGGAAAATGCTTGAGCTGGCGTGACACGCGACCGGAGGAGGGCGCGTCGATGATTGCCTGCGAAGAGATCTTGTCTGCCAGATCGTGCTCGATGAGGCCGATGACATCGCGATAGTCGTTGTCGTGGCCGGGGTCGAGCACGATGAAGCTGTCCAGTGCGTAGCCGCGTGTCGTCGTGTGGATCTTGGCGTCGAGAATGGTGTAGCCCATGCGGCTGAAATAGGCGCAGAGCCGCACGAACAGGTCTTTCTGGTCGCGCGTATAGACCATCACCTGCAAACCTTTTTCGATCGGGCTGGGTCGTGCCTTGACTACCGGCTGTGTCGTCTGGGCGCAGTGGTAAAGCATGCGCGTATGCCAGGCGATTTCCTCGATGTCATGGCGCAGGAAATACACGGTGTCGAGGTCGGTCCAGAGCGTGTTTTCGACATCCGGAACCAGGCCATAAAAGCGTAGGCGCTCACGTACCTGCTCGCGGCGTTCGTCGAGTCCAAGCGCCTGTTGCGGTGTATCGCCACGCAGCAACTGGCGACATGCCATGAACAGGTCTTCCAGCAGCTTGCCCTTCCAGCCGTTCCAGACCTTCGGACTGGTGCCGCGGATATCGGCGTGGGTCAACAGGTACAAGGCAGTCAGACGGCGTTCGCTGCCTGCCAGTGCGGAGAAATTGCGTATGACGTCCGGGTCAGAGAGGTCCTGTTTCTGCGCCACCTGCGACATGCCCAGGTGTTGCTCGACGAGCCACACGACGAGCTCGACGTCTTCCTTGACAAAGCCGTGCTCGCGGCAGAATCGACGTGCGTCGGCCATGCCGAGCTTGGAATGATCGCCGCCACGTCCCTTGGCGATGTCGTGGAACAGCGCGGCCAGATAGAGCACCCATGGGCGCTCGAACTCGGCCATCAGGCGCGTCATCAGCGGATATTCGTGGCCGTGCTCGGCGAGCGCAAAGCGGCGCACATTGCGCACGACTTGCAGGATGTGCTGATCGACGGTGTAGACGTGGAACAGGTCATGCTGCATCTGGCCAACAATGCGGCCAAAGGCGGGAATGTAGGCGCCCAGCGTTTCATACTGGTTCATGCGTCGCAGTTCGTGCGTCTGCCCGCGCGTCTGCTGGAAGATCGATACGAAGTTGGCGCGATTGACGGGGTCGCGGCGGAAAGCGGCATTGATCAGTTTGCGCCCATGCCACAAGGCACGCAGCGTGCGTGCGCTCATGCCCTTGAGCTCCGGGTGCTGCTGCATCAGCAGATAGCTGCGCAGCATGGCCGGGGGATGACGTTCGAATACCTGTTCGTCAACGATGTCGAGCAACTCGCCGGTTGCTTGGAAGTGTTCGTCGATGGGGCGGGAGACCGTCAGCCCGAGCGGCGCATACCTAGCGCCGATGTTCTGCAGGATCAGCGTATTGAGTTGCGTGACTTTCTTCGCCATGCGGTAGTAGCGCTGCATCATGACTTCGGATGCGCGTTTGGCCCTGGTGGCTTCCAGTCCGAAAGTGCGCGCCAGCACTTCCTGTACATCGAAAATCACGCGGTCTTCACGACGCCCGGCGATGTAATGCAGGCGGATGCGCACCTGCTGAAGGAAACGTTCGACCGCATGAAGATCACGTGTTTCCTCGCGGGTAATCAGCCCCTGTCTGGCAAGGTTGGACCAGCGCGTGCCCAGCCCCGCCGCGAGCGAGATCCAGATGATGACTTGCAGGTCACGCAAGCCGCCCGGGCTTTCCTTGCAATTGGGTTCGAGTGCGTAGGGTGTCTGGTTGAAGCGGTTATAGCGCTGTTCCTGCTCCGCACACTTGGCGTGATAGAACGATTCCGGATCGAACTCGACATACAGCCGGCGCAGGAATTCGCGATACAGCGACAGGCTGCCGGCAAGGCGGCGCGACTCCAGCATGTTCGTCATGACGGTCACGTCCTGCGCTGATTCCGTCATGCACTCATCAACGGTACGCACGCTGTGGCCGATGTCCAGACCGAGATCCCACAGGAAGCCGATATAGCGTTCGATCTTGCCGCGTAACGCATCGTCCGGTTCGTCGGTGGGCATCAGGATCAGGATGTCCACGTCGGAGTACGGATATAGCTCACCCCGCCCGTAGCCACCGACAGCGACCAGCGTCAGGGAAGGCGGCAGTTCGCACAGCGCCAGCAATTCGCAGAGGACGCCATCTACCATGCGCGAGCGGCCTTGCAGCAAACGTGCGGGGCGCTTGTTCGTCTCGTATGCCTGCCGCAGGGCGGCGTTGCCGTCGGCCAGTTTTTTACGCAGCGTTTCGATCTGACTGCGGTCAGGTAGGACGGGGGATGCAGCCATCATGCTGCGGTCAACTGGCCAGACGGATGCCGGCACCGCTCACGATATCGGGCACTGGCGGAGATCCTGCAGAAACGGTCAGTACTTCGGCGCCATCGGCCGTGACAACGAGCGTGTGCTCCCATTGCGCCGACAGGGAGCGGTCGCGCGTGACAATGGTCCAGCCATCGGGCAATTCGGAAATCGCCGCCTTGCCCGCGTTGATCATCGGTTCGATGGTGAAGATCATGCCTTCCCGCAAGCTCAGACCGGTGCCAGGGCGCCCGTAGTGAACGATCTGCGGCTCTTCGTGAAACTGGCGGCCGATGCCGTGTCCGCAGAATTCGCGCACGATCGAAAATCCGGCGCTTTCGGCATGCTTCTGTATGACGTGGCCGATGTCGCCGAGCGTAGCGCCCGGTTTCACTGCGGCAATGCCCAACCACATGCATTCATAAGTGATCTGGGCCAGGCGTTTGGCCTGGATGCTCGCGTCGCCGACAATGAACATGCGGCTCGTATCGCCGTGGAAACCATCCTTGATGACTGTCACATCGATATTGAGTACGTCGCCCTTCTTCAAGGCCTTCGGGCCCGGAATGCCATGACAGACCAGATGATTGACCGAAGTGCAGACCGATTTCGGATACGGCGTATAACCAGGCGGGCAGTAGTTCAGCGGGGCGGGAATGGTGCCTTGCACATTGACCATATAGTCGTGGCAAAGCTTGTCCAGCGCCTCGGTCGTGACACCCGGCTGGACGTGCGGAGTAATGAAATCGAGCACTTCGGAGGCCAGGCGGCCGGCGACGCGCATTTTTTCGATCTCGTCGGGGGTCTTGATGACGACGCTCATACAGCAGCACTTTGTGAAACAAGGAAGCCTCCAAGGCTAGCGCACTTGGCAGGGCGGGGCAATGCAAAGGGGCGGGGAGGCAGCCCCAAGAGCAAGGGTTTGCTTGAAATAAGCAGGGCACGCCTGTTAGAATGCTCGGCTGTGTCGCCCTCGGTTGCAACTGAGGTGGCACAAATTCGCACGCCAGCGGTGAAATCGGGTTCGTCTTGTTCTGAACAGGACGCTGTGCATGGCAGTTTGCATGCAACCGCAGGCGGAGGCTAAACCCTGAAAATTGGAGTAGTAAAAATGGCAGTGACAATGCGTCAGATGCTGGAAGCCGGTGTTCACTTCGGCCACCAGACACGTTTCTGGAATCCCAAGATGGCTCCGTACATCTTCGGCCATCGCAACAAGATCCACATCGTCAATCTGGAAACCACCCTCCAGAAATACAACGAAGCCATCAGCTTCGTGAAAAAGCTGGCCGCCAACAAAGGCACCGTGATGCTGGTGAGCACCAAGCGCCAGGCTCGCGAGATCATCGCCGAAGAAGCGCAACGCGCCGGCATGCCTTACGTTGATGAGCGCTGGCTCGGCGGCATGCTGACCAACTTCAAGACGGTCAAGGGTTCGATCAAGCGCCTCAAGGAAATGGAGCAAATGTTCGAGGAAGGCACGCAAGATCGCCTGTCCAAGAAAGAAGCCCTGATGGCCAAGCGCGAACTCGAGAAGCTGCAGAAGTCCATCGGCGGTATCAAGGACATGAATGGTTTGCCTGATGCGATCTTCGTGATCGACGTCGGCTACCACAAGATCGCCATCACCGAAGCCAGGAAGCTGGGCATTCCGGTCGTGGCCGTGGTCGATACCAACCACAGCCCGGAAGGCGTCGATTACGTTATTCCAGGTAACGACGATTCCAGCCGCGCCATCCGTCTGTATGCCCAAGGCATTGCAGATGCGGTGATCGAAGGCAAGAACAACCTGGTGCAGGATATTGTTGCAGCTGTTTCCGACGATTTCGTCGAAGTGCAGGAAAGTGCTGCTGAACAAGCGTAACAAGGCAACCTGAAAATCGCAGCCGGGGGCGTGGGCGTCAATAGACACCTGGCGCAACCGGCTGTTTTTATGTGCATCGTATTTACGCCTTGCATCGAATCGAAATGGATTCGTGCGTGGTGGTCTGATTGAAAAATTAAGGAGCAAAGCATGGCGGCAATTACCGCAAGTATGGTGGCTGAGCTGCGCGGCAAGACTGACGCGCCGATGATGGAATGCAAGAAGGCCCTGACCGAAGCCGATGGCGATCTGGGCAAGGCTGAAGAAATCCTGCGTGTGAAGCTGGGCAACAAGGCCGGCAAGGCTGCCAGCCGTGTCACCGCCGAAGGCATCGTTGCAACTTACATCTCCGCAGATGGCAAGCTGGCGTCCATCGTGGAAGTGAACTGCGAAACCGACTTCGTTGCCAAGAACGACGACTTCCTGACTTTCTGCAAGTCGGTCGCCGAGCTGGTGGCGACGCAAAATCCTGCAGACGTGGCCGCGATTGCCGCTTTGCCGCTGCAAGGCTCGACCGTTGACGCAGTACGCGTCGCGCTGATCGGCAAGATCGGTGAGAACCTGAGCATTCGCCGTTTCAAGCGTGTCGAAGCGCAGGGCAAGGCTGCGCAATATATTCACGGCGGCGCCAAGGTTGGCGTGCTGATCGATGTGGTGGGTGGTGAAGAAGGCCTCGGCCGCGACATCGCCATGCATATCGCCGCCAGCAAGCCGAAGGCACTGGATGCTTCGGGCGTTGATGCGGCGCTGATTGAAACCGAGCGTCGCGTGGCTATCGAGAAGGCCAAGGAATCCGGCAAGCCGGAAGAGATGCTCGCCAAGATCGCTGAAGGTACGGTGCAGAAATTCCTCAAGGAAGTGACGCTGCTGAGCCAGGTATTCGTGAAGGCCGAAGATGGCAAGCAAACCATCGAGCAACTTCTGAAGTCCAAGTCCGCATCGGTGGCCAGCTTCACGCTGTACATCGTCGGTGATGGCATCGAGAAGAAAGTGAATGACTTCGCCGCTGAAGTGGCTGCACAAGCCGCTGCCGCTGCTGCCGCCCGTTAATCAATTTTTCTGGAAGAAAAGATGGCCGCTGCCTACAAACGCATACTGCTCAAGCTCTCCGGTGAAGCACTGATGGGAGACGATGCCTATGGCATCAACCAGTCGGTGGTTTCGGGAATCGTGGCGGATGTGGCCGAAGTTGCACGCCTCGGCGTGGAAGTCGGCATCGTGATTGGCGGCGGCAATATCTTTCGTGGCATGGCCGGCGCGGCTTCCGGCATGGACCGCGCCACCGCTGATTACATGGGCATGCTGGCAACCATCATGAACGCGATGGCGCTGGCCGACGCGTTCGGCCATGCAGGTTTGACGGCACGTGTGCAGTCGGCGCTGCGTGTCGATCAGGTGGTCGAGCCTTACATCCGTGGTCGTGCGATTCGCCATCTGGAAGAGGGCAAGATCGTCATCTTCGCCGCCGGTACCGGTAACCCGTTCTTTACCACGGACACGGCTGCAGCACTGCGTGGCAGCGAGATCGGCGCACAGATTGTCTTGAAAGCAACCAAGGTTGACGGTATCTATACGGCTGACCCGAAAAAGGACCCGACCGCGACGCGTTATGCGACGGTGACTTTCGACGAAGCGATTGCGCGTAATCTGCAAGTGCTGGATGCGACGGCATTTGCGCTATGCCGCGATCAGAAGCTGCCGATCAAGGTCTTCAGTATTTTCAAGCCGGGTGCCTTGTTGCGCGTCGTGAAGGGCGAGGACGAAGGCACACTGGTTCACGTTTAGAGGTTGTTTTGAGGCCGAGTTTAGAGGTAATGAGATGATTCCCGAGCTGAAGAAGAACACTGAAAGCAAGATGCAGAAATCGATCGAGGCGTTGAAAAACGACCTCGGCAAAGTCCGCACTGGTCGTGCGTCGACCGGTTTGCTTGACCACATTCACGTCGATTACTACGGTTCCATGACGCAGCTGTCGCAAATCGCAAACGTGACCTTGCTGGACGGACGCACGCTCGGAGTGCAGCCCTGGGAAAAGAGCATGCTCGGCAAAGTGGAAAAAGCCATTCGCGATTCCGATCTCGGCTTGAACCCTTCGACCGTCGGTGACGTCGTGCGTGTGCCGATGCCTGCGCTGACTGAAGAGCGCCGCCGTGATCTCATCAAGGTCGTGCGTGGCGAAGGCGAGGACGCCAAGATTGCTATCCGCAACCTGCGCCGCGATGCAAACTCCTCGCTGAAAGATGCGCTCAAGTCCAAGGAAATTGGCGAGGATGACGAGCGCCGTGCCCAGGACGATGTGCAGAAGCTCACCGATAAATACATTACCGAAGTAGACAAGATGCTTGCTCAGAAAGAGCAAGACCTGATGCAAATCTAGTCAGTCACATACTCCACTAGTCGTCTATTCACCTTTTCGCGCGGAGCCCGGCCACAATGCCCTTGTCGCGTTTATTCAGCTCTACGCGCGAAATTCCCGAAACGTCGGCGGTGCCGCAGCACATTGCCATTGTCATGGATGGCAATGGCCGCTGGGCACGCAAACGTTTCCTGCCGCGCGTGGCGGGCCACAAACGGGGTGTCGAAACTGTGCGCACCATGGTGCGTCTGTGCATCGAGCGTGGCGTCGAGAACCTCACGTTGTTCGCGTTCAGCTCGGAAAACTGGCGTCGCCCGCAGGACGAGGTTTCATTCCTCATGAACCTCTTTCTGCAGGCTTTGCAGGGCGAGGTGGCGCGGCTACACAAGAACAATATCCGCCTGCGCATCATTGGCGACCTGTCGCGCTTCGATGAAGTGCTGGTCAAGACCATTCGTGAAGCCGAGGCGCTGACTGCGGCCAATACGGCGCTGACCTTGTCGGTGGCGGCGAACTATGGCGGGCGCTGGGATATTCTCAACGCCATCAACCAGATGGTCGCAGCACACCCGGAAAAGCGCGACGCCTATACCGAAACCGACCTCGCTCCTTTCCTCTGCCTGGCCGATGCGCCGGAGCCCGACCTCTTCATCCGTACGGGTGGTGAGCAGCGCATCAGCAATTTCCTGGTCTGGCAGTTGGCCTATACCGAGTTCTACTTTACCGATCGCCTGTGGCCTGACTTCGACGAAGCGGCTTTCGATGAGGCGATTCGTTCCTATCAACAGCGCGAGCGGCGCTTTGGTCGCACCAGCGAACAAGTGCAACAACTCGACAGCAGCGACGGAAATTCTGCCAAGCATGCTTAAGACCCGGATCATGACGGCCTGCGGGCTTGCGACTGCTCTTCTGCTACTGATGTTCTTCCTGCCCGACTGGGCGTGGGGCCTGAGTGTTGCAGTTGTCGTGTGGCTTGCGACTGGAGAATGGAGTCGGCTCATTGGCGCCAGTACGGTCGGTCGCCATGTCTTTGGCGTGCTCGCGGCAGCGCCCATCATCGCATGGAGCTTTACCAGGTCGGATCCGATACTGCTGGGTGCAGCCTATGTCGCAGCGCTTGCGCTGTGGGCTTTCTCCGTACCGGTTTTCCTGCGCTTCAATTTGCGTCTCGAGGGCGTCTATGCGCGCTTTGGCTATGGCCTGCTGATTTTTATTCCAGCGGCATTGGCCCTGATCGAGCTGCGCCGTGGGTCGCCCCTGCTGTTGCTCGCGTGTTTGCTGCCGATCTGGATCGCGGATATCGCCGCATTTTTTGTCGGGCGCAAGTGGGGACGTACCAAGCTGGCGCCAACGATCAGCCCGGGAAAGAGCCGCGAGGGCGTGGCCGGGGCGGTGGTCGCTGTCGCTCTGTATGCTTTTGTACTATTCCTGTGCGCTCCTGCTATCGCTGGCCGGGTGGGTCTGCCGGTGCTGCTGGGCTTGTCGCTCGTATTCACCTGTCTGAGCGTTTTTGGTGATCTCTTCGAATCGTTGCTCAAGCGCCATGCTGGCGTGAAAGACAGTGGTGATCTTTTGCCAGGCCACGGCGGCATTCTCGATCGCGTCGACAGTCTGCTGGCCACCTTGCCACTGGCAGGTATGCTGTGGCTGATCTATCAGTAAGAGCCGTAAGGTCTGTGGGAGCCGACGTGGTTGTCTTCCTGGATTTCGCCTAGAACTTTGCCGTCAGGTTTGCCGCAACGATGCAGAAACAGATACTGACGATTCTCGGTGCCACCGGCTCCATTGGCGTCAGCACGCTCGACGTCGTGGCACGTCACCCCGAGCGCTTCGAAATTTTCGCCTTGTCAGGCAATTCGCAGATACAGCGTCTGGCTGAGCAGTGCCGGCAGTTTGCACCGCGTTTCGCCGTCGTGGCCGGCGACAGCGAAGCGCAGGCGCTGCGCAAATTGCTGGGTGCCGGCTCCGCCACCGAGGTGCTGCATGGCGCTGCCGCGCTCGATGATGTGGCGGCTGCTGCCGACGTTACGACGGTGATGGCAGCCATCGTTGGCGCCGCAGGTCTTTCCTCATCGCTCGCCGCCGCTCGCGCGGGCAAGCGTCTGCTGCTGGCCAACAAGGAAGCGCTGGTGATGGCCGGCGAGGTGTTCATCAATGCAGTTCGCGATGGTGGCGCTACGCTGCTGCCCATCGACAGCGAACACAATGCCATCTTCCAGTCTTTGCCTGCCGGCTTCGATTACGGACTGCAGCATTGCGGTGTGCGTCGTATCGTCCTGACGGCATCGGGCGGGCCCTTCCGCCTGACGCCCCTGCAACAGCTCGCAGCCATGACACCAGACCAGGCCTGCGCCCATCCGAACTGGGTGATGGGGCGCAAGATCTCGGTCGACTCGGCGACGATGATGAACAAGGGGCTCGAGATCATCGAGGCGCGCTGGCTGTTTGGTGTCGAGGCCTCGCGTATCAGCGTATTGATTCATCCGGAGAGCGTGATCCATTCGATGGTTGACTACGTGGATGGCTCAGTCATGGCGCAGCTCGGCAATCCGGACATGCGCACGCCGATTGCATACGCGCTGAGTTATCCCGAACGCATCGATTCCGGCGTATCGGGGCTGGACCTGTGTCGTGTTGGCCGACTCACGTTTGAAGAGCCGGACTTGCAGCGCTTTCCCTGCCTCGAGCTGGCCTATGAAGCCTTGCGTATCGGACATAGTGCCCCTACGACCTTGAATGCTGCCAACGAAGTGGCAGTCGCCGCTTTCCTCGAGGGTGAATTGCGCTTCGATCAGATCGCGCAGGTCGTTGCCGAGGTGCTGGAGAACTTGCCGGCACATCGTCTGTCCGATCTCGGTGCCGTGATGGAAGCCGACAAAGAAGCACGAGCAGGTGCGCGAGCCGCTGTGGCGTCTATCGCCCAGCCAATGGTTTCATCATTGGCCACCACGCGGAGCTAAGCATGCAACTGTTGCACACCATTCTGGCCTTTGTATTTGCCCTTGGCATTCTCGTCCTGATCCACGAGCTGGGTCACTACCTCGTGGCACGCTGGTGTGGCGTCAAGGTTCAGCGTTTCTCGCTCGGCTTTGGCCGTGTCGTCTGGTCGCGTCGGTTCGGGCGAGATCAAACCGAATGGGCCATCTCGGCATTGCCCCTGGGCGGCTATGTATCCTGGATTGACGATCAGGAAGGTGGCGTTGCGCCGGACGAACAGCATCGTACCTTTCAGAGCCAGCCGCTGCTGTCGCGCGCGATGATCGTCGTGGCCGGGCCTGCAGCCAATTTCCTGCTGGCCATTGCCGCGTACTGGGTCTTGTTCATGATCGGTACCACCGAACTTGCGCCGGTGATCGGTACGATCAAGAGCCCGTCCGCGGCCGAGAGCGCGGGTCTGATCGCCGGAGAGCGCATCAGCAAGATCGACGGCGAGCCGATCCAGTCGTGGACGGATCTGCGCTGGGCCGTCGTTGACGCAGCGCTGGACGGCCGCTCGCTGCAAATCGAGGCGACCACTGCAAGCGGAGCACAGATCCTGCATGATCTGTCATTGAAGGGCGTGAAGATTGATGATCGCCAGCCGGATCCGATGACGCAGCTCGGTATCTCCATACCAGTGCCGCGTCTGCCGATGATTGTGGGCGAAGTCGAGCCGGGCAGCCCCGGTGCGCGCGCCGGCATTTTTCCCGGCGATGAAATATTGCGGGTCGACGGCGAGCCCACCGCGTTCTTTCATGAGTTTGCTGCAGCCATTGCCCGCAAGCCCGGGCAGAGCGTCGAGATCGTATTGCGGCGACAGGGGCAGGAATTGACATTGCGCGCCACGCCCGAACTGGTCAAAGACTCCAGTCCCGCGCGCGGGCGCGTCGGCATTGGCCCACAAAGACCCGCTGAAGCGAGCCGGGAAAATCTCGTCGAAGTGCGCTACGGTCTGCTGGGCGCGATGTCGCATGCGCTCAACCAGACTTGGGCGATGACCACGTTCAGCCTCAAGGCAATGTGGCGCATGGTCACGGGCGAGCTGTCGCTGCGCAATGTCAGCGGGCCGATTACCATCGCCGATTACGCAGGCAAAAGTGCCCAGGCGGGTATCGAACCCTACATCAGTTTCATTGCATTGATCAGCCTCAGTCTCGGCGTGCTCAACCTGCTGCCGGTGCCGATTCTGGACGGCGGGCACTTGCTGTATTATGTGATCGAATTCATTCGCGGCAAGCCGTTGTCGGAGCGCATCATGCAGCTCGGACAAAACGCAGGCTTTGCGCTTCTCGGGGGCCTGATGTTGCTGGCCTTTTTTAACGACATCAATCGCCAGTTTCCCGGCCCAGGCTGATGACCAAGACAATTATCTCTGCGGCGCTTGCCGCATTGTTCTCACCTTTTGCTTTTGCCATCACACCTTTCGTGGTGAAAGATATCCGCGTTGAAGGTGCGCAGCGCGTCGAGGCGGGTACTGTCTTCAATTATTTGCCAATCCGCATTGGCGATACGGTGGACGATCAACGCGTCAGCCAGGCACTCAAGGCGCTGTATGCAACGGGCTTCTTCAAGGACGTGCGCATAGAGTCAGACAAGGATGTGCTGGTAATCGTCGTGGACGAGCGGCCCGCGATTGCGAAAATCACGATTTCGGGCAACAAGGAATTTTCCACCGAGGTGCTGTTGAAGGGCTTGAAGGATGCCGGCATTTCCGAGTCGAAGAATTTCGACCGCTCGGTTCTGGATCAGGTGGAGCAGGAGTTCAAGCAGCTGTATCTCACCAAGAGTTATTACGCGCTGAGTGTGCGCACCACTGCGTCTCCGCTGGAGCGCAATCGCGTCGCTATCAATATCGACATTCAGGAAGGCGAAGTTGCAACCATCAAGCAGGTGCATATCATCGGCGCCTCCGCTTATTCCGAGAGCAAGTTGCTGGGCTTGATGTCCCTGTCCGAGGGAGGCTGGTTCTCATGGTGGACCAAGGACGATCGCTACTCCAAACAGAAGCTGCAGGGCGACATTGAAGAAATCAGATCCTGGTATTTGAATCACGGATATGCCGATTTCAATGTCGACTCGTCCCAGGTGTCGATTACGCCGGACAAGCGCGATGTGTATATTACGATTGCCATCAGCGAAGGTGTTCCCTACCAGGTGTCCACGGTAAAGCTGGCGGGCGATTTTCTGGTACCCGAAACCGAGCTGTCGAAATTTGTTGATATCAAGCCGGGAGAAACCTTTTCCCGCGAGCACATCAATGGTGTGTCCAAGAAGTTGTCTGATCGTCTGGGCAATGACGGCTATGCGTTTGCAACCGTGAATCCGATCCCGGAGCTCGACAAAGCCACCCGCACGGCGGCGCTTACCTTCTTCATTGACCCCGGCAGACGCGCCTACGTAAATCGCATAAATATTGCCGGTAATAATCGCACCGATGGCGAAATCATCCGTCGCGAAATTCGCCAGATGGAAAGCTCATGGTATGACCGCGAACGGGTCGACCGTTCGAAAACGCGCATTGATCGTACTGGCTTTTTTGACGAGGTTACGGTCGATACGCAACCTGTTGCGGGAACGGTCGATCAGGTTGATCTCGACGTGAAGGTCAAGGAACGCTCCACGGGCAATCTGTCTCTCGGTGTCGGTTTTTCACAAACCGAGAAAGTGGTGCTGAGCGGTTCGATATCGCAAAACAACCTGTTTGGTTCGGGCAATTCCCTGACCTTCCAGGGAAGCACGGGCAAGGTCAATCAAAGCCTGAGCCTGTCCTATACAAACCCCTATTACACAAAGGATGGTGTGAGCAGGGGATTTGATCTTTACCAGCGCAAGGTGGATACCGGTGAGCTGTCGGTCGGCCGCTATGCAACAAGCTCTTTTGGCACGGGCGTGCGCTTTGGTGTGCCGATCTCCGAAGATGACTCCGTCAACTTCGGGCTGTCGATCGACAACACCACCGTAAACATCTTTGACGACAGTCCCGTCAAGTACAGAGCATTTGTCGATCAGAACGGCGACTCCGCAACGACTCTTCTGGGCAGCGCGGGCTGGGCGCGCGATCATCGCGATAGTTTCGTCTACCCGACCAAGGGCTCATACCAGCGAGTCTATTCTGAAGTGGCAATACCACCGGCCGAATTGCGCTATGTGCGTCTTGGCTATGCGATACAGAATTTCATGCCGGTGACGACGAGCACCACGCTGATGCTGGCCGCTGATCTGGGATGGGCGAGCGGCTACAGCGGAAAATCCCTGCCGTTCTACAAGAATTATTATGCGGGTGGCATAGGGACGGTGCGGGGTTACCGCGAGTCGTCATTGGGCCCGAGGGTATTGAATGCGAGTGGCACAGGCGACACCGAGGCTATCGGTGGCAGCCGTCAGCTGACCGGCAGCGTTGAGTACCTTTTTCCTATGCCGGGCATGAAGGAAAAGGACCGCAGCACACGCCTGAGCACATTCCTCGATGGTGGTCAGGTGTGGGGCACGGGTGACAAGATACGATTTTCCGATTTGCGTTTCTCGTACGGATTTGCATTCAGCTGGACTTCGCCGGTCGGTCCTCTGAAATTCAGTATTGGCTTCCCGCTCAACAAGAAGGAAGGCGACGATACGCAGAAATTCCAGTTTCAGCTCGGCCAGATTTTCTAGGAGATACACAAGTGTATCGCTTGATTCCGCTGCTCTTCTGCGCACTGTTGGCAACCCCCGTGCTTGCAACCGATCCGGGGCGTGTCGGCTTCGTCAATGCCGACCGCGTCATGCGCGAGTCGGCGCCCGCATTGCGTGTCCAGAAAAAAATAGAGAAAGAATTCGAGAAGCGCGATCAGGAATTGCAGCGCGTCGCCAAACAGTTGCAGACCATGCAGGACACGCTCGAAAAGAATTCCGTGACGATGGCCGAATCGGAGCGGCGGACGCGTGACCGTGAATTCAATGATCTGAATCGCGATTTCCAGCGTCGGCGTCGCGAGTATCTCGAAGACCGCAACCAGCGCCAGAACGAGGAGATGTCTGGCGTACTGGAGCGTGCCAACAAAGCAATCAAGCAGGTTGCGGAGACCGAAAAATTCGATCTGATCGTGCAGGAAGCGGTGTACTTCAATCCGCGCATTGACATTACTGACAAGGTCATCAAGGCCTTGGCCGATCCTTCATCTGCGAAATGACGGCTGTTTCACTGAACATTCGCCAGATCGTTGAGGCGTTGGGGGGTGAACTGGTCGGTGATGGCGACATTACCGTTTCCCAGGTAGCGCCCCTGGAACGGGCGACC
Organism: Rhodocyclales bacterium; assembly: GCA_028292485.1. Lineage (GTDB taxonomy): Bacteria > Pseudomonadota > Gammaproteobacteria > Burkholderiales > Rhodocyclaceae > Viridibacterium. Next base: position 6,986 of record JAQGMG010000019.1, on the reverse strand, counting down.
GCAGCAGAAATCGGCTTCGTTGCACATGCCAAGTATCGCAAGGCCCTGGAGAGCACGCAGGCAGGTGCGCTGATTTTGCCGCGCGCGCTCGCCGACGCCTGGGACGGTACGCGCATCATTGCCGACGACCCCTATCTGTATTTCGCGCGCGTCACGCAGCTGCTCAATCCGGTCGTGAATCCCTATCTTGGCGTTCATCCGACGGCAGTCGTGCTTTCCGACCTGCCTGGCTGTGTGAGTGTCGGCCCGCTGGCTTTTGTCGGAGAGGACTGCAACATCGCCGAGGGCGTGGTGATCGGGCCGGGCTCCGTGATCGAGTGCGGTACATCGATTGGCAGGGATACCTTGTTGCACGCCAAGGTCGTGATCTATGCCGGCAGCGAAATCGGCGCGCGTTGTGTGTTGCATTCAGGCGCTGTGATTGGCGGCGATGGTTTCGGCTTTGCCCGTCGCAAGGATGGCAGCTGGGAAAAGATCCCGCAGATCGGCCGTGTAATTCTTGGCGATGACGTGGAGGTCGGCGCCAATACAACGATCGATCGTGGCGCGCTCGATGACACAGTCATCGCCAATGGCGTCAAACTCGATAACCTGATCCAGATAGCTCACAATTGCCACGTCGGCGAGAACAGTGCCATGGCTGCGTTCGCCGGCATGGCAGGCAGCGCCAAGCTTGGCAAGCGGGTGATGGTGGGTGGGCAGGCTGGCATCATGGGCCACATCGAAGTGGCTGACGATGTCGTCGTGTCAGCCCGCTCGTTCATGAGCAAGTCGGCTGATACCAAAGGCGTATATACGTCGGCAATTCCGTCGCAGCTGCACGCGGAATGGTTGCGCAATGCGGTACATCTGAAGCATCTTGACGAGATGGCCGACCGGATCAGGCAGCTCGAAAAAAGACTAGGCAAGCTGGACGAATCGAACGAAAGTGCATTGGAGAACAAGAAGTGAGTGAAACGAAGAGCGAAGCAGGAAGTGCAGCGGGGAGTACAGCGGGGACCAGCCTGACCGTCATGGACATCAAGGAGGTCATGAAGTATCTCCCGCACCGTTATCCGTTTCTTCTGATCGACCGCGTGCTGGACGTGGTGCCCGGTGAGCGTATCTCCGCGCTCAAGAACGTGACTATCAATGAAGAGTTTTTCAACGGTCATTTTCCGCATGCGCCGGTGATGCCGGGTGTGCTGATCATCGAGGCCATGGCGCAGGCGGCGGCGATCCTGTCGTTCAAGACGCAGGGCATCATGCCTGACGAGAATTCGGTTCTCTATTTTGCCGCTATCGACAATACGCGTTTCAAACGTCCCGTCGTGCCAGGCGATCAGTTGCGATTCGAAGTAGTCATCTTGCGTACCATGCGCGGCATTTGGAAGTACAAGGGCGTCGCCAAGGTGGGTGACGATGTAGCGGCCGAAGGCGAGCTGACGTGCGCGATCAAGCAACTCTGATGATTCATCCGACAGCCCTTGTCGCCCCGGGCGCGCGCCTTGGCGAGCGCGTCAAAGTGGGGCCATACAGCGTCATCGACGAGCACGTCGAGATCGGCGACGACTCGGTGATCGGCCCGCATGTCGTCGTTACCGGGCACACGCGCATTGGCCGTGAAAATCGCATCTACCAGTTCTGCTCTGTCGGCGAAGAGCCGCAGGACAAGAAGTATGCGGGTGAGCCGACCGAGCTTGTCATCGGTGACCGCAACACCATTCACGAATACTGCTCTCTGCACGTCGGCACGGTGCAAGACAAGGGCGTGACACGCGTCGGCAATGACAACTGGATCATGGCCTATGTGCATATCGCGCACGATTGCACGGTGGGCGACAACACCATCTTTGCCAACAACGCCACGCTTGCAGGCCATGTCACGATAGGCGACTGGGCCATCCTGGGCGGGTTCACTGGCGTGCATCAATTCGGCCGCGTGGGGGCTCATAGCTTTTGTGGTGTCGGTACGGTGTTGCTGCAGGATCTGCCGCCATTCGTGACAGTCTCCGGTAATCCCGCTGCGCCACATGGCATCAATAGCGAGGGCCTGAAGCGGCGCGGCTATTCGCCCGAAGCCGTCACGCAGATCAAGCGTGCCTACAAGGTGCTGTACCGCCAGGGTTTGTCGATGGACGAAGCGCGCGCCACGATCGCCGACATGGCAAAGCAAACTCCAGAACTGCAGATATTCAGCGACTTCATTGCGGACTCCGGACGCGGCATTGTCCGCTGAACGGATCAGGAGCCAGCACGTCATGCGTATTGCAATGGTTGCGGGCGAGGCGTCTGGTGATCTGCTGGCCAGCCATCTCATCCGCGCACTCAAAATGCATATTCCGGACGCCCGCTTTGTCGGCATAGGCGGGCCGAAGATGGAGGCGGAGGGCTTCGAGTCGTGGTGGCCGGCGGAGACCCTGGCGGTCAATGGCTATGTCGACGCGCTGAAGCGTTACCGGGAGCTTTCCGGCATCCGCAAGAGCCTGTTGAAGTGTCTGAAGAGTGAACAGCTCGATCTGTTCATCGGCGTCGACGCGCCCGACTTTAATTTGTGGCTCGAAGAAAAATTACGCAATACGGGTGTGCCAACGGTGCACTACGTCAGCCCGTCCATCTGGGCCTGGCGGGGCGGCCGCGTGCTGAAGGTCAAGCGCGCTGCGGATTGCGTGCTGTGCCTGTTTCCGTTCGAACCAGCGCTCTACGAAAAGCACGGCGTCACGGCGCATTTCGTCGGCCATCCGCTGGCAGACGAGTTTCCGTTACATGCCGACCGTGACGCTGCGCGTGAACTGCTGAACATTGCCCCCGGCGCGAAAGTCGTGGCGATGCTGCCGGGCAGCCGCAATGGTGAAGTTGCCCGTATGGCGGACAGCTTTGTCGGTACGGCAAAGCGTCTGCACGAAACAGATTCTGCGCTGCAATTCATCGTCCCGCTGGTGACACGTGAAACGCGTTCCCTGTTCGAACAGGCGATCTATCGTGCCGAGGCGCATGAGTTGCCGATCCGCATCCTGTTCGGGCACTCACAGCAAGCCATGACCGCTGCGGACGTGGTCCTTGTTGCCAGCGGCACTGCTACGCTTGAAGCCGCATTGCTTAAACGCCCGATGGTCATCGCCTATCGTCTGGCCGATCTGTCCTATCGCATCATGAAGCGTCTGGCCTATCTTCCGTATGTGGGTTTGCCGAATATCCTCGCAGGCGAGTTCCTGGTGCCCGAATTCATCCAGGATGCGGTAACGCCCGAGTCCCTCGCGCCGGCCCTGGAAAAATGGTTGCTGGACCGCGATGCCTGCGAGCAACTTGCCGAGCGTTTCAATACCCTGCATCTGGAACTGCGGCAGAATCATGCGGCGCGCGCTGCGCAAGCTATCCTTCCGCTACTTGGTCGGCGAAGTCACGCATGAAACCAGGCATGAAAAGAGGCATGAAATGAATTCCGCCGTGCTGCTGATTTGTGGAGTCGATGAGGCGGGCCGCGGGCCATTGTGCGGACCCGTGGTCGCCGCTGCGGTAATCCTCAATCCCGAACGTCATATCGAGGGCCTGGCCGACTCGAAGCAGCTGACGGAGCGTCAGCGCGATCGTCTTGCTCCCCTGATCAAGCTGCATGCAACGGCTTGGGCCATTGCCGAGGCCAGCGTCGAAGAGATCGACCGGCTCAATATCCTGCATGCCACGATGCTGGCCATGAAGCGTGCGGTGGAGGCGCTTGCTACCGTGCCTCACGAAGTCCTGGTGGACGGCAATCGCATCCCGGATCTGTCCATGTCTGCACGCGCCATCATCAAGGGCGACATGTTGGAGCCCGCCATTTCGGCTGCTTCCATTCTGGCCAAAACGCATCGCGATGCCATGCTCGTGCAGTTGCACACGCAGTATCCCGAATTCGGTTTTGACCAGCACAAGGGTTATGCCACCGCCATGCACCTTGAAGTGCTCGCCCGGCTCGGCCCGACGCCGCACCATCGCATGAGTTTTGCGCCGGTACGTGAGGCTGTGACGCAGATCCGGCTTTTCTAAATGAAGCAGATCGCGTCTCGCGACAATCCCACCTTCAAGCATCTGCGCGCGCTGGCAGACGATGCTCGTTATCGTCGCAGCGAGAATGCGACCTTGCTTGACGGCATCCATTTGTTGCAGGCCGCTGTGGCGGCCGGCATTGCTTTCAAGCGCGTGGCAGTGACTGCGAATGCGATGGAGAGGCAGGAGATCGCCGATGCCGTCAGTATGCTGGCATCGTCGGGTTGCGAGCTCATCGAGTTACCCGAGCCCTTGCTGCGCGCCTTGAGCCCGGTTGAAACGCCTAGCGGAATCGTTGCCGAAATGCAGGTGCCGGCACTGCAAACGGCTGATCAGGCCGGCGACATGTTGTTGCTGGAAGCCGTGCAGGATGCCGGCAATCTCGGCACCTTGCTGCGCACGGCGGCAGCGGCTGGGATCAAGCGCGTGCTGCTGAGCGAGCAGTGCGCACAAGCATGGTCTCCCAAGGTACTGCGCGCAGGGATGGGTGCTCACTTTGCGCTGCAGATTGCCGAGCAGTGCGCCTTGTCTGAAGCGCTCGATACCTGGTCCGGCGCAATTGTCGCCACCTCTCTGGCGGCTGAGGCACGAGATATTTTTTCGCTCGATTTGCGGCAGCCGGTTGCCTGGATGTTCGGCTCAGAAGGCAGTGGTCTGAGCACCACCTTGTGTGATCGCGCGACGGCGCTGGCCCGTATTCCCATGCCGGGCGGTACGGAATCGCTCAACGTAGCTGCCGCTGCAGCGGTTTGCCTGTTTGAACAGGTCAGGCAGCGCTTGAAGGGGTAGGGTGTCAGTGAGCGAAGCGAACTGCACCATTCACGTGGACATGGTGCAGTTCGCTTCGCTCACTGACACCCTACGATTCTTTCTGGTTAACGGGCTTTGTCGCGCACGATGCGCTGCTTCTCGCGATTCCAGTCGCGTTCCTTCTCGGTCTCGCGTTTGTCATATTGTTTCTTGCCCTTGGCGAGGCCGATTTCCATTTTCACGCGTCCCTTGTTGTAGTGCAGGTCAAGCGGCACCAGGGTATATCCCGCGCGCTCGACCTTGCCGATCAGCCCCGAGATTTCATGGGCGTTCAGCAGCAGTTTGCGGTTGCGGACCGGATCGGTAGTGATATGCGTGGAGGCGGAAAGCAGTGCGCTGATGTGCATGCCGACTACCATCACCTCTTCACCGCGCAGCACCACATAGGCCTCCTTGATTTGCGCCCGCCCTGCGCGAATGGCCTTGACTTCCCAACCTGCCAGCACGAGCCCGGCCTCGAATCGCTCTTCGATGAAGTATTCGTGGAAGGCCTTGCGGTTGTCGATGATGCTCATGAATTGTTCCGGTTCGCAGCGAAGCCGACAGCATTGTCGATCCCGCCTTGCCGTGCCTTGGGCACTGGTTGCGTCTTTGTCTGCGTATGACGCTGCCGATGCAAACCGGAATGTTGGTTTGCATCCGTGCGTTAGAATGCTGATTTTAGCAGTACCGTGTCGTGCGGTCCGGACGCTGATGTCTGAAGTCAAAAAAGTCGTGTTGATCGAGCGAAGCCCTGCGCAGATGTTTGCGCTGGTGGACGACGTCGAAAGCTACCCGAAGTTCCTGCCATGGTGTGATGGCAGCGAGGTGGTTGAACGTAGCGATGTGCTGACCGTGGCAACGTTGCGCATCAACTATCACGGCATTCGCTCGCAGTTTTCAACCGCCAATGAAAAGCAGTACCCGACTGCGATGAAGCTACGCCTGCGCGAAGGCCCGTTTCGTCAGCTCGAAGGTGAGTGGCTATTCAAGGCGCTGGGCGAAACCGCCTGCAAGATTGAATTCCGTTTGCATTACGAATTTTCGAGCAAGTTGCTGGAAATGGCACTGGGCCCCGTTTTCAATCACATCGCCAATACTTTTGTCGACGCTTTCGTGAAGCGCGCCGACCAGGTGTACACGTGACAGTGGCCGGGCAAATCAGGGTCGAGGTCTGTTACGCGCTGCCGGACAAGCAGGAACTTGTGCCGCTGACGCTGGAGGCGGGCGCGACGGTCAAAGATGCGCTGGACGCTTCCGGCCTGACGGTCAGATATCCCGACATCAATCTGGAGATCAACAAGGTCGGCATCTTTGCCAGATTGGTAAAGCTCGACACGCCGCTGCGCGATCGCGATCGCGTGGAAATCTACCGGGCGTTGATTGCTGATCCGAAGGAGGTGCGGCGTCAGCGCGCCGCCGAAGGCAAGGCCATGAAAAAAGGTGGCGGGGCGATCAACACGGGTTGAGCGCCAGCCTTCAAGCGGTGGATTTTATTTGCAGTCGCGTGCCAGCTGACCGCGTGCCCTGTCGGCTTCTTGCTTGACCTGTGTGTCGTCAAGGTACACGCGTTCGCCGTTCGGATTGGTTGAGGTGATCCGCCCGCCGCGTTCAAACATCGCGATATTGCTGCGCAGGCCATCGCAGTAGCGCTTCTTTTCGTCTGTTTTGGTTTGTTCCTGCTGACGCTTGGTCTCGGCTTCCTGCTGTGCCGCACGCTGTTGCTTCAATTCCAGATCCTTTTCCTGCCAGCTCTTCGGACCCGACTGGGCCGCGAGAGGCTTGCTATCGGTTTTTGGTTCTGCTGCACGCGGTTGGGAGGCCGCTGCTTCCGGAATTGCTGGCGCATATTTCGGTGCGCCCGATGGCTTGGTCGGCTTTACCTCGACATTGGCCGGCGGCTGATCCGAGTAATGAACCTGGCCATTGGCATCCTTCCAGGTGTAAACCTCGGCGACAGCAGCAGCGGCGAAGCAGACAGAGGCAGTGATGATCAGCGAACGAACGTACACAGCACGAAAAAGCATATGGGGTCTCCTGCCCAGATACTGAGCTGCCTCAGCAGGTTTTGCCAGAGGCGGCTGACGAACGTATAATAGTCATTTGCCGGGAAGGATTATAGACATGCGTTTGATCCAGAAGGCGCTGACGTTTGACGACGTCCTGCTGGTTCCAGCCCATTCCGATGTCGT
>JAQGMG010000002.1 GCA_028292485.1 Rhodocyclales bacterium | reverse complement strand
GTGAAGGTGAGGCGAAGGGCTTGATCTACGTCACAAGGTCAAGGCCTTCAGGGCGGAGAGAAGCTATCCTTCGCCTCGTGTAGCGGGAGCTATTCGCTACACTCCTTAAGATACAAGGGCGGAGTGCCAACTCCGCCGCATGCACTGGTGAAGGTGTAACGGCGGAGTTGGCACTCCGCCCTACTATCCTTACTGCTGCGGGCCGATCTCTTCGCCATCACTGGTCAGCAAGTCGGCGAGGTCGCGATACACGCGCGCCATGGCGCCCTTCGCACGTAGCGCGAACAGCAGGAATGAACGCCCCGTTACCTGGTAAACGTCACCCGTCACGAACTGGGGCAGTTCGCTACGCGCCGGTTGATTGGTATCGATGAGATTGATCCACACCGTATCGCCGGGAATGTCCGGCAAGGTGAAATCGACCACGTCGTGATAAGCGTTGAAAACCATCAGCAAGGTCGCATCGGCGCCAGTCTTGCGGATGCCGCTGACCTGCGCGCGGCCATCGAGCACCATGCCGAAACAGCGCATATTGGCGTCGTCCCATTGCTCCTGCGTCAGATCATCGCCGGCCGGTGAGAGCCAACGCATTTCGTGCACATCCAGCGCTTCGTTGTACTCACCACTCAGGAAGCGCCCGCGCCGCAACACGGGCAGTGCTTCGCGAAGATAGAGGAGCTTGCGCACGAATGCGGCCAGCGACTTGCCGTTGTCATCGATAGCGTCCCAATTCACCCAGCTGATTTCATTGTCCTGGCAATACGCATTGTTGTTGCCTTGTTGCGAGCGGCCGAACTCGTCGCCTGCAAGCAGCATTGGCGTGCCTTGCGCAAGCAACAGGGTTGCGAGAAAGTTGCGTTTCTGGCGCTCGCGCTGTTCGGTGATTTCTGGGTCGTCGGTCGGCCCCTCGACACCAAAATTCCAGGTGCGGTTGTCGCTGTGTCCGTCGCGATTGTCTTCGCCGTTCGCCTCGTTGTGCTTGTCGTTGTACGTGACAATGTCATTGAGCGTAAAACCGTCATGCGCCGTGATGAAATTGACGCTGGCCCAAGGCCTGCGCCCGCGCTTGTTGAAGCGGTCGCTCGACGCGGTGAGGCGCGTGACCAGTTCCGGCACCTGGCCTTCGTCGCCTTTCCAGAAGGCACGCACGGTGTCGCGGAAGCGGTCATTCCACTCTGCCCAGCCCGGCGGGAAGCCGCCGACCTGATAGCCGCCGGGGCCGCAATCCCATGGCTCGGCGATCAGCTTGACGCTGGCCAGCACCGGGTCTTGCCGGCAACTGTCGAGGAAGCCGCCACCTTCGTCGAAGCCATGATCTTCACGCGCCAGGATCGTCGCCAGATCGAAGCGGAAGCCATCGATCTTCATTTCGGTCACCCAGTAGCGTAAGCTGTCCATCACCATCTGCAGCACGCGCGGGCTGGACAGATTGACGGTGTTGCCGGTGCCGGTATCGTTGATGTAGTGGCGCTTGTCGTCTGGCAGCAGGCGGTAGTACGAGGCGTTATCGATGCCCTTGAACGAGAGCGTCGGCCCGAGCTCGTTGCCCTCCGGCGTGTGGTTGTAGACCACATCGAGATTCACGCCGAGGCCGTGCGCGTGATAGCTATCGACCATGCGTTTGAACTCGCGAATATCCGGCTTTGCGAAATAGCGCGGATCGGCGGCGAAGAAGCCGATGGTGTTATAGCCCCAGTAGTTGGTCAGACCTTTTTCGAGCAGGTAACTGTCATTGAGAAAGGTCTGGATCGGCATGAGCTCGACCGAGGTAACCCCCAGCGATTTGATGTAGTCGATAACCTCGTGATTGGCCATGCCGGCGAAGGTGCCGCGTTCATGCTCGGGGACCGCCGGGTGCAGTTTGGTAAAGCCGCGAACGTGTGCCTCGTAGAAAATGGTTCGGTCCCACGGCACACGGAGCTTGTTGTCCATCGCCCAAGTAAAGGATGTGTCCACGACACGGCATTTTGGCACCAGCGCTGCGCTGTCACGCTCATCGAAAGACAAGTCGCCGTCAGCATGGTCCAGCTCGTAACCGAACAGCTCCGGCCCCCAGGTCAGCGAACCCACATGTTCCTTCGCATACGGGTCCATGAGCAGTTTGTTCGGGTTGAAGCGGTGGCCGGCGTCGGGCTCATAAGGGCCGTGAACCCGGTAGCTATACACAGTGCCGGCAGGCAGGCCGCGGACATAGACATGCCATACCTCGTCGGTGAATTCCGGCAGACGGATGCGTTCGAGCTCGCGCGTGCCGTCGAAATCGAACAGGCAAAGGTCGACGGCCGTGGCATTGGCCGAGAACAGCGCGAAATTGACCCCCTCGCCATCCCAGGTCGCGCCCAATGGAAACGGATTACCCTCTGAAATCTTGTATGTCGCTGGCATCGCGAAGCCCTTTTTTGATCGGGCATGTAAGTCTTACACGCCCGTGATGATTGATTTTGACGTTTTTGCCTGTAGTTACAGGGGTGCTTGAGCTGCATCGCACTCTTCGTGCCGAAACTCACAGGAGGTATTGCGGCGCCGCTTCGGCCCATTGAAAAGCGCGTTGGTGATGCCATCTACCGAGCTTACGAGCCCTGCGGAAGCCCCTGTCGTGCCGATGATCATCGTTTCATGTATCGCTCTGGCGCTTGTGCTGTGGCTCGCTACCGAACCCCTGCTCATCGAGCTGCGTCGCAGGCGGCTACGTGCCCGGCCCTTCCCTGCGGAGTGGCGTGAAGTGCTGCGCCGCCGTGTGCCGTACTTCCGCGCGATGCCGGCCGATCTGCAGCTTCAGCTCAAGCGCCACATGCAGGTCTTTCTCGCCGAGAAATCCTTCATCGGCTGCGCCGGCCTCGAAGTCACCGATGAGATGCGCCTCACCATCGCCGCGCAAGCCTGTCTGCTGCTGCTCAATCGCAGGGCCGGCTATTACCCGAAGCTGCGGCAGATCCTCCTCTACCCGGGCGCGTTCATCGTGGATCGCGTGCATACCGACAACATCGGCGTGCTGCAGGATCAACGTCAGGTACTGGCCGGTGAATCGTGGTCGCACGGACAGATCGTGCTGTCGTGGGACGACGCAGTGGATGGTGCCGCGGTGGCCGATGATGGCCGCAACGTAGTGATTCACGAATTCGCGCATCAGCTCGATCAGGAAAAGGGCGGCGCCAACGGCGCGCCCTACCTGCCTCACCGTCGACGCTACAAGCGCTGGGCACGCGTATTCAATGCGGCGTTTGCCCGCCTGCAGGAACAGGCCGACACGCAGCAGCCTTCGCTGTTCAGTTACTACGGCGCCACCAACCCGGCAGAGTTCTTCGCTGTTGCATCGGAAGTGTTCTTCGAGCAAGCGCATGTCATGGCGGAGCAATACCCGGAGCTATATCGAGAGCTCAGCGAGTTCTATCGCATCAATCCACTGAGCTGGTCGTAAACCATCCGCGACTGGTAGCCTCTCTGACTTTGCAGGGCCGTAACGGAGAAAGAACGGAGAAGCGCCATGAACGTCTTTGAAGAGAACGCCGGCAAGCTCAATGGACTGCAGCAACTCCAGGCCATGATCGCTGGCGCGCCTCGCCCGCCCATCGCCGATACGCTCGATTTCAATCTCGTCGAAATCGAAGAAGGCCGTGCGGTGTTCGAGGGCATACCCGGCAAGCATGCTTACAACCCGCTCGGCAGCGTGCATGGCGGTTACGCGGCGACCTTGCTCGACTCCGCATGTGGCTGCGCCGTGCATTCCTGCCTCAAGGCCGACCAGGCTTACACGACGCTGGAATTGAAGATCGCGTATCACCGCGCCATGACTGTCGATACGGGTCCGGTCCGGGCAGAAGCCAGGGTCATCACGCTCGGCAAGCGTGTGGCATTTACCGAAGGTCGCATCACGGATGCCAGCGGCAATATCTACGCCTCGGCAACCTCGACGCTGATACTCATTGAGCCCCAGGCGGCGATGGAACGATCGCCCAAGCCCTGACGATAAATATCATTTGCATATACGTCATGACAGCGCAGCCAGCCGCCTGGCGGAAGAGATGGAGAGCCCTCCTTTGCAGCGCCACTGCTGTCTTCACGCCTAGACCTGTTGCAAGCGGAACGTACCGCTCATGGGCCGTCTTCAGGACCGCAATGTGCTGGCAAAAGGGAAGCGGTACATCCCGTTCACCTTCCCAAGGAGACTCATAATGCAAACAAGCCAAGGTTCGGCCCTGCGGGGCAAGCGTGTCGCGGTACTGATGACGGATGGCGTCGAGCAGGTCGAATACACCGCGCCACGCAAGTTCCTCGAAGAACATGGTGCCAGCGTCACACTGATATCACCCAAATCGAAAGGCGAGCAAATCCAGGGTTTCAATCACCTCACGCCCGGCGATCGTTTCGCTGTCGAGATGGACGTGCGCGACGCCCGTCCCGCCGACTTCGACGCGCTGGTGTTGCCGGGTGGCGTCGCCAATCCCGATCAACTGCGCCTGAGCACGCAATCGATCACCTTCATCCGCCAGTTCGCGCGCGAGAACAAACCCATTGCCGCCATCTGCCACGGCCCGTGGACCTTGATCGATGCCGGCATCGTCGAAGGTAAGCGCGTGACCAGCTGGCCAAGCCTCAAGGAGGACCTGAGCAATGCTGGCGCGTTATGGAGCGACGAGTCTGTCGTGGTCGATGGCAAGCTCGTCACCAGCCGTAAGCCTGCCGATATTCCCGCTTTCGATGAAGCGCTGCTGAAGGAGCTTGCAAGCGCGCCATATTCGCACTGAAGCCTCTTCACGACGCAACAACAATTGGCTGTAGCGACGAGGCCGGGTCACGGCGGCGTGCCGGGCCCGGCCGGTTTGCCTAGACACGCAAGATCACTGACATTACGGAATGCCTCGTCCGGAGCCTGCGCAAGCAGCGCATCGAAGCGCGCATAACCCCACGCAACCACGCCGCAGGCCAGCTTCTCGGCACGCGCCGCCTCGATGTCGCGCAGCTCGTCGCCAACGCATAGCATTTCGTGGCGCTGCCGACCACTTGCTGTCAGCAGATGACGCAGCTTGTGGCGTTTGCCGAACAGATCGACACCGCATTCAAAATGCGTGAATAAATCGGCATACGGGCCCAATACGGTACGCACGTTATCAACAGAATTCGAACTGACCACAGCCAGCATGACCTCGTCCTGTACGAGTTGCTGCAAGACCGTCCCGATGCCATCGAACAGCTTGATGCGCGCGATGTTCGCCGCCATCAATGACTTGAAGTGCATGCCGACCTGCGGGAATTTCCACAGCGGCAGACCCACATGACGCATCAGGCGTCTGGCATCGTAGCCGCGCAGCGTTTCAATCTCATCGTGATGAATGCGCCTGAAACCATGCGCATCCGCCAACGTTCCAAACACCTCGATGAAGAACGGAAAGGAATCGGCCAGCGTACCGTCGAAGTCGAAAGCGATGAGTCTGTATTTCAATGCTGCCTCTCTCAGAATCGCACGCAGGATTTCTCGAAGCACTTTTGCTGTGTATGCTTGCGTAAAGAATAACCTAGCACTGTCAAACTCACGCGCATCTGTCATTGCGTCATTCGGCAAAGAAAACCCAGTATGGAAGCTTCGAGCCTGGATCCCCGCTTTCGCCGGGATGACGACGTACCGGCGGCAAGCAATTTACATAATGGAGGCAACGATATGGACGCAGCATCTCTTGACTCACTGATCAAGACGCTCAAAGAACGATTCGCTAAAAACATGCGTCGTCACACGGGAATCGACTGGGCCCCAATACAGGCAAAATTAAAGGCTAACCCCAAAAAAATCCAGGCGCTCCAGGAAATGGAACTTACGGGCGGTGAACCGGATGTCATTGCCCATGACGACAAGACTGGTGAATTCATTTTCTGCGATTGCTCGCCCGAAAGTCCCGCTGGCCGGCGCAGCCTTTGTTATGACCGCAAGGCGCTCGATTCACGCAAGGAAAACAAGCCGGGTGGCAACGCTGTCGAAATGGCGGCCTCGATAGGCATCGAAATACTCACGGAACAGCAATACCGGGAATTGCAGGCGCTCGGAGAATTCGACAGGAAGACTTCGAGCTGGGTGCAAACACCGGCGAAGATAAGGGATCTGGGTGGTGCAGTCTTCTGCGATCGTCGCTATGACAATGTCTTCGTCTATCACAATGGTGCTGAATCGTATTACGCCGCCAGAGGTTTTCGCGGTCGGATCAAGGTCTAGCTCTTAGATCAGGATGGTCTATGACAATAGACTTTCCGATCATGTAAGAGTATCGACTGATAGTTGCAGGCAACATGTTTTACGCTGCAGTCGAGCGGGACGTCCTGCAAGCTGCGCGTTCGACCGAGCCTTGAGTCCACCCGGGATGCGCCTTGGCATTTCGCGCGGCAGCTCGGGCGGCGTCCACTCAGATCAAACGTTGGCCCACACCAGACCGGAGGCACTCGCCCCATGCCAATGAAGAAGTCGGTACCAGCGGAGAGCCCGGAAGCCTATGTCGCGTCATTGAGCGATTGGCAGCAACGCTATACGACAGCGCTGCGCTCAGCTGTCCTCGAGACCACGGCACTTGAAGAGGTCATCAAATGGGGACACCTGGTGTACTTCTCAAACGGGCCCGTCCTCCTCATCCGCGCTGAAGAAGAGCGCGTTCTCTTCGGGTTCTGGCGAGGCCGACGTCTGCGGGACATCGAGCCTCGTCTGAAGCCTGGTGGCAAATACAAAATGGCTACCCTGGAGATCGTGGAGCTAACATCGCTGAAGCGTTCAACGGTAATCGAGCTGGTCAAGAAAGCAGTTGCCTTCAATGCTTCCCTGGGCAATCCAACGACACTCACTGCCCCGGGTACGGCAAGCGCGGTCTAGCTCCCGATTTCACATCGTCGCACAGTCCCTGGAGGCAACCATGATTCCATTCGTTGTGATATTTGTTCTGGCCGGCATCGGACTGGTTTATGCCGGCCGCAAGATGGAACGCGATGCAATCCGTGCAGGCAGCTGGCCCGCCACTGACGGCCATCTCGAACGATGCGAAGTGGTGGAAGTCCTTGGCACTCAAGTGGATGACACCAGTAGCTGGCAGTTGAAAATCGAGTATTCATATGTCGTGCGCGGTGTCACATACCGTTCGGATCGCTACGCATTTGGTTACGGCGATGGCCGCGATGACACGAAGCACAGAATGATTGTAGATGCGCTTAAACGCAGTCCTGATTTGTCAGTCCGTTATGACCCTGCACATCCATCCGAAGCCGTTATCAGCACCGAGGTTCAAACCAATCTGACAACGCTCGGATATTCCACTCTGGTACTGGCGGTCATCTCGGCCTTGATAGCTTGGGCTATCCGTTGATGCCAATGGCTGGCAATTGGAAGTCCTGGCTTTCGCAGCCGGATACCACGCCATGAACCAAAGGTCGGGCTGTCTCCGGGCGATGCCATGAAACATCGGCCTGCTCGCACAGACTCTCGTCGCCGCCGGGCTGATCCGCGCGCTACTATTCCCGATGCATGTATGCCAAGCTGAGGGCTGTCCTGCGCACGGCAACTCTCGACGCGTCGGCAATGCAAACGGGGCTGGGGTCTCCCCTGCACCGCAATCTAGCGAAAGGTAAAGCATGGAACTCGGGAATGTGACAATGCCAAACGGGCTATTGAAACGCGTCTTCATCGGCATCGTAGTCTTGGTTGCTGTCTATGCCATCTGGCCGTTTTACTCGGTGCCAACCGGCAGCCGGGGGGTGGTCACGCAGTTCGGCAAGATCGTTGGCATCGAGGGTGAGGGGCTGGCAGTGTTGCCACCTTGGCGCAAGCTCTCGAACTTCAGCATCCGCGCCGAGACGGCCGATATCGAAGGGGCCGAAGGCAGTACCAGCGATACGCAACCAGTGAAGGTCAGTATGACGGTGCGCTACAGCATTGCCACGGATCGCGTCACCGAAGTGTTCGAGAAGTATTCGCACGACGGCAATCTGTCGTCATATGTCCAGACTGCGACGCAAGAAATATTCAAGGCCGTAACCGCCAAATATACGGCGCCCGACCTGATCGCGCAGCGCGCCAAGGTATCTAGCGACATCAACGCAGCCTTGCGCGACAAGCTGGCACTCTACGGCGCGCAGGTCATCAATATAGACATGCGCAACTTCGCATTCTCCGACTCGTACATGCACGCCATCAACGACAAGGTGACGCAGGAGCAACTGCGGCTTGCCGCAGACAACAAGCTCAAGACGGTGGAAGCCGAGCAGAAACAGAAGGTCGCCATTGCCGAAGCAGAAGCCAACGCCCGCAAGGCACAGGCCGATGGCGAAGCCTATGCCAATCTGACCATTGCCAAGGCGCAGGCCGAGGCCCTGCGCGCGCAGAACGCAGCACTGGCACAGAACAAGGACGTGCTCGAACTGCGCCGCATCGAGGTCGAGAAGATCAAGGCCGAGAAGTGGAACGGCGCCCTTCCGACAGCGATCTACGCGGGCGCGCCGATACCGTTTCTGAATGTAGGAAAGTAGCGTTCAGAAACGGCGCAGTTTTCATTGCGCCCTACATCGACCTGGCTGAGATTCAGCCTCGTGAGTCACAGTCAGGTCGTAACCAATTACATCGCGTTACACGTCCAGCACCAGTTTCTTGCTGCGGCAGCGCGAGATGCACGGCATCATCTGATCACCCTTGGCCTGTTCGGCCTTGGTGAGATAGCCGTCGCGGTGATCGATCTCGCCCTCGATGACATTGGTCAAACAGGTGCCGCAGAAGCCTTGCTCGCATGAGGTGCAGAAGGTGATGCCGATGTGCGCGGCGGCGGCAACGATGGTCTGGCCCGGTGCAACCATGCAGCTCTTGCCACTGCGCTGGAAGAAGACCTCGAATGACTTCTCTGTGTCGTGCTGCGCTTCCGACACCGCTGGCGCGCCGAACGACTCGCGGTAGATCGCTTTGCTCGGCCAGCCCGAGTTGAGCGCTTCAGTGGTGGCCAGCTCCATCAGCGGTGTCGGGCCACAGACATAGAGTGCATCGGTCGCGGCGACTGCCTGGCCAGCGAGCACCTCGTGCATGCGCGTGCGCGTGGCGGCTTCGTCGAGACCGAAATGGCAATGAATGCGCCCTGCAGCCGGGTGCTGCTCGAGCCAGGCGGCAAAGGCCGCGTAACCGCGGGCGCGTGCGAAATAATGGAGTGTCACGTCGCTGCCCGCAGCAATGAGAGCGCGGAACATGGAGAGAATCGGCGTGATGCCGATGCCACCGGCAATGAGCACGTGCCGCTTGGCCTTGGCATCGAGCGGGAACAGGTTGCGCGGCGCGCTGATCTGCACTGTGTCGCCGATGGCGAAATCGTGCAGGGCAGACGAGCCGCCGCGGGAGGTCGGTTCGAGCTTGACCGCGATGCGGTAGCAATCCGTGTCTTCCGGCCCGTTGAATAGCGAATAGTGGCGTGCCAGCCCGCCAGGCAGCAGCACCTCGATGTGCGCGCCGGGGGTCCAGGACGGCAGTTTCTCGCCATCGGCTGCGATCAGGTCGATGCTGCGCACGCCCTCGGCCTCGATGATAAAACTGCGCACGCGCACGGAAATCAGCTTGTTGTCTGTGGATGAATTCATAAGTCTCCAGCGCTCGGACGCAGCTTTGGCTGAATCCCGGGCTATTCAATCGTTGCGGCAATCCGCTATTTTGCCTCAAGCGGCGTTACGCCGTCTTTACGACTTGGCGCCAGGCGTGGATGCACAGGCCCGCCGGCCATGGGAAAGGCGCAATGCGCGTGCCTTGAATCCACGTTGGGCGCAGTGCCAACTGCGCCGTGGCGCCTCCATTTGAACACCTGCGACCCAAGCCCGACGGCGCAGTTGGCACTGCGCCCTACTTTCCTCGGCGGCATTCGCACCGTATATGTGCCAGCACCTATGTCATGGTGCCCGCGATATAGCCAAACAAATATTCCATAAGCATTTCCGCCATCGGCCAGACCGCGCCAATCGTAATGTCGCGCCTTTTTTACAAATGCCTCCTGGCAATGGCATGCGCTCTGCTTAGCTGGTCTGACCGGCTAGACCGGTCGAACCATGGCCTGCCAATGAAGGCGGCTTGAACGGTGCAACGACGCGCTGGGTATATGGCATGACACGACTGTCCAGCTTTGCCGCACAGACTTTGCAGCGGCAGATACATGAAGGCCAGTACCCACCGGGCGCGCCCTTGCCGGTCAGCGCGACTTGTCGACCACGCTGGGCATCAGCCGCACCGTGCTGCGCGAAGCGGTGTCAATGCTTGAAGCACTCGGGCTAGTGCGCTCACAGCCCGGCAAGGGCGTATTCGTCACGGCTGGCCGTGCAGCCAGCAGCGAGCTACCGATGGGACCGCTGGACATGCCGCCGCATGCCGTCTTCCAGTTCCGCAGCATCATCGAACCGGCTGCCGCCGCACTCATGGCGCGCAGTGCCAGCGCTGCTGACATCGATGCGCTGCATGCCACGCAAACGCGCATGCAGACAGCCTTGCAGGCGATGGACCTCGTCGCCGCGGCCGATGCCGACCTCGACTTTCACCTCGCCATTGCCACCGCCTCGGCCAACCCCATGCTCACCGCCGCCATCACCGCACTTGAAGCGCCGATCGGCTACAGCCTGCGCCTGCCCTTCGCTGACTGGGCAGACCCGGCAGGCATATGGGCACCGGCTGACGAACACCGCGTCGTGCTCGATGCAATCACGGCACGCGATGCTGACGCTGCACATGCCGCCATGCGCATTCACCTGGTGCGTGCCGCCGCGCGCATCAACATCGATTTTGAAACGCCCTGATCCACAGGGCACAGTTTGCAAGGAGCCTTACATGAAATCGCACGCTTTTCCCCTTGGCCGCACCCTCGCAACAGCCCTGCTTTCAGTGGGCCTCTTTGCAACGCAGCTCGCGCACGCCGATGTACTCGAAAACATCAAGAAGAGCGGCGTGATCCGTGTCGCCGTGCCGCAGGATTTCCCGCCTTTCGGCACAGTCGGCACCGACATGAAACCGCAGGGTTATGACATTGACACAGCAGCACTCATCGCCAAGGACCTGGGCGTCAAGCTCGAACTGATTCCGGTAACGAGTACCAACCGCATTCCCTACATCACCACCGGCAAGGCCGATCTGGTGATCTCCAGCCTCGGCAAGAATACCGACCGCGAGAAGGTCATCGACTTCTCCGATGCATACGCACCATTCTTCAACGGCGTGTTCGGCCCTGCTGACATCAAGGTTGAAAGCGCTGCCGATCTCGCCGGCAAGACCATCGCCGTCACACGCGGCTCGGTGGAAGACCTGGAGCTCACCAAGATCGCCCCGCCTACCGCCACGCTCAAGCGCTTCGAAGACAACAACTCGACAATCTCCGCTTACCTCTCCGGCCAGACGCAGTTGATCGCCACCGGCAACGTGGTCGCCTCCGCCGTGGATGAGCGCACCGACAAGCGCGACGTGCTGACGAAATTCATCATCAAGAACTCGCCATGCTATGTGGGTATCAACAAAGGTGAAGCCACGCTTGTCGCCAAGGTGAACGAGATCATCGCCAAGTCGAAGAAGAATGGCGACCTCAACAAGGTATCGATGAAGTGGCTGAAGCATCCGCTGACAGCGGGGTTGTAGCCGGGACAGGCGCCGAAGTTCCCTCCCCCTGAGGGGGAGGGTGCCGCAACGCGGCGGGAGAGGGGGAAATGCTGAGTCGATGACGGACTCCGCTCTCCCCCCTCTCCGGCCCCTGACGGGGCACCCTCTCCCTCAGGGAGAGGGAACGGCAACGCGCATCAATCAATAACCCAGGGAGGGCCCATGGCCTATCACTTTGACTTCATCGCCGTATGGGAATACCGCGAGCAGCTCGCGACCGGCGCGTTGCACACCCTCGGCCTCATCGCCGTCGGCGCGACGTTGGGCGTAAGCCTCGGAACGCTGGGTGCGGTGTCTCGCGCCTGGAAGATCAAGCCCTTCGACAAGATCTTCACAGTCTATGTCGAAGCCATACGCAACACACCCTTCCTCGTCCAGCTGTTCTTCATCTTCTTCGGCCTGCCTGCGCTCGGTGTGAAGCTGGACGAATGGACGGCGGCGATCATCGCCATGGTGGTGAACCTCGGCGCTTACTCCACCGAGATCATTCGCGCCGGCATCCAGGCGATACCGCGCGGCCAGATCGAGGCTGCGTCTTCGCTGGCAATGACACGCGCTCAGATCTTCCGTCACATCGTGCTGCGCCCTGCCCTGCAAAAGGTCTGGCCGGCGCTGACCAGCCAGGTTGTCATTGTCATGCTGGGATCGTCGGTGTGTTCGCAGATTTCTGCAACAGAGCTGACCTACGCGGCCAACTTCATCCAGTCGCGTAACTTCCGCGCCTTCGAGACCTACATCACCGTCGCGCTGATGTATCTGGTCCTCGCCTTCTGCGTACGCTGGCTGCTCAACAAGTTCGGCAGCCACTTCGTGAACGGGAGGAAGACGACATGATGACCGAGTTCACCCTGTGGGACATCATCCGCAACCTCATCACCGGACTGGAGTGGACTGTCGGTTTGTCGCTCACAGCCTTCCTGCTCGGTGGCGCGGTCGGCTTGCTGGTGCTGACTGCACGCATCGGCCGCTTCCCGTGGCTGCAGAAAGCGATGAAGGGCTACATCGAGCTATTCCAGGGCACGCCCTTGCTCATGCAGCTGTTCCTTGTGTTCTTCGGCATCTCGCTGATGGGCATCGACGTGCCGGCATGGCTTGCGGCCGCTATCGGCCTGACGCTATTCACCAGCGCCTACCTCGCCGAGATCTGGCGTGGTTGCGTCGAAGCGATTCCTAAAGGTCAGTGGGAGGCTTCATCGAGCCTCGCCATGAGCTGGGTCGAGCAAATGCGCTACGTCGTACTGCCGCAGGCGCTGCGCATCGCCATCGCACCGACGGTAGGCTTTTCAGTTCAAGTCGTGAAAGGCACATCGGTCGCTTCCATCATCGGCTTTGCCGAGCTGACCAAGACCGGCGGCATGCTTGCCAACGCGACCTTCAAACCCTTCCTCGTCTTCGGTCTCGTTGCCGTCGGCTACTTCATTCTCTGCTACCCGCTGTCGCACTTCGCGATGCGTCTCGAAAGGAAATATCGTGGATCTAGTTCGCATTGACGCGGTACACAAGCACTTCGGTAGCAACCACGTGCTCAAGGGCATCGACCTGCGCATCGGCGCGGGAGAAGTGGTCGCCATCATCGGTCGCAGCGGTTCGGGCAAGAGCACGCTGCTGCGCTCCATCAACGGACTGGAATCCATCGACGATGGCCAGATCGAAGTCGATGGCGAAAAGCTCACCGCTGGCCAGACGGATCTGCGTGCGCTACGTCAGAAAGTCGGCATGGTATTCCAGCAGTTCAATCTCTTTCCGCATCTGAAAGTCGGCGAGAACGTCATGCTCGCGCCGCAAGTGGTGAAGAAGATGAGCCGTGCCGATTGCGAGCCAATCGCCAAGGCCATGCTTGCCAAGGTCGGCCTTGCCGAGAAGTTCGACGCCTATCCCGATCAGTTATCCGGCGGGCAGCAGCAACGTGTCGCCATTGCACGCGCGCTCGCCATGCAGCCCAAGGTAATGCTCTGCGACGAAATCACTTCGGCGCTCGACCCGGAGCTCGTCAACGAAGTGCTCGCCGTCGTGAAACAGCTTGCGGTGGAAGGCATGACCCTGATCATGGTCACGCACGAAATGCGCTTCGCCCGCGACGTCGGCAACAAGCTGGTGTTCATGTACCAGGGCAAGGTGCACGAGAGCGGCGACCCGAAAGAGCTCTTCGCCAACCCGCAGACGCCCGAGTTGCAGAGTTTTATTGGCGCGATCAACTGACAACTTGATGCGCTGGGTTCAGTGGAGCCGTTGCAGTTGTAGGTCGGAAAAGCAAAGCGCCTTCCGACATCAGTTGAGATCGATCAACAGCGGCGATCCCAATGAAATTTCATGTGCGGGCGCGTAAAAAACACAAACGTCGGAAGGCGCTTCGCTTTTCCGACCTACGCTTCTGATCCCGGCCTTCGCCCGCATGAAGGCTTGAGGTGTTACATCGCCTCAAACGAAATATCCTGCGCACCTTCCCACAGGCACTTCATGCCCAGGGTGCGCAGGTTCTCGCGGCCTTCCACGATGGTCAGGAAATGGTTGGCAGCAAGTTGACCCAGCTTGCTGGAGAACGAGCAGGCGCCATATGCCATGATGATTTCGGTCTCGCTGTAGGGACCAGGATAGAACAGCACATCGCCCACGGATGGATGGCTGGTGTGATTCTCGAAATCCACACCGAGCTTGAAGTCGCCCATGGGAATCCAGCAGCCTTCGCCGCTCCAGCGCACATGGATGAGCTTCTGACGGTACGGCAGCAGCTTGCTGAATGCAGCCACGGTAAGCGGTGCGTCGGCATGTGTTTCGGCGACGAACCTGAGGCCACCTGCGGTAATGAGTATGCGTGCCATGATTTCTGCTCTTGGTTAAATGACGAATAAATTTCAGAACCGATGATTCCGCGCTAGACATGCCGTCATTCCCGCGAAAGCGGGAATGACGAGCAAAAGACTTGGCGCGGCTGTTATTAGCCAGCAGCACGCGGCGCGAACCACTTCTCCACGCTCGGCATGCGCCACGCCGCGAGCTTGTCGAGCAGCACGGCAGGATCGGCTTCTATCATCACCATGTCGCAATGCTCCTGCTTGAGGAACTCCTCCTGCGCGGCGTGTTGCAGCATCGCGCGCATCGGGTCGAAGAAGCCGCGTATGTTCAGCGCGCCGCATGCCTTGATGTGATCGCCAAGCTGCGTGAGCGTGGCCGCCTCGAATAGTTCTTCGAAAGTGCCCAGCCCGCCCGGCAACGCGATGAAGGCGTCGGCCAGATCGGCCATGCGCGATTTGCGGCTCTTCATGTCCGGCGTGATTTCGTGCTGCGTCAGCGACGCGTGCAGATGACCGCGCTCGAACAGACGCTGGCTGATGACGCCGTGCGCCTTGCCGCCTGCTTGCAGCACCGCATCGGCAACGACACCCATCAGGCCTTTGTGCGTGCCGCCGTATACCAATGTAATACCGCGTTCGGCCAGCGCCTGACCGAGCGCACGTGCTCCTTCGGCATAGGCGTCGGAGATGCCGAAGTTGGAACCGCAGAACACGGCGACGCTTTTCAGCTTGCTTTCAATCTCGTTAGTACTCATGACATCCAATCAGGTAATCACCACTTCATTGCCGCGCGTCGCCCAGCCCGTGACGCGCTGTTCGATCATCGACGACACCACGTACAGCGCCACACCCATCGCGGCGAGGATGAACAATCCGGCAAAGACCAGCGGCACATCGAAATTGCCGCTGGCAATCATCATGACATTGCCGATGCCCTTGTTCGCCGCAACCGTCTCCGACAACACGGTACCGACGAAAGCCAGCGTGATGGCGATTTTCAGCGAAGCGAACAGGTAGGGCAAGGCGCGTGGCAGGCCAACGTTCCACAACACATCGAGCTTGCGCGCGCCAAGCACCTTGAGCACGTCCTGCAACTCGGGCTCGGTATGCGCAAGGCCGGTGGCGACGTTCACCACCACCGGGAACATGCAGATCACCATCGAGGTCAGCACGGCCGGCACGGTGCCTGCGCCGAACCATACGACGAAGATCGGCACCACGGCGACTTTCGGAATGCTCGAAAACCCGACGAGCAGCGGATAGGCCACGTCGTAGGCGAAGCGGCTGGAGCCGATCACCAGGCCGATGAGGATGCCCGCCAGCACGCCGAGCGCGAAGCCGGTCACGGTCGTGTAGAGCGTCTGCACGGCATGCGGCCACAGCAGCGGCATTTTCTCGAACAACACGGCAAACACCGCGCTCGGCCTCGGCAGCACCAGACCCGATATATTGAACGCGACGCAGATCAGCTCCCAGATGACGAACATCGCCACGATGGCGAATGCCGACAGCATGCGCTGACGCTGACGGGTGGTGAGCGCGAGTTTCATGCGGCCTCCTTGACGATATCTATGGATGGCACCGGCTTCACCGGCAGCGTGGGCACGGCACCTGACGCCATGTCGCTGCGCGCTTCGGCGATGCGCATGCGCAGCGCCTGCACGAGTTCCGCACATTCCGGCGCGTAGCTCAGTTCGATGCTGCGCGGGCGGGCGAAATCGACATGACGCTCTTCCAGAATTCTGCCCGGCCGCGCGCTCATCACACAGATGCGGTTGGCAAGGTACGCCGCTTCACGCAGATCGTGCGTCACCAGCAACACGGTCGGCTTCTGTTCGAGCCACAGGGTCTGCAAGATTGCCCATAACTCCTCGCGCGTGAATTGATCAAGCGCGCCAAAGGGCTCATCGAGCAGCAGCAGTTGCGGCTCGTGAATCAACGCGCGACACAGCGAGGCGCGTTGCAGCATGCCGCCGGAGAGTTGCCAGGGGCGCTTGTCGCCCAGACCGGAGAGGCCGACTTGCGCCAGCAGCGCATCGGCACGCGCCGCGTATTCGCCCTTCTTCTTTGCGCGGTAATGCTGACGGAATGGCTCGACGATCTTCAGCGGCATCATGATGTTGTCGCGAATCGTCAGCCACGGCAGCATGGTCGGGTTCTGGAACGCCAGACCGATGCGCGGGCGCGCCGGTCCACCCACTTCGCGGCTGTTGACGATGACGCCACCAGAGCTTGGCGAAAGCAGGCCGCCAACGAGTTTTAGAATCGTCGACTTGCCGCAACCGCTCGGCCCGACCAGCGCGACGAAATCCCCCTGGGCAATACGCAGGTTGGTGCGATCGAGCGCAAGTGTTGCCTGCGGGTTATCTGCACCGCCGAAGCGCACCGTGACGTCGGCAAGATCTATGAAGGATTCATTCATGGGATACCCCCTGGCGTTATGTTCCATTTACAGCACTAGCGTGGTTTAAATAGTCGAACCACCTTATCCCGTCATTCCCGCGAAAGCGGGAATCCACTTCTACGCAATGAACTCGCCTTGTGCCCCGTAGTGGATTCCCGCAGCCCTCTCCCCCAACCCCTCTCCCGCAAGCGGGCGAGGGGAGCGTCATGCAGCTTCGCTGATCGTAAAGATGGCGGGAATGACGATATCTGGGGCTTGGTGCCCACAACTTTGAAACCACATCACTAATGAGCAGGCGTGACTGCATCAACCTGCGGCAACGCGTCCTGCGGTGCCCCCGCCGGCGCTTCGAGAATGTTCTTCGTCGCCGTATGCTGATTGCGTGGCACAGGAGTCGGCATGCGCTGGATGCCTTTCACGGACTTGCCCCAGCCACAAGCTTCCTCGACCAGCTTGCCGTCACGCATCACGAAGCGGCCACGCACCAGCGTGTGCATCGGATAACCCTTCACCGGGCGGCCGTTCCACGGCGAGATCTTGCTGATGGATTGCAGCTTGCCGTGCGACAGCACACCGGCCTTGTTCATGTCGATGATGGCGATGTCGGCATGCGCATCCGGTGCAATCACGCCCTTGGTGCCATACAGACCCCACGCCTTGGCCGGCGCTACCGCGCTCCAGCGCACGTAGTCCATCAGCGTGGCACGACCCTTGTTCACCTCGCTGAGCATCAATGCCATTTGGGTTTCCACGCCAGGAAAGCCGCAGTCGCACTCCCATATATTGGCCTTGGTTTTTTCGTCGATGCTGTGCGGTGCATGATCGGTGGCAATCATGTCAACCGTGCCGTCGAGTAACGCATCCCACAACGGCTGGTTGTGACGCGGATCGCGAATCGGCGGGTTGAGGCGCAACACGCCGCCGAGACGCAGCACGTCGTCGGTATTGAGCAGCAGATACTGCGGACAGGTTTCCACCGTGATGTCGACACCGCGCGCCTTGGCTTCGCGCACCAGCCACAGCGCATCGGCCGAACTCTTGTGAGCGATGTGCACACGCGCACCGGTCCATTCACTGAAGTGGATGATGCGGCTCACCGCTTCGATCTCACAGACTTCGGGACGCGCGGCAAGATGTGCCTGTGCGTCGATGCGGCCCGCCGCAATCATGCGTTGCTGACGGCGCGCCATGATGGATGAGTTCTCGGCATGCACGACGGTGCGTATGCCGAGCGGCGCAAGAATCTCGAACGCTTCGAGCAAGGCACCATCGCTCGGCGCGGGAAGATTGCCGAAGGTGTTGCCGACGAAGGCCTTGAAACTCGTTGCGCCGTGCTCCAGCAGTTCTTCGAGACGATCGACCGTATCGTCGCCGAGCAGCGCATGAATGCCGAAGTCAACATAGGAGGCCTCAGCCGCACGCAACTTCATCTGCAAGGCCTCGACCGTGCCCGTCGCTGGTTTGGTATTGGGCATGTCGAAGACCGTCGTGACGCCGCCACATGCGGCGGCTGCCGAACCCGTCTTCCAGGTTTCCTTGTGCGCGTAGCCGGGGTCGCGAAAATGCACGTGGCTGTCGATGGCGCCGGGCAAGAGATAGAGACCATCGGCGCGAAATTCCTCGCGTCCTGTGGGCATGACGTCGTCGTGACCGACGGCGACGATCTTGCCGCCGTCAATGGCGACCGAAGCGTCGATGATGCGATCCGGTGAAACCACCTTGCCGCCACGAATGACCATATCAACTGTGGACATTATTTATCTCTGTGTAATTGATGAAAGTGTCGATTGCCGCCAACCTCGATACAGCGCTTCGCGCCACTCGGCACGAACGGTTCTGGGGGGCACCGTCCAATCAACACCAGACCGTTCATCCCGAGTGCCCGCGCAGCGGGTGTATCGAGGGAAGAGCCGGGCGCGGCTTTAGACGGGGCGGCTCTATTAATGCTCATAGCATTGCCCAGCCACCATCGACCGGCAGATCGACACCCGTTATCTGCCGCGATACATCGCTGGCGAGGAACAGGCAGGCGTTGGCCACATCGGCATCGGTCGAGACACGCCGCAGCGCGTAATCCTCGGCATGACGTTCGGCCGCCTCTTCGACGCTGATGTTCAAACGGTGCGCCATATCGGCACACACCTTGTCGCGAAAACGCGGGCCGTCGACCATGCCTGGCGCCACGCAATTGACATTGATGCCATGCGGCCCCGCTTCGAGCGCGAAGCTCTTGGTGATGCCACGCAAACCCCACTTCGATGCGGAGTACGCCATACGCCCGGCACGGCCGCGCATGCCGAAGGTGCCGCCGACATTCACGACCTTGCCGCGCTGCTGCGCGATCATGGTCGGCAGCACGGCGTGCATGGTGTTGAAGCAGCCTGTCATATTGAGCTGCACGATCTGCTCGAACTCTTCCTGCGTGGTTTCCCAGCCCGGCTTGCCGATGGGGCCTGAGCCGCCAGCGACGTTCACCAACACATCGATGCTGCCGAAGGCCTCCATGGCATGACGCGCCAAAGCCTCCGCCTCGCTGCCGCGTGTCACATCGCAGGCTACGACGATGGCATCTGCGCCACGCGCCCGCACCTCGGCAGCAACCGGCTCGATGGCTGCCAGATCGCGCCCTGCGAGCACCAGCTTCGCGCCTTCGTCGGCAAATGCCAGGCTGATCGCTTGCCCCATGCCCTTGGCGGGGCCTGTGATCACGACAACCTTGTTTTTCAGATCGAGATTCATCCTGGTTCCTTGATACACATGTGACCACTGTTAATGCCCGTTCGTGCTGAGCGTAGCAACGCGAAGCCTGTCCTGAGCTTGTCGAAGGGTCGAAGCAGGGCGCAACACTTTCAAACATGAAATTCATGTCCTTCCGTGACCGAAGCTTCCCTTCGACTTCACTTCGTTACGCTCAGGGCGAACGGCAATCTGGTACGCCATTCAATGAAATTTGAATGCCACAACACAATCAGAGTTTCGAAGCACGCTCGCTACGCGGCGGCAGGAAGCGGCGATCGAAGATCTCCAGCGGAGCAGGCGTACGTGTCAGTTGCTGCGCATCGACCACCAACGCGATGTTGCGTTTCAGGCGTTCGTCATCCACGTCACCGAGGCCGATCTTGGCAATCTCGGGTGCGTCCATCTGCTCCTTGTAGGTGGCGATGAGTTTTTCCTTCTCCACGTCACGTTTGAGCAGGGGCTCACGCTTCATGACGTATTCGATCCCTGCCTCAGGATTGGCGACGACCTCGTTGATGGCGCGATTGAGCGCGCGCAGAAAACCGGCGACGGCCTTGGGGTTCTCCTTGACGAATTTCTGTGAAAAGAGCACCGCATTGGAATAGGAGTCGACGCCGTTGTCCGAGTAGTTGATGAAGCGCAGATCCTTGTCCGGGTCCATGCCGATAGCCTTGGCGCTGAACTTGATCGTCAGCGTGTAGCCGAACACGGCATCGACCTGACCACGCATCAGCATCGGCTCGCGCAGGTTGGGGGCCATATTGGTGATGTTGACCTTGCTCACATCCACTTTGGCGTTCTTCGCCACCAGCGGAAACAGCTTGAGCGAACCATCGCCTGCCGGCGCGCCGACGGTGCGGCCTTCAAGATCCTTGAGCGTTTTGATCGGGCTGTCTTTCTTCACCGCCACGACGAAGGGCGTTACGTTGTAGATCATGTACACGGCCACCGGTGCGGTCGCCGGAAACTTGGCGCTCATATCGATGAGTGCATTCAGATCGCCGAAGCCTGCGTCGTATGCACCGTTGGCCAGTTTCGGAATCGGCGCTGCCGAACCTTCACCCTGATCGATCTCCACGTCCAGACCCTCGGCCTTGAAATAGCCCTTCTCCTGCGCGAGGAAAAACCAGGCCTGTGGGCCCTCGAACTTCCAGTTCAATGTCATCTTGATCTTCGTCTGCGCGCTGGCGATGCCGGGCAGCACAGCAGTGGATGCGATGAGCGCGAACAGCAGCGCCGTGCAGGTTCTGGCGAGTTTCATGATTATTCCTTCAGGGAGGTGATGAGACTGATGAAAGCGGTGCGGACAAGGATTGCAGCCCGGTATGCAACGCCGCGCTGTCGGTGATGAAGCCGTGCAGCTTGAGCACGAGAAAATGGATCGCTTGCGTGACGTACTCCGGCGACGAGGTGGCACATGCATCGCCGATCAACACGCAGTCGTAGCCGAGAAAGCCGGCGTCCTGCAAGGTGGAGAACACGCAACGGTCAGTGTTGATGCCGGCGAACAGCAGCGTCGTCATGCCGAGGTTGCGCAGCACGCCGTCGAGCTCGCTGTCCCAGAAACCAGAGAGCCGATGCTTGTCGACGTGCAGGTCGTCCGGCGCAGCTTGCAGCTCGTCGATACGCGCGGCGCCCCAGCTGCCGCGCACCAGTGTCGGGCCGCGATCGTCGGGCGACGCCTCGCCGTAGCCGATGCCCTCCGCGCGGCCACCCTTGGCCTTGTAGCGAATTGTCGGTGGCAGGTTGGCGAGGTCGGCGCGCACGCCCCAGTTGAGCCACAGCACGCGCCCGCCTGCCGCACGCCAGGCAGGCAGCAGATCGGCAATAACGGGAATCGGCCGGCGCGCCGCCGAGGTGTCGATGCCCTTCTGCCCGAACCAGCCGGCAGCGTGGCAAAAGTCATTTTGCATATCGACGACAATCAGCACGCTGCGTGCGATATCGATCTCGAGCTGCGCCGGTTGCGCCGCAATCTGCAGCGCACGCGGCGGCGGCATCTGGCGCACCAGGCTGACGCGATCCGCGCTGGTCGAAGTCCATGCGTTATGCGCCTCGCCGAAGCTCGTGGCCGCATTGGTCTGACTGGAAGGTGGGTTGCTCATGGCTTGCATGTCCTCAGACTAAGGCGGCTGCGTGATTCGGTCTGCCGCTGGTTTTTCAATCACCCGTTGCAAAAATCGCAACACTCAGGCGCCCGTGCTCGCGCCTGCTCGCTGTGCGCTCAACCCGCTGCCGCCAGCGCCTCGCGCAGCGCCGTGGCGAAACGCATCGCCGGCAGTGGCAGGTGGCGGCCCTTGAGTTGCGCCAGCGTCAGCGGCCGCGACGCCAGGCCACGGTCCTCGATCAGGCGCGCCGTCACGCCGTCCTGCTCGCGGCCCAGCGCAGCGCCGACCTGGATCTGGAACGAGATGGTGTCGGTGCCACGCACGAAATTACGCAGCATTTCGAAGGAGTTCGACTCCAGCACCACGTTGGGCGCCAGCGAGCTGCGCGCGAAGAAAGCGTCGAGCAGTACGCGCCCGCCGAGGCTGGCGTCCGGCAAGGCCAGCGGATAGCGCAAGCAGTCGCGCATGCGCAGGCTCGGCACCTGCGCCAACGGGTGATCGGCCGCCATCACGGCGCAGAGGCGCTGATCCACTTCCAGCAGCGGCGTCACGTCAGCCGAGGGCTGCACGTTGTAGACCAGGCCCAGATCGGCCTCGAAGTCGCGCAGCGAACGCAGCACGCTGTTGTGATCGCAGATCAACACCGAGAACGAGATGCCGGGATTGCTCGCGCGAAACTGCGCAATGACTTGCGGGAACAGCGAGAAGGCCAGCGCCTGGCTCGCTGCAATGCTGACCTTGCCGCGATGCATGCCTTTGAGCTGGGCGATGTCGCCGCGCAGACGATCAAAGTCGGCCTGCTGCGCGCGCGCATGCTGCAGGAACAACTCGCCCGCCGCCGTGGCGCGCATGCCGCGCGCGTGGCGCTCGAACAGCTCGGCGCCCATGTCTTCTTCGAGATCCTGCAGGCGGCGGTCGAGTGCGGATGCGGTGATGTAGAGCGACTCCGCAGCCTTGCGGATGGAACCGCTACGGGCAATGGCGTCGATGTAACTGAAGATGCGCAGGTAGTGGAGAGACATGGGCGGCCCCGAGTGCGGCTTGCGGTGAGCGTTGCGAAAAAGTGGACGCTGCCATGCGAACTTGGCAATGGAAATGCAGCACTCGCCACAGGCAAGATTGGTGCCTCTTCACTGATTTTCTGCCGCGCAAATGAACCAGACCGTCGACGTCTTCAAGATCTCCTGTGCCGGCCCCGCCGACCTGAGCGCCGCGCAGGCCTTGATGCAAAGCGGCGCCTTGCGTGCGCAAGATATCGTCGCGGTGATGGGCAAGACCGAGGGCAACGGTTGCGTGAACGACTTCACCCGCGACTACGCAACGCGGGCTTGGTGCGAGTTGCTGGCCCCAAGGCTGGGCATCGATGTGGCTGCCGTGCACGAACGTGTTGCACTGGTCATGTCCGGCGGCACCGAGGGCGTACTGTCGCCGCACTTCACGATTTTCGCGCGACGCGCATCGACCGCCGACAACACGAACACTGAAAAGCGCCTGGCCGTCGGCGTCGCCTTCACGCGCGATTTCCTGCCGGAAGAAATCGGCCGCCTGGCGCAGCTTAATGCGACAGAAAAGGCTGTCACGCGGGCCATGGCCGATGCCGGCATCGACGACGCGCGCGACGTGCATTTCGTGCAGATCAAATGTTCGCTGCTTACCGCGCAGAAGATCGCCGACGCCTTGCAACGCAGCGCGCCGCCCGTGACGCACGACACCTACGAATCGATGGGCGCCTCGCGCGCTGCGTCAGCGCTCGGCGTAGCCGTCGCGCTCGGCGAAGTCGACGCGACACAGGTGAGCGATGCCGATATCCGCCACGACTGGTCGCTGTACTCCGCCGTAGCGTCGACCTCGGCCGGTATCGAGCTCGACAACAACGTTGTCATTGTCATGGGCATGAGCACACGCGCCGACAGCGACTACCTCATCGCACATGGCGTGATGCGCGACGCCGTCGACGTGAGCGATCTGCGCCGATGCCTGCGCGAAGACTTCGGCATCGATCCCGACACGCAGGCCGATGTATTGCGCCAGCGTGTGGTCAACATCCTGTCGAAGGCCGAAGCCTCGCCCGACGGCAAGGTGCGCGGCGCACGCCACACCATGCTCAACGATTCCGACATCAACGCCACCCGCCACGCACGTGCCGCCGTGGGGGCTGCGCTCGCCTCCGTCCTCGGTGACACGGCGCTGTACGTCTCGGGTGGCGCCGAGCACCAGGGGCCGCCGGGAGGCGGGCCTTTCGCACTCATCCTGCGGGCCTGAATGCTCGCATTCATTACGCATAAACGGGAAACATCATGCTATCGATCCGCTCACTGTCCGGCGCTTGCCTGACAGCACTTGCCTTGTCTTCGACCTCTGCCTTTGCGCAGGAAACGAAGATCAAATTCACGCTCGACTGGAAGATCCAGGGCGTGCACAGCTGGTTCTACTGGGCGCACGACAAAGGCTATTTCAAGGACGAAAAGCTCGACGTCACCATCGACCAGGGCGAAGGCTCGGCCGCTGCCGTCACGCGCGTCATGTCCGGCACCTACCAGGCCGGTTTCGGCGACATCAACGCCATCATCCAGAACGCCGCGACACGTCCCGCCGAAGCACCGGTGATGGTGTACATGTTCTACAACCGCGCACCCTTCGCGCTGATCGTAAAGGCTGACAGCCCGATCAAGACCATCAAGGACGTCGAAGGCAAGACGCTCGGCTCACCGGCCGGTGCCGCAGCGCTCAAGGTGTTCACCGCACTGGCCAAACGCAACGGCATCGACGACAAGAAAGTCACCTGGCTCAACATGTCGCCCAACCTGCAAGAGCAGATGCTGCTGCAAGGCCAGGTCGCCGGCTCGGCCGTCTTCTCCGCCACCAGCTACATGAACCTCGTGGCGATGAAAATCGACCCGGACCGTGACATCCGCTGGTTCTTCTACAACGACCTCGGCCTCGACTTCTACAGCAACGGCGTGCTCGTCTCGCAGCAGCTCATCAAGGAGAAACCGCAGGCCGTCGCGGGTCTCGTGAAAGCCATCAACCGCGCGGTGAAGGAATGCATCGCGACACCCGATGCCTGCATCGACAACCTCGCCAAAAACGAGCCGCTGATCAACAAGGACATCGAAAAGCGCCGCATGATCTACACGCTCAAATCGTTGGTGCTCACACCCGAGGCAGCCGAGATAGGCGTCGGCGATATCAAGGACGACCGCATGACACGCGCCATCACCCAGCTCGACGAAAGCTACGGCCTGCCGCGCAGCCCGGCGCCAGCAGAAGTGTTCAATCGCAGCTTCCTGCCACCACGCAGCGAGCGCATCATGAAGGCGAATTTTTAGGCACAGCATTTATATGGTTTGCTGGTTATGCACACCTCAACCCGTTCGTGCTGAGCGTAAGGAGTAAAGCGACTGAAGTCGAAGCATGAGCCACACTTCGACTCCGCTACGCTCAGTGCGAACGGTATTCAGATGCCTCGCCAGAATCACATACGACGCAGCAACCAAGGCTGGTAACAAGATTGGGATCCAGCGGACTCTGCAACCACCGACTGGATTCCGGCCTTCGCCGGAATGACGGCAAGGGGAGAAGCCTTTACGCACACTCTCTTTGTCCGTTCGTGCTGAGCGTAGCAACGCGGAGTCGAAGCAGGGCACAGAGTTTCAAACAGAGGCATGCGATGACAACCACCGAATCCAGCAATCAGGCCTTCGAAGTAGACTGGCTCCTCGCCCAACCCGGCACACAACCCGCGCAGCACGGCGCGCGCATCGACATCGCCAACGAACGCATAACAGCCCTTGCCCCAATCCCACCAACGGGCAACAAGCTCATCGGCCTGCCCGGCCTGTGCAACGCGCACGATCACGCCCGCGCCATCCGCGCCACTGCGCTGGGCGGTTTCGACAAGCCACTCGAATCCTGGCTCATGTATCTGGGTGTCATTCCCGGCGTAGACGCCTACGTCGCCGCAGCCTCATCGCTGGCACGCTCTGCCCTGCGCGGTGCCGGTCGCGTGATGATCCACTACACGCGCCAGCAAGGCCTCGTCGATCCCATCACCGAAGCACAACAGGTCGCGAAGGCCGCACGCGATGTCGGCGTACAGGTAGGCTTCGCCGTCGCCATGCGTGACCGCAACAATCTTGCATATGCCGATGATACAGCCGTACTTGCCGCGCTACCGGCCGCGCTGCGCACACGCGTCGGCGCGCGTTTCGGCAAACCGCCGCTGCCTGCCAACGAACAACTCGCACAGGCCGACGCCATTGCCGCCGCCTGCCACGGCCCCGGCTTCAACGTGCAGTACGGGCCCACTGGCGTGCAATGGTGTTCCGACGCCCTGCTGCGCGCCATTGCCGAAGCTTCGGCCAGCAACCATCGCCAGGTACACATGCACATGCTCGAAACGCGCTACCAGCGCGAGTGGGCAGACCACCATCTGCCGCAAGGCATCATCCGCTACCTGCATGACATCGGCTTTCTTTCGCCGCGTCTCACGCTGGCGCACTGCACGTATTGCACACCAGAAGAGCTCGAACTCATCGCCGCCAGCGGCGCGCGCATCGCCGTCAACACTGGCTCCAATCTTGGCCTGCGATCCGGCATTGCACCCGTCGCACAGATGCTCGCAGCAGGGTGCAAGGTGGCGATGGGCCTCGACGGCCTGTCACTCGATGAAGACGACGATGCCCTGCGCGAGCTACGCCTGCTGCATCACCTGCACAAGGGCTGGGGATATGACATTAAGCTCTCGCACGCACAGGCCTGGCGCATCGCCTGCGAGCAAGGCCGGCACAGCATCAGCGGTGTCGAGACCAGCGATGCCATCACCACCGGCGGCCTCGCCGATCTGCTGATTCTCGATGGCGATAGCCTCATGGAAGATCGTCTGTTCGATGATGTCGACGTACTCGACTACGTACTCGCACGTGCCACCGCTGCGCATATCAAGCGCGTGGTCGTAAGTGGCAAGACCATCGTCGAAGACGGCCGCGTACTCGGCGTCGATTACCCGGCGCTCATGGCCGAGCTGATGAGCACCCTGCGCGCCGCACTCGACCCTGCGGACACCTGGCGCGCCAGCGTCAGTGCAATGGATGGCGAGCTGGCGAAGCTCTACCATCAGCATGGCGGCCCCATGTGCTGTTGATACCTTGATCGGCAAACCGTGGGCGTATGATGCGGGCATACTGAACGGAGGATTTCATGACCATCGTTGCCGACATCGCCGTTGCGCTACTTGCTGCGTTGCACCTCTATATTCTCGTGCTGGAAATGTTCCTGTGGGAAAAGCCCGCCGGCTTGCGCGCTTTTCACATGACGCCCGAGCTGGCGAAGGAGACAAAGACACTCGCGGCGAACCAGGGCCTGTACAACGGCTTTCTTGCCGCGGGTTTGATATGGGGTCTGTGGCTCGGCGCCGAGGGGCATGCCATCGAGCTGTTCTTTTGCGGCTGCGTGATCGTGGCTGGCGTCTTTGGCGCACTGACCGCAAATCGCAAGATTCTTTGGGTACAGGGCTTGCCCGGCGCAATCGCCCTGGCCTTGCTCGTGGCATCCTGATCCAGCCGAGCCCAAGAACACGTAGGTTGGATGAGCGAAGCGTAATCCGACGTTGGGAATGCTGGAGCAAGCACGACCTCCCTGCATCCCCCGGATTACGCCTGCGGCTCATCCAGGCTACTTCTGCGACTTACTCCGCGGCCTATCCCAACGTCGCCATATCAATGACAAAGCGATACTTCACATCGCTTTTCAACATTCTCTCGTAAGCCTCGTTGATCTGGTCCATGCGAATCATCTCGATGTCGGAGACGATGTCGTGTTGCGCACAGAAATCCAGCATCTCCTGAGTCTCCGCGACGCCGCCGATCAGTGACCCGGCGAGGCGCTTGCGGCCCATGATGAGGCCAAAGACGCCCGGCGATGGATGCGGGAATTCCGGCGCACCGACGAGGGTCATCGTGGCATCGCGCTTGAGCAGGGCGATGAAGGGGTCGAGGTTGTGCGAGGCGGCGACGGTGTTGAGGATGAAGTCAAAGCTGTTGGCGTGCGCAGCCATTTCGTCTTCGTTCTTCGAGACCACCACTTCCTTCGCGCCGAGGCGCAGCGCATCGGCCTTCTTGTCCGGTGAGGTGGTGAACAACACCACATGCGCGCCCATCGCGGCAGCGATCTTCACGCCCATGTGACCGAGCCCACCCAGGCCGACGATGCCGACCTTGTGTCCCTTGCCGACACCCCACTGGCGCAACGGCGAGTAGGTCGTGATGCCTGCGCACAGCAGCGGCGCGACGGCGGCTAGCTTGTCAGTGTGTGAAACCTTGAGCACGAACTTCTCGCTCACCACGATGCTGCTGGAATAACCGCCATACGTGTTCTCGCCACCGAACAGCGGGCCGTTGTAGGTGCCGGTAAAGCCGTTCTCGCAATATTGCTCAAGCCCCTCGGCGCACGTGGCGCAATGCTGGCAGCTGTCGACCATGCAGCCCACGCCGACAGTATCGCCTTCCTTGAAATTCTTCACGGCATCGCCCACCGCGACGACGCGGCCGACGATTTCGTGGCCGGGCACCGACGGGTAGATCGTGTTGTGCCACTCGTTGCGCGCCGTGTGCAGGTCCGAGTGGCACACACCACAGAAGAGGATTTCGATGGCGACGTCGTTCGGGCCAGGAACGCGCCGCTCGAAGCTGAACGGTGCCAGCGGTGCTGTGGCCTGTTGCGCGGCATAGGCGCGGGTTTGCGGTTTGTATTGGGTCATGTGTGAACTCCATGAAAGCGAAAGCGGACGGACCGGGGAGATGAAAACCTGGAAACTGATGCAACACGACAGGAGGCCGTGTTGTTGCTGCATGCGAGCGTGTATTGAAGATAGGCCTTTACAGCCAAAAGTTCATGACAGTCGCGATTTAATTGTCCTGACCTCAATGCGTTCTGCTCATCCAGCCAGGGCGCGCTTATTGCTGACCTTATTGCTGATCTGAGGGGGCAAGCATTCGATCAATTTTGACTTTAGCTAAGGAGACTCACATGGCAGGCAGGAAGAACTCGGCAAAGACAGGCGCACCCGGCGCGGAAAAGGCATCCTCGAAGAACAACGCTGCAAGCCAGATCAAAACGAAACAGCCTTCAGAGGCGCCATCGAAGTCCATCGCGAAAACAAGGGCAAGCTCCGCTTCAAGGCCGTCCGAGCGCAACGCGCGCGCCGTGAGCGACAAGCAACGCAAGATCCAGAAAGAGATCGACGACGCCGAAGGCAACAAGGTGGTGAAGCCCTCGAAGAGCGCCAGCTCGAAGAACGCAAAGTCTGGTGCCTCGCAGACCGGCAGCCGCCCGAAGCTTCCCCTGCCCGCGCAGCATCAGCTCAAGCCCGGCCTCGAGTCGGAGATTTCGCCACGCCCACAGTTTCTCGCGCCCGACTATCGCGGCAGCGGCAAACTGCAGGATTGCGTGGCCATCATCACCGGCGGCGACTCGGGCATCGGCCGCGCCGTCGCCGTGCTCTACGCGCGTGAGGGCGCCGATGTCGCCATCATTTATCTCGATGTCGAAGAGAGCGATGCGCAGGAAACGCGCAAGTACATCGAACGTGAAGGCCGCCGCTGCCTGTTGCTACCAGGCGACGTGAAAGATGCTGCCTTCTGCAAGAAGGCCGTCGAAAAAACCGTGCGCAAATTCGGCAAGCTCGACGTGCTGGTGAACAACGCCGCTTTCCAGGAACACGCCAAGGGGCTCGAAGACCTGACCGAAGAACACTTCGACGAAACCCTGCGCACGAATGTGTACGGCTATTTCCACATGGCCAAGGCGGCCTTGCCGCACCTGAAGCGCGGCAGCGCCATCGTCAACACCGGCTCCGAGACCGGCCTGTTCGGCGAACCCACGCTGCTGGATTATTCCACCACCAAGGGCGCCATCCACGCCTTCACGCGCGCGCTGGCCGGCAACCTCGCGCCGAAGGGCATCCGCGTCAATGCAGTCGCCCCTGGTCCGGTGTGGACACCGCTCAACCCAGCCGAAAAATCCGCAGACAAGATCACGAAATTCGGCGAGAAGACCAACTTCGAACGCCCCGCTCAACCGGAAGAACTCTCGCCAGCCTACGTCTTCCTCGCCTCGAATGCCTGCTCGAGTTTCATCACCGGTGTCGTGTTACCCGTCATGGGCGGGACGACTGGCGGCGCCGCATGATCTGATGACACACTCGCGTCAATGCCGATCCTCTTCCCTTGAACCGCAAAGGAGCTCTCAAACCCATTCCGCTTCATCTTGCATTCACCGCCGCAAACCGGGCGCAGGTCGACGCTTTCTACAAAGCGGCAATAGAAGCCCGCGGCAAGGACAACGGTGGGCCGGGCCTGCGCCCCCAATACCATGCCAACTACTATGGCGCCTTTGTCATCGGCCCTGACGGACATAACGTCGAAGCGGTATGCCATCGGCCTGAATCCTGATTGCTTCTGCCAGTCCGGCGAGGAGCGTGATTTCGTGAAACCCGACGACGACAGACAGGGCTTCCACCTCTGACGCAAGCCGCGATGACAAAGCTGGCGAACCGGTTCAACTTCGCTCGCGACGTTCGGGCCGGAACACTGCCGCGTCGTCGTAGAACGCGCGATCCTGCGAAGGCCACCAGCCCGGTATGCCCAGCACGGGTAATGGCGTAAAGCACGCCGTGCTCAGGCTGCTCGCTGCCAGATTTGCAGTCAAATTCGCACTCAGGTTATTCGCCACATGCAGATCCAGCCATGCACGCCGCGTGTCGTGTGACTTCAAGTGGAAATCGTCGGGTGCAGTAACCACCCACGCATGGGCGGTAATGGCCTTGTAGGGCGCTACGAGTTTCTCCATGAGGGCATGGCCAAACAGCCAGACTTCGGCATGTTGCCCGAAACTGTCACGCTGATCGAGGAAAGCCGCATGCCATTGATGCGCACGCAATGAATCGACCAACGAGCGGCCTTGCTCTGTATCAGAGATCACCAAGAGGGCCGCGTTCTCATCGAAGATGGTCGCCGCATCACGCGCCGCGCCGCGTGACTTGCCGATGCCGGCACGCTCGATCTGCGCCGCCTGCAGCGCATTGAGCTGACACTTTATGCGCGGAAAGCTGAGCCATGCCAACGTATTGAAAAAATCATGCGGATTGTCGCGCGTAGGAATGCCGCCCGTTTCGCTGATGAAGCTTTCATATGCGTTGCCCGCAGGCAAAGCGGTTTGATCGACGAAGGACAAGGGCTGTCCTTGATGATTGGTCAGCTCCAGCGCGCTGCACTGCTGGTTCAGGGCCGCCAGCCAGTCGACCTGGGCGATGACCTTCTTCGATGCGAACTGGATGGACGCGTACCACGGGCGCGTCCAGTCGATGCTTTCTACGAAAGTGCCTGGCATCGGTGCATGTGTAGTCGTATTGATTGCTGAGGAATACCTGTGGCGACCAATGCGGTGCCGTGGAAACCGGGATCGCGAACTATCACGTCAACAGCGCCACCAGCCACTGCGACACCCGCGTTCGAGGACACTTCTCCCTGGATCATGAGGATCGTAGTAAACCGTAACCGTCGTAGTCCTCTGATACATCTGAATCGTATCCCGCGCGAGTTGGCTGCTTTCATAGTTGGGTGCAGATACGCGTATGCGCTTCCCCACGTAGCTTACGTGCTCCACTTCATACTCATAACTTAGTGAAGGCTCGTAGCTCAACTGCTCTGCAGCCGGTCTGGTGTGATCATCATCCGTGCTGTGATGAGTCACCACTGATGCAGAGGCCACCTTGCCTTGCACCGAGGGCCAATCGCCGCTCGCACGCTGCTCCCTGTAGTCCATCCAGAACCAGTAGCCGACAACAGCGAAAAGCAAAACAGGTAGAAGTTTCTTCATTGGCTTGACTGGTTTTGTTGTGCGAATGCGAAGAGACAAACGCAAGCATGGTGCTAACGGATTCGGGGAGGAAATGGATGCCCCAATACTTACTGGCGTGATTATCCCAAATAAATCAGGCCACGCTGTTCCAGCGTGCATGGCATGCGTCCTCGACCTGCAATCCTCCTGACAACGGCCAGCCCTACCAGTTCGCCCGGTAGGAATTCCCGTCAAAGCGCGAGTCTCCAGTCACGCTCTGCATATTCACGAATTCGAAGTTCTGCATATGCAGGCTTTGCAGTTGCGTGATGGTCGAGCTGCTCCACTGCGCGCTGGGCTCGCCCTGCACGTAGAGGTCCGAGCCGATATCCGAAACGATGAGGCCATAACGTTGCATGGCGCGCGCCACGGCTTGTGCTTGCGTCGTCCAGCTCGAAGGAATGACGAAGCTGTTGCTCAGGCGCAGGCGGCTGCCGAACGGGATGCCATTGGTAGTGGCGCCTCCCGCCTTGTGACGCGCCGGCCAGACGTAGGTATTGGCGAGCACGGAGTCGCGGAAGGTAACGCGGAATGCATGGCGAATGTCGTTGGCCGTGGCTTCGTCGGCACGCACCAGCAGCGGCAGGATGGGCAGGCCGGCAGCATCGCCGGATGTCCAGGTATCGGGTCGCATCGCATTGCTGTTGAGATTCCACGCGGCAGTGGAATAGGCATACCACTGACCTGTGACCTTGTAGCTGAAGTAGCTCTCCCACAGACGGCAGCTATTGGCCTCGAGCACCAGCACATGGCGGTCGCCACATTGCTGCGCGTCGTTGCACACCCCGGCCTCGGCCTTTATGACGGAATCATCGGGAAACGGGAAGCGCAACTGGCTGGGCGCAAAGCGATCGCAGCCGCGTTCCAGCGAGAAGCCGCCACCGGACTGCGCAATGCCACAGTCGCTCTCGTCCGGTACACCATCGCCATTGCCCGCGCGCGGGTCAGTGACCTGGAAGGAGACGCCTGGCCACGTCAGCGTGCTGCCATTCACAACGTTGTAGGGGATGCCGTAGTACGTCGTCCACGCTTGCTGGTCCTCGCTCTGGCCCCAGTCGGCGTGCAAGGCACGCGTGCTGCCGATATTGCCGACCCATGTCGTGCTCATGCCATGAGCGGGAAAGCGTGTCGTATCGTCGATGCGCTGGTTGAACACCGCATCGTCGGGAAAGACCGGGCAACTGGCAATCACCGGCGCGCCGGCAGCGCTTGCGGATGAACTGCTCGCCGATGCTGTCGAAGATGTTGCGGTAGCGGTCGAGGAAGAAGCCGCCGAGGACGCTGCGAGGGACGAAGCGTGTGAAGACGCCGATGCGGCAGCGGATGAGGCCGAGATCGACGAGGCCGTGCCCGCCCCACCACCCGACGAAGCCCCTGAAGAACCTCCACCTCCTCCACCGCACGCAGCGAGGCACGACAAGAGGCCGCACAATGCAAAACTGCGCAATATGTTCCAATTTTTCCATTCGACCGTTTGCATCGTGCCGTTCTCCTTTGCGCGCTAGCCTGTCACAGGCCCGGCAGGCAGGGCGGCTCGCGCAGACGGAATGCCGCTTGCGTGCGACGGATGCATTGCAACCAGGACGTTGTTCGCGGCAGCCGATGTGTGGTGGGAACGGCCGCATGACGAGATCGCCGCCTCTTTCAATCCGCGCTTCGAACCAACGTTTAGTACGCAAAGGTGCGGTAACAAGCGCACTCGCTGACCACGTTCGTTCGCCCGCGCACAGACAGGGAGCTACTCCTTGCCTAGATTGGAGGCATATGAACTCGAAGGAAGCGATCATGCCCATCCGCAACGCCCTCGCCAGCGTAGCCGTCAGCAATATCTCCGCAGCAAGCCGGTGGTACGAACAGCTGTTCGGCCGCCCTGCTGATTCGAAGCCCATGCCGGAACTTGCGGAATGGAAGTTCGAGCGTGGCGGCTGGCTGCAGGTGTATGAGCAGCCGAAGA
Source organism: Rhodocyclales bacterium (assembly GCA_028292485.1). Lineage (GTDB taxonomy): Bacteria > Pseudomonadota > Gammaproteobacteria > Burkholderiales > Rhodocyclaceae > Viridibacterium. The sequence goes on along the minus strand of JAQGMG010000002.1, from coordinate 98,934 downwards.
TGGCCGGCAAGGGCTCAGTAACCCTTGCCGTGAGCGACATCGCCGAGCAGGCGGAGCACCTCGACAACATGGGCGTGGATACGACGCACAGGTCGTCCAGCCCGATGGTGAACACGCTGATGATCACCGACCCTGACGGCAATCACATCGCCTTTGCGCAAGCCATCGACCCGCGCCTGGCGCAATAGCGGGCCGGCTTATCGACAGACGAATTCCAGACGTCGGAAGGCGCTTCGCTTTTCCGACCTGCGCTATTCCGACCTGCTCCCGGCACCAGAACATACGGTGCAGTTCGCGATGCTCGCTGCACCCTACGCTCCACCACTTGTCATCAAGTCAACGCGCCCGTCACGCCTTCCAGCATGTAGTTCATCTGGTCGAGCACCGGATCGTAGTTGTCATAGGTCTTGTTGAGCACGACCTTGCCGTTCTGGTCCTTGTAGGTGCCGCTGAAGATCGGCTTGCCGGTCTTTAGTTCGGCGATGGCCTCGGCCGAGGCCTTGCGCGCCGCCTCTGTTGCGCCGGCGCCGAATGGGGTGTTCTGCACCATATCCTTGTCATATCCGCCGACGAGCATGTTGGGCACTGGCAGGCCCTTCTTGAGGTTCTCGGCGTAGAGCTTGTAGATGGTTTCGTACTTGTTCTCGGCGCCGGTGATGAAGCCCTTCGGCGCGACGATGGCCTGCGAGACGTTGTGGCCGCAGGATTTGGCACCACGGCGCTCGGCTGTCTCGATACATACCTTGGGACTATCGACGTGCGTCATGATCACATCGCAACCCGCATCGACGAGTGCGTTGGTCGCTTCCGCTTCGCGTACTGGCAAGGTCCACTCGCCGGTGAACACGACTTGCAGCGTGGCTTTCGGATTCACCTTGTTGAGTGCCACACGCACGCTATTGATGTTGCGCAGGACCAGCGGGATAGGCTTGGCGGCGACGAAGCCGATCTTGTTCGATTTGGTCGACAGACCGGCGGCGATGCCGTCGATGTAGTGCGCCTGATCGAGGAAGCAGAAATAGCTGCCGAGATTCTTCGGATGCTTGTCGGCCTGCCACAGTGTCGTCGGATGGCGGAACTCGACCTTGGGGTACTTCTTCGCCAGGTCGATCATGAAGGGGTTGAAGTAGCCATACGATGTGCCGAGGATGAGGCCGGCGCCTTCCTGCTGGATCATCGATTCCATGGCGGTGGCGACCTCTTTCGTTTCCGGCACACGCTCCTGCTGCACGATGCGCACACCCGGCAGCTTGCTCAGTGGTGCAATGCCAACAGCATGGGAGGCATTCCAGCCGAAATCGTCACGCGAGCCAACGTAGATGATGCCGACGGTCAACCCGTCGGCGGCGAAAACTCTGCTGGCCTGCCCGCCGAGCGCGAGACTGACGGATGCGGCGGCGCTGCTTTTGAGGAATGTGCGACGGCTGGTGCGACGATTGTTGAAGATATCCTGCATGGTTCTCTCCCTGGGCTTTGTCTGCTGTAAAGTGGATACACTATTTATGGCAGGACAATTGCTAGCATAAAGTGTGCTGGATATTGAGGGCGTTGGGACGAGTTGCAGAAATACTCGATAAACAGCTGTTTTCAAGGTGTTTTTATACAAATCAACAGTAGTTGTGCGACAGCTTTGAACCTGACGCAGAAGCCAGCCAAAGAAGTGCCAATGCCCGAATTTGGGCCATATCAATAATTTTCGTATACGTTTTTGGTGCCAACCCGGCGCAGGGCGTTCCCCGCGGGGATGAGGTGCCGTTCAAATCAGGGGTCGGGATATGCAGGATCACACCATCGTGCTGAAGCTCAATCAGCAGCAACAGGAATTGCTGGAGCGCACCGTGCAGAAAGGCATCGCCGCGAACCAGGCGGATCTGGTGCGCCTGGCCTTGCGCGAATACGCAGAGATGCTCGCCGCTGGGCGCATCACGCAAGGCTATGCAGGAGCCTTGAAATGAGCGCTTCATTAACCACACATGAGCCCATCAGCAGCTGGGTGCTGGAGCCCGGCACCGGTAAGGCAATCGAACTGCTGCGCGGCCAGATCCTGCGCATCGAGCAGATCGAAGGCAGCCAGTGCGTGGACTTCAACTGCTTCAATCTGCACGACTACAAGGAGTACATGCACACGGGGCGCACGCGCACGCTTTACGGCATCAACCCCACGAAGGGCCACTTCATTTGGTCGGCGCCGCCGCGCGAGCGGCCGATGGCCTACATTCTCGAAGACACGGCCGGCTGCAACGACGTGATGTTTCCGCGGTGCAGTGCCTACCTGTACGAGAGCGTCTACGGTTTTCACACGCACACCAACTGTCACGACATCCAGAGCGAAGCGCAGCGCGAGTACGGCCTCACGCCGGACGATGTGCACGACTCGTTCAACCTGTTCATGAAGACGGGTGTCGACGCCGACGGCAGGATGTGGATTGATCGCCAGTCATCCGTGCCCGGCGACTATGTCGAGTTCCTCGCCATGATGGATCTGCTGGCGGTGCCGAACGTCTGCGGGGCAGACATCATGAAGACCAGCAACTTCGCCATCAGGCCGGTGAAGCTGTCGATCTACACAGCGAGCGAGGCAGAGATGATGTCCGTGCCGAGCTTTGCGCCGCTGCCCAGCCAACGCACGCCGGCAGACTTCCGCCAGCCGAAGATCAAGGCAGACCGTGCCTTGCGCAAGGACCCGGCGTACCAAGCCGAGTTTGCGAATACGCCGATACGTTACGACGACTTGCCGATTGCATTAAGTGCAGACGACTACGCGCTGTTCAAGTCGGTCGCCGATCCCCGCTACGGCGATGATGAAGGCGCAGCTTTGCGCGACATCGTGTTCAGCTGGTGGCATGAGCGCTTCTTGGGAAAGTAGATCGAAGGGCGTAGGTCGGATGAGCCGCAGGCGTTATCCGACGCTTGTGGCGCCTGCGCATAGCGGAGAATCGAAACGTCGGAAGGCGCTTCGCTTTTCCGACCTACGTGAAACGACGTACGTCACACTTTTGCGATATGCAGACATACTATTGTCATGTCCGACTATCGTCGTCACCGGGTTCCCGGTGGCTCCTATTTCTTCACTGTCAATTTGCTGGAACGCAAGAGTCGCTTGCTGGTTGATCATATTGATCTGCTACGCGATGCGGTTCGTGCCGTGCGTGCAAGACGGCCATTCCACATCGACGCCTGGGTTGTGTTGCCTGATCACATGCACACGGTATGGACACTTCCCGAAGACGATACGGATTATTCCGGGCGATGGAAGGCAATCAAGATTGCTTTTGCAAAGGGCCTCCCGAAAACAGAGCATCTATCCACGACTCGAGCCATCAAAGGAGAGCGCGGTGTATGGCAAAGACGCTTCTGGGAACACACCGTTCGCGACGAAGCAGACTACGCGGCACACATGGATTATGTGCATATCAATCCGTTGAAGCATGGCCTGGTGCAACGCGTTGCAGATTGGCCGTACTCCTCGTTTCATCTCGCAATAAACCGTGGTTGGTATGAATCGGATTGGGGCACGAATGTGTCCGTCGATATCGAAGCTGGTGAACGCCATCAAGGACTACCGTCTTTGTAGGTCGGATGAGCCGAAGGCGTTATCCGACGTTTGCGACGGTTGCTATGTGATCTCGGTGTTGCGGACAGACACATGACTTTCGGGAAGACAGGCTGTTTCCAGACGACCCCGTCGCTGATCGAGAGATTCCAAACGTCGGATAACGCTTCGCTCATCCGACCTACGCAAACAAACCTACCCAGCAACCGCGCATCACCATTGCGCACGTCGGCGCGGCAGGAACCAGCCCGGTGCGGCAGCGCAAGCACCGCACGCCCGGCAAAATCGCCGGTAAGCCACAGCCGGCGCGCCTCTCGGCCTTGTCCACAATCATGTATGCAAGCTGGTTCGGCTTTTGCTTACTCCCTTTCGCGGCGTGTCTTGAAGGGGATTGCGATGACGACAACAGTGGTGGATGCCAAGCCGGAGCCGATCACGATCGACCCGGCGCGCACAGCGGTCATCGTGATCGACATGCAGCGCGACTTTCTGGAGCCGGGGGGCTTCGGGGAGTCGTTGGGCAATAACGTTTCGCTGCTACAAGCAGCGGTGGGTCCGATCAAGGCGTTGCTCACCGGCGCTCGCCGCAAGGGCATGCTCATCATTCATACGCGTGAGGGTCATCGCCCTGACATGTCGGATGCGCCACGTGCCAAGGTCGAGCGTGGTGCGCCGAGCATGCGCATCGGTGCGCCGGGGCCGATGGGGCGCATCCTGATTCGCGGCGAGCCGGGGCAGGACATCATTCCCGAGCTATATCCGCTGGCCGGCGAGCCCGTCATCGACAAGCCCGGCAAGGGCGCTTTCTATGCCACCGAGTTGCTCAACATCCTGCGCAACCGCGACATCGAGTCGCTGATCGTCTGCGGCGTGACCACCGAGGTCTGCGTGCACACGACAGTGCGCGAGGCCAATGATCGCGGCTATCGCTGCATCGTACCGGGCGACTGCTGCGCATCGTACTTCCCCGAATTTCATGAAATGGGCCTGCGCATGATTGCGGCGCAGGGAGGAATCTTCGGTTGGGTGTCGGATTCGGGAAAAGTTCTTTCCGCACTGGACTGATGTAAATATTGATTCGGCATGCCGCCAAGAGCATGCGTCTTCGCCCCTCACAATGACGAAGCACGTACCAGTCGAATCAACCGAGAGTTGTCGAGCGTCTTCTTTCGCCGGGCGTTCAGAACGGGAGTGCTGCCATGAGTAATTCCACCAATCTGTCTTCGTTCAAACCCCAGCTATGGACGCCGGGCGACTGGAACGCGCTGTTCGGTTTCGGAACCAATATCCTCGTCAATATGCTGGTGCTCACCGGCCTGTTGCGCTTCGTGCTCAAGATGCCGGACGCGATCGTCTTCGGCCGCATCCTGCCCGCCGTCGGGCTGATGATGTGCCTGTCCACTTTCTATTACGCCTACCTCGCCTATCAGATGGCCAAGAAGACCGGGCGAACGGATGTGTGTGCCCTGCCGTCAGGCATCAGCGTGCCGCACATGTTCGTCGTGGTCTTCGTGATCATGCTGCCAATCTCGCTCAAGACGGGTGATCCCGTGAAGGGCTGGGAGGCCGGTCTGACATGGGTCTTCGTGCAGAGCTTCGTGCTCATGATCGGCGGTTTCGTTGCGCCCTACATCCGCAAGATCACACCACGCGCCGCACTGCTCGGCACACTTGCCGGCGTGTCGATCGCCTTCATCTCGATGCGCCCGGCGCAGGAGATGTTCATCACGCCGCTGATCGGTGTCGTGTGTTTCGCGATCATCCTGGTGAGCTGGTTTGGTGGTGTGCGTTATTTCAAGGGCATACCGGCTGGCCTCGTAGCCATTGCGGTGGGTAGTCTGATCGCCTGGGGTTCGACCGCACTAGGCTACAGCTATGGCGGTATGACAGGTGCAAATGTCACGCAGGCAATATCGAGCTTCGGCTTCTCCGTGCCACTGCCCGCAGTCGGCCACATCTTCTCGGGCTTCGAGTTTCTCGGCGTGATCCTCGTCACTGCGATTCCATTCGGTATCTATGACCTCGTCGAGGCAATGGATAACGTCGAGAGCGCATCCGTGGCCGGCGACAGTTTTCCGACGACGCGCGTGTTGACTGCCGACGGCATCATCAGCCTGATCGGTTGCTGCATGGGTAACCCGTTCATCAATGCGGTGTACATCGGCCATCCCGGGTGGAAGGCCATGGGCGGACGCATCGGCTACTCGGCAGCTACCGGGCTCGTCGTGCTCATCCTCGCGTGGTTCGGCATCATCGCGTTGATGATGGCGCTGATCCCCGTCGTGGCGATCTCGCCGATCCTGCTCTACATCGGCATGCTGATCGGCGCGCAGGCTTTCCAGGAAACACCGAAGAGTCATGCGCCGGCCATCATCCTCGCGCTGACGCCGCACCTCGCGGCCTGGGGCAAGCTCATGATCGACAACGCACTCGGCGCGGCGGGCACCAATGCCGCAGCAGTCGGCCTCGACAAACTCGGCCAGGTCGGCGTGCTGTATCACGGCCTTGAAGTGATGGGTGGTGGTGCGATTCTCGGCGGCTTGATGCTAGGTGCAATCGGCGTCTGCGTGATCGACCGCCTCTTCATGAAAGCCGCCGCGTTCGCCGCCATCGCAGCGCTGCTGACCTTCTTCGGCTTCATGCACGGCGAAGCAATTGGTTTCGGTCAGAGCCCGGTGATGGCACTTGCATACCTTGTGGTGGCTGGCGTACTGGTGGGTTGCGCGAAGTTTGCGGTGGTTGCACCGAAGCCTGCGGAAGTGGAGCACGAACACGGCGGTCATCCGGCGGTGGCGTGATGCAAAGCAGATGCAGGGAAGAAGGCCGACGTGATGTCGGCCTTTTTTCATTGACAGAACATCCGGTGCAATGCGCGTTGCTTATTGCACCCTACATGAAGGGCAGCAGCTCGCTGTCGTAGGGTGCAATAACCGAAGGGCATTGCACCAAATGCTTACCTCTGGCACCTTGCCGGGATGCCCGACTACCGACGTGCCTGGCAACCCGGCGGCACCTACTTCTTCACTGTGAATCTGCTCCACCGGCGCGGCAATGACCTGCTGACGCGCCATATCGAACTGTTGAGACAAGTTGTTCGCGAAGTGCAGGAACGACATCCCTTCAAGATTCATGCTTGGATCGTGTTGCCAGAACACCTTCATTGCATCTTGGAATTACCTGAAGGCAATGCAGATTTCGCCTTACGCTGGCGATTGATCAAGATGAGTTTTTCCAAAAGCATTTTTCAGGACGAGCCGCGTAATGCTTCACGCATCAAGCGTGGCGAACGCGGCATCTGGCAACGCCGCTATTGGGAACATCTAATCCGCGATGAAGACGACTATCGAGCTCACATGGACTACGTCCACATCAATCCTCTCAAACATGGACTGGTAAAGCGAGTTGGCGATTGGCCTTACTCGACATTTCATCGGCTTGTTCGAGAGGGCATTTATCCGGCCGATTGGGCGGGCGGATTTGAAGAAAACATCGAGGTGCCTGACTAAATTTTCGGTGCAATGCGCGTTGCTTATTGCACCAGATGAAGATTCGCCGGATCCACAGAAACTGGTGGCGCCGAATATGGCTGGTGCAATGCCCTTCGGTTATTGCACCCTACCTGGTTACGAACTCGCGCAGCACTTGCGTAGCCTCGTCTTGCAGCAACGGTCCTTCCACTGCAATCTGTCGTGATGCGCCAGCCAGCACTTCCGCCGTAGTGGGCTGCAGATACGGCGCACCACCCACGGCATTGATCACCGAGGTCGGCATTGCGAACACGATGCGCGACACGCCGGCCCAGAACATCGCACCGCTGCACATCGCGCAGGGTTCGCCGCTGGCATAGACCGTTGCGCCGATCAGTGCGTCCGGCCCGAGTTTCTGCGCGACCTCGCGCACCAGCGCCACTTCAGCATGCCCGGTGCAATCGCCGGTCGTAACCTGGTTGTTACGCGCAACATGAACGCGCCCGTCAGTAGCCAGCAGCGTCGCCCCGTAGGGAAAGTCGCCCGCCGCGACGGCCTGTCGTGAGGCCTCGATGGCCTGGTGCATGTATTCGATGTCTTGCTCGCTGTATGTGCTCATGTCCTGACCTTTTGTCATATCTCGTCGATAGGTGTGCTGCGTCCCTCGGTCTTGTCATGACCCGGCGCTTCGATGGCGAAACGGTCGCGCGTGCGGGTGTAGAAGCTGGCGCCGAAACGACCGACGGGGAAGTAGTCCTGCAAACGCACACGCCATTTCTCGGTGTCGACGAGGCCATCGCGCACGTGCAGCCACAACACGCGTCCAAGGAAGATATGACGGCTGTCGGTGACGATGGTCTCGTAGATTTTGCACTCGAATGCAACAGGCGCTTCGGCGATGCGCGGCGGCTTTATCGCCAGCGATGGCACGCCGTTGAAACCGACATGGTCCATTTCGCTGTGCTCGGGCGGCAGGCTGTCGCCACAGAAGTGCATGCGCTCGGCGATCTCTTCGTCGGCCAGATGCACCACGAATTCACCGTTGTCGAGGATATTGCGCGCCGTGTCTTTCAGCGTGCCGTCTTTCTTGCGGTTGATACTGACCATCACCAGCGGCGGCTCTTCGCCCACCATGCAGAACATGCTGAACGGTGCGGCGTTGACGACACCATCCTCGCCCACGGTCGTGACCAGTGCGATGGGCCGCGGCACGATGAGACTGGCCATCAGCTTGTAGCGCTGATACTCGGTGATGCTGGTGAAATCGATGTCCATCTTTGGTACTCCGGGTCACGGGCAATATTTCTGTCAATCCGTTCGTGCTGCGCGTAAGAAGCACAGCGAGTGAAGTCGAAGCATGTGCCGCCACTTCGACTTCGTTTCACTACGCTCAGTGCGAACGGTTTGTGGTGCGGGGCGAATTCATGGAGCGTTCAGCCTGGCACCTTTCCAAGTACGCCTTCTGCATACCACTTCAACGACCATAGTTCATCTTCAGAAAGCACCTTCCCCGCCGCAACGCGCTCCTTGCCTTCGTTGTCCTTGATCGGCCCGGTGAAGGGCTGAAACTTGCCTGCGACGATCTCGGCCTTCTTCGCTTCGAAGAGCTTCGCCACGTCAGCCGGCACCGCCGGGTTCAGCGGTGAGAGCTGGACCATGCCTTCCTTCGTGCCCCACTTCGTATCTTCCGGCTTCCACTTGCCTTCCAGCATGTCGCCGATCTTCTTGACGTAGTACACACTCCAGTTCGCGACGTTGGCCGAGAGATGCGCTTTCGGGCCGTGCTTGCTCATGTCCGAGTCCTGCCCGAATGCGAACAGTCCACGCTCCTGCGCAACCTGCACGACCGATGGCGAATCCGTGCCCTGGTAGAGGATGTCCGCGCCCTGCGCCACCAACGCCTCGGCGGTCTCACGCTCGCGGCCCGGGTCGTACCAGGAGTTGATCCAGATGACCTTGGTCTGCACCTTGGGATTGACGCTGCGCGCGCCGAGCGTGAAGGCGTTGATATTGCGCAGCACTTCGGGAATCGGCACCGAGCCGACGAAGCCCAGCGTATTGGTCTTGGTCATTTTGCCGGCGAGTATGCCGAGCAGGTAAGCGCCTTCGTAGAAACGCGTCTGGTACAGGCCGACGTTCGGCGCCATCTTGTAGCCCGTGGCGTGCTCGAAGGCGACCTTGGGAAATTGCTTGGCGACGCGCAGCGTGGACTCCATGAAACCGAACGAGGTGGCGAAGACCATGCCGCAGCCTTGCTGGGTGAACTGGCGCAGGATGCGGACGGCATCGGGCGTCTCGGGCACGCTCTCGACAAACAAGGTCTTCACCTTGTCGCCATAGGTTTTCTCGACCAGGCGCCGGCCCAGTTCGTGTTGATAGGTCCAGCCGCCATCACCGATGGGGCCGGAATAGCAGAAGCCGATCTTGAGCGGCGAGGCGGCGCTGTAAGCAGCCTGAGCGAGATCAGGCAGGACAAGCGCCCCACCGGCGGCGAGCGAGGAAAGAATGAACTGACGACGATGCATGATGAATGGCTCCGGAATGCAGGTTGGTTGGTGTCTTTAAAACGTATTCTTTACGTCTGTAAAGTGTATACATGCAACAACCATTCCACATTTACATATGTCAGTCATTACCGCGCCGATGCGGCGCTTCAGACACCTTGCGGCCGCACAGACTTGACCGAAATGCACTTATAAAAGGCATTATTAAGGCGCTTCGCGCTTTGTCGGTGCATTAGCCTAGACAAAGAACCGCCTTTTCAGACTGGCATAAAGTGTATACGATATTGTTTTCGCACTCGGAATCCGCCGAAAAGTGGAGCGAGCGTGCGGCTGGCTAGGCGGTCCGCGCAGAGCAGTGCTCATGCACGGCGAGCGGGCCACGACGCCAGACGTGCGCGCAGCCCGCTTTGCGGTGGGTTCCCTTAGAGGCCCAGAAGCAAGCCGAGGTCGGGCGCTTCGTCGGCCTTGGGCAGGCGGATGCGCGCTTCGAGCGCGCACAGATGTGCGTCCATCAGCGCGGTTGCACCCTTCACGTCGCCAGCTGCGATGAGTTTGACGAGTTGCTCGTGCTCCTCATGCTCACACACCGAATCGCCGGGCACTTCGTAGAGGGTGACGATGAGCGAGCAGCGCGACATGAGCTGCGTAAGGAAAGCGGCCAGCACGCGGTTGCCCGCCTGTTCGGCCAGCAGCACGTGGAAATTGCCCGCGCGTTGTGCCCAGTCGAGTTGGGTGGGGTTGTGCAAGGCCTCGTGCTCGGCCTTGAGCGCTTTCTTCAACAGGGCGATGCGTGCAGGGGTTGAGTTGGCAATTGCCAGCGGCATGATGGCCGCCTCGATTGCCCGGCGCGCGACGAAGATCTCGCGCGTCTCCTCGGGCGTCGGCGACGCGACGATGGCGCCGCGATTGGGTCGCAGATCGACGATGTAGTCGCCCGCGAGGCGCTGCAAGGCCTTGCGCACCAGCGTGCGGCTCACGCCGAAGAGCTCGCATAACTGCGGCTCGGGCAGCTTCATGCCGGGCTTGAGGCGCTGCATCATCACGGCCTGGAAGATCGCGTCGTAGATGCGCGCGTCGGCAGAGACCGAGGCGTCGCGGCGGCGAACGGGTTTGATTTCACCCGCGATGGGCTGGCGTCGTTTCATGATTGCGGAGTCTGAGATGAACCCAACGAGGGGCACGAACAAGTCGATGTATGGGAAGTATGACATGCAGGGCGCCACGCAATTTGCGCCTCCACAGCACACATCGCTCCATGCACGAATACTGCTTATTCAACCCACCTTGCCGACACAGCGGTAAGCTAGCTGCAACGGGAATCCATCCCCGCAGCACCATTGCCAAAGAGGACACCATGGCCGTCGTCACACTCGATCCCGATGCCCCCGACTTCACGCGTCGCTATACCAATCTCGCCGACCCGCGCCTCGGTGCGCAGGCGGTTGCGGCCAGTGACGAATTCTTCGCGCCGAAGGATCGCATGCTCGATCCCGCCGAGCCCGTCTTCATCGCCGGTAAATACGACGATAACGGCAAGTGGATGGATGGCTGGGAGTCGCGCCGCAAGCGCGGGCCTGGCAACGACTGGTGCGTGGTGAAGCTGGCACGGCCGGGCCGTATCTTCGGCATGGACATCGACACGCGCCACTTCACCGGCAACTATCCGCCCGGCGCATCGCTCGAAGCCTGCCATAGCGAAAAGGATGTTCCAGCTGCCGATGCGCGCTGGACTTCACTGCTGCCCACAGTCGCCCTGAAGGGTAACTCGCACCACTACCATGCACTCGCCAGCCAGGAAACGTGGACGCATGTGCGCCTGTCCATCTTCCCGGATGGCGGCATCGCGCGACTGCGCATCTACGGCCGGCCGAGCAGCGACGCGACAGTCGCCGGTGCGCAACTGGATCTTGCGGCGGCGATCAACGGTGCCTACGTGGTGGCTGCAAACAACGAACATTTCGGTCTCGCCTCGACACTGCTGCTGCCGGGCCGTGGCGTGAACATGGGCGACGGCTGGGAGACGCGCCGTCGCCGCGAACCGGGAAATGACTGGTGCATCGTCGCGCTGGCTGCGCCCGGCGTGATCGAAAGAGTCGAGGTCGACACGGCGTATTTCAAAGGCAACTTCCCCGACTCGTGCTCGCTGCAAGCTGCGCGCATGACAGGTGGCACGGACCAATCACTGATCACCCAGAGCATGTTCTGGCAGGAGTTGCTGCCGACGCAGAAATTGTCGATGGATGCGGTGCATGGCTTCGACGCGCTTGCCGCGCTGGGGCCGGTGACGCATGTGCGCTTCAATATTTTCCCGGATGGGGGCGTGAGTCGCTTGCGGTTGTTTGGCAAGGTTGCGGGGGCATGAACGTCATTCCCGCGAAAGCGGGAATCCACTTGGTGGCACAAGCTGACTTATCACGTAGAAGTGGATTCCCGCTTTCGCGGGAATGACGGATTCAAAGATCGACCGCAAACAGGCCGCCACCGAAAAGATATGACCGAAACACACACCCTGAAAATAGAATCCCTCACCCGCGAAGCCTTCTTGCCGTTCGGCGACGTTATCGAAGCCAGCGACGCTGCGCGACACTTTCCCATCAACGGCGGCAACACCGAGCGCTACCACGACCTCGCCAGCCTCGACGCCGGCGAAGACGGTCGCATCATCGCCAGCATCTTCCGCGGCCAGCCACGCGAGCTACCCTTCACCGTCAGCATGATGGAACGCCACCCGCTCGGCTCGCAGGCTTTCGTGCCGCTGTCGGGTCGTCACTACCTCGTGGTTGTCGCACGTCCGGGCGAACCTCCTGTGGCGAGCGATCTGCGCTGCTTCCTCGCTACTGCTGCACAAGGCGTCAACTATGCCAACGGCGTATGGCACCACCCGCTCCTTGCGCTGGACGAGGTGAGCGATTTTCTGGTGATGGATCGTAGCGGACCGGGCGACAACTGTGATGAGGCGGCGCTGGAAATACTTGCAGTGATTCCCGGGCTTTGATGTAGGTCGGATGAGCGAAGCGTTATCCCACATTTGTGGGAATTCCAAGCGTCGGATAACGCCTGTGGCTCATCCGACCTACGCGTCTGCCGATTCGCGCAAAGGCTGGATGTCAGCGACGATCGGCCAAGGCAAAACCTCTCTTGCAACAACGCGGAACGCCCCGGAGACAAAATCGAGCGCCCCATGAAAAATCAAGACACTTCAGACGGCAACGCGCCAAAGTCCTCACCAGAGGAACGCTTCGTCGAATTCCAGTACACGGAAATGAAGGATCTGACGAAACACTTCCTGACCCTTATCGCAGGCACGCTCGTCCTGACGCTAACGGTCGCAGAAAAGCTGCTGGGCGCCTCCGCCTCGGAAACGGCCAAGACGCTGCTCGGCTATTCATGGGCCAGTCTCATCCTCGCATTCATCCTGGCGGGCATCGGCCTGACAGGCATTTTCTTCGCAGCGCTCGCCGCAAGAGAGCGTGCAGTGTTCGGCTTCGCGGCCAATTACCAAAAAATCGCGCGCCCTTCCTACATTGCAGTCGACCTTGCTGGCATTCTCTACGTCGTTGCGCTTACGCTTCTGGTGGCGGTCGGCATTCTTCGCCTCCACGTCAGCTGAGGTGGAACCGGCTTGTCAGCGGCTTGATTTCGCTCTTTCATCTCCAGCGATGCAAGTCGTCTGGAACTAACCCGTGATCCAATCTGATGACCACAGCCAGTTCCAGACTCGTCTTCGCCGGCACGATCTTCACCAGCGCCTTCGCTCTCTTCCTCGTCCAACCTATCATCGCCAAACAGATCCTGCCCTGGTTCGGCGGCTCGGCTGCCGTGTGGGCGATCTGCATGGTGTTCTTCCAGATCGTGCTGCTGGCCGGCTATGCGTATTCGGACTGGATCACGCATAAGCTCACACCGCGACGACAGGTGATCCTGCATGTCGCGCTGCTCGCCCTCAGCCTCACCTTTCTCCCCATCATTGCCGATCCGCACTGGAAACCTACCGGCAATGAAGACCCTTCTCTCCTGATCATCCGCCTGCTTCTCGGCACTATCGGTCTGCCCTATTTCCTGTTGTCCACGACCGGCCCGCTGATCCAGTCATGGGTATCGCGCACACTCATCGGCGGTCATGTCTATCGCTACTTTTCCCTGTCCAACCTTGCTTCGCTGATCGCGCTGATCTGCTATCCGTTTCTCATTGAACGGCATGCGGCCATCGTCGGGCAGGCATATGGCTGGTCGGCCGCTTACGCCGCCTTCGCTGTCCTCTGCGCCGGCTCAGGGCTTTACTTCATGCGTCATGTGCATGCCTTGCCGGCGGAAAGCCACGCGGCGAATCACGCCCCCGAAGGCGATTGGGACCCGACGATACGCGACTACCTGCTGTGGCTGACACCGGCCGCGATGGGCTCATGGCTGCTGCTGGCGATCACCAACCACATCACGCAGAACGTCGCAGCGATTCCCTTCCTGTGGCTCTTGCCTCTGACGCTCTACCTGCTGACCTTTGTGCTCTGTTTCGAGAGCGATCGCTGGTACCGGCGTAAAGTCTTTCTACCGGTGGCCGCCGTGCTTCTCGGCCTGTGCGCCTATGGTTTGCAGGACAGCATCGGCACCGACATCTGGACGGCCATTCCGCTATATGCCATCGGATTGTTTTTCTTCTGCATGTTCCTGCATGGCGAATTGGCACGCCTGCGACCGGGGCCGCGCCACCTGACGCGCTTCTACCTTATGGTGTCGCTGGGCGGCGCGCTCGGCGGCATCGCAGTCGGGCTTGTCGCACCGCGTGTGCTGCCCGCTTACTATGAACTTGGCATAGGCTTTGTCATCACTGCGCTGTTGGCCATTTCCGTTTTGAAATCGCACATGAGGCTGCGTATTGCGGCGGGCCTGCTGGCAGCGTTTTGCGCCTGGTTTCTCTATGTGCAGATCCGCGATGACTTCACCGGCAGCCGCCGCATCGAGCGCAACTTCTACGGCACCCTGATGATCTTCGACTCGCATCGCGAAGATCCCGATGACGATGTGCGCCAGCTCTATCACGGCTCCATCAAGCACGGCGAACAGTTCCTCGCCCCGGCCCGTCGCCGTGAGCCGACCGCCTATTACGGCGCCAGTGCGGGCGTCGGTCTGGCCATTGCCAACACCGACCCGCACAACAAGAAGGTCGGCGTCATCGGCCTCGGAGCGGGCACGCTGGCGGCCTACGGACAACCCGGCGACAACTACCGCATGTACGAAATCAACCCCGAAGTCATCGAGTTGGCGCAGAAGGAATTTACCTTTATCGGCGACAGCCCGGCGATCACCGCGACCGTGCTTGGCGACGCACGTCTTTCGCTGGAGCGCGAAGCCCCGCAGAACTTCGATGTGCTTGCGGTCGACGCTTTCTCCGGCGATTCGGTGCCTGTCCACCTGATCACCGTGCAGGCCATGGACGTCTACCTGCGGCACATGAAGCCCGGCGGCATCATCGCTTTCCACGTCACCAACCGCTTCCTCTGGCTAGCGCCTGTTGTCGAGAAAATCGCTGAGGCAAAGGGGCTACATGTCGCGCTGATTCACGACGAGAACGACAACCCCGCACTGCGCAACACCGATTGGGTGCTGGTAGCGCGCGAAGCCGGCACGCTGGAGAAGGAGGCAATCCGCAAGGCCACCAGCCCCATCAAACCGATTCCACGCTTGGGTGTGTGGACCGATGATTTCAATAATCTCTTCGACGTTCTGAAGTAAGACCGTCACTCACGTTTGCACTGTAGCCGCGCACGCTTGCGGTGCGGTGCCTGACCAAACGAGTGCCTCAATGCGACGACTGAGCAAACCTGTAAAATTTACTTCGCATGCTTTCTTGCTCGAAAACCTTGCCGCTGCTTGATATCTATCAAAGCGCAATTTCTTGATTTGTATTGGCACAGGCATTGCTTCTTGAAAAGCGGAGTAGAAGCTGGCAGCTGTGTTCCACACCTCGTGATGTGATGCATAGCAGGTCATTGCTCCGGTAGTGGTTGCTGCTGTTGATGCAACCGCTGCGCACCCGGTATCGGGTGCTTGTGTTCGTTACGGAACGCAACGGGGACCATCGACCATGCTTGCGTATTTGCTACTTCAAGTCTGATCGTTTGCCATCGTTCAACGCAGTATCTCGAACGAGTCTGGCCCCAGCGTGTTCCGGTTCCCTGCAAGGCTTGCCTTGCAAACTTCTCAACGGAGAACCAACATGCTTCGCAGCTTCACACCTTTCTTCAGCAATGCTATGCGCCGACTGCTGGGCGCTTGCGCCACGGCGTCGCTCATTTTCGCGTCACCGCTCGTGGCGGCCGACGACAAAGTGATCTTCCTCACCTCGTGGTTTGCCCAAGCCGAGCATGGTGGCTTCTATCAGGCCCTCGCCAAGGGTATCTACAAGAAGTACGGCCTCGATGTGACAGTCAAGATGGGCGGGCCACAGGTCAATGGCATGCAGTTGCTCACTGCCGGCCAAGCCGACTTCATCATGGGCTACGACTTCCAGGTGCTCAATTCCATAGAGAAGGGCCTGCCCGTCGTCACGGTCGGCACCTCGTTCCAGAAAGATCTGCAAGGGATCATGACGCATGACGATGTCAAGTCGCTTGCCGAGCTGAAGGGCCGCACGATTCTCGCTGGCACGACCGCGCACACGACGTGGTTACCATGGGTGAAGGCCAGGTACGGTTTCACCGATTCGCAGATCCGCCCCTACACGTTCAACCTGCAGCCGTTCTTCGCCGACAAGACGCTGGCACAGCAGGCCTACCCTTCTTCAGAGCCGTTCCAGGCAATGAAGAACGGCATGAAGGTTAACTTCTTCCTGTTCGCCGACGAAGGCTACCCGCCGTATGGCACGACCATCGTCACCACGCAGAAGCTGGTTGGCGAAAAGCCGGATCTCGTCGCGCGCTTCGTGAAGGCGTCCATCGAAGGCTGGAAGAGCTACCTCGCCGATCCGGCCGCGGCCAATGAGCTGATCAAGAAGGACAACCCGAAGATGGACGACGAGCAGATTGCCTACGGTGTTAAACGCATGCAGGAACTGCACGTCTTCGATGGCGGCGATGCGGCGAAACTGGGTGCCGGCGTCATGACGGATGCACGCTGGGAGCAGAGCTACAAGTTCATGGTTGGCGCGGGTCTGCTGAAGGCGGATACGGACTGGAAAAAGGCTTACACGACACAGTTCGTGAAAGACCTGAAGATCATGCCTTGAGCATTACGCTGTCATTCCCGCGAAAGCGGGAATCCACTTCTGCGTGATAAGTGAGCTTGTGCCATGCAGGTGGATTCCCGCTTTCGCGGGAATGACGATGTAGTGGATGTGCACGATTTATTCAGCGAAGGCGACCATATTGGCGCGCCGGCTGATGGCAAGAAATTGCCGGCAAAGCATGGAGGATTTTCATCATGCTCGTAACACAACAAAAAGTTCTGCGTCGCTTCTGGTACGCAATCATGCCGCTGAGCAAGCTCGACGGCGGTCCACAGCCCTTCACGCTGCTCGGTGAGAAGATCGTGCTCTGGAAGAAATCCGACGGCACACCGGCGGCCCTGCGCGACCGTTGCTGTCATCGCACGGCGAAGCTCTCCAAAGGCTTCGTCGAAGGCGACAACATCGTCTGCGGTTATCACGGCTGGACCTATGACTGCGCCGGCAGCTGCGTGCGGATTCCGCAGGCGCCGGCCATGGCGATCCCTGCCGGCGCGCGCGTGCCCGCCTTCCACTGCCAGGAGAAATACGGCTACGTGTGGGTGGCGCTCGACGATCCACTGCAGCCCATCATGGACATTCCCGAACACAGCGAGGGCAACTACCGCTGCATCCAGCAGTTCGACGTGAGCTGGCGCACAGGCGCACTGCGGCTGATGGAGAACTCCTTCGACGCCGCGCATTTCGCCTTCGTGCACAAGGGCACCTTCGGTCAGTTCTCGCAGCAGAAGCCGGAGTTCTTCGCCATCACAGAGACGGGCTACGGTTTCGAGGCCGAGACGCATCTGACCATCAACAACCCTCCGGCTTCACACCGCATCACCGGCACGACCGAAGCGACGACCAAGCGCGAGTTCCGCAACCAGTGGCATCTGCCTTTCAACCGTCGCCTGGGGTTGAGCTATCCGAACGGGCTGGAGCACCTGATCGTCACCTGCGCCACGCCGATCGATGACGACAACATACAGATACTGCAATGGCTGTATCGCAACGACATGGAAGCGGATTGCCCGGCGGCCGAGCTGAACGACTGGGATGCGCGCGTGATTGCGGAAGACAAGGAAATTCTCGAGACGGTGGATACGGATGCGCCGGTGGATCTGGGGCGAAGGGCCGAGCAGAACATGGCGGCGGATCAGCCTGGCTTGATCATGCGAAAGAGATTGTTGGCGTTGCTTGAAGCGCATGGCGAGAAGGAAGTGCATCGCGCTACGACGACGGTGATTCCGATTCGCGCGGTTGCCACGAACCCTCTCCCGGCCTGATGGCCACCCTCTCCCATTTCATGGGCGAGGGAACGGCAGCGACCATCACGTTGCTGTCCCCTCGCCCGCTTGCGGGAGAGGGTGGCCAGAGGCCGGGAGAGGGCGCGTACCAATGGATTTGATTTATCGAGACAACTGCCATGCAAAGCATGGCGACCCAGCGAAGGCGACCAGATTGGCGCGCCGGCTGGCAGTAGGAGGAAATTGAAAATGCTCGTCACAAAACAACCCGTCCTGCGTCGCTTCTGGTACGCACTGATGCCAATGACATCACTCGACGACGGCCCCAAGCCTTTCACCCTGCTCGGTGAAAAGATCGTGCTTTGGAAGAAGGCAGACGGCACGCCGGCGGCGCTGCGCGACCGCTGCTGCCATCGCACAGCCCAACTGTCGAAAGGCTTCGTCGAAGGCGACAACATCGTCTGCGGTTACCACGGCTGGACTTACGACTGCTCAGGCGCCTGCGTGAAGATTCCACAAAGCCCGGGCAGCGCGATTCCTGCAGGTGCGAAGGTCGATGCTTTCCACTGCCAGGAAAAATACGGCTACGTGTGGGTCGCGCTGGAAGACCCGCTGCGCGACATTCCGCATTTCCCCGAGGACGGCGCACCTGGCTACCGACGCATCTTCCAGTTCTACGAGGAATGGAAAACCAGTCCGCTGCGCATGATGGAGAACTCCTTCGACAACTCGCACTTCAGCTTCGTGCATAAAGCCAACTTCGGCATCCTCGACCAGCCGACACCCGCGCCTTACGAGTTCCGCGATACCGACTACGGTTTCGAAGCGGAGACGCGCGTACCGATCCGCAACCCCGAAGCCAGCTTCAAGATCACCGGCACCACGGATGCGATCACCGAGCGTCACCTCATCAACCGCTACTACCTGCCCTTCTGCCGCCGCTTCGGCTGCAAGTACCCGGCCAGCGGTATCGATCACATCATCTACAACTGCGCCACGCCGATCGATGACGAACGCATGATCTTGGTGCAATGGTTGTATCGCAACGACAGCGAAGAATCGGTGAGCACGCAGGCGCTGATCGACTGGGACGCGGCCATTACGGCCGAAGACCGCGACATCCTCGAAGCCACCGACCCGGATGCCTGCGTCGATACGCGCCGTCGCGTCGAGTTCCACATGCCGTCCGACAAACCCGGCCTGATGATCCGCAAGCAGCTCATGGACCTGCTGCACGCCCACGGCGAAGAGGAAATACATCGGGAAATACATCGTGGCTCATGACCTTCACTGTTCCTCAACGCACCGGAGATTCACCATGCGCAGATCGACCATCGCTAGCACGCTTGCCACCGCCGCTCTGCTGAGTGCGCTCTCCTTGTCTGCAGAGGCGGCGGAGAAGATCCGCTTCGGGCTCAACTGGCTACCGCAGGCCGAGATGTGTGGCTTCTACCAGGCCAAGGCCACGGGCTTGTATGACAAGGCAGGTCTCGACGTGGACATCATCCCCGGCGGCCCTGACCGCAATATTCCGCTGATCGTCGCGGCCGGCGAGCTGGACCTGGCAATGGGCTCGAGCTTCACGACGCTCAACATGGTCAATCGGAACATCCCTGCCAAGACCATCGCGGCCTATCTGCAGAAGGATCCGCAGACGCTCGTCGCGCATGCCGACCAGGGGGTGAAGACACTGGCAGATCTGAAGGGCCGGCCCATCATGGTGGCGAAGTTCTCGCAGGCCGAATTCTGGCAATTCCTCAAGCAGAAGCACGGTTTCTCGGACAGTCAGCTGCGTCCTTACACGTACTCCGCCGCGCCCTTCCTCAACAATCCACAGGCCGTGCAGCAGGGCTACATCACCGAAGACGCGATGCTGCTCGGCAAGGAGCTGCCCAAGCCCCCGGTTTCCATCCTGCTGGCGGACTACGGTTACCAGAATTATGCGACCACCGTGTTTGGCATGAACAGTGTGCTGGAGAAGCGCAAGGCAGTTGTCGCCGCGTTCATCGATGCCAGCCGTCAGGGTTGGGAGCAGTGCATCAACGGCGACTACACACCGGCCATGACAGCGACATTGGTTGCGAACCCGCAGCACGGCGAGCCGCTGTACCACTTCAAGATGAAGCAGATGCGTGACATGGGCCTGGTCGACAGCGGCGACGCGAAGAAGGGCGGCCTCGGCGCGATGAGCGACGCGCGCTGGAAGGAGTTCTTCACGACCATGGCAGCTGCCGGTGTATACCCGGCCAAGCTCGACTACAAGTCCGCCTACACGCTGGACTTCGTGAGCGCAAAGAGCGGAGGGAAATGAGATGGCTGCGGAGATGACTGCGGACATGACTGCGCTGACAACGGTGCCCGTCATCGACATGACACGCTTCCTGCATGGCGATGCGGCAGACAAGGCGGCTGTGGCACGGCAATTTGGCGACGCGTTTGAAAGCGTGGGCTTTGCCGCGGTCACGGGCCATGGGGTACCCGAGGCGCTGGCCAACGACATGTACGCGCAGGCCAGCGGTTTCTTCGCACACCCCTTTGCCGAGAAGCTCGCGCACATGCCGCCGGAAGCCGCCAAGGGCCGCGGCTACCTGCCGCTTGGCATCGAAAGCGTGGCCGCCACATTGGCCGGCGAAACGCCGCCCGACCTGTGCGAAGCGCTGGTATTCGGTTCGCTGCAACGCGAGCGAGCCGGCCAGGGCAAGCCGAATATCTGGCCCACGCAGCCCGCCGGCTTGGCCCCGAGCGTGAATGCCTGGTTCGACGCCATGCACGCGCTATGCGGCCAGCTGATGCGCATGTCGGCGCTGGCACTCGACCTGCCTGAGGATCACTTCGATGCAAGCTTCAGCACACCTTCGCTGACCCTGCGTTTCGTCAATTATCCCGATCAGATAGAGCCGCCCGCCGCTGGTCAGCTGCGCTACGGCGCACATCATGACTACGGCGGCCTGACCATCCTGCGACAAGACCCGGCGCAAGGCGGTCTGCAGATCTGCGATCTCGCGGGGCAATGGCATGACGTGCCACCCGTTGCCGACAGCTTCGTCATCAATTCGGGCGACCTCATGGCGCGCTGGACGAATGACCGCTGGCGCTCCACGCTGCATCGCGTAATCAACCCGCCGCGTCATCTCACGGGTTCGACACGACGCCTGTCCATGGTCGCTTTCACCGGACCCGATGACAACAGCGAAGTAAGTTGCTTGCCCAGTTGCCTGCGCGCCGACGAGCCGCCCCGCTACCAACCCGTACTGGCCGGTGAATACATCCGCCAGAAACTCGCGGCCTCCATGGACATCGGCAAAGCCGCCTGACCATGACACGGCTCGCGAGCGATAACGAACAAGAGGAAAACGATATGCTGATGAAATACAGCGAAGTTGAGCCGGACGAAAGCACCGGCCATCTCGCACCCGACACCGACACCGTGCTCTTCGCCAATCGCGTCGAAAAGACCTATGGCAACGGCACGCGTGCGCTCGACGAAGTGCGGCTGCGCATCCAGCGTGGCGACTTCGTCTCCCTGCTCGGCCCCTCCGGTTGCGGCAAGAGCACCTTGCTGAAAATGTATGCCGGTCTGGAATCGCCCTCGCATGGACACCTGCGCTGGCTCGGCACGGATGCACCCGCGAAAAGCGGCCTGAAAATCGCGATGGTTTTCCAGGAAGCCACGTTGATGCCCTGGGCCAATGTAGCGACGAACGTGCGCCTGCCACTGGACCTCGCCGGTGTGCCGCGCGCGGAAGCGGATGCGCGCGTGGCGAAAGCGCTTGAACCCGTCGGTCTCGCCGCATTCGGCAAGGCCTACCCGCGCGAGCTCTCCGGCGGCATGCAGATGCGCGCGTCCATCGCTCGCGCTCTGGTCACCGAACCGGACGTGCTGCTGATGGACGAACCCTTCGGCGCGCTGGATGAATTCACGCGCAACAAGCTTGATGCTGATCTGCGTTCGCTGTGGGCTGAACGTCTGCAAAAACTCACCGTCGTGTTCGTCACCCACAGCATTTATGAAGCCGTGTACCTGTCGAGCCGCGTGGTGATGATGGCTGCACGACCCGGCCGCATCGTCGCCGATGTGGCGATTCCGGAGTCCGTGCGCGACGATGAATTCCGCTTGTCCGATGGCTTCGCCCATCACTGCCGCGATCTATCTGCACGTTTGTTGAGTGCAAGCGGTGGCGATGTGGGGCATTAGCAGATGCGACAACAAGTTTGTCATTTCCGCGAAAGCGGGAATCCACCTGGATGGCACAAGCTCACTTATCACGTAGAAGTGGATTCCCGCTTTCGCGGGAATGACGGGCTTGGAAGCACTGTCCAGTTTTGAAAACTCATTAAGCATTTCGAGGCAATCATGAAAACCCCTCTCCTGCAAAACCCCGCGGTGGTGAAGATCGTCGCCCCGCTGATCGTCGGCGCCTTGCTGCTGACAATCTGGCAAGTTTTGTGTATCGCCTGGAAAGTACCGATCTACCTCGTACCGAAACCCACTGACATCATCGCCACGCTGTGGACCGATGGCCCAGGCCTGCTGCGCGCGTTGGGTGTCACGCTCAAGATCACCTTCCTCGCCTTCTTCGTGGCAGCAGTGCTCGGTGTCATTGCGGCCTTTCTCTTTGTGCAAAGCAAGTTGATCGAGTCCAGCCTGTTCCCCTACGCGATCCTGCTGCAGGTCACACCGGTGGTGGCGATTGCGCCACTGATCATCATCTGGGTGAAGAACCCGACGGTTGCGTTGGTGGTATGCGCGACGCTGGTGGCGCTGTTTCCCATCATCTCGAACACCGTCCTCGGCTTGCGCAGCGTGAATCCGGGCCTGCTCAACCTGTTCCGCCTGAATGGCGCAACGCGCTGGCAGACACTCGTTCGCCTGCGTATTCCAAGTGCATTGCCATACTTCTTCGGCGGTCTGCGCATCTCGAGCGGGCTGGCGCTGATCGGCGCTGTGGTGGCTGAGTTCGTGGCAGGAACGGGGGGCACGGGTGCCGGGCTGGCGTACGAGATTCTGCAGGCAGGCTTTCAGATCAACATCCCGCGCCTGTTTGCGGCGCTGGTGCTGATCTCGATTACGGGGATATTGCTGTTCTCGTTGATGGCATGGCTGGCGAAGATATCGCTGTCGCATTGGCATGAGAGCGAGATGAGTTAAGTCCCATTCCACAGCGCCACACTATTGAACCATCGCTCCCTCTTCCGGCCTTCGGCCACCCTCTCCCATGCCTGGGAGAGGGAACATCATCGCCCCGCACGTAGCCGTTCCCTCGCCCTGAGGGAGAGGGCGGCCCGTCAGGGCCGGGAGAGGGGGAAAGCTCACAATCGAGACAAATCGTCAGAAGACCTCAACCATGACATCCCTACTCATCAAAAATGCCATTGCCATTCTCACCGGCCTGCCCGGCGAAAACGCGCGCCACACCGGCCCCGACATTCGCGTCACTGACGGCAAGATCGCCGCCATCGGCGCGCTTGAGGCAAAGGCCGGCGAACAGGCAATCGACGCCACCGACTGCGTCATCTATCCCGCCTGGATCAATACGCATCACCACCTGTTCCAGGCGCTCCTCAAAGGCGAGCCGCGGGGCATCAACGCGACGCTGACGCCCTGGCTTGCCGCCACGCCCTACCGTTTCCGTGGCGCCTTCGATGCCGACTCTTTCCGCCTCGCAGCGCGCATCGGCCTGGTGGAACTCGCGCTGTCCGGTTGCGCAACGGTCGCCGATCACAACTACCTCTACTACCCCGGCCAGGATTTCGATTCTTCGGCGATCCTTTTTGAAGAAGCCGAAACGCTAGGACTGCGTTTCGTGTTGTGCCGTGGTGGCGCGACGATCACACGCCAGCTCGAAGCGGAGCTGCCGCAAGCCCTGCGGCCTGAGACGATGGAGGCCTACATGGCCGACATGGAGCGCCTCGCCACGCGCTATCACGACAGCTCGCCCACCGCGATGCGCCGCGTGGTGATGGCGCCGACGACACCACCGCACTCGATGCGGCCCGAAGAGCTGCGCGAGTGCGCAGCCGTGGCGCGTCGTCTTGGCTTGCGCCTGCATTCGCACTTGTCGGAAACGGTAGCCTACCAGGACAGCGTGCACGGCACGCACGGCATGAGCCCGGTGCACTTCTGCGAGTCAGTGGATTGGCTCGGCAATGACGTGTGGTTTGCTCACCTGGTAAAGCTCGATGCCGACGAGATCGCACTGCTCGGTGCAACGCGCACGGGCATCGCGCACTGCCCGCAGAGCAACGGGCGCCTCGGTAGTGGCATCGCACCGATACGCGCACTGGAGGCCGCAGGCGTGCCGATTTCGATTGGCGTAGATGGCGCCGCCTCGAACGAAGCGGCCGATATGATTTCGGAAGTCCACGCCGCATGGCTACTGCAACGCGCCAAGGGCGGCGAGGCGGCGCAAGCGAAATTCCGTGGCGGCGTCGGCGAAGCCGGTGCGAATTTGGCAAATGAAGCCGCCACGGTCGAAGACGTGGTGCGCTGGGGCACCGCCGGCGGCGCTGCAGTCCTCGGCCTGCCCGACATCGGCACGCTGGAAGTGGGGCAGGTGGCAGACATCGCCATCTACGACCTGACGCGCAACCCGCGCTACTTCGGCCTGCACGATCCAGCAATCGGCCCCGTCGCCAGTGCTGGCTCGGCGCATCTGCGCGCGCTTCTGGTCGGCGGTCGTCGTGTTGTCGCCGATGGTGCGCTCCCCGACTTCGATATGGCCGAGCTGGCGCATCAGGCACGACTTGCCGTCAAGAAACTTATTGCCCGCGCGGAGGCCGTATGAACACGTCGCCCCTGTCGCGGTTCACTCATGACGCTGGCGTATATCTGGATGTACTCGTAAGGAGCGTTCGCATCGAGGCTGAGAGCATTCGCAGCTACGAGCTGGTTGCAGCATCAGGCAGCCTGCCGGCATGGACGCCAGGAGCGCATGTGCAGTTGAGTCTGCCGGGGCAACTCAAGCGCGCTTATTCGCTCTGCAATCATCGTGGCGAGAACGCGTGCTATCGCATCGCCGTAAAGCTCGAATCGCAATCGCGCGGTGGTTCTCGTGCGGTGCATCAGCTGGCGCCAGGCGACCGGTTGCGCATCTCGCCACCACAGAATCTGTTCGAGCCCGACACCGCGGCGCGACGCCACGTCCTAATCGCTGGCGGCATCGGCATCACACCCTTGTACGCCATGTCTAATGCCTTGGGCGATGATGCATGCGAAATGCATTACTTCACGCGTGACCTGAAGTGCGCCGCATTCGCCGACCGATTGACAGGCCGCGCCTTGCTACATGCGGGCCTGGATTCGGCGGCAACCGCGGCGGCCCTGCACGAGATTGTGACGCCACATGCCGACGACGAGCGAACGACGTTTTACACCTGCGGGCCATCCGGGTTCATGAGCAGCGTGGAAACTGCCCTGCTCCGTGCCGGCGTCCCGCCAGAGCGACTGCGCAGCGAGCGCTTCGGCGCGGAGGTACCGACCGTCCCGCTGGAGACACAGGGCGCGGCTGGCAGCTTTCACGTGGTGTTTGCGCGCAGTGCGGTGGAGGCACTGGTGCCATCGGGCGTGCCGATCATCGTTATTGCGCGTCAGCACGGCATAGACATCCCCACCTCGTGTGAGCAGGGCGTGTGCGGCGCCTGCGAGACCGGCGTGCTCGAAGGCGTGCCGGAGCACCACGACGCCTATCTGTCCGACGCCGAGCGCGCCAGCGGAAAGATATTGCTGCCCTGCGTTTCACGCTGCACGGGTGGGCGTCTTGTCCTCGACCGGTGATTCCGCCAAACCTCTCCGCCTTGTTGCAGATCTGCAACAAAACATATATACAAACTTGTATACCGTAAATTGATGGCGCGGCGTAGGCCTGCACCAGACTGGCGCAGAATTCTGCTGCAGTTTGGGACTTATGCAATAAGCATTGCCTTCGCAACCTGTGGGCTCCCCCGGCGGGGGCTTGGGTGACGAAGACCTGAAACGCCGTTTGCGCGATCCTTGTGCATGTTCTTCCGGCCATATTGCACCACCGGGGTACATGCGGTTTTGCATATGCCCTTCATGCGTCGGAGGGGCTGAAGACCTCCATAGAATCAACTTGCATTCGGAACGGGCCATGACCCCGCGTCCGGCAACGCGGGCCCGTTGGCCCGACGCCAAGTTCAATTGATTCAATGCGGAGGTATGAAGATGAGAACGTTCAAGAAGTCCTGCATCAGCGCGGTTATCGGTGCAATGCTGCTTGTTTCTGCAGGTGTGCAAGCGGCCGAGTGGAGCGATACCTATATCGGCTATCGCTATGGCACCAAGTTCGCGGAGCCCTTCGGCGCGACCGACATCTCCAAGGACATCATCAATCTATCCCATGTGAGCGGCTACAAATACGGCACCAACTTCCTGAATGTTGATTTGCTGTTTTCCGACAGCAAAGACCCTTCGGCACCGAATAGTTCGTCGGGCGCACAGGAAATTTACATGGTCTATCGCAACACGCTGGATTTCGGGAAGGTCGCCGGTAAGGATCTGGGCTGGGGGCCGTTTAGCGGTTTTGGTTTCACGGCCGGCTTCGATGCCAACAGCAAGAATGACGCTGGCTACAATTCCAAGAAGCGCATGGTTGTCGCGGGCCCGACCATCATGTTCAAGGTGCCGGGCTTCCTGAGCGTCAGCGTGCTCGAACTCTGGGAAAGCAATTCCCCGTACAACAAGTTCTCGGGCATCCAGACTCGGCGCTATTCCTATGACCCGCACCCGATGCTGACAGCAGCCTGGGGGATCCCGTTCAGCATAGGTCCGGTGGCCCTGTCGTTTGAGGGATTTTTCAACTTCATCTCGGCCAAGGGGAAGAACGAGTTTGGTGGAGGTACCGCGCCTGAAACCAATTTCGACGCACAGATCATGTACGACGTGGCGCCAATCACAGGTCTGCCCAAGAACACTTTGAAAATTGGTTACGAGTATCAGTACTGGCACAACAAGTTCGGCAACAGCCACAAGGGTCCGGCTGGCCCGGGGGCACTCGCCAACACTTCAATGATTCGCGCCGAATATCACTTCTGAGTCACTTCTGATCTGCTGCGCGAAGAGTGAAAACGGCCCTGTCGGGCATTGTCCCGCAGGGCTTTTTTTGGGGATTACATACTTGACTTGCAGCGCCCCAATTCTCGTCATTCCCGCGAAAGCGGGAATCCACTCGCGTGCACAGACCTCACGTAGAAGTGGATTCCCGCTTTCGCGGGAATGACTGTCTTTTGGCAGAAATCGCATTTCCAAACGTGATTTGCGCTCTGCAAGTCAAGTATGTAATTCCTTTTTTTCCTGCTGAACCCAGCGGATGGGATGGCGCTGCTGCCCGCTGATAGGCGTTGGCTATGAATGCTGGCGCAACAATTCGGCAACCTGCCAGGCACGGGGACCAAGGCGACAACCCCGATGATGAAGGCCGAGATACATTTCCAGGCAGCCAGCCGCCTGCAATGTGGCTTGCGGCCCATTGGCCGCAGACCCGGTCAGCGTAAGAAAAAAGCCGGCGCTACTTCTGTAGCGGCGGCTTTTCTGCATTCTTGATGATGAGCAAGAAAATTCTGAAGTTCCAGAATTGACCTCCGTAAATTGACTCATGCGTGGCAGCACCGCGCGATGATCAACCTTCGGGGGACACATCATGACAAAGGCAATTGCCTTGCTCATACTCGTTGCAAGTCTGCTGAGCATGAACGCTCACGCCTCGGTCGAACTCGGCCCGGCAATCGCAACAGGTTTCGAGTCATGGCACTCAAACAACCGCGACGATCTGAATCCGCATAACACCGGTATCGGCCTTCGCGTAGCGGGCGGGTGGACACTTGGCTCCTATTACAACAGCATACGCCGATGGTCTGTCTATGCGGGCTATGAATGGCAATGGCGTTTGGTAGGCAGCGATGATCACGCGTTGCGTATCGGAGCGGTAACCGGTGCCGTTAGCGGCTATAAAGGCGGCCTCAAAGCGCTCGTGTTGCCGGAATTGGTCGTGGCATGGAAACCGGTCGAAGTGGCCGTCATCGTGATCCCGCGCTACACCAAGGACCCCATAACCGTGGCGCTGCAGCTGCGCTACAACTTCTGACGCAGCAGGTACTTTTCGCGATGCTCGCGGCCTACGGCTGCATATGCGCATCGACTCGCGATAGCCACAACGCCTTTTTCTCGTCGTCGACAAAGGCCGCATCGAAACTATTGCGGAACAGCAGGCACCACGTCTCCGCATCGAGATCAAAAGCGGCCTGCACGGCGCGGATGTTATCGCCAAGGTAGCCGCCGAAATACGCAGGATCATCGCTGTTGAGCGTCACACGCAGTCCCGCGGCAAGCATCGCTGGCAGACTGTGCTGGCGCATATCCTTGAAAACGCACAAACGCACATTCGACAGCGGACAGACCGTCAGCGCGATCTGGTCATGCGCAAGCCGTTGCGTCAATGCCGCGTCTTCGATGGCGCGCACACCATGGTCGATGCGGCTTACTTTCAGCACGTCGAGCGCTTCGACGATATATGCGGGCGGCCCCTCTTCGCCGGCATGTGCGACCACTTTCTTGCCCAGTTCGCGGCAGCGTGCGAACACGCGCTCGAACTTCGACGGCGGATGGCCTTTCTCCGAAGAGTCCAGGCCGAAGCCATGAACGCGGTCGATGAAGGGCAGCGTCGCATCGAGCGTCGCAAACGCATCCTCTTCCGGCAGATGCCGCAGGAAGCACAGGATCAGGCGCGTACTCATGCCCCATTCGGCCTGCGCTATCGCAGCGCCCGCTTCCAGCCCATTCAATACGGTCTCGAATGCAACGCCTCTGGCGGTGTGCGTCTGCGGATCGAAGAAAATTTCCGCATGAATGACATTGTCTTCACGCGCACGGCGCAGGTAGGCGAGCATGAGATCGCTGAAATCGGCCTCGGTGCGCAGTACATCGGCGCAAGCGTAGTAAAGATCGAGAAAGGATTGCAGATCGCTGAAGTCATAGGCGGCACGCAAATCTTCGATGCTCGCGTGCGGAAAGTCGATGTTGTTGCGCTGTGCCAATGCGAAAGCCAGCTCAGGTTCCAGCGTGCCTTCGATGTGCACATGCAATTCGGCCTTGGGGCAGCTCAATGCGCGTTGCAGAACGTCCATGATGATCGATCTCCTGAAATGCAAATGTCACGCCTGCGTAGCAGGAGTGACATTTTGCTTGAGAAAACCCATTCACAGGGAGAACGCGTCAGGGAGCGGAGCGAGCGCGCTTCCAGCTAGGCGGCTCGCGCAGAGCAGTGCTCAGGCACGGCGAGCGAGCCAACAACGCTGGAAGCGTGCGCAGCCCGCTTCATGGCGCGTTCATTTGGGAATGGTGCCCTCTACGCCTTCGACATAGACATTCCATTTACCAAGCTCTGCATCGGTTGCCGTCTTGCCCGCAGCCACAATTTCCTTGCCTGTATTGTCTTTCAGCGGTCCAGTGAAAGGATGCAGCTTGCCGGCCTTGATCGCATCGCGGCGCTCTTCGGCAAGCTTCTTCACGTCAGCCGGCGTCGAAGTACCGAAGTTCTCGATATTCACGGCACCGTCCTTGACGCCCGCCCAGATCTGCGAGGGTTTCCAGGTACCGGCAGCGACCGCTTCGAGTTGCGGTTTATAGATCACATCCCAGTGCAGCACCGAGGCGGCAAGCTGCGCTTTGGCGCCGAACTTGGTCATGTCCGAATCCCAGCCGAAGGCATAGACACCCTTCTCTTCAGCGGCTTGCACGACAGCGGGCGAGTCGGTGTTCTGCATCAGTACATCGGCGCCCTGGGAGATCAAGGTCAGTGCGGCTTCACGCTCCTTGCCCGGGTCGAACCAGGTGCTCACCCATATCACCTTGGTCGTAGCTTTCGGATTGATGCTGCGCGCGCCGATGGTGAATGCGTCGATGTTACGGATCACTTCGGGAATCGGAAAGGAGCCGACCACGCCGAGCTTGCCGCTCTTGCTCATCTTGCCTGCTACGACACCCAGCATATAGGCGCCTTCGTATGTGCGAACGTCATATGTGCCGAAATTCTTCGCCGTCTTGTAGCCGGTAGCATGCATGAAGGCGACCTTGGGGAAGCTCTTCGCCACCTTCTCCATGGCATTCATGTAGCCAAACGACGTTGCGAAGATGGCCTTGTTGCCTTTGGCGGCGAGGTCGCGGATCACGCGCTCCGCATCGGCAGTTTCCGGCACATTTTCCACGAACGTCGTCTTGACCTTGCCGCCCAGTTCTTCCTCGGCCTTCTTGCGACCGACATCGTGCGCATACGTCCAGCCATGGTCACCGGTGGGGCCGATATAGACGAAGGCCGCCTTGACCGGTTCAGCAGCGCTTGCGCCGACAGCCAGGGCAGACAGTACAGCCGCGCTCGCGGCAAGGCGGATTACTTTGACCTGCGCTTTGACCAGCGACGCATGCAAGAATGATGGCATCCCGACTCTCCTGTGTAGCGCCCGACGCAGAGGTCGAACGATGGTGGCAAACGATAATGGCAAACAATTTTCACCGGATGGCGCCCTCCATTGTTTCGCGGCACCATTCGGGATCAGCAAGGACTGATGGCAACCACTGTAGCCCCCTCGCGAAAGGGATACCATCGCCAGTGAATTATGAGACTTATATGTGCGCCATGCACTGAATGCGGGCAGTCACGACAATGACACGAGGAAATCGTATGAGCACGGAAGCACTGACCGAGCTGGACATGCAGTTGCTGCGGCAAGCGATTGCCCTGTCTGCCGAAAGTCGCTCGCGCAAGCGCCATCCCTTCGCAGCGCTGGTAGCCGACAGGACGGGCGAAGTGTGGGTGGAGTGCTTCAACGACTCGAAGCCGCCCACCGGCGACCCTACCTGTCATGCCGAACGCCTCGCCGCCGCGCAAGCCGCGCGCATCATCCCGGCCGAACTACTCGCTGGCTGCACGATCTATACCAGTGCCGAGCCCTGTGCCATGTGCGCCGGCGCGATCTACTGGTGTGGCATCGGCCGCGTCGTGTATGGCCTGTCGGAGCAGCGCTTGCTGACGCTGACTGGCGACGACCCCGAAAACCCGACCTTGTCCCTGCCGTGCCGCGAAGTGTTCATACGCGGCCAGCGTGAGGTCCAGGTGTTCGGTCCGCTGCTCGAAGATGAAGCCGCCGTGCCGCACCACCAGTTCTGGCGGATCGCGGGCGATTGATTGCACTGCCCGCCGAGGTTCGATGCTGGTTCGATATTGGCCTTGGCAGATCAGCGCTATCGCCTGCGCAAACGATAAACCGGCACAACGCGTGCTAGCCTGAATCAACGATCCCTTGCGATCAGCAACCGTATTGAAAGGCACGACAGGGCATGACGCAGCGAGCAATCCGCTTCTGGCATCGAGGCAAGATCGTTGAGGTCTCCGGCGTCTCGCCGCAGCGCACGGTGCTGCAATGGCTGCGCGAAGATCAGCACTGTACGGGCACCAAGGAAGGCTGTGGCGAAGGCGATTGCGGCGCGTGCACCGTGGTGCTCGGCAGCCGCGACGATGATGCGCCCGGTGGCCTGCGCCTCGAAGCCGTGAATAGCTGCATCCAGCTCATCCCTACACTCGATGGCAAGGCGCTGTTCAGCGTCGAAGACGTCAAACAGCCCAACGGCACATTGCATCCCGTGCAGCAGGCAATGGTCGAATGTCACGGCTCGCAATGCGGCTTCTGCACGCCCGGCTTCATCATGTCGCTGTGGGCTCATTACGAAAACAAGTACGAGAAACGCGATGCAGCACCGACACGTGAGCAAATCACCGACACACTCTCCGGCAACCTGTGCCGCTGCACCGGCTACCGGCCCATCATCGATGCGGCACAGGCAGCCTGGCAGAAGCCCTGCGTGAAGATGTCGCGCGCACCCGTGCGCACCGCGCTCGACGAGCTGGCTGCATTACCCGCACTCGAATATGCCGATGGGAATTCAGTCAATAGCCAGACATTCTTCGCGCCGCGCTCGACCAGCGAACTGGCAGAAATCTATAGCGCACGCCCCGCTGCCCGGATACTTGCGGGCTCGACCGACATCGGCCTGTGGGTCACCAAGCAATTGCGCGAACTCGGTGACATCATATATGTCGGTGCGGCCAGCGACTTTGCACAGATCACGACCAATGACGAATGGATCGAGATCGGCGCAGGCGTATCGCTCACCGATGCCTTCGCCGCGCTGACTGCCGACGAACCACAATGGACCGAGCTGGCCGAGCGCTTCGCTTCGGTGCCGATCCGCAATGCCGGTACGCTGGGCGGCAACGTTGCCAACGGCTCACCGATTGGCGACAGCATGCCAGCGCTGATCGTGCTCGGCACGCAGGTGGTCTTGCAGAAGGGTGAGCGCATCCGTGAAATGCCGCTCGAAGATCTGTACCTCGGCTATCAGAAAAGCGCCATGGAGCAAGGCGAATTCGTGCGTGCGCTGCGCGTGCCGTGTCGCGATCCAAAGGCGATGTTCCGCACCTGGAAAATTTCCAAGCGTCGCGACCAGGATATCTCCGCTGTCTGCGCAGCCTTCGCGCTCACGCTCGACGTTGCCGGCACCGTAACGACGGCACGCATCGCTTTCGGCGGCATGGCGGCTACACCCAAACGTGCCGCGGCGGCCGAGGCCGCGCTAACCGGACGCATACTTTCCGACGAGAGCATCTGCGACGCGATGCGCGCGCTCGCCAGCGAGTACCAGCCGCTCGCTGACATGCGTGCCTCGGCGGCTTACCGCATGCAGGTCGCGCAGAACCTCTTGTGGCGCCTGTGGCTCGATTACTCCAGCAGCGACGTACTGCGCGTTCATGACGTCACTGCGGAGGTGACCGCATGAACGCCGTCGAACCCAAAATCTCTGCGCCGCAGGAGAAGGCCGTTGGCCTCTCCATCACGCACGAGAGCGCCGCGTTGCACGTCAGCGGCGCGGCCAGTTACATCGACGACCTGCTCGAGATGCAGGGCACCTTGCACGCGGCCTTCGGCATGTCGACCTGCGCGCATGGCCGCATCCTGTCGCTGAATCTTGATGCCGTTCGCATGGCGGCCGGCGTGGTGAGTGTGCTCACCGCGCAGGACATTCCCGGTCTCAACGATTGTGGCCCCATCATTCACGACGATCCCATCCTCGCTGATGGCCTCGTGCAGTTCTACGGTCAGCCAATTTTCATCGTATTCGCCGAGTCGCACGATGCGGCGCGTCGCGCGGCACGTCTCGCGAAGATCGAATACGAAGCATTGCCCGCACTGCTGACGACGGCCGAGGCAGTCGCCGCCGAATCCTGGGTGCTGCCACCGGTCGATATGCACAAGGGCGATGCCGAGGCCGCGCTGGCGGCTGCGCCACTGCGTCTCAAGGGCCATGCGCGTCATGGCGGACAGGAACACTTCTACCTAGAAGGCCAGATCGCCTATGCACTGCCGCGTGATCAGGACACGATGCACGTGCACAGCTCCACGCAGCACCCGACCGAGATGCAGCATATGGTCGCGCACATGCTGGGCTGGCACAGTCACCAGGTGAGCGTGGAATGCCGGCGCATGGGCGGCGGTTTCGGCGGCAAGGAGTCGCAATCGGCACAGATTGCCTGTGCCGCGGCACTAGGCGTGTGGAAGACCGGCCGTCCGGTGAAGCTGCGCCTGGACCGCGACGACGACATGACCTTCACCGGCAAGCGCCACGATTTCGATTTCGAATGGGAGGCCGGTTTCGACCAGGAGGGCCGCATCCTCGGTCTGCGTCTGCAGATGGCGTCACGCTGCGGCTTCTCCGCGGACCTCTCCGGCCCGGTGAATGACCGCGCCTTGTGCCACATCGACAACTGCTACTACCTCGACGCCGTGGCCGTGCGCAGCCTGCGATGCAAAACGCATACCGTGTCGAATACGGCCTTCCGTGGCTTCGGCGGCCCGCAGGGCATGTTCGCCATCGAGTACATCATCGACGACATCGCACGACACCTCGGACGCGACCCGCTGGATGTGCGCTGCCTGAATCTCTACGGCGATTCTGCCGGTGACATGCGCGTGATGACGCCCTACGGCGCCAAGGTCGAAGACAACGTCGCCCCGGCAATGATCGAAGAGCTGGCCGCGAGCAGCGACTACGCCACGCGCCGCGCCGCCATCATCGCTTTCAACAAGACGAGTCCGGTCATCAAGCGCGGCATCGCGCTCACACCACTCAAGTTCGGCATCTCCTTCAATGCCACGCTCTACAACCAGGCCGGTGCCGTTGTGCATGTCTATTCAGATGGCACGGTGCTGGTGTCGCATGGCGGCACGGAGATGGGCCAGGGTCTGTACACCAAGATCCAGCAGGTCGTAGCGCATGAGCTGGGCCTGTCGATTGGCACCGTACGCCTGTCGAGCACGGACACCAGCCGCGTCCCCAACACCTCGGCCACGGCGGCATCGAGCGGCGCCGATCTCAACGGCAAGGCCGCACAGGCAGCCGCGATCAAGATCAAGCAGCGCCTCACTGCACTCTTCGCACAGCGTCATGGTGTGCCCGCCGACAGCGTGGTCTTCGCCGATGACTGCGTGCACAGCGGCAGCGTCCGCGTGTCCTTCGCCGAGCTGGTCATCGAGGCTTATCGCGCACGCGTGCAATTGTGGGACTCGGGCTTCTACTCGACGCCAAAAATTCACTGGAACAAGGAAACCCTGCAGGGCAAACCCTTTTTCTACTACGCCTATGGCGCATCCTGCAGCGAAGTGGCGATCGACACGCTCACCGGCGAGTCGAAGGTATTGCGCGTCGACATCCTGCATGACGTTGGCAAGTCGCTGAACCCGGCCATCGACATTGGCCAGATCGAAGGGGGCTTCATCCAGGGCATGGGCTGGCTGACGACGGAAGAGCTATGGTTCCGCCCCGAGGGCGCACAGCTCGGCCGTAACATGACGCATGCGCCTTCTACCTACAAGATTCCCGCCGCGAGCGACTGCCCGCCGGTAATGAACGTACGCCTGTTCGACAACGCCAATGTCGAAGAGACTATCCACAAATCCAAGGCCGTCGGCGAGCCACCACTCATGCTCGCCTTCAGCGTCTTCTTCGCGCTACGCGATGCCTGCTCGGCCGCACGCGGCAGCGTCGCACCGCTGCAGGCTCCGGCCACGGCAGAGGCAATTTTGCGTGCGATAGGGGATATGTCCGAAAACACTGCTACGGGTAGGTTGGGGTGAGCGCAGCGATGCCCAACATCGGTCCAGCAACGGGTGAGGAATTTGATCAACGTTGGGCGTTGGGCATCGCTGCGCTCACCCCAACCTACGGTGTGCTGCCATGAATTGCTGGCAGACGTTACCTGAGCTGCTCGCGCACGAAGACCTCGTGCTTGTGACCGTCGCGCAGACGCGCGGCTCGGTGCCGCGCGAGGCGGGCGCCAACATGCTGGTGAGCATGACGCGGACCGTCGACACGATTGGCGGCGGGCATCTGGAATGGGAAGCGATGGCGCATGCGCGCGCCATGCTGCTGCAACCGTCTGGGCCAAGCCTCGTCAAGCTGTCACTTGGTGCAAGCCTGGGTCAATGTTGTGGCGGCGTAGTGTGGCTGGTGTTCGAACGCATCGCGCAGTCTGCCTGTGAGGTCTGGACTGAACGTTCAGCGATGATCGCAAATGGCACATCGCTGGTACGAACATTGTCGTCGTCTGAGGCTCCATCACATTGGCATATGACTCGCCCGGATGAGATGCAAACGACTGCAGAGACCTGTCTCCAGATATCCCCTTTTCCCTCTCCCGGCCCAACGGGCCACCGAGAGGGAACTGCCGGCACCGAGCTTTGCCGTTCCCTCTCCATTAGGGAGAGGGTGGTGCGTCAGCACCGGGAGAGGGGAAAGGGTGCATCAAATGATGTGCCTTCAAAAGAGTCTATCGTCGCGTATCCAGCATGGCGCCTGACTCAGCACATCTCCCGCCCTGCATTCAACATCACCATCTTCGGCGCAGGTCACGTCGGTGCCGCCATCGTGCAAGTGCTGTCTACCCTCGACTCGCAGATCCGCTGGGTCGACGTCCGCGACGATCTGTTCGGCTCACCCGCAACCAACGTCACTTGCATCGCCACCGGCACGCCCGAGGAGGAAGTCGATAACGCAACGCCCGACACCTTCTTTCTCGTCCTCACCCACAGCCACACGCTCGACCTCGAACTCACCGCGCGCATCCTGCGCCGCGATGCGTTCGCCTGGTTCGGCCTCATCGGTTCGCGCACCAAGCGGGCGCGCTTCGAGCACCGCCTGCATGCACAAGGTATCTCGCCGGCACAACTGGCACGCATGACCTGCCCTATCGGCGTACCCGGCATCGGTGACAAGTCTCCGCAGGCCATCGCCATCGCCGTTGTGGCCCAGCTCTTGCAAGCAAGAGAGCAATACGCCAGCAGCCGGGAGAGGGAGTTCACGCACGATGACGCCTATGACGAACGATAGCCTTGCGGAGCTGGCCGGCAAGGCCGCCAGCCAGACACCCGTAGAGCCACGCCTGTCGCTGCAGCACATCACCAAACGCTATCCCGGCGTGGTCGCCAACGACGACGTGAGCCTGAGCGTCATGCCTGGCGAGATACACGCGGTGCTGGGCGAAAACGGCGCCGGCAAAAGTACGCTGATGAAAATCATCTACGGCACCGTGCAAGCCGACGGCGGGCAACTGATGTGGAACGGCCGCGAGACGGTCGTCGCCAATCCGGCAGCGGCGCGCGCCCTGGGTATCGGCATGGTGTTCCAGCACTTCTCGCTGTTCGAGACGCTGACGGTCACCGAAAACATTGCACTCGCGCTCGACGCGCCATTCGATCTGAAGGCGCTCGCCGTGCGCGTGAAGTCAGTGTCGGAAAAATACGGCCTGCCACTCGATCCGTACCGCCTGGTGCACAGCCTTTCCGTAGGCGAGCGGCAGCGCGTCGAAATCGTCCGCTGTCTGCTGCAGGACCCACAGCTGCTGATCCTCGACGAACCAACTTCGGTACTGACGCCGCAAGCCGTGCGCAAACTGTTCGAGACGCTGCGCCAGCTCGCCTCTGAAGGCGTCTCCATTCTCTACATCAGCCACAAGCTGCACGAGATCAAGGATCTCTGCGACAGCGCGACCGTCATGCGCGGTGGCCGCGTCACCGGCCACGCCAATCCGAAACAGGAAACCACGGGCAGCCTGGCGCGCATGATGATCGGCCGCGATCTGCCGGTATGCCAATCGCCTGACTACACCGGCAACAACAACTGCGCGCTGGAAGTACGCAACTTGTCGGCGACCTCGATCGACCCCTTCGGCGTTTCATTGCAGGACATCAGCCTGCGCGTGCAGCGCGGTGAAGTAGTAGGGATCGCCGGCATCTCCGGCAACGGACAGGCCGAACTGCTCGCTGTGCTTTCCGGCGAGCAAACGGTGGGCAATGACGCTGTACTACTCGATGACGTGCCCGTCGGAAAACTCGATGCGGGTCAGCGGCGCGACCTCGGCCTGGCCTTCGTGCCCGAAGAACGACTCGGTCGTGGTGCCGTGCCGGCCATGTCGCTCGCCAACAACGCCATGCTTACCGCCCACCGGCAAGCGGGCATGAAGCACTATGGCCTGCTCAACTATGCCGCCACGCGCGAATTCGCCAAACGCTGCATCGAGCGCTTCGACGTGCGCTGCAACGGCGCCCAGTCTGCGGCGCGCAGCCTGTCAGGCGGCAATCTGCAGAAGTTCATCGTCGGTCGCGAGATCATGCAATCGCCGAAGGCGATGATCGTGGCGCAGCCCACATGGGGAGTGGACGTCGGTGCCTCGGCTTTCCTGCGTCAAACGCTGATCGACCTGTCGCGCAGTGGCGTTGGCGTGCTGGTGATCTCGGAAGAACTCGATGAGCTGTTCGAAATCTGCGACCGCATCGCGGTGCTGTCGGAAGGAAAGCTTTCGCCAGCAATGCCGAAAGAGCAGACGAATGCTGAAAGCATAGGCTTGTTGATGGCCGGTAAGGCTGAGAAGGAAGTGGCTTGATGCTTTGCGGTGTTTTAATCCGTGCGCAATATCAGATATCCGTTCGCACTGAGCGTAGCGCAGCGAAGTCGAAGTGTGGGCACGCGCGCCTATGCTTCGACTTCAGTCGCTTCGCTCTCTTACGCTCAGCACGAACGGACAGAGTCATTTGCTGTGGAGTAGACAAGACACACCACGAGTTTTCTGGCCGCAACAATCGACACGCTAACCAATAACGCGACCGCCATGCCCCTACTCGAACCCCGCGCCAACCCTTCCGTCGTCATGCAATGGGCGGCGCCATTGATTGCCATCGGGCTCACGCTGCTGGTCGGTGCGCTGCTGTTCTACAGCCTGCACGTCAGCCCGCTCAAGGCCTTCTACGTGTTCTTCATCGAGCCGCTGGAAACAAGCAATGGCTGGAGCGAGCTGGTGCTCAAGGCCTCGCCGCTGATCCTCATAGCGCAAGGACTGGCGCTGGGCTTTCGCGCGCGCATCTACAACATCGGTGCCGAAGGCCAGTTGCTGGTCGGTGCGATCTGCGCCAGCGGTGTAGCCATCTACAGCAACGGCGCTGAAACATGGTGGGTGCTGCCGGGCATGGTCATCGCCGGCGCAATCGGTGGCGCATTCTGGGGTGCCATTCCGGCGTGGCTGAAGACGCATTTCAATGCCGAAGAAACACTGACGACGCTGATGCTCACCTATGTCGCCACCCTGCTCCTGTCATGGCTGGTCAGCGTGCCCTGGCGCGACCCGGATGGGAGCAACTTTCCACAATCCATTATGTTCAATGACAGCGCGCTATTCACGCTGTTGTTCGATGGCCTGCGCATCAACACCTCGGTGTTCATCACCATTGCGGCCGTGCTGATCTTCTGGGTCTTCGTATCGCGCAGCTTCACGGCATTCCAGATTTCCGTCGGCGGGCAAGCACCGGCAGCGGCGCACTACGCCGGCTTCTCATCGCGCAAGACAGTGTGGCTGAGCCTTGTCATCTCGGGCCTGACTGCCGGCATTGCCGGTGCCGGTGAGGTCGCCGGGCCGGTCGGGCAGCTCACGCTGTCGCTGTCACCCGGCTACGGCTATGCCGCTATCATCGTCGCCTGGGTCGGCCGCCTGCATCCGTTGGGCATTGTCCTGTCAGGAATCCTGATGGCGATGATCTATATCGGTGGCGATGCGGGCCAGGTCTCGCTGCAATTGCCTTCGGCAATCACCGGCCTGTTCCAGGGTATGCTGCTGTTCTTCCTGCTCGGCGCCGATGCCTTCGTCAACTATCGCCTGAAGCGGCGCAAACCACGCGCCCTGATCAAGGAGGCCACAGCATGATCGAATCATTTTTCGTCCATCTGATTCCCATCCTGATCGGCACGCTGGGTGCTGCTACCCCGCTGGTCTTCGCCGGCCTCGGCGAGCTCGTTACAGAAAAAACCGGTGTCATCAATCTCGGTGTCGAGGGCATGATGCTGATCGGTGCCGTTGCCGCATTTGCTGCGGCAGTTGCCACCGAAGGCAATCTCGCGGTCGGGCTCATGGCCGGCGCGCTGGCCGGGGCCCTGGCCTCACTCCCGTTTGGCATACTTACACTTTCTCTTGGTGCCAATCAGGCGGCCTCAGGCCTGGCGCTGACCATCTTCGGCCTCGGGCTTTCGGCGTTCATCGGTCAGGGATTCGTCAGCTACAGCCTGTCAGGCGTGAAACCCATCGCCATTCCGCTGCTATCGAAGATCCCGCTGCTTGGCCCGGTGCTGTTCAACCAGGACATCGTCGTGTACCTGTCTTTCGTAACCTTTGGCCTGGTCGCCTGGGTGCTCGCGAAGACACGCCTCGGCCTCGTATTGCGCGCTGTCGGTGAGTCGCCCGAAGCGGCACACTCCATCGGCTATCCGGTCACCGCCATCCGTTATGGCGCAGTGCTGTTTGGTGGTGCCATGGCCGGCATTGCGGGTGCTTACCTGTCGGTGGTCTACACGCCGCTGTGGGTGCAGAACATGACGGCAGGGCGCGGCTGGATTGCGGTCGCGCTGGTCGTCTTCGCCACCTGGAAGCCAGCCAGACTGATGCTGGGCGCCTACCTGTTCGGCGGTGTCACCATCCTGCAACTGCATGCGCAAGGTTTCGGTGTGGCAATTCCCTCTCAGCTTCTCTCGGCCCTGCCTTACATCGCCACCATCGTGGTGCTGGTGCTGATCTCGCGCGACCGCAAACTGCTGCAGCTCAACCTGCCTGCTTCTCTTGGCAAGCCATTCATCGCGGGTGGTTGAAGCGAGCGTAGGTTGGGGTGAGCCGACCTTGGCAAATGAGGATGCCCAACACGAAACGTTGATCCAGCACTGTACGATTCATGCAACCGATGTTGGGCATCGCTTTGCTCACCCCAACCTACATAAAGCGCCATGCCGACTCTCCTCCTCAAGAATGCCGATGTACTTGTCACCATGGACGCCACGCGCCGCGAGATTACCGGTGGTGGCATTTTCATTCGCAACAACATCATCGAAGCAGTCGGCACAGCGCACGAGTTGCCACAGCAAGCCGACGAAGTCATCGATCTGAGCGGGCATGTGCTCATGCCGGGCCTGATCAACACCCATCACCACATGTTCCAGAGCCTGACGCGCGCCATCCCCGCCGCGCAGGATGCGGAGCTGTTCGACTGGTTGCAGGCGCTCTACCCGATCTGGGCGAATCTCACGCCGGAGATGATCCGCATCTCCACGCTCACGGCCATGGCCGAGCTGATCCTGTCCGGCTGCACGACTTCGTCTGACCATCTCTACATCTATCCGAACGGTTGCCGGCTCGACGATTCCATCGCCTCCGCACATGATATTGGCATGCGCTTCACGGCCAGCCGCGGCAGCATGAGCGTGGGCCAGTCGCAAGGCGGTTTGCCGCCGGATCGCGTGGTAGAGAAGGAAGCAGACATCCTGCGCGACACGCGTCGCCTCATCGAGACGTATCACGATGCGAGCCGTCACAGCATGCTGCATGTCGCCGTCGCGCCCTGCTCGCCATTCTCCGTAAGCCGTGACCTGATGCGCGAGTCGGCCGAACTGGCACGCAGTTATGGCGTGCGCCTGCATACGCATCTGGCCGAGAATGTGAAGGATGTGTCCTACAGCTTGCAGCAGTTCGGTATGACACCCGTGCAATACGCTGAATCCCTGGGCTGGACTGGCAGCGACGTTTGGCATGCGCACTGTGTGCAGCTCGATGATGCAGGCATCAATATGTTTGCGCACAGCGGTACGGGTGTGGCGCATTGCCCATGCTCGAACATGCGCTTGGCTTCAGGCATTGCGCCGATCCCGAAGATGCGCGCTGCGGGTGTCGCAGTCGGTCTTGGTGTCGACGGTTCGGCATCCAACGACGGCGCTCACATGCTTGGCGAAGCGCGTCAGGCCATGCTGCTGGCGCGTGTCGGTTTCGGTCCGGCGGCAATGAGTGCGCGGCAGGCACTTGAGCTGGGCACGCTGGGCGGCGCGAAAGTGCTGGGCCGGGATGACATCGGCGCCATCGCCCCGGGCATGAGTGCCGATTGCGTAGCGTTTGCAACCGGCCATGTCGGCATGGCAGGCGGCGCAGTGCACGACGCGGTCGCGGCTCTTGTTTTCTGCGCTCCACCGCAAGTAGCGTGGTCGGTGATCAACGGACGCATTGTCGTACGCGACGGCGTACTGGCCACCATCGATTTGCCGACAGTAGTTCAACAACATAACGCTTTCGCCCGAGAACTGGCCGAGGCAGCCTGAACAAGCTCAATCGGTTTCGTGCATCTGCCAGGCTTCAGGCAGATGTAAATCGCGATGCACCGCAAGACTATCGGCGCCGTGATAGCGCCATTTGTCCGGACGAATACCCACCTCGGCACGGCAGCCGATAATCTGCGGGGCACCCGGGGGGAAACCATGAATCCACAGACATTTGCAACGCTGGTACGCGGCAGCATCCTGCACTTCCTGGCCGATCCGGGCGAAGGGGATGACGCCAGTGCCTGGCAGTATTTCGAAGATGGCGCATTGCTCATCGAGCACGGCAAGGTCGTGCGCGCTGGCCCATGGCGCGACATCATCACCGCGTTGCCGACACTCACCAAGCAGACCGCCCGCACCTTCGATTACAGCGGCAAGCTGATCGTGCCCGGCCTCGTCGACACGCATGTGCACTACCCGCAGGTTCAGGTCATGGGCTCTTTCGGTCGGCAACTGCTCGACTGGCTCGAGCACTACACCTTTCCTGCCGAGGCGGCCTTCTCGAATCGCAGCCTGGCGGAAAAAGCCTCTGCCTTCTTTCTCGACCGGTTGCTCGCTCATGGCACGACAACGGCATCTGTCTTCGCGACAGTCCATCCGCATTCGGTCGACGCATTCTTCGAAGCCGCACAATCGCGCAACCTGCGCATGCTGTGCGGCAAGGTAATGATGGATCGCCATTGCCCCGAGAACCTCCGCGACACACCGGAGAGCGCGCTGAACGACAGCCGCAAACTGATCGAACGCTGGCACGGCAAAGGCCGCTTGCGCTACAGCGTCACGCCGCGCTTCGCACCGACTTCGACGCCGGAGCAACTACACGTGGCCGGCGAACTGTTCAACGGCTACCCCGACATGCATCTGCAATCGCATCTGTCGGAGAATCGCCGCGAAATCGAATGGGTCGGCGAACTCTTCCCCGGCCACAGCAACTACGTCGACGTCTACGACCACTACAAGCTGCTCGGACGCGGCGCCATCTATGGTCATGGCATTCACCTCGATGCGGGTGAGCGGACAAGACTCGCCGAGACCGGCACGGCAATCGCCTTTTGTCCCAGCTCCAACCTGTTCCTGGGCAGCGGCTTCTTCCACTACGACGCTGCGCATGCGGTCGGCGTGCCGGTCGGCCTGGCAACCGACGTGGGTGGCGGCACCAGCCTGTCGATGCTGCGTACCATGGCGGCGGCATACACAGTCGGGCAGGCCCAGCACAAGCCCTTGTCGGCATGGCGTGCCTGGTACCTCGCAACGCTGGGCGGCGCACAGGCGCTTGGGCTGGATGACTTCATTGGCAATTTCAAGGCCGGCAAGGAAGCGGACTTCGCTGTATTCGATTTCAAGGCCACGCCGGAACTTGAATGGCGCGTTGATCATGCGAAGAGCATTGAGGAGAAGTTGTTTGCGTTAATTACGCTGGGAGATGAGCGTTGCGTGAGTGCTACGCATATTCTTGGCGACAAGGTAACGGCGTAGGGTGTGCAACGTCTTCTTGTTGCGCACCGTTCAAGGATTCAAATATCAACCGTGGTGATCGAGAGGCTGGGCGGCGTGCGCAACAAAAAAATGTTGCGCACCCTACAGGGCTGGCCCATTGTGCAATCAAAATCTTACACACAATCCTATGGCCGTGAAAACAGACCCAGATAAAGACAGAGACTTCAGAACTTACATCCCTGATGCGCTATGGAATGAATATTTTATGGCCCTTGGTAAATTCTTTCATGCATATGCGCGAGTAGAAAATGATTTGCATGTCGTGCTGTCCAATTTGTTAGAAGAAGCCGTCTTCCCTTCAAAATATTATCGGCAGCCTCCTTCTGGGGAAGAGCGAGTGAAATTTCTTCAAGATCCCTTAGCGCGCACCAAGATTCAGCGGGAGGCCT
This sequence comes from Rhodocyclales bacterium, assembly GCA_028292485.1. Taxonomy (GTDB): domain Bacteria; phylum Pseudomonadota; class Gammaproteobacteria; order Burkholderiales; family Rhodocyclaceae; genus Viridibacterium. Next base: position 55,339 of record JAQGMG010000002.1, on the reverse strand, counting down.
CCTTATCCCTCCAGCGAAGAGCGGCTGTACGGGCGGTGCTTGGATCAATGCGATTAAAACCAATGAAAGACTCTTTCAATAGACTACTTAGCGTCACAAATGCTGACGACGCGGTAACCGCCGAACTCGACCGAATCTTTGCCCACTTAGGTGACATCCAATCAATACGCGATAGGCTCGCACACAACGGCGCAACTCCTGACATGAGGAACAAGGAAAACTGGTTTTATACGTCAGACCACCTCACTCAGAATCTCCAGGAGAAAAGCAGTACTATTTATTTCAAAGCAAACACTCTTCTTGACATGGCTCGCGATCTGACAGTCATTCCAGATCTCATATTTAATGTATTCAATCCGGATATACGCAAGGCAATGGATAATGATCCTGCGGCCCAAACTCCTGAAATAAAAGCGCATCTAACAGACGTGCGAGGACCATTCAGATACAAATCTACGCAATTGAAACGAGAAAGTCGTAGGACGAAACCAACTACTTCGCCAGCAAAAAGAACGACGCAGTGACGCTAGCGAGTATGTAAACCCTAGACTTGCACACGTCGAGTGAGAGAGAGCGGATAGGTCGGATGACCGCAGGCGTTATCCGATGTTTGTGTTGATGCAACTTCCAAGCGTCTGATAACACTTGGCTCATCCAACCTACATCAAACTCTTAAAGATCGCCGGGATCCACATCCAGATGCCAGCGCAGATCGCGCGGTATACGCATGGCATACAGCAACGTTATCCATTGCGTCATCAAGGCCTGCAGAACTGGCCGCGAATCCGCTTCCAGCACCAGTTGCGCACGCTCCAACCTTGCACGCCGCACCAATCGCATCGGCACCGGATCAAACAAACGAACGCCACTTTCCAGAGCAGCAGCCGAGGATCGCGCGGCCTTGAGAAATTCCATCGCATCCTTCAGCTCAGGCGCCTCCGCACGCAACACCGCGTGATAGCTATACGGCGGAAAGCCCGCCTGGCGCCGTTCGGCGAGCTGCATGGCAGCAAAGCCAGGAAAATCATGCGTGGCGAGATTACGAAAGAGCGGATGGTCAACAAACTCAGTCTGGATCAACACTTCACCCGGCAACTCTGCGCGCCCCGCGCGGCCTGAAACCTGCATGAGTTGCTGGAACAAGCGCTCAGGTGCGCGGTAGTCGGATGAATACAGCGACGCGTCCGCGCCGACAATGCCGACCAGCGTGAGGCGTGGAAAGTCGTGGCCCTTGGCGAGCATCTGCGTGCCGATGAGGATGTCGACTTCACCTGTGTCGATCTGTCGGCGCACTGCCTCCCACTGCGCTGGCGTCTTCACCGAATCGCGATCCACGCGAAGGATGCGCGCCGAAGGAAAGTATTCGCCGAGCCGCTCTTCGAGCCGCTGCGTGCCGCGCCCGAAAGCATGTACGTCATGACTTCCGCATACCGGACAGGTGCGCGGCACTTTCTCTTCAGCGCCGCAATGGTGGCAGCGCAGGATTGCGTCGGCCTGGTGGAACACCATATTGGCCGAGCAATGTTTGCAGGCGCTCACCCAATTGCAGTTCGGGCAGGCTACGACAGGGGCATAGCCGCGACGATTGAGGAACACCAGGCTTTGCTCGCCGCGTATAAAGCGCTCGCGCAAGGCGTCGAGCAGATGCGGCGACAGGCCCTGGTCGAGCTTCATGCGTCGCGTGTCGACCAGCTTCACCGCGGGTGGCGCTTCGGCCACCGCGCGCAGCGTCAATGACAATCGCGTATAACGACCGGCGTCGGCATGCAGCCATGTTTCCAGCGACGGCGTGGCCGAGCCAAGCACGATGGGAAAGCCTTCGTTACGTGCCCGCCACACGGCCAGATCGCGTGCCGAATAGCGCAAGCCCTCTTGCTGTTTGAATGATGCATCGTGCTCTTCATCGACCACGATGAGGCCGAGGTTCGGTAGTGGTGCGAACACGGACAGGCGCGTGCCGAGCACGATGTCGGCTTCGCCACGCAGCGCCTGCACGAAGCCGCGCGAACGCGCGCCGTCGGCCAGCCCGCTATGCAAGGACACCAGGCGCGCACCGGGAAAACGGCCGGCGACGCGTTCGAGCAGTTGTGGCGTCAGCCCGATTTCCGGCACCAGCATGAGCGCCGATTTGCCCAGCGCGAGCGCTTCGGCAATGAGGTGCAGGTAGACCTCGGTCTTGCCGCTGCCGGTAATGCCGTGCAGGAGAAAGCTCTCGAAACGCGCAGCCGGTTTCGCTACCAGCGCAGCGCTTACGGCGGCCACGGCGGCCGCCTGCTCGGCATTGAGCTGCATGGCGTCAAGCATACGGATATCGCTGCTGGCCGCCACTACTTCCAGCCAGCCCTTGCTGCGCGCACCGCGTATGCCTTCGGCAGCGCCTTCGTGCAGATGTTCGAGCATGGCGCTGCGCCGCATCGGCCCTGCACTGGTCGACAGGCTGACCGCCGCCAGCGCACGCGTCAGTTTTTTTGCGGCGACCAGCGCAGCCCGGCCCTCAGCGGTAGTCGCGAGCAGCGGGTCGTCCTCGCGCGGCAGCCTTACCGCGCGCTTGAGACCGGGCGGCAAGGCGGTGGCGATGACCTCGCCCAGGGGATGCTGGTAGTAGCGCGCGGCAAACTCGGCCATGGCCAGCCAGCGGTCAGGCAGCGGCGGTACGTCGACCAGCAATTCGCGAACGGGGCGTAGTTTTTCGCGCGGCGGCGCGTCCGACGGGTCGAGGGCGACGATCACGCCAGTCTTTTCACCCGGTCCGAAAGGCACGCGCGCGCACAGTCCGACAGCCAGCTCGGCACAGTCCCCGACGAGGTAGTCAAACAGGCGTGGTTTCGGCAGCGGCAGTGCGATGCGAGCCACGCGCGTACCCTGCGTGTTCGCCTGTTTTTTCCCCATCTCGGGCGACGTCACCCTGTGCGCTCCGACTCAGCGCCGCTTCGCGTGCGAGACACGCTGCTGTGGTGAAGTTGAAAAGATATTTGCATCAGAAACTTGCAGCACATTAGTGAGGCGATGGGTGAGCTATTGAGTGCAAGCCGTTGCCGGAGAATTCCAAAGTTTCATTGTCCACAGAGTCTGTGGATAAAAATGTGGGAAAAGACGCTGTTGCGGTTTTGTCAAACGCGCTTGCACAAGCATTCTATTTCGTGCTAGCGCCAATAAAACAGCCAAGAATTATTATAAAACAATGACTTACGAACGTATTTCAGGATTGTTACGGGCGATTACCCAGTCGCCATGCGGTGGAGCCACTGTGTGTGCATAAGTCAAGCCCCATGATGGCGATACCGTACCTCATCACTCGAATGTCATACACGGAGAGCCGCGCCACTCGTGGCTCTGCGGGCACGTTTCAGTGTGAAATACCTCACACACTGGCTGAGCGGCCACACACCTCTGAATAACGGCCCCGTTACGCGCCCGCCAGCCATCAAAGCTGAACGATGGGGCTCGTCCAGTCATCGGCCGGCGGCGCCACTTCGCTGAATTCCTGCTCGGCGCGCATGCTGCGGCTGTGCTCATGGACGGTTGAAACCAGCACGCGCACGTTGTCGTGCGGCGCGTATTGCGAGATGCCATGACCAAGGTTGAAGACGTGGCCGAAGTGCGGACCAAATTCCTCCAGGACACGCTTGACCTCGGTCGCTACGCCCTGCGGGCTGCCCATCAGCACGCCGGGGTCGATATTGCCCTGCAAACCAAGCCGGTGACCGACGCGCGCCCTGGCCACGCCCAGGTCTGTCGCCCAGTCCAGCCCTGCGGCGTCGCAGCCGGTGCGGGCAATGTCTTCGAGCCATTGACCACCGCCCTTGGTGAACAGAACCAGCGGCACCAGTTCGCCATCGCGCGAACGCGTCACGCCATCGACGATCTGTTGCATGTAGCGCAAGGAAAACTCGCGATAGGCATGTGTTGACAGCGCGCCGCCCCAGGTGTCAAACACCATGACGGCTTGCGCGCCCCGCTCGATCTGCGCATTGAGGTAGCGCACAACCGTGCGCGCATTGATGTCGAGAATGTGATGCAGCAGCTCGGGACGGCTGTACATCATCGCCTTCACATTGCGGAAATCGTCCGAGCCACCGCCTTCGATCATGTAGCAGGCCAATGTGAACGGGCTGCCGGAAAAGCCGATCAACGGCACGCTGTTCTTGAGGGCTTTGCTGATTTCGCTGACCGCGTCGAAAACGTATTGCAGCGACTCCATGCCGGGCACGATCAGATCACGGATGGCGGCCTCGGTGCGCAGTGGGCGTTCGAAGCGCGGACCCTCGCCATCGGCAAAGTACAACCCCAGCCCCATTGCGTCGGGCACCGTCAGGATGTCGGAAAACAGGATTGCCGCGTCCAGCGGGAATCGCGCTAACGGCTGCAAGGTAACTTCGGTGGCGAACGACGGGTTCTTGCACAGATCCAGGAAACTACCGGCACGCGCTCGCGTCTCGCGGTACTCCGGCAGATAGCGCCCAGCCTGGCGCATCAGCCATACCGGCGTGTAATCGGTCGGTTCGCGCAACAAGGCGCGAAGCAGTGTGTCGTTGGTGGGACGGCTCATCGCGCATCACCCCGCTGTGGGTTGGGAGGCGGATTGTACCGCTGCGAATTTGGCAAAGCTAACGAATTTGCGGCAGTGCGACGACGAGCCGAAGCGGCCTGGCGCACGACCCGCTTGCGGCTAGCCGCGAAAGGCAAACAGCACTACGCACAGGCTTGCACCGATCAGGTAAAGCAGCCAGGTTGCGGAAACAAAATAAGGGAACAGGATCAACGCAAGGCCGATGAGCATCGGTCGCCAGGCAGCATTCCTTTTGCCGTAGCCGAAGGCTAGCGCGCCGACCAGGCCAAACAGGATTGAAGCGAACAAGGCACCGGGCGTAGGCATGAACGTGATTTAGAGCGAGCCAATCATTGCGACGCGCTGCGGTCAGTAATCGTAGACATGCTCGACCGTAATCTGCATGCCGTCGAGTTCGCGCAAGGTCTGTGCGAGCTGGCGAACAGGTACGGTCAGGGCGACCCGTTTCTCTTCCGGCATGGTCAGGATCGGTTGCTCGAACAAGCTTGCCGAGCCCTCGCTATCGGGCCGCCACTCGCGCGGAACGATGACGCTGATAAGAATGCGTGCATCGGGCCCATTCCCGGCCACCTCGGCGAAATTCGCGCCGCTGCGGGCAATGGCAATGGCCACGGTCTTGAATGCTTCGTAACGCGGCAGCAGGACGAGTTCGCCACCGTTGGGAAAGCTGCGCACCCGCTGCATCTCGGGCCAGTTGCCGTCGAGGCGGTCGACCCAGCGATCGACCAGTACTGCGGTCGTCGGGCGCGGCGCGTCGTAGGCAGCCCTAGTGAGCTTCTTGATGAGAATGGCATAAAGCGCCTTGACGCCGTATTCCGTGCTCAGCGCGTATTTGCGCTCCCATTTACGCAAACCATCCGGCCCGCTGCTGCCCGTTTCGGCCCACACCGCCTTGAGGCGTGCGCTGAAGTCGAATTCGTACCAGGGCTGGACGCGGATGAAATCCACATAGTCCTGCGCTGTCTTCGCGGCGTAGCGCTCTTCGCTCGTCGGCCCGTGCATGCGGGTCAGCTCGAAAAGTCGCCCGATGGTGACTTCATAGACCGAGCGCAACGCATACTCGACCGTGGTGCTGGAGGCGATCACCACGATCATGACGTGATAGCCGATATTGAAAGGCTGGTCGCGCGTCGCCCGGGTCACGTGCCCGTAGCTGCTCCACAACTGGCCGATGTGGCCCCAGAACGGAAAATCGCTTGGCCGGCGATCGGCCGCAAGGTAGCTCGCGTACTCGGCGGGGCTGTGCACCAGATACCACTCGGGAAAGGTGAGGTAGGTTTGCTCGGCACCGCGCCGCTGTTCAGGCGGTGCAACGGAGTCCGCCTGCGCTGCGCCGCAGGCGAGCGTGAGCGTGAGCGCTGTCACAAGCACCATAAAGACATGCCACACAGGGACATGCCACACAAACCAGACCGGCTTGCCGCGCAATGCCATCATCATGCCGACAAGCCACGCTTGGTGAATGACATCAGCACATTACGCGTCGGATCATTGTCCTGCAGCAAGCGTGCACCGGTATCGTTGAAACCGGCAGTGTGGAGACGCTGCACCCATTCATCGACCGAGGTGAAATAGCGCGGCTCTTCAAAGTTGGTTTCCCAGGGAACACCGAGACCAAGATTGAAGACCGTGTGCACCAGCGAAACAAAGGTGCGCATCTCGGGCGTGGTCACATCGTGGTCGCGCAGGATGAACAGGCCGCCGGGGCGCAGCACGCGATGGATCGATGCGAGGAAGGCCGGCCGATCGGCGGGCTCGATGTGGTGCAGGCCGATGTAGCAACTCACCACGTCGATGCTGTTGTCGCGCACCGCTTCGGTACTGATCGGCGCGTAAAGGTCGAGCGGCAACCAGCGGCCGATCTGCGCCACGCCGCCGCGCTCCATGATGTCGGCCGGCGAGTTGCTGGGCGCCACGTCGTTGAGCAGGATGACATCGCCACGGAAACGCACATGGCGGCGCAGCGCACTGACGTAACGACCGGTGCTGCCAATTTCGATGTAGCCGCTGATATTGCGGCGCTCGCCAAGCAGTTCGAGCGTCTGGCGCGCCATCTCGCGTTTTTGCGTACGCAATGCAGGCAGGGCGTAGGTCAGCTCGGAGAGGAAAGGCTTGATCTGCGGCAGAAACTGCTGGACGTAGCGGTAGATGGACGAATCATCGTCATGCCGCTGGCATCCACTCTTGATGAGCGCATGGAAGCGCTCTTCCGGATAGAGATGAAAGATGTTCTGCAGGAAGCGATAGAAGTCGTCGCGACGGCCGACATCGTGATAGACGCGATGGAACTCGCCCATGTGCTCGGATTCGCTTGCGCTAGCCGTCGGCTCGTCCTGCAGAGTCGGCGCATAGTACTTGTCCCACAGCACGCTGCGCAGGCGGTAGCCAGGATCGAGCTCACGCTTGAGCGCAAACAACTCGCGCGCCCGCGGATAAGCACGATGGAATTGCTCCGGCGTTGCATGCGGCTGGTAGGGCAGGTAGTAGGTGCCGCCAACGCCCAGCACGATGTCCACCAACTCGCGTGTCCACACGGCTACCTGTTCGCGCGCGTCCTCGCCGGTCCGCTGCTTGTAGTACAGCACGAATGCAAAGGTCTCGCCGCGCGCCCACGCCATCAATGAACCGCTATCGGCCGCCGCATGGCGAATGGATATGTTGAGAACGTTTACGTCGTGTCGCCGTAGCACGCGTGCCATGCCGGGCATGAACTCGTCGATGCGCTTGGCAGGCACGAAATACTCCTGCAGCACATAGGTGCTCTTCTTGCGCGACCAGGGCTCCAGCTCGGCGACGTCGTAGCCCGCCTCGTAGTTGCGCCAATGCACCGGCCGCCGGAAATACACGGCACGGTCGACGATGTGCTCGCGGCGCCACTTGCCGAGCGGTGTCTCGGAAACCGCCCACAGGAAATAGCGTTGCAGCGGATACATGGCGCGGCGCGGCTGCAGGCGATACGGCACTGTCACCGGACGCTTGGTTTCGACCCAGCTGACAGCACGTACGCGCGAATAGTGCGGCGCATAGATATCGGCGTTGTGAAGCACTACTGCCGGCGCATTACGCACTTGCTTGCCAAACCATTCGGCATACTTGCGCACCGGCATCTTGGTTTCGATGCGCTCCATGCGGCTGTTGTCGGCCAGGTCCAGTTCGGCTTCGACAATGACGCCGATCGCGCCATAGCCGCCAATGGCAGCATAGAAAAGATTGGCGTTGCGCGTCGGCGAAGCGTCGATCAGATCGCTGTTGGGCAGCACCAGGCGAATCGAGCGCACCGACAGGATCAACGGCCCGGCGCCCATGTAACGGCCATGCGCATTCACCGACAACGAACCGCCGACCGTGAAATTGGCATAGGTCTGCATGATCTTGACTGACAGATCGTGCGGATCGATGAATTTCTGGATGTCGCACCAGCGGATGCCGGCCTGCACACGGATGATCCTTTCCTGCGGCGCGAACAGCAGCACCTTGTTCAGCTCGCGCATGTCCAGATGCAAGCTGCCGGGACTACTGGTCTGCCCGCCCATGCTGAAGTGGCCGCCGCCGATGGAGATCGGCGCATTGGTGCGGCGCATGGCCTCCTGCACTTCTTCGATGCTGGTCGGCGCGGATACGACCCACACCGGCATCGGATTGAGGCCGCTTACGTCATTGACGATGGTCTGTTGCGCTGTCATCTATTACACCGTCAGGTAATCGGCATGGCAGGAAAGCAGGTCTTCACCATACTGGTTCTCGCCGGAAGAGCCGGCGCGGCAACACAGCGTAATGAAACACCACAGCGGGCCGAATACCGGAATGAGCAGAAGCAGCAGCCAAGCCATCGACTTGCCATGGTCATGCAGGCGCTGCGTGCTCAAGGCCAGCGCACCCCAGGCAAGAAAGGGATAGAGAACAAGCGTTTGCGGATGGCCGAATGTTGCGTCGATGAAGACGAACAAAACGACGAATACAACGATCAAGACGAGGAGAAGCCAGTTGAAGCGCGAGCGCTGAAGCCGCCCGGAGAGAAAGACGTACGGTGCCAGATACATTTGCCTGAAAGACAATGACATGCATGCTCCCCTGTTCTAATTATCTGGGTCTTAGAGCGTGCTCACAGTAGGCGGGCGGATCGTCCGCCTACTGTGAGCACGCCCTGGTACCGCAGCCGCGATTGTGCCATCTGGCGAAATCCGCGCAAGCGGCAGCGCAGAATTTGCGGACAACCGGCGTAAAACCAAATCTGTACCTCTGCGGTGAAAGCCTTGTGTTCTCCAGGCGACGCATCGGCTACCATCCCCGCTTTGCCTTAACCGCCAACGCCGTGCGCCTTCTCCGCCTTGCCCGCATAACTCTGGTTGGCCGACGTCATGGTCTGGATCAGATGATCCTCGATCATGCCGCGACCACGCGCATTGGCGCATGGCTGCAGCGTCTGCTACCGCGGCGCCACTTTGCCGCGCCGCCAGAAGTCCGCCTGCGCCTGGCGCTCGAATCGCTGGGGCCGATCTTCGTCAAATTCGGCCAGATGCTGTCCACGCGACGCGACCTGCTCGACCCGAAGCTGGCAGACGAGCTCGCCAAACTGCAGGACCGTGTACCGCCCTTCCCTATCGAGCTGGCGCTGGCCCGCCTGCAGGCCGAATATGGCCGCCCCGTTTCCGAGGTGTTCTCACGCTTCGACATGACACCCGTGGCCTCCGCATCGGTCGCACAGGTGCATTTCGGCGAATTGCCTGACGGCACCGAAGTGGCCATCAAGGTGCTGCGCCCCGGTATCGATCGCATCATTGCCAAGGACATGGCACTGCTCGATGTCGCGGCGACCCTGATTGAAAAGCTGTGGGCTGATGGACGTCGTCTCAAGCCACGCGAGGTGGTGGCCGAATTTGCAAAACACCTGCGTGACGAACTGGATCTCATGCGCGAAGCGGCAAACTGCTCGCAGCTGCGGCGCAATTTCAAGGACTCACCGCTGCTCGCCGTGCCCGAGGTGTACTGGGACTATTGCGGTCCGTCAGTCATGGTCATGCAACGCATGGCCGGCACGCCGATCTCGCAGATCGACGCCTTGCTGGCCAAAGGCGTCGACCTGTCGGCGCTGTCGCGTGCCGGCGTGGAGATATTCTTCACGCAAGTGTTTCGCGACGGGTTTTTCCACGCTGACATGCACCCCGGCAACATTCTGGTGAGCACCGACGGCCTGAGCCGTGGTCAGTACATCGCCCTCGATTTCGGCATCATGGGCACGCTGACCGACCGCGATAAAGCCTATCTCGCACAGAATTTCCTGGCTTTCTTCAAACGCGATTACAAGCGTGTTGCGCAAGCCCACCTCGATGCCGGCTGGGTACCGGCAGATACGCGCATAGACGAATTCGAAAGCGCCATTCGCGCCGTGTGCGAGCCGATCTTCGACCGGCCGCTGAAAGAGATCTCCTTTGGCAAGACGCTGTTGCGCCTGTTCCAGACTGCACGGCGCTTTCACATGGAAGTGCAGCCGCAACTGGTCATGCTGCAGAAGACGCTGCTGAACATCGAAGGGTTGGGGCGCCAGCTCGATCCGGAACTCGATCTGTGGGATACGGCCAAGCCCTTTCTCGAACGCTGGATGAGCGACCAGATGGGTTGGCGCGCCTTGCTGCGTCATCTCAAGGAAGAAGCGCCCTCCTGGGCCGCCACCTTGCCGCAAATACCGCGACTGCTGCACAGGTCGCTAGCGCGGTCACGCCATGACGAGGCCGCCTTGCAAACGGCATGGCTGGGCATGCAACTGGCACGGCAGAGCCGTATCAACACCTTGCTGGCGGTGGCCGTAGCGGTGCTGACATGCATCATGGCGGTCCTGCTGCTGCGCTGACGACCCGGGCCATGCGTCGGGTGAACCGCGACATTGATTTTTTCATTGTCACAAGCGTGTACGATTGAAGTCGTCGCCCCAATTGCCGTTAGTTTTGGCAGCATGCGTATTCGGCAGACATGATCACGGGGGTCGAAACCCGGATGCGCGGCCGTGGCCACTTCACCCGAGGTCACGTACAGGAGAGATGCATGGCTCGTAAGTCAAAAGTAGCGAACGCTTCTCGCTGGACCATCCTGCTTGCCGAGGACGACCCGGATTACGCTCAGGCCACATGCAGCCTGCTCGAACGCGAAGGTCATACCGTCCTGTGGGCCGACAGTGGCGCCAAGGCGCTGGAGGTACTGCGCGATCAGCACATCGATCTGCTGCTGCTGGATTTCTTCATGCCCGGCATGACCGGCGAAGAGACGGTGCTGGAGCTGCGCAAATTCAACGATCACACCCAGGTCATCCTGCAAACCGGCTACGCCAGCGAACAACCGCCACGCGAGCTCCTGCGGCGCCTCGACATCCAGGGCTATCACGACAAGAGCGAGGGGCCCGAAAAGTTGTTGATCTGGACCGATGTCGGGCTCAAGGCAGCCTACACCGTCCAGCTATTGCACAAGAGCCGGCAAGGCCTGCGCTACATCCTCGACGCGACACCGTCATTGCACAAGATCCAGCCGCTTGACGATCTCCTGCAAGGCATCATCCTGCAGATTGCCGGATTGCTCGGCGCAGCGGATTCTTTCCTGGCCATCGACCCAAAGAGCGTGCAACGCACAAGTGAAGTGCAGGCAGAGGGCTTTCTCGTCATGGTCGCGGACGAGATGGAGCTCGCCATCCATGCCAGCACCGGCCGTTTCGCCGGCTACAAGCACGCGGCGGACTGCCTCGATACAGAAGAGCTGGATGTTGTACGCGACACCCTGCAACAGCATGACGTTCGCGTAATCGAGAATTCGACCATCGTGCCGCTGTGCGTCGGTGAAGTGGTCATCGGCATCGTCTATCTGGACCGCTCGGTCAATCTGCAGCGCGATATCGAATTGCTGCAAGTCTTCGCCAACCAGGCGGCCGTCGCCATCCGCAATTCGCAGTTGTACGAGATGGCCACGCTGGACCCGCTCACCGGCGTCTATGTGCGTCGCTTCTTCGATCAGTGGTTCCTGCGCGAACTGCGCGCCGCATTCCGTGCCAAGCGTCCGCTATCGGTGCTCATGGTCGACCTCGACAAGCTCAAACAAATCAACGATACCGCCGGGCATCTCGGCGGCGACCGTGCCCTTGTCATCGTGGGCAAGGCGCTGCGCCAATGCCTGCGGGATATCGATATCTGCGGCCGTTTCGGCGGCGATGAGTTTGCCATCCTGCTGCGCGAGCCCGGCTCTGAGGGAGGCCAGATCATCGCCAGGCGCATTCTGGAGGCGTTGAGCGGCAAGACCGTGTCGAGCCCCGCTGGCGATTTGCCGGTCGAGGGCAGTATCGGCATCAGCGTGCTGCAGCCGCACGACTTCGACATCACACTCGCACCGAAACCTATTCCGCTGTCCTATTTCGAAAACATGGCGCGCACGCTGATCGATGAAGCCGACCGGGCTCTGTACCGGGCAAAACACCAGGTGAATGGCTGCCATTTCGAGTCCGGCGCGCCGGTGGCCTGGCTACCCTTGTCGAAAAGCGAATAGCCCGGGAAGCAATATCCTGCAGGCGATGAAGATCGTCTAGCTGCCCGCCGGTGCGGGGATGGGTGGCTTCTCTCCGCGTGCCAGACGAATGACAAATGTCGTGCCTTCATCTACACGACTGTCTATGTCGATGGAACCATTGAAATCGCCTTTGACGATGTCATGAACGATGGTCAACCCCAGGCCAGTGCCCTCGCCGAAGGGCTTGGTGGTGAACATCGGGTCGAAAACCTTGGACTGCACTTCGGGCGGCATGCCACAGCCGTGATCGCGGACGCGCAAGATCAGGAAGCCGGCTTCCTCAACGAGGGACACCTCGATTTTGCCGCCGCCTTGCGCCCCCATCGCATCAATCGCATTGGTGACCAGATTGGTGATGATCTGTGCCAGACGGCTCGGTGAGCCAACGATTTCCATCGCATCGCGCGTGTGCTCGAAATCAGTAGTGCAATTCCCTTCGCGCAAGGCGTGACTCAAGAGCAGGATGGATTCCTGAAGCACCGTCACGGCATTGAAGCTGACACGCTGTTGCGCGCTCAGGTCGCGGGTCTGCGATTTCACGCCACGCACAAAACCGGCCGCCCGTTCCGCCGCACTCTGCGCCAGATGCAGGGACTTGAGCATCTCGTCCGAGATTTCCCGATGATCCTGATCGTTCACGCTGTCGTCGCCAATCGATTCGCGGTACTCGTTGACCAGGCTTTCGAGTTCCGAGACAGCGGCGCGCACGGCGGCCAGTGGCGTATTCATTTCATGCGCAATCCCTGCCGTGAGGCGCCCGAGCGAAGCCATCTTCTCGGCAATCATCAGCCTCTCACGATTCTCTTCCTCGTGCCGTGCATGCAACACGGTCTCGCGATAGAGGCTGGCGTTATCGATCGCCACCGCGATCTGGTGCGCGATGGCGTTCATGATCGACACACTGTCATCATCAAACGCCCTTGCGTCCGTGCTGTGCAACTCGAGCACGCCAATGACGTGCTCTCCCGAGATCAGCGGGATCGTCAACTCCGACTTGTCCACCAACCCATTTTGCATGACGCCATCGCCGGCAGTGTCGTCTGCCGACGCCGGCGTGTCAGCCCCGCTATGTGCCCGCAACACGAGCCGACCGTTACCCTCGCCGGTGGCGGGCAGGGTGTAGAGATTGGCGCACAGCAGGCCGAAACGCTCGTGCAGCAGATCGACAACCTTGCGCATCATGTCTTCGGGGTCGCGAATACTGCCGACCGCTGTCGACACCGCAGCAACCGTCTGCAGGATATTCTGCTGCGTGGTGATGATGGTTTGCTGCAGCTTGCGCTGCTCCTGATGATTGGCGGCGAGATTGACGATCAGGCCGGGGATCAATTCCAGGGCATCCAGTGCCGCACTGCCAACCTTGTCGGCCGTCGTCAGGGCCACGTTGACGAGGAACTGCTGTGGCACTGACTCACCGCCCAACAGTGCTTCAATGACGTCCAGTGTGCGTGCTGCAATGGCGCGCGGCAATTGCCGCACGGTAGCGAGCATGGTGCCCGCCTCGACAGCCAGCAGGGCTTCGGGGATGCCATCGAAGCCGGCGACGAATACCCTGCTCGACAAGCCCGCTTCCTTGAGCACCTCTATGGCCCCCAGCGCGCCCTCATCGGTGGCTGAAATGATGGCATCGAGATCAGGTGCTTTCTGCAACGCCTCGCGCGCGAAACTGACGCCCTGCTCACGTCGTGAGATCGGGGCAAGCCAGTCGAGCATAGACTCGTAAACCACCTCGACTTCGGGGTATCGGCTGATGGTTTCGTGGAAGCTGCGCGTTCGCAGTGCCCCGGTCGGAACGCGCTGATCGCCGCAGAAATAGGCAACTTTGCCACGTTGGCCAAGTTTCTCGATCACCTGCTCGACGATGAGTGCCTGCCCGCGCGCATTGTCGGAACCTACCGTGCATACGATGCCGTCATCGTCCACCGAAGAGTCCATGGTGACAACGGGAACGTGTTCCGCCCGGGCTCTGCGCAAGAACTCGGAAATGTCGTGGTGTGTCCGCGCCATCGGCTTGAATATGATGGCATCCACACCCCTGTCGAGGAGCTTGCCCAGTTCCGCCGCCTGTTCTTCGACCGTCAGCACCTGCACCGTCGTTAGCTGCATGCCACGCTTGGACGCCTCGGTACGCAGGCAGTTTTCCCCAACGGTCCAGATGAACGCGCCAAAGCGTGGATCGAACAGTACATATCCGATATGCAAGTCAGTACGCTTTTCCACGGCAAATTTCCTGTGTCCGTTGCGATGAATCAAACCGCCTTGGCCGTTCCTAGCTCATTGCGCAAGTCCTAACCGCTTTACCAGCTCGCTCGTGAGCGCCGCCTGGTTCAAGGTGTAGAAATGCATGCTGGGCACACCACCGGCAATCAGTCGTTCGCACAATGTGGTGACCACATCAAGACCAAAAGCCCGGATGCTATCTGCATCGTCACCAAAACCCTCGAACTTGCGCCGCATCCACTGCGGAATTTCCGCACCACAGGATTCGGAGAACCGTGCAAGTTTGATAAAGCTGGCGATCGGCATGATGCCTGGTACGATCGGCGTCTCGATGCCCGCGCGACGCACGCTTTCAACGAAATAGAAGTAGGCGTCGGCGTTGTAGAAATACTGGGTGATCGCCGAGCTCGCCCCGGCCTCGACCTTCTTGCGGAAAGCTGCAAAATCACTGTCCGCACTGCGCGCTTGTGGATGTGTCTCGGGATACGCGGCAACCTCGATCACAAACTCCTTGCCCGACTCGGCACGAATGAATTCGACCAGCTCGTTGGCATACCGGAATTCGCCGGGATCAGCCATGCCCGATGGTAGATCGCCGCGCAATGCCACGATGCGCTTGACGCCGATTTCGCGGAACTCGGCAAGGTGATCACGGATGCTCGCTTGCGTCGCACCGATGCACGAGAGATGCGGCGCCGCATCCAGCCCGGCGGCGCAGATCTCGCGCACGACTTGCAAAGTGCGGTCCCGCGTCGAGCCGCCGGCGCCGTAGGTAACAGAGAAGAATTCCGGCCCAAGCGTCGCCAGTTGCTCCCTCACACCACGCAGCTTGTCCATGCCCTCGGGTGTGGCCGGGGGGAAAAATTCGATACTGAAAGGTATTCGTCTGCTCATGCTTGTCTTTCGATTGCTTGGGAAGAGTGAGACTGCGCCCACTCTTCCAAGCCGATCAGTAACGGTAGTGGTCAGCCTTGTATGGACCTTCCAGCGGCACGCCGATGTACCTGGCCTGCTCATCGGTCAACTCGGTCAGTTGCGCATTGAGCTTCTTCAATTGCAGGCGCGCGACCTTCTCATCGAGATGCTTGGGCAACGTGTAAACACCCACCGGATAATCCGCATTGCGCGTGAACAACTCGATCTGTGCGATGGTCTGGTTGGCGAATGACGATGACATGACGTAGCTGGGGTGGCCGGTGCCGCAGCCGAGATTCACCAGGCGACCCTTGGCCAGCAGGATGATGCGTTTGCCGTCCGGGAAAATGATGTGGTCGACTTGTGGCTTGATCTCTTCCCACTCGTATTTTTCCAGCGCTGCGACTTCGATTTCATTGTCGAAGTGGCCGATGTTGCAAACGATGGCCTGGTCTTTCATGCGTTCCATGTGGTCATGAGTGATGACATGAAAGTTGCCAGTGGTCGTGACAAAGATATCGGCCTTGTCGGCAGCATAGTCCATGGTTACCACGCGGTAACCTTCCATCGCAGCCTGCAACGCACAGATGGGGTCGATTTCCGTGACCCAGACTTGCGCCGACAGTGCGCGCAATGCCTGTGCCGAGCCCTTGCCGACATCGCCGTAACCGGCGACCACGGCAACCTTGCCGGCGATCATCACATCGGTGGCGCGCTTGATGCCGTCGACCAGCGATTCACGGCAACCGTAGAGGTTGTCGAACTTGGACTTGGTGACCGAGTCATTGACGTTGATGGCGGGGAACTTGAGATCGCCGCGCGCATGCATCTGGTATAGACGATGCACGCCGGTAGTGGTCTCTTCGGTCACGCCCTTGATTGCGGCGAGGCGTACGGAGTACCAGGTCGGATCGGTCGCCAGCTTGGCCTTGATCGAGGCAAACAGGATGGTCTCTTCTTCCGAGCCGGGTTTGGCGATGACCGACAAGTCTTTCTCGGCCCTGGCGCCCAAGTGCAGCAACAGGGTAGCGTCGCCGCCATCATCGAGAATCATGTTCGAGTGGATGCCGTCGGCCCAGTCGAAAATGCGATGGGTGTAGTCCCAGTAGTCGACCAGCGTTTCGCCCTTGACGGCGAAGACCGGGATCTGCGAAGCGGCGATTGCCGCAGCGGCATGATCCTGCGTCGAGAAGATATTGCACGAAGCCCAGCGCACCTCTGCACCGAGCGCGACCAGCGTCTCGATGAGCACGGCGGTCTGGATGGTCATGTGCAGCGAACCGGTGATCCGCGCACCCTTGAGCGGCTGCGCCTTCGCGAATTCATCACGAATGGCCATCAGGCCCGGCATTTCGGTTTCGGCAATGCGGATCTCCTTGCGGCCCCAGCCGGCCAGCTTGAGATCGGCGATCACATAGTCATTGAATTGCGTTACATCTGCCACGGCGTTCATTCTTGCTCCTTGAACGTAATGGCCGGAGGGAGGGGGAGCAAAGTCAGAGTGACATCGCGGCTCACCGTATTCCCGTGCCCGGCACGGTTGAACAGGTGAGCGCAGTTGAATCTTGGCCGACAGGCTTGTCGCTTGCCGGGTCCGAGCCTGGGATGCATCAGAAAGCATCTCGCAGCGCTCCTCGGAGAAGGCGGATTATACGGACAAAGCGCCTGGAGAACACCCCCGCCCGGAAGCGCCCGTGCCACGCCTGACTTGACGGTATATTCTCGAACTTCGCAAGCAAGAATGCCAAAAGGATTTTCCGTGACGGAATCGACGCCAGCCCAACCGCCCCTCTTCTCGGCAGAACTTGCTGTCGAGGTCGATACATCCCTTGATGAGCGGCTGCTCGCGTTGCGGGCAAGCGGCGCCAAGCTCAAGCCGGGAGTACGCGCAATGCTCGGCTGGCGCTACTGGCTCGTCATCGCCATTACCTGCGCTATGAGCTGGGGAGGGGTCGAATTGGCCCAAAGCCATCCATTGCCTGGCGTGCTCTTGATTGCTTTTGTCTTCCTCGGCCTGGTGTTGTGGGCACAAAGGCAGCGCTTCGTTCTCCTGGCACGCGGAGCCATTGCGCAATATCGGGTCGGCGTCTCGTCCGAAGGGCTGCGCATTTCAAGCGAAATTGGCGAAAGCCGACTGGGCTGGAACGCGGTAAGCGCGGTCGAGTCCCGCAGCGATGCGACGCTCATTTTCCTGCGTGGCTATCAATGCCTGCTGATCCCGCATCGCTGTTTCGCTGACGACGATGCGCACCGTACATTTGTCACGCAGATTGAAGCCGCACTGATGCATCGCATTCCTGATGCGCGTGTTGAAGCGATAGCCTCTCCTGATAGCTTTGGCGCTGCGCTATGGAGCAATCTGCTCACGGGCCTGCTGTGGCTTGGAATGCGGACACGGGCGATGCAGTGTCTACGCCCGTCGGTACCTCAATTGATCGCCCTGACCCTGCTGGGTATCGCGATCGGCCTCAGTGGGGACTTGCTGCGCTTCGGTTGGGGTGGTCAGTTCAATGCCTATGCACTACCCACCGCGTTGTACGGGGTACCCTGGCTACTGCTTTGCGCCTGGGCGACAGCGCGCCTCGCAGGCAATGAAAAGCACACGCTACATGCGGCGGTGGGCATGCAGGTGATGTGGTGCTGGCTCGGCGTGCTGATGCAGATCATGAGCTTTCTGCCAGCTAGCTGGTGGCGCATCGCGGGCGAGTGGGGGACGCTGATCTGGTGGTTGCCATTTGCATATGGCATGGTCATCTCAGTGCTCATCCTGATTCGTGCGACAGGCCTGCCCGCTGAACAGCGCGTCGGCGCCCTGCTCATCGTCATTTATCTGCTTGCCTTGCCGCTTGGCCTGACACCGCGGAGCCAGGGCCTGTGGGTCGCTAGCGAAGAGACGTCCAGCGCTGCCTCCGCAGCGCAACGCGAGCGCTGGGAAGCGCCGACGCGTGAAGCGATCCTGTACAGCCAGCCGCGTCTGCTGGCAGAGACGCTCAATCGCATCAAACCGGGGCTGCCGGGGAAACCAGAGCTATTCCTGCTGGCACTCGGCGGTCATGGCAATCAGGACGTATTCATGCGCGAAGTGAAGAGCGTCGAACAGCTGTTTGCGCAACGCTTCGGCACGGCCGGCCATAGCGCCGTGTTGCTGAACAATCCAGCGACGCTGAATGAGTATCCCCTGGCCAGCGTGACCTCGCTGAAACAAGTCGTACAAGGCATGGCGCAGCGCATGAACCGCGACGAAGACGTGCTGTTCCTGTTCATGACATCGCATGGCGGGGACGACTATCGCTTCGACCTGAGCATGTGGCCGTTCAAGTTCGACGATCTCACGCCACAGCGCCTCAAGGCTGTGCTCGACAAGGCAGGTATTCGTCACCGCGTAGTCGTCGTTTCCTCATGCTATTCGGGCGGCTTCGTGCCGCCGCTGGCCGATGCGGAAACCTGGGTCATGACGGCTGCGCGTGCCGATCGCAACTCACATGGCTGCAGCCACGAGGCCGATTGGACCTTCTTCGGGCGCGCCTATTTCAACGAAGCGCTGCGCCAGACAAAGTCCTTCGAACAGGCCTTCGATATCGCGAAAAAGAGTATCGCCGAGCGCGAGAAAAGTGAGGCGCTGACCCCTTCCGAACCACAGACGGGTGGCGGCGAAGCCGTGAAGCGCATACTGGATAAAATGCCACGGGCATCCACGGGATGAGGACGGAACGAATCAGACAGGCGCCTTGACGACGCTCATCCACAGCGAGTCCAGGTCGGGGAAGTTCCACTTCTCCGGATCTTCACGGCTGGCGATACCGTCGTTGGCCGTGAGATCGGAAAGGTCCACGCGCACGGGCTCGAAACGCTCGCTACGCTGTGTCGAATAGAAAGCCAGCACGACCGGCGCCAGCAAGGAAGACTCCGACTGCTCGACAACCACCGCAATACGGCTCGAATGCAACCGTACCAGCGAGCCGACCGGATAGATGCCAAGACTGCGCACGAAGGCATGGAAAATCGCTTCGTCGAAATGCCCCTTGCACCATTCGGTCATCTTGCGCAGTGACTCTGCAGGGTCCCAGCCGCGCTTGTAGGGCCGGTTCGATGTAATGGCGTCATACACATCGCAAACCGCGCCCATACGTGCAAACAGGCTGATATCTTCGGCGGCTAGCCGATGCGGGTAGCCAGTCCCGTCCATTTTTTCGTGATGATGAAGGCATACATCCAGCGCGATCTCGCCAACACCGTGCCCCTCAAGCAACATGCGATGGCCGGCTTCGGGGTGCCCGCGCACGATATCGAACTCTTCGTCCGTCAGACGTTCGGGTTTGTTGAGTATCTCGATCGGGATGTACATCTTGCCAACGTCATGTAACAGGCCGGCCATGCCTGCTTCACGCGTCTGCGTCTCGTCGAGGCCCAACTGTCGTGAGAGCGAAATCATCAGCGCGCATACGGCCACGGAATGCATGTAGGTGTAATCGTCACTGACCTTCAGGCGCGCCAGACTGATCAGCGTACCGGGATTGCGAAACACTGATGCGGCGATGTCTTCCACCAGCGGTATCGCGTCGGCAGCATCCAGCGCACGGCCCATGCGCGCTTCGGTGAACAGCGTGGCGACAGCGTCGCGCGTGTTATTGCAGATGCTGACCGCACGCTGCATTTCCTCTTCCATGGAGCAGCGTTCAAGAGAAGGTGCCAGGCGAACCTCGATGCTGGCCAGTTCCTGGTCCGTTTCGCGATCGGATTCCTGCTTGTCGAGCGCCTCCGCCGCGTCGGCATCCACATCGCGCCCCTGCGCCGTGTCGATCCATGCCTCGCGCACACCGCTCTTCCTGATGCGGGCGAGCTCCTTGTCACTGGTGATGAGAAAGGAGGTGCGCCAGAATGGGTGCTCCAGCCATGAGCCGCAAAGCTCGTGGAGATACATTCCGACGCGAAGTTGATCGACCTTGATGCGCTTCAGCATGATTCAACTGGTTGCTATTCATCCGCGCGACACGTGCAGACAGCACGGCGCATCCCTTTGTCCTTAACGGCGCGGTGACCGCAGACTTGATCATGCACTTTGATCTGCGCAATTGAAAAGGCCGCATTGCGCGGCCTTTTTTGACTGGCTGAAAGCTGGCTTACAGTCCGGCGTCAGCGCGGATGGCTGCCGCCTTGTCGGTCGCCTCCCAGGTGAACTCTGGCTCGTCGCGACCGAAGTGGCCGTAGGCGGCGGTCTTGGAGTAGATCGGGCGCAACAGGTTGAGGGACTGGATGATGCCTTTCGGACGCAGGTCGAAATGGCGTTCGATCAGGGCGACGATCTTGTCATCGCTGATCTTGCCGGTGCCGAAGGTATTGACCGACAGCGACACGGGTTTGGCCACACCAATGGCGTAGGCTACCTGCACTTCGATGCGGTCAGCGACGCCGGCAGCCACCAGGTTCTTGGCGACATAGCGACCCGCGTAGGCGGCGGAACGGTCGACCTTCGAGGGATCCTTGCCGGAGAACGCGCCACCACCGTGACGCGCTGCGCCGCCGTAGGAGTCGACGATGATCTTGCGACCGGTGAGGCCACAATCGCCGTGCGGGCCGCCGATGACAAAGCGCCCGGTCGGGTTGATGAGGTAGCGCACATTGCCGGTAATGAGTTCCTTCGGCAGTACCGGCTTGATGATTTCCTCGATCACTGCTTCCGACAACTGCGCGTGGGAAACGTCGGGACTGTGCTGGGTGGAGACGACAACGGTGTCGATGGCGACAGGCTTGTTGTCGACATACTTCACGGTCAACTGGCTCTTCGCATCGGGACGCAGCCACGGCAGGCGTCCATCCTTGCGCACTTCGGCCTGGCGCTGCATTATGCGGTGAGCATAATAGATCGGCAGCGGCATCAGGCTGGCTGTCTCGTTGCTGGCATAGCCAAACATCAGACCCTGGTCACCGGCACCCTGGTCCAGGTCGAGGCCTTCACCTTCATTCACGCCTTGAGCGATATCGACAGACTGACGATTGATGGCGGTCAGGATGGCGCAGCTCTTGTAGTCGAAGCCGATGTCGGAATTGTCGTAACCGATGCGGCGCACGGTTTCCTGCGCGATCTCGCGGTAATTGATATGCGAGTTGGTGGTGATCTCGCCTGAAATCACGACGAGGCCGGTCGATACCAGCGTCTCGCAGGCAACACGGCCATGCGGGTCGACGGCGAGAATCGCGTCCAGCACCGCATCGGAAATCTGGTCGGCGACCTTGTCTGGATGGCCTTCGGAGACTGACTCCGAAGAAAAAAGAAATTCATTGCTCATGTCTGCTCCTGAAACGAAAAAACCCCGGATTTCGTTGGCGCGGCCAACTCCGGGGTTCGAGCGGACGACGCTTTAGCAGCATTTTGGCAACGACCCACAAACCCGAAGATTCGTCAGATCAGCCCCCGCCCTGCAAGTTGTCTTTAACTCGGCGAGTCCGCAATTATAACGGATGAATCACGCACTGGCGCAAGACCCTTCGCTCCGCTTCCCCGTACTGCCACTTGTGCAGGCTCAAGCCAGCTTCGCCTGACCACACTCGGCACAGGCCAAATGCGGCACACTACGGCGGTTTCATCTTGTGCAGATCCGCCTTGTCTTCTCCTTTGCCCCACATGCTCATTGCCTCGCTTTTCCGCTGGCTCGGTCATTTCTCGTTGCCGGCGTTACACCGGCTTGGCGCTATTGCGGGCTTGCTGACGTATCGAGTGTCCGGTCGCTATCGCCTGCGCATGCGCGACAACATGGGGCTGGCTCTGCGGCGCGCGCCGACACCGGCGGAATTGCGCCAGGCAGCGGCGGAAACCGGACGCATGATGTTCGAGCTGCCGTACATATGGCAACGCCCCCTCGCCAAGGTGTTCGGGCATGTCGTCGAGGTGGTTGGCTGGGAGAAAGTGGAAGCGCTGCGCGCTGAGGGCCGAGCCGTGCTGGCGCTGACACCGCACCTCGGCTGTTTTGAAATTGTCTCCCTCTACATCGGCGAGCGCATGCCGATGACGGTGCTCTACCGGCCGCCCAAACAAAGTGTCATCGAGCCGATCCTGCGGACGGGTCGCGAGCAAGGACAGATCAAGCTCGCGCCAGCAGATCTTGGCGGCGTGCGGCGCCTTATCAAGGCCCTGCGTCAGGGTGAGGCAACCGGACTACTGCCGGACCAGGCGCCGGGCAAGGGCGAAGGCCTGTGGTCACCTTTCTTTGGCAAACCGGCCTACACGATGACGCTGGCCGCGCGGCTCTCCGAAGTACAGGGCACCGCGGTGCTGCTGTTCTGGGGCGAGCGTATTGCTGGTCGCGGCTGGCGCATTCACGTTTTTGAACCGGCCGAAGAAATCAGCGGCACGCTCGAAGAGCGTACACATGCCATCAATCGCAACATCGAACGCCTCGTTCAGTATTGCCCGACGCAATACCTGTGGGGCTATAACCGCTACAAGCTGCCGGCAGGTGTCGCGCCGCCGTCAGAACGATAACGAACCATGAATATGTATCACGCCGGCACACGTCTCTTCCTCGTTTTCATGTGGCTATTGCACTGGCTGCCGCTGCCCTTGCAGGCAGCATTTGGCTGGTTCTTCGGGCACCTGCTGTACGCACTCGTCGGCGCACGTCGACGCGTCGTCATGACCAATCTGCGACTGTGCTTTCCCGACCTCGGCGAAGCACAGCGGCGCAGCATGGCACGCAGCAATTTCGTTGCCGTGACACGCAGCATGCTGGAACGAGGTGTGATCTGGTGGGCCAGTGAGCGGCGGGTGCGCCGCCTTGTCGAGCTGCATGGCGTGGATCGTGTCCGTGCAGCGCATGCTCAAGGGCGCGGCGTAGTCATGCTGGTGCCACATTTTGTGGGGCTCGACATGGCTGGCGCACGCATGGCCATGGAGATGGATTGCGTCAGCATGTATGCCGCACAGCTCAACAAGCTGCTCGAAAAGATGCTGCTGCACGGCCGTACACGTTTCGGCTCGCAGGTACTCCTGTCTCGCCAGGAAGGCATTCGTGGTGCCGTGCGCGCCATCAAGCAGGGCCGGCCTTTCTACTATCTGCCGGATCTTGATTACGGACCGAAGGAGTCGATCTTCGTACCCTTCTTCGGCGTCCAGACCGCAACAATTCCGGGCCTGCCGCGCATTGCCCGCCTCGGCAATGCCGTCGTCATTCCGCTGGTGGTTCGCATGAAATCCTGGGGCCGCGGCTATGTCGGCGAGTTCTGCGAACCATGGACGGACTTTCCGGGGGAGGATGTCACGGCCGATACGGCACGCATGAATGCCTGGATCGAAACTGAAGTGCGCAAGATCCCGGCTCAGTACTACTGGGTGCACAAGCGCTTCAAGACCCGGCCGCCCGGCCAGCCAAAACTGTACTGACGGAAAGGCCGGCGCTATCTCCAGGCCCGACCCTTCGCGCGCCAGAGTTTGCCGAATTTCACTTCCCGAACGAGCAGACTTGCACACTCAATGCGGTGCTCTTGGTCTAGACTCCTGAAATCGGCGCTACACCGCGCCGACACGCATTCAGCTGTAGGGGACAGTCTGTCGTGGAAAGACAATGGTTTCTGGAATCCGTTGCGGCGGATGGTTCGATCGTCACGCGCAACATCGACCATCTGCCCTATCGTATCGGCCGCGATGCGGACAATCATCTCGTCGTCACGGCTGTCGGCCTGAGCCGGCATCACGCTTACCTCACGCTCGACGTCAGCACCCGCCTCAAACTCACCGATCTGGACAGCACCAACGGCTCCTTCGTCAATCGCGAACGCATCGAAGGCTCCTGCCTGCTGCAGGTCGGCGACATTGTGCATTTCGGTACAGCGGAGTTCCGCCTCAAGGAATACACGATTGCCGACGCAGCCATACCTGCTACATCCACCCACACCATCGTCATCTCACCCGACACCATGCTGTCGGAATACTTTGTAGCGCACGAAGCAGAATTCCTTGCGCTGCTTGGTGGTCGCGGCCTGACGGGAGCGGCCCAGCCCATCGTGCATGCTGCCGACAACAGCCTGTTTGCCTACGAATTGCTCGGCCGGGCCAAGTTGCCGCCGCTGCCCAGCTCGCCAATCAGGCTGTTCGAACTGGCCGCCACGCTTCACCGCGAAGTTGAACTCAGCGTGGCCTTTCGCGAATATGGCCTGCGCGCCCTCGCCCCCTATCTCGAAGGCAGCGCGGTCTTCGTCAATACGCACCCCAAGGAAACGTTTACCGAAGAGTTCTACCGCTCGCTCAAGAGCCTGCTGCGCGACTTTCCGACACTCGACCTGGTCGTCGAAGTGCATGAAACCGCCGTCACCGAAACGGCGCAGATGCGCGTTCTGGCCGAGCGCCTCAAGGATATCAACGTGCGCTTCGCCTACGACGACTTTGGCGCTGGCCAGGCACGCCTTAACGAGCTTGGCGAAATCCCGGCGCATTTCGTGAAGTTCGACATGGCGCTGATACGCGAAATAGATCGTGCCAGCGAACGCAAACGGCGTGTGGTCGGCGATCTGGTGCGCCTGATACTCGATCTGGGCTCGATCCCCCTGGCAGAAGGTGTCGAGACCGAAGCTGAGGCCGAAGTGTGTCGTGACATGGGCTTCCTGCTATTGCAGGGTTACCTGACCGGTAAACCCACTCCGGTCGAAGGCTTCGGCCCGCCTCTGGACGAGACACAAGGCCTTCACTCCCCCATTTAGTGACCACTGCGGCCAATGACAGTCGCGTCGGCAGGAACTTCTCTTGCTGCCGTCGGACCGATATGAGTTCTTTGCAACGGGACAACCGATGAGACTCTCGCTCTTTTTCAGGTTTACGCTCGCCGGATGCCTCGCGCTGCTTTTTTCCTTGCTCCACGCCGAGCCGCTGAAGATTCTCCATGTGATGAGCTACAGCGCGGACTGGTCCTGGACTCAGGATCAGCTGCGCGGCTTCCGCGAAGGGCTCGGCATATCGGACATCACGTTGCGCGTAGTGGAACTGGACGCAAAGCGCAAGAGCCCCGAACAACTGAAACTGGCGGCGAAGGATGCCATTGAGCTGATCGAGACCTGGAAACCTGATCTGGTCTATACCAGCGACGATGTGGTTCAGACCGAGGTAGCGGTCAAATTCATCAATTCCAAAATCCCTTTTGTCTATTCCGGCGTCAACAAGGAACACCGGGACTACGGTTTTGACAAGTCATCCAACGTCACGGGCGTACTTGAACGCGAGCATTTTCTTGGCACGCTGAGCCTTCTGCGCGAAATCAGGCCATCTCTGCGGCGCTTGCGACTGGCCATCGTGCTCGACGATGACCCGACCTGGGTAGGCGTCGCAGGGCGCATCCGTGCCGACCTGGCAGGACGCAAGGATGTCGAGGTTGTGGAATGGCTGCAGCCCAAAACCTTCGAGGAATACAAGGCAAACATGCTTGCCCTGCAGGGCAAGGTTGACGCCGTGGGCCTGCTCGGGGTCTTCCTGTTCAAGAAGCCGGACGGCAAGTTCGCGGACTACGAAGAGGTACTGCACTGGACGGCCGACAACAGCACCCTGCCCGATTTTGCGTTCTGGGACACGCGCGTCGAACGCGGCACGCTCGTGGCAATGGCCGTTTCGGGCGTTGAGCAAGGCCTGCTTGCCGGCCGCATGGCGCGACGCATCCTCGTCGACAAGGTGCCGCCTTCGAGCATTCCACCGGGAGCAACGGCCAAGGGGCGGCCCATGATTTCGCTGGCGCGCGCCCGCAAGCTCGGGCTCTCGATAAATAGCGGTGTGCTGCTCAACACGGAAGTTCTGACGCGCTTCGCCTGGAGCCCATAGAGAGCCATGGCTGTTTCGCTGCCGCTGCGTATCAACCTGATTTCGCTGGTCTTTTCAGTGCTGGTCGCCTCAGTGCTGACGGTACTCGGCGGGTTTTTCCTGCAACACCAGCAGACAGAGAACGCCATCATCCGTGCCACTTTGGCGGCCGATGAGCTGGCGACGCGAGCGAGCCGCCTGGTCGCCTTCGACATGGGCTTCGCCGATTTCCTGCGTTTCGATGACCAATGTGCGGAAGTCATTCGGAGCGATCCGATGCTGCGCGTCGCGGCGATTTTCGACGCGCAAGGCGCGCAGCAATATCACAGTGGCAGAGGAGACATCGAATGGCCTCGCAATACAGAGCTGCCCGATGCAGACGGAACAAAAACGGTAGCAACCCGGACCGGCGTGCTGGTACTCAACCCCATTGTGCGTGGCAAGAGCGAGGTGGTCGGATATGCCATCGTCGCGATCAACGATGACGCTGTCCTGCATGCCACCTTGAGCAATGTGGGCTGGCTGGCGGCCTGCGCTTTCGGGCTTTTCATCGTAGGACTGATCTTCCAGCAAGGCATTTTCTGGCGCGCCGTCGGGCGGCCGCTGGCCAGCCTGGTGCGCACGGCAGACAGTATCCAGCCCGATCGCCTTGTGCAGATACCCGACTTGCCACACATGAACGCCAACGACGACATCGGCCGCCTGTACGGAGCCTTTTCACGGTTGGTACAACGCCTGCTGGAAGCGCGGTCAGAGCTGATCGTCCAGAACGAACGCCTTGAAAACGCCGTACGCGAGCGCACCACCGAACTGGAGCGCGTGAACGCCGATCTGGCTCATGACATAGAGCGCCGCAAGGAGCTCGAGGAAGAGCTGCGCACGCTGGCCAGCACCGATGCCCTCACCGGCCTGGCGAACCGCGCCTTCATCCTGCCTTACCTGGAACGTCGCATTGAACAGGCGCGCCGTCAGAATGCGCCGTTCGGGCTGGTACTGCTCGATTTCGACGGTTTCAAACATATCAACGACACCCACGGCCACGCGGTGGGCGATCGCGTATTGCAGATCATGGGCGAGCGCCTTCAGCAGGTATGTCGCCAGTCCGACGCGCTGGCACGCCTGGGGGGCGACGAGTTCCTCATTTCATTCGAGGCGTTCGCTGACCAGTCCCAAGCCGATGCGCTGTGTCGCCGTGTCGTGGCCCTGTTCGAGGCGCCGCTGCAAATTGATGGTCTGAGTCTGCCGCTTGGTGTAAGCGTGGGCGCTGCACTGTTCCCGCAAGACGGCGATGATCTCACCACCTTGATGGCCGCCGCTGATGTCGCCATGTACGCCGTCAAGCAACGTGGCGGCGGCTTTCTGTTTGCCTCGGCGGCACGACTGGATCAAGCCCGCGCGATACCCGACGGCCCCATCGGTCAATAGGCCGCTCTGCCGCCGCTCACCCGTTGTATGCCGGCCAGATCGCGCCAGGACTGCACCTCTACAAACCCTGCTGCGCTCAGCAGCGCGCGCACGGTATCCGCCTGATCGTAACCATGTTCGAGCAATAGCCAGGCACCCGGCTGCAAATGCGCGGGGCTCAGCTTTGCAATATGACGGATGTCGTCGAGGCCGTCACTGCCTGCGACCAGCGCCGAAAGCGGCTCGAAACGTACATCGCCCTGGCCGAGATGAATATCGTCTGCCGCGATGTAGGGCGGGTTGGAAACGATGAGGTCAAATCGCTCGCCGCTCACCGGCTCGAACCAGTTGCCGCGCAGGCAGCGCAGTGGCGCCGACAGGCATTGTGCGTTGTCTGCAGCGACGGCGAGCGCTGCCGCGCTGGCGTCTGTCGCCGTGACATTGGCATGTTGGCATTCGAGCGCCAGCGAGATTGCTATCGCGCCGCTGCCTGTTCCGAGATCCAGCACTGCAGGCGCGGTGAGCAGCTTCAGGCGCTCAATGGCCAATTCCACTATCAACTCCGTATCCGGGCGCGGAATCAGGGTGTCGGCGGTGACGCGAAACATGTGCCCGTAAAATTCGCGACTGCCGACAAGATGCGCAACCGGCTCGCCCGCCTCGCGGCGCGATAGCCAATCGACATAACGCTGCGCCACTTCGACAGGCAATGCCCGCTCGGGAAAACCAACCAGCGTCGCCGCGCTGCACCCGCTTGCCTCGCGCAGGAGGAGTTTGGCATCGACGCTATCGATACGACCACGCGCAATTTGCAGGGCGTCACCCAGGGTCGTGGGCAAGATCATCGTACGTGCGCCACCTGCCTCATGTCTCGCCGGTCAACGCGGCGAGCAACTCGGTCTGGTGCTCGGTCGTCAGTGCATCGATCAGCTCGCCAATATCGCCATCCATCGCAAAATCCAGTTTGTAGAGCGTGACATTGATGCGGTGATCGGTGATGCGCCCCTGCGGAAAGTTGTAGGTGCGGATGCGCTCGGAGCGGTCGCCACTGCCAACCAGACTCTTGCGCGTCGCAGCCTCCTTCTGCTGTGCGGCGCGCGTCTGCACATCCTTGATGCGCGCAGCCAGCACGCTCATGGCTTGCGCCTTGTTGCGATGCTGCGAACGATCATCCTGGCACTCGACCACGATGCCGGTCGGAATATGCGTTATGCGTACCGCCGAGTCGGTCTTGTTGATGTGCTGACCACCCGCACCGCTGGCGCGGAAGGTGTCGATACGCAGATCGGCCGGGTTGATGTTCACCTCGGCCACTTCATCGGCCTCCGGCATGACAGCGACCGTACATGCCGAGGTGTGAATGCGGCCTTGCGTCTCGGTGACCGGCACACGCTGCACACGGTGACCGCCGGACTCGAACTTGAGCTTCGAGTAAGCACCGAAACCAACCACGCGCGCGATGACTTCCTTGTAGCCGCCCAGGTCGGATTCGCTTGCCGACACGATCTCGACACGCCAGCCCTGACGCTCGGCAAAACGTGTGTACATGCGCAGCAGATCGCCAGCGAACAACGCCGCCTCATCACCGCCAGTGCCGGCACGGATTTCGAGGAACAGATTGCGCTCATCGTTGGCGTCCTTCGGCAACAGAGAGAATTGCAGCTCGGCTTCGATACGTGCCTGCGCTTCGCGAGCGTCGGCCTGTTCGCTGAGGCCCAGCTCCTTCATCTCCGGATCGGCCAGCATTTCCTGCGCAGTGCGTTCATCCGCCTCGGCCTGGAGGAAGTCCTTCCACAACTTCACGACGTTGCCGATTTCCGAATGCTCGCGCGACAGTTTGCGATACTGATCCATGTTCGCCGTGGCGGTCTCGGTGGCGAGCAAGGCGTCGAGTTCCTCAAGACGCTCGGCGAGTTGTTCGAGTTTATTGCGAATGCTCTGTTTCATTGTGTTCCGGTGTCATCTTCGCTGCGGCGCGAGAGGCCGGGCGATGGTTCAAACGATGATTCAAGCGATGGGTCGAGATTGAAGACTTGTCTCACCGTCTCCGACGCATGCGCAGCGGTGTCGACGTCGGCGCGATTGAGAAACTGCGAAGGGCCGTGCAGCAATTTGTTGGTCAGGCCGCGCGAGAGCTGTTCGAGCACCTGCCCGGCAGACTCGCCACGCGACAAGGCACGCATCGCACGCGACAGCTCTTCCTGTCGCAACAGTTCGGCATGGCCGCGCAAGGCACGGATCGTCGGCACCGCTTCGCGACCATCGACCCATTGCGCAAAATTGAGAACGCCAAGATCGATAATGACTTCGGCATCCTGCACAGCCGCCTGGCGCAGCGCCTTGCCTTCTGAAACGATCTGCACGAGATCGTCCACGGTGTACAGGAATACGTTGGACAGGCGCGCGACCTCGGGCTCTATGTCGCGTGGCACGGCCAGATCGACCATCACCATCGGCCGCTGACGGCGCGCCTTGAGCGCCCGCTCGGCCATGCCGTGACCAATGATAGGCAAGGGGCTGCCGGTGCATGACACGACAACATCATAATCCGCCAGGCGCTCGCCGACGCTCGACAGGCTGATTGCGTCGCCGCGCACGCGCTCGGCGATCTGTTCGGCGCGTGCCATGGTGCGGTTGGCGATGCTCATGCGCTGCGGTGTCGAACCGGCGAAATGCGCTGCCGCCAGGGCGATCATTTCGCCGGCGCCGACAAACAGCACACGCGTCTCGCGCATGTCGCCAAAGATGCGCTCTGACAGACGCACCGCCGCAGCAGCCATCGACACAACGCTCTCGCCGATGGCGGTTGTCGAACGCACTTCCTTGGCAACCGAAAAGCTTTTCTGGAACAGGCGATGCAAGGTACTGCCGAGGCTGCCTGCCGACTCGGCAAGGCGCGCGGCTTCTTTGAGTTGACCAAGAATCTGCGGCTCGCCAAGCACCATCGAATCGAGTCCACTGGCCACCCGGAACACATGGCGCACGGCGTCGTTATCGGGATGGCTGTAAAGGTAAGGCGCAATGTCGGGCAGCGACAGCCGGTGATAAGCGGCCAGCCAATCAGCCGCCTGCTGCGCATCCTGTGTCGCGCAGTAGAGTTCCGTGCGGTTGCAGGTCGACACGATGGCCGCTTCATGCACGGCGGGCAGGCTTATCAGCTCGCCCAGCGCCGCCGCCAGACGCTCAGGCTGAAACGCCAGGCGTTCGCGAATGGCGATGGGCGCGGTGTGATGATTCAGGCCGAGGGCGACAAGTTGCATGGGCTGCATCGCAGCAGGCATCCGCCAGAGGTAGGTTGTCCGTTGCGGTTATAACAAGATTGGCAGCGTTTGGACATGCTCGCTGCGGAGACGTCCGCAGGCAAGGCACCCGCCGATTGAACATCTGCCAGCGTGGTGCCAACGCAACCACAAATGAAAACGGGCCAATCGCTTGGCCCGTGGTCACGAGCCAATAACGAGCCCCGTGGAATCTGGTGGCCTGGGGCGGAATCGAACCACCGACACGCGGATTTTCAATCCGCTGCTCTACCAACTGAGCTACCAGGCCAAATGAGCTCGGCATTGTAGCCGTCGACCGCACCGTGCGCAAGGTGACTTTCAGTGGCGTGGCGAGAATGGCTGCTCGCGAGAGGTGCGGGTGCCTTAAAGCTAAACATGTCACTGTCGCTGCCGTTATTTCGCCAGATACATTGCAGAATATGCCGTCTCGTGGCCTTTGCTGCTGACGCCAGGTATGCGGATCAGGTCAGCCAGGCAACGAGCGTTGTCAGCCGAACGCCGGTTTTGCAAAACAGATTAGCCACCCTTCTCCTCTCATGAACAAGCCACGATCTGCCGAGGAAACGAACGAGGTCTTCATTGCGCCCGAGCAGTTGTGCGTCGGGCTGTATGTGCATATCGATCTGCCGTGGTTCAGCCATCCGTTCAGCTTCAGCAGTTTCAAGATCAAGTCGCCGGATCAGATTTCCACCTTGCGCGGCCTCGGGGTCAAGCAGTTCCGCATTGATCCGGCACGCAGCGACGCTCAGCCGACCGGTGCCAAAGCCGCGCCAGCCGCCACGCCCGGACCGATACAGCAAGTCAGTGCGCCTGATCCCGTCAATCCTCTGGATGAAGCTCGTCGTGAGCGCTCGCGGCAATTGCAGCAACGCAAGGAGAAGCAGACGCAGATCGAGAAGTCGTTTCTCAAGGCCAGCAGCATCATGCGTAACGTCAATCGCAGCCTGCTATCGAGCCCGCGTGAATGCCTGCAGGAAGTCGGCGCCCTGGTCGACCAGATGGTGCACGCCTTTCTCGAAGAGCCGGAGATCACGCTGCACGTCATGGGCGATAAGGCTGGCGGCGAAGAGGTCTATTACCATGGCCTGAATACGGCGGTGCTCGCCATGATGCTGGCGGGCGATCTTGGTCTGGCTACCGAGGACACGCGCCTGCTTGGACTAGGCGCGCTGTTTCACGACATCGGCCTGATGGATGTGCCCGACAAGGTTCTGAAGAAGAACCCCGAAGAGTTCAACCATGCCGAGCGCGAGCTACGCAAATTGCATACGGACTACGGCGTGCGTCTGGCGCAGAAGGTGGGCCTGCCGGAGACGGTGCAGACCATCATCGCCCAGCACCACGAGTTGGCCGATGGCAGTGGCTACCCCAAGGGGCTCAAGGGCGACGCCATTCACCCGCTGGCGCGCATCGTGTCGCTGGTCAATCACTACGACAACCTCTGCAATCCCGGTGACCTCACGCGTGCCCTGACACCGCACGAAGCGCTGTCCATGATGTTCGCGCAGCGGCGTGCGAAGTTCGAACCGCGCGCGCTGCAACTGATGATCCGCAGCCTTGGTGTCTATCCACCCGGCAGCATCGTCAAGCTGTCCAATGACGCCATCGCCCTGGTGCAATCGGTCAATCCAGCCAAGCCGTTGCGCCCCTGGGTGTTGCTCTACGATGCGGCGGTACCGAAGGAGGAGGCGCTGTCAATCGATCTGGAACAGGAGCCCGAACTCAATATCATCAAGGCGATCCGGCCGATCCAGCTACCCGCCGCCGTCTACGACTACCTCAGCCCGCGCAAACGGGTGACGTATTACTTTGATGCGGACTCCGTAAACGGAGCCAAACAGCAATGAAGGCCCTGCCCGACGCAAAGGACGGCGCCGCAGGCACGCCCGCGCAGGACAGCCAACTGCTTGCTGAACTGCTCGGCTTTTCGCGGGAGATCCTGCTACTCGTGGACCCCGGCTCACTGCAGATCATTGCGGCCAATACCGCGGCCTTCAAGGAACTCGGCTACGCGTCCGGGGAGTTGATCGGACGCCCGATCACCGACATCGAATGCGCGCTCGCCGACGTGTTTTTCTGGGAAGAGGTTCGCAACGGCGGCAACGCCGAAGTCACCGACACGGAAGGCATGTACCAGTGCGGCGACGGCAGCACGCTGGTGACGCGCAAGAGCATTCTGCGCAGCCACAACGAGGCCGGCTGGCTGATCGTGCGGGCAGAGAATATCGCCGCCGAGAAGCACGCTGAAGAAGAAATGGCCCACATGGCCTCACAACTGCGCGCGACACTCGAAGCAACGGCCGACGGCATCCTGGTGCTCGATCGCAACGGTTTTATCGCCAACATGAACCGGCGCTTTGCCGAACTGTGGCAGCTGCCTGCCGAGTTGCTGCTGCGCCACGACGACAAACGCCTGTTTGCATTCATTGCCGCACAGCTCAAGGCGCCACTATCGGAACAGCAGAGTCTTGCCATGCTTTCGTCGGCAGATGAGGGTGAGAGTTTCGACACGCTCCATCTCAATGACGAACGCGTATTCGAATGCAAATCGCGCCCAGCCAAACATGGCGAACAGGTGATCGGTCGCGTCATTTCGGTAACCGACGTGACCGAACGCCATCGTGCGGAACAGGCGCTGATAACCGCTCGCGACATTGCGCATGCGGCGAGCCGTGCCAAAGGTGAATTCCTGGCCATGATGTCGCACGAAATCCGCACGCCGATGAATGGCATCATCGGTATGGCGCAGTTGCTGCAGATGAGCGAACTGCCCGAAGAACAACGCGAATACGTGGACACCATGCGCAGCAGCGGTGAAGCGCTGATGCAGATCATCAACGACATTCTCGATTACTCGAAGATCGAAGCACGCAAGCTGCAACTGGAAACCACCAGCTTCGATCTGCGTGCCCTGCTCGAAGACCTGCGCAAGCTCTTTGCCGCCCAGCAACGCGAAAACGGGCCGCGTTTTTCGATCAACCTTTCCTCCGAAGTACAGACATGCCTGCTCGGCGACCCGGTCAGACTGCGGCAGATCCTCCTCAACCTGATCGGTAATGCGTTCAAGTTCACCGCGTCCGGAGAAATCAATGTGAATGTCAGCGCGTGCGAAGCAAGCGGGCGCCAGACAAGCCTGCTGTTCAGCGTCCGCGACACCGGTATCGGCATTCCAAAAGACAAACAGGAACACATCTTCACGCCTTTCGAGCAGGCCGACATGTCCACAACGCGACGCTTTGGTGGCACGGGACTGGGCCTGTCAATCTGCCGCATGCTGTGCCTGATGATGGGCGGCGAGATCGGCGTCAATAGCGAACCGGGCAAAGGCTCCGAGTTCTGGTTCACGGCCGGCTTCGGCCTTGATGCTTCCGCCAGCGCGCCGCAGCACAACTACGCACAGACGACTGCCCTCAATGCAGATACGGTCATCCTCATCGTCGAGGACAACGCCGTCAATCTCATGGTGCTCACCAACTTGCTGCGCAAGCTCGGCGCACGCACCATCATCAGCGCCGTCAACGGGCAGGATGCACTCGAGTTCTGTCGCGAACAGGACTTCGACATGATTTTCATGGATACCTCCATGCCCATCATGGACGGCCTCGAAGCGACCGCCGCGCTGCGCGATGCAGGCTCAGCGTGCTACATCGTCGGCGTCAGTGCCGACGCCATGGCCGAAGAGCGCGCCCGCGCACTGGCCACAGGCATGAACGATTACATCACCAAGCCCGTTTCGCTCGAAGCGCTGCATGGTGCGGTTGCGCGCTGGTCCGACGTCCGAATGTAGGTTGGGGTGAGCGAAGCGATGCCCAACATCGGTCGCGAAAATCGTGCAGCGCAGGATCAACTTTCCGCGTGGGGCATCGCTTCGCTCACCCCAACCTACCCGTCCCCCGCTACACTCGCCGCCATGAGCGAGTTTGCGCGCACCCTTATCGACTGGCAGTCCACGCACGGTCGCAATGACCTCCCCTGGCAACAGAACCGAGAGCCTTACTACATCTGGCTCTCCGAGATCATGCTGCAGCAGACGCAGGTCGACACGGTCATCCCCTACTACCAACGCTTCCTGCAGCGCTTTCCCGATGTAGCCGCCTTGGCCGGCGCGCCGCTCGACGACGTGCTGGCGCTGTGGAGCGGCCTTGGCTACTACGCCCGCGCCCGTAACCTGCATCGCGCGGCACAGCTCGTCGTCAGCGAATATGACGGCGTATTTCCGCGCGAAGCCGCCGAGCTTGTCAAGCTGCCGGGTATCGGCCGCTCTACCGCGGCCGCAATCGCCTCGTTCTGCTACGGCGAGCGTGTTGCGATTCTCGACGGCAACGTCAAGCGCGTCCTGGCGCGCCATTTCGGCATTGACGGCTTTCCGGGCGAACGTGCCATCGAGCAACGCATGTGGGCGCTGGCTGAATCGCTGGTGCCACAACAGGGCGCCGACATCTATCCACAAGCCATCATGGATCTCGGCGCAACGCTGTGCACGCGCAGCCGCCCGCTATGCCTGCACTGCCCCGTACACATCACTTGCACGGCGCGCATCGAAGGCCGACAAGGCGAGCTGCCCACCGCCAAACCACGCAAGGCGGTGCCCCAACGGGAGAACGCCATGCTCGTACTACGCGCAGGCAATCGCGTGCTGCTGGAACAGCGCCCGGCAAGCGGCATATGGGGAGGGCTTTTCAGCCTGCCTGAACTTGCACCCGACGAAGATGCAGGCGGTCTGTTGCAGCGACGCTTCGGCCTGTCTGTCACCGCCAGTGCCGCAGCGCTGGCGCCTGTGCGGCACAGCTTCACGCACTTCACGCTGACGATCCAGCCCTGGCTCGTGGTGTTCGAGCAAATGCCGACGACGCTCAATGAGCCAACACTGGCCTGGGCTGCGCTGGACGCGCTCGACGCAGTCGGGCTGCCAGCGCCAATCAGGCGCTTGCTGGCGTCGCTTGAATAGTGGCCTTACGACATCGCGGCTGCGATAATGCCGCAATGAGTACCAACACGAAAATCCGCTTCACCAAGATGCATGGCCTTGGCAACGACTTTGTTGTCATCGATGCCGTGCGCCAATCTGTCGACCTTACGCGCGGCCAGGCAGCCTTCATCGCAGATCGCCATTTCGGCGTCGGTTGCGATCAGATTCTTGTCGTTGAACGCCCGACGCAGGACGGCGTGGACTTTCGCTATCGCATCTTCAATGCCGATGGCGGCGAGGTGGAGCAATGCGGCAATGGTGCGCGCTGCTTCGTGCGCTTCGTGCTCGACCAGCATCTGACCGACAAGCGCGAGATTCGCGTCGAGACAAAATGCGGGGTCATCTCGCCGCGTCTCGAAAGCAATGGCGAGGTCACCGTGGACATGGGTGTGCCGGTGTTCGAGCCGGCTCGTATCCCCTTTGTTGTTGCCGATGACGGCAACGCCGCCGATCTGATCCAGCCGCTCGATGTCGCAGGGATAAAAGTGGCCATTACGGCTGTGTCGATGGGCAACCCGCATGCCGTTCAGGTAGTGGCGGATGTCGACACGGCGCCCGTTGAAACCCAGGGGCCGTTGATCGAGAAGCACCCACGCTTCCCGGCGCGCGTGAATGCCGGTTTCATGCAGGTGCTCGACACGCACAACATCCGGCTGCGCGTATTCGAACGCGGTGCCGGCGAAACACTGGCGTGCGGCACTGGCGCTTGCGCAGCGGTAGTCGCAGGCATCTCGCGCGGCTTGCTTGCCTCGCCCGTGCGTGTCGAAACGCATGGTGGCGATCTGTCGATTGCATGGGACGGCATCGGCACATCCGTTTTCATGACCGGTCCTGCTGTCTCCGTTTTCGAAAGCGAAATTGAATTGCCCGCGCGATGAATACATTGCGGATTGCTACAGACCCCTATTCTTTCAGCCCCGGAAATCCAGAATGAACGCTCAAGATGTCATCCGCTTTTTGCAAGACAACCCGGCCTTCTTCGAAGAAAACCCGGATCTGCTGGCACAGCTCACCGTGCCGCATCACACCGGCGGCCAGGCCATTTCGCTGACCGAGCGCCAGGTGTCGACCCTGCGCGACAAGCTGCAACAGGTGCAGGGCAAATTGTCAGAGCTGGTGGGCTTCGGTGAAGAGAATGACTCGATATCGGAGAAGGTACATCACCTCATCCTGGCCTTGCTCATCGCCGAGAGTTTCGAGTCGGTCAGCCAGGCGATCTACACGCACCTGATCGAAGATTTCGCTGTGCCGCATGTGCAATTGCGCATCTGGAACAGCATTCTCAAGCGCCCCTTACCCGAGTTCGTCGAAGTCAGCGAAAGCCTGCTGTTCTTTGCCGCCGACCTGCATCGCCCCCTGTGTGGCACGCCGCAGCAGACGGAAGTGCTGGAATGGTTCGGCGAATCTGCCGAGCAATTGCGTTCGTGGGCGTTGATTCCACTACGACGCGACGCGCAAGTGTTCGGCATGCTTGCCCTGGGCAGCGAAGATGCGCAACGCTTCTTCCCCGAGATGGGCACACTCTATGTCGAGCGCATAGGCGATCTGGTGAGTGCTGCGGTGTTGCGGCACGTGGGATAAGACGATGCGGCGGTAGCCGGGTAGGTTGGGGTGAGCAGAGCGATGCCCAACGCAAAACGTTGATCCAGCGCTGTACGATTTTCCGCGACCGATGTTGGGCATCGCTGCGCTCACCCCAACCTACCCTCAACCTACGCATTACAACGGTGGCACGTCCTCGCTGCCCTCGCCTGGATCAAGCTCCGGCCCGGCCACGCGATAGGCTTCGGACGCCCAGGCACCGATGTCTATCAGCTTGCAACGTTCGGAACAAAACGGGCGCCAGCTGCTGGCCGGCTCCCACACGACAGGCTTG
Organism: Rhodocyclales bacterium; assembly: GCA_028292485.1. Classification (GTDB taxonomy): domain Bacteria; phylum Pseudomonadota; class Gammaproteobacteria; order Burkholderiales; family Rhodocyclaceae; genus Viridibacterium. Next base: position 17,788 of record JAQGMG010000002.1, on the reverse strand, counting down.
CCACAAGTCGGGCAGCTGACGGATCGGGGCTTCTTCGGAACTTGTTGATTTGATTCGCTCATGAGTACTCGATAGTGGGCTGCTCACGACAGCCGTTCATTCGGCCGTCTCGTCGGGTGGCGTTGCAATCTCGCAGCGATTCTTGCCCTGCAATTTTGCCTGATACATGGCACGGTCCGCACTGGCAATCAGTGTGTCCACCGTCTTCGCGTGATCCGGCGCGATAGCTACGCCGACGCTTACGGTGATGCTGGCGAGCGTGCCGTCGAAATTGAAGATCAGGCCACTCGCTTTTTCCAGCACGCGGCGTGCAAGTTGCACCATGCGCTCGGTCGTTGTGTGCGCGACCAGGATGGCAAATTCGTCACCGCCAAGGCGGAAGAACATCTCGTTACGGCGCACGATGCTGCCGATCTCGGCAGCCAGGCGGATCAGCACTTCATCGCCCGCCTGGTGACCGAAGGTGTCGTTGATCGGCTTGAAGCCGTCGAGGTCGAAGCTCAGCAAACCGACCTGCTCGCCACGACGCTCGCCATCGGCCAGATGACGTTCGATTTCCTCGAGGAAGCGGCGGCGATTGTAGAGGCCGGTGAGCGGGTCGCGTTCGGCCAGTTCGGTGAGTCGCTGCTCGGCGTAGCGCGCTTCGGTCACGTCTTCAAAAACCCATACGCGACCGATCGGCTTGGAACCATCGGATGAGGGCACGATTGCCGACACTTCGCGGATGATGCGACCGTCATTGAGCAGTACATCGAACTGTTCGCTGTTCTGGCGCGACGCTACCACTTCTTCGATGTGGCGCAGATACTCTTCGTCGTTGGCGCGCATGCTCTGCGTACGCTCGATCAGCAGGGTGTCACGCGTACCGACAATGGCTTCGCGCGAGGTCAGCTGCCACAGCTCGACGGCCGGCTGGTTGATGTACACGATGCGTCGGTCGCGATCGACGAACAGGATGCCCTGCTCGACCGTATCGAGCAGTGATGACAGACGCATTTTCTCGTCATTGCTGCGCTTCAGGTAGTGCTCCTTGAGCGCCTGGGCGCGGCGCAATGCTGCCACCGTTTCAAGCAGCTTGAGCTCGACGTCCTTGCGGCGCTGAATATCCTGCGCAGAGAACCGCACGCCGACTATCTTGTCATTGGCATCGCGGTTGACGCTCCAGCGGCAGGAGAACCAGCGCAGGCTGCCGTCACGATGATGAACGCGCAGCTCGTGATCTTCACGCGCCTCGCCTCCCAGCGCACGGCGCGCCAGTTCCTTCATGAGTGGCCGATCCTTGATGTAGACCCACAGGTCAACCAGGTTCGACGCCTCGAAGCATTCCTTGAGCGAATAGCCGGTCACGCTTTCGGACGCGGGATTGAGCCACAGCAAGCGTCCACCCCGCGAAAAGTAGGCTTCGATGCCCACGGAGTCTTCGGCCAGCTGACGGTACCAGCTCACTTGCTCGCGTAAATGCTCGGCGCGCTGCTGCGCCGTCTGCCCCCAGCGGGTGATGGTGTCGCTGAGCTCATCGAATGCGCGCAGGCCTTCGTGCGGCAATCCCGGCACAATCTGCGTCTTGATCGCGGCTTCGACGCTTGCGCGCAAATTCTCCAGGCGTTGTGTCGAGGCTCCGCGCGCCAGACGCAAGGCCATGGCGAGCAACACGAACACCACGGCGCCGAGTAACAACGACACGGAGGCGACGTGAAAGATGCTGCCTTCGCTGATGTACGAGGTCAGCACTGCCACCAGCAAAGCGGAGCCTACCGCATACAACCGGCGCGCCAGACGCCAATCCAGCGGCGAGCGGCGCGCTGGGCGGATGTCTGGCTTATCGGATGATGACGGAGCTCTCATTGCAAATCGTTATGCTGTTCGGCTATTGCGATACTGGTTGTTTCGGTTGATCGATCACGTGTTCACAGGGACTTCATCAAGACCTTGGAGCGTCGCTGGAAATTGTACAAATCGCGCCTGCGCCCGGGCAGCGCATCCGGGCTCACTTCGGCAAAACCACGTTCGCGGAACCAGTGCTCGGTACGCGTGGTGAGCACGAACAAGCGCGTCAGGCCCTGCGCCCGTGCACGCTGCTCGATGCTCTTCACAAGTCGGTCGCCGAGACCCGCACGACGATATTCGGTCGTCACCGCCAGACACGCCATTTCGGCCACGCCTTCCTCGGCGAACGGATAGAGCGCGGCGCAACCGACGACGACACCGTCATTTTCCGCCAGGGTAAAGCGTGCGATTTCCTGTTCCAGCAATTCGCGCGGTCTGCGAACCAGCGTACCGTCGGCCTCCAGCGGCGCGATCATCGATACCAGGGACGCTACGTCGTCGCTATTGGCCTCGCGCAGACGATACAGCGGGTCGCGCGTGACCATCGTGCCGACACCCTGACGTGTGAAGAATTCGAGCAGCAGACCACCGTCCTTGTCGCGATCGATCAAATGCGCGCGTGCCACGCCCTGCCGCACCGAGCGAATCGCGCGTGGCAGGAAGAGATGCATGTCTTCGGTGAGTCCCTTGCCTTCGTTGAACATGCGTTCGGCTTCATCGGCGGTGATGGCTTCGATGAGCCGCCCCTCGTCGTCGAGCAGGCCCGGCGCATCGCACAGGTAGATGAGCTTCTCGGCCTTGAGCGCGACGGCAACCGCCTCGGCCACTTCCTCCATGGCGAGGTTGAATATCTCGCCCGCCGGCGATACGCCCAGCGGGGTGATCAGCACAACGTTCTGCTGGTCGAGGTCGGCGGCGATTTCCTCGGCGATGACTTTGCGCACCGAGCCGGTGAACAAGTGATCGATGCCGTCAACGACACCGATCGGCCGCGCCGTGATGAAGTTGCCGCCGGTGACGCGCATCCATGCGCCAGCCATCGGCGTGTTCGGCAAGCCTTGCGACAGGCAGGCCTCGAGCTCGATACGTGTGATACCCATGCCGGCCTTGACCGCTTCCAGCGCACGTACATCCGTGATGCGCAGGCCATTGTGGTAGCGCGATTCCAGGCCGCGTCTTGCCAGCTCCTGCTCGATGTGCGGACGCGCGCCATGCACCAGCACCAGCCGCACGCCGAGCGCGGCCAACAAGTTGACGTCATGGCAGAGGTCCTGCAACAGCTCGCCCTGCGCAACCTCACCGCCGAATGCCAGCACGAAAGTCTTGCCGCGGAACGCGTGGAAATACGGCGCAGCACCGCGCACCCAGTCGACGAAGCGTATGGCATCGTCATCGGTCATGCGCACGGCCGCAGACAAGCCTTCGCGGAATTGACGTTGCCCCGTCACTGCATCGTTCGGCATGGCGCCGGATCCGGCATTGCTGACGCCGACGCTCGCGTCCTGGCCCTCAGCTTCGCTGCCCGCGCTGCTGTCCGCTCTGCCGCCCGCCCTGCCGCTTTTCCCGCTCTCGTTCAAAACAGCCCCCTAAATGACAAATCACTGCAATTTCAGAAATCGCCCCACAGGGCCAGCATCGCCGCCACAGCCGCGACTCCCGCCGTCTCGGTTCGCAATACGCGCGGTCCCATTGCTACCGGCTGACAGCCAGCGCGCCCGGCCGCCGCCAGTTCGGTTGCGCTCCAGCCCCCTTCAGGGCCAACCAACAGCGCCACCGGCCCGGCAGGGCGCTTCAGTTGCGAAAGCCGCTCCCCTTCTTCCGGATGCAGTATCCAGCGCTGCACGTTCCGGGCCCGGCCCGCCGGTGACGCGTCGGAAGCGTCGTCCGATGAGCTGCCCTGCAATGCATCTTTCCCCAGCCACCCTGCCAATGTCTGCATCTCATCGACCTGCAAAGGCCGATTGCAGCCACATTGCTCTGCCGCCGAAATCGCCACCTGGCGCCAATGTGCGAGGCGTTTGGCCTCGCGATCACCGACCAGCTTCAGCACGCTTCGCTCGGCCGCAACGGGCTGCACGCGCCGCACGCCCAGCTCGGCAGCCTTTTGCACGATCCAGTCCATCTTGTCCGCAACGGCGAGGGCCTGCACCAGGGTAATGTCCAGAGGCGCCTGGCGGTCCCTCGCATCGTAATCCTCCAAACTTACACGAAGCTCACGGCCCGCCCCGTGCAAGCTGCCACGGAATTCGCCGCCTTCTCCGTTGAACAGCACCAGCTTGTCGCCCGCATGCAAGCGCAGGACCTGACCTGCGTGATGCGCCAATTCGCGTGGCAGGACAATCTCGGTTCCCACGCTCAACGACATGGGGCAGAAAAAGCGTGGGAGCATGAGCTATGATCTTTGAAGACATCAGGCGTCGCGCCGCGCACGGATCGGTCAGGCGCAAGCAGCGACACGTCGCTAAAACAGGGCATTTTCCCCGGTTTTTGAATGAATGTGCGAAGTGAGTGCAGGGAAATGGCAAACCAATGGCAAGTCTGAATACGCCGATCTGCGATTTCGGACGCATGGCAGCAGATTTTGCGTTGGCCGATCTACGCGATTCGGGCGGTCAAACCTTCCACACGCCAGCCTCGGCACGCGGCCCGCGCGGCCTGCTCGTGATGTTCATCTGCAATCACTGCCCCTACGTTCAGGCCGTCATATCACGCATCGTACGCGACTGCCGCGAGCTGGCTGCACACGGCATCGGCAGCATTGCCATCATGTCCAATGCCGTGGAGGATTTCCCAGAGGACGGCCCCGTGCACATGCTGCGCTGGGCCGATGCGCTCGGATTTCCGTTCCCCTACGTCATGGACGAGACGCAGCAGGTCGCCCGCGATTACGGCGCAGTATGCACACCGGATTTCTTCGGTTTCAATACGGATATGCAGCTGCAATACCGCGGACAGCTCGATGCCTCGCGCAGGGAGGCAGCACCTGATAGTGCCCGGCGGGACTTATTCGAGGCCATGTTGCAGATAGTGCAGACGGGTCATGGCCCGCAGGAGCAGATTGCCAGCATTGGCTGTTCGATCAAGTGGCGCAAGCGTTGAGGATGCAAACAGCATGGCAACGGCTGCTGCGATGAGAACGCCACAACTGGCGCAGGTTCGCGCCCTGGAATCGCTGGTCCGCGACGTAGCGCGCGACGCCATCCTGCCGCGTTACCTGAAGGCGGCGCGCCAGCACAAGAGCGACGGCAGCTCCGTTACCGAAGCCGATCTGGCAGCGCAGAAAGCGCTCATTGCGCGCCTGCCGGAGATCCATGAAGCACCCGTCATCGGCGAGGAGATGACGCCCGCCCAGCATCGCGAGCTCTGGCTTAGCGGGGCCGAAGGCCTGTGGTGTATCGATCCCATAGACGGCACCACCAATTTTGCCAACGGCATACCGTTGTTTGCCGTTTCGGTTGCCTGGATGGTCGGAGGCGAAACGCAATTCGGCGTGGTTTACAACCCGATCACGGACGAGGCCTACTACGCCAGTCTCGGCCAGGGCGCATGGCTGAACGGTACGCGACTGCCACTACGCAAGGCGCCCAGACAACTGGCCGGCGCCGTGGCCGGCATCGACTTCAAGCGCCTGCCCGACGTGCTTGCCGCAGCCCTGGTCACACGCAAGCCGTTTTACTCGCAGCGCAACTTCGGTTCCAGTGCGCTGGAATGGTGTTTTGTGGCAGCAGGTCGGCTGGATGTCTATCTTCATGGCGGTCAGGCGCTGTGGGACTACGCGGCAGGCCGATTGATTCTCGCCGAAGCCGGCGGCACCAGCAGCCAGCTCAATGGTCACGCACTCAACGCCGAGCCACCGCATAAAAGCACTGCCGTGCTTGCGACCAACCCGCAATTGCACGCGCAATGGCTTGGCTGGCTGCAGGACCATGCAGGAATGCCGCCCATCCTCTAGCAATACTCGCTTGTTCCCTGCCCGTCGCGGCAGGTCCCGATTTCCCCTTTTCCCCCAGCTGATACACGGCGGCAAGGTGCCTGGCACGCCTGTTTGCGAAATCCGGCGCGTTCGCAAGAAATATTCCTGAATTCAAACAAATATGCGTTTTTTAAACATATTTCCAAATGCTTTCGATAATTTCCAGTGTGGCGATATTATCTCGACAGTTTTGGGCTCGGCTAGCAAACCGGGGTTGGCGCATCTGCCATCCAGGTAGCGCCGATTCTTTTAAATACACGCGCCCCCGGGCTTGACCCGGAAAAAACCAGGCGCGAATTCAGATTGGAGAAAACATGCGTACGAGAACCTCAATGGGGCGACGCCTTGCCCTTTCCGCAACGATCGCGCTGTGTCTGACACACGTCTTCGCCACTGCGCAGGCGGCCGCGTCTGCCATCACCATCGCTGTGAGCCCGGAAGGCAAGAAGCAGCCCATCGGTAGTGACTACATCGGCCTGAGTTATGAAGGCGGCACCCTGGTGGCAAATGCCAGTGGCGGCCACCTGTTCGCGCCCACCAATACGTCCTTGTTGAACATGTTCCGCACCCTCGGGGTGAAGAATCTGCGCATCGGCGGCAACTCGTCGGAACGCCTCACCACGGCCTCGACCGATGCGGATCGCGCTGCCCTGTTCCAGTTCGCACAGGCCGGCAATCTGAATGTCGTTTTCAATCTGCGCATGAAGCCGACTGCCGCAGGCGAAACGACGACCGACCAGGCCTACCAGATTGCCATCGCCGAAACACTGGCACGCGACTACAGCGCAAATCTGCAAGCCATCGAAATCGGTAATGAGCCCGACAACGGCAGCTTCACCGATTACAACCAGTACCGCTCACTGGCAGCGTCCTACATGTCCGACGTGCTGGCACAGCCTCATGCAGGCAATGTGGTGTTCGTCGGCCCATCGGCCACCAGCGGCCGCGTGACGACCTGGCCAGCCTTGTTCTCCAACGATTTCGGACCAACCGGCAAGATCAAGTACGTCACCCAGCATTGGTATTCCGCTGGCAATTCGCAGAACGTTACGGACCAGGCCGCCGAGCGCAAGAAGATCCTCGCCGCGACATTCCCGAACAGCTACCTGACGTTCTACAACAAGTTCGTACCGGCAGTTGAAGCTGCAGGCCTGCCATACCGCCTGGAAGAAACGAATACCTACTCGATCGGCGGCGCTTCTGGCGTCAGCGATACCTATGCCGCCACCTTGTGGGGCCTGGACTACATGTACTGGTGGGCGGCGCACGGTGCAATCGGCGTGAATTTCCACACCGGCGGTTTCTATGACGCCATCCAGCCACGCACCGTCAGCGCGACCTACGTCGCCAAACCCCTCGCCTATGCCCTCAAGGCATTCGACCTGGGCGGCCATGGCAATCTGGTACCGCTGACCATAACCAATACGGACAACGTCAACATCACGGCCTACGCCGCCGTCGATATTGACAACAGCATGTCCATCACACTGATCAACAAGAGTTTCGATGCCGCAGGCCGCGATGCAACGGTCTCCCTCGATCCAGGCCGCATCTACAAACGCGCCAAGGCATGGACGCTACGCGCGCCCGCCAACGACGTCTCGGTCATTACCGGCATCACCATCGGCGGCGCCAGCATCAACGGCGACGGCAGCTGGGCCGGCGCCGCCTCGCGTCTATCGATCTTCAACACAGGCCGTGTAACGGTAAGCCTGCCCATGGCAAGCGCTGTCGTCGTGCGCCTGGAATAAAAACTGAACCAGTATTTCAATCAATCAACAAGAATCGAAACAGGAGAATGCGATGAAACAGTTCTACAAGATGATGCTGGTGTCAGCCGGCCTGGCTCTGGCCAGCCCGGCCCAGGCCATGGTCGTCAGTTCCAGCAGTGATGCTGCTTCGCTCGTAGCCGGCTTCGCCGGCTCGGGCATTACCATCGTCGGCACACCCACACTTAGCACGGACACCACCGGCGGTGTCGGCAGCTTCTCGAACGGCGGCAACCTCGGTCTGCAATCGGGTGTCGTGTTGACCAATGGCAGCCTGGCTTGTGCAGCGGGTAGCAACGACCAGAGCGGCTGCTCGGGTGCAGGCAGTTTCTCCAGCCTGAAGTTCGACTTCACCAGCGCGAGCGGCAGACTGTTCTTCAACTACCTGTTCGCGTCTGAAGAGTATGAAGAGTATGTCGGCGAGTTCAACGACACCTTCCAGGTGCTGCTCAATGGCGTGAATATCGCGCTGTTGCCGACGACCGATTCAGGCTCGTTCGAAGTGTCGATCAACAACGTCAACTCGGGCAGCAACGCCGCTTACTATCGCAGCAATGACGACGGCTCGATCGACACGCAATACGACGGCCTCACCAGAGTGCTGACCAGCTATGCAGAAGTTGGCCTGGGTGTGAACACGATCGAATTCCTCGTGCAGGATGTGGGCGACAGCGATTTCGATTCAGGCATTTTCGTACAGGCTGGCAGCTTTGCTTCTACCAATGTGCCGGAACCCGATTCACTGGCGTTGCTCGCATTGAGCTTTGCCGGACTCATTGGCGTCAGCAGGAGAAAGACCCGTACTGCGGCGTAAGAATCGCAGGTCGGCAGTAACTCGTAAGGGCCGCCTCGCATGCGAGGCGGCCCTTTTTTGCTGGCGCGCACGTCACGCAAATGGCATCGATCGCGTCAGGACTTCTTGGCGCGCGGATGCGCTGTGTCATACACCTTCGCCAGGTGCTGGAAATCGAGGTGCGTGTAGATCTGCGTCGTGCTGATGCTGGCGTGGCCCAACAGCTCCTGCACGGCCCGCAGGTCGCCCGATGACTGCAACACATGACTGGCGAAGCTGTGGCGCAACATGTGCGGATAGACGTGTACAGGCATGCCTTGCAGCTGCGCCCACCGTTCGAGCCGCTTGCGGATCATGCCCATCGACAGCCGCGTACCGCGCTGGCTGACAAAAAGCGCCTGCTCATCGACCACCGCCAGCTGGGCGCGCATCGGCAGCCACGCGGCCAGCGCAGCCAGCGCCTTTCCGCCGACCGGTACCCGTCGCGTCTTGGCGCGCTTGCCGAACACGGTGACTTCCCCGTCGGCGACACTGAAATCGCCTGTCATATTGAGCCCGGCAAGCTCTGCAATGCGCAGGCCTGATGAGTAGAAGAGCTCGAACATCGCGTGGTCGCGCAGCTCGAGCGGATCTTCCGGCGCAGCGTTGAGCAAGGTTGCCGCCTGATCGGGCGAAAGCACTTTGGGCAAGGTCTTGGGCGCACGCGGCGGCCGCACGGTAAGCGCTGGATTGCTCTCCGCTCTGCCGTGGCGCACCAGCCAGCGATACAGGCCACGCCAGGCCGACAGCGTGCGTGCAATCGAGCGCGCCTGCAGACCACCTGCGTGCAGTTTCGCCACAAAGCGGCGTATGTCATGCGCATTGAGCGCAGTGAGGGCCCGCGTCGTTGCGAACGCCTGCAGGCGGGACAGATCGCGTCGGTAATTGGTCAGCGTGTGCACACTGGCGCGCCGCTGCGCAGCAAGATAGGTGAGGTAGTCCTCGATCTCGCTGAGAGAGTTCATTCTTTCCACGCTGCCCGGATACAAGCGATGCCATGCGCGCCGGCCTGCCGTGCCTCGACCATGTCGGCCGCTGCGAGGCCGCCAATGGCCATGACCGGAATCGACAAATCACTCGTCATATCGCTGAAAGCCTGCCAGCCAATGGCTTCCTGACCAGGATGACTGGCAGTAGGTTTGACCGCGCCGAGCACGGCATAGTCCAGCCCAAGACGTGCAGCGTGTTCGAGTTCGGCACGCGTGTGGCACGAAGCGCCAACCCATTCCAGCGATGGCCGCTCGGTCAGGCCCGCCAGCTGTGCCGCAGGAAGATGCACGCCGTCCATGCCGAGCCTTGCAGCATCAACGGGGTCGCCATTGAAGAAAGCCATCGCACCATGCGCATGGCAGCGCTGCGATACTTCGCGCGCAAAGGCATCGCGCTGCGCAACTTGCATGTCAGGCTCGCGCACCTGCACGCAGCGCACACCCTGGACGAGCGCATGGTCAAGTGCGGCGAGCTGCTGGTCGATGCCAATCTCGCTGGCGTGCGTCACGGCCATTACACGCGGAAGATTCAGCGCTTTGAGGATGGGGCCGTTGGCGGGCAGCATCGGGCCGACTTCGAGCCGACCGGGCTGCTGCCAGGCCATGGCCGCATGCACATGCGCTTGCAACTCGCCATGCCACTCATCTGGTAAATAAGGTACTTCAAAGAAATACAGTCGCACATGCGCATGTTCGTAGTGGTGCTCGCGCATCAGCCAGGGCCAGGCCGCGTCGACGACGATGCCGAGCTCCTCCGACAACTCGCGCACCAGCGCCTGACGCGGCGTTTCACCGGCTTCCACCTTGCCGCCGGGAAATTCCCAATAGCCTGGGTACACCGTATCAGCCGCTCGCTGGCCGAGCAGAAAGCTGCCGTCCGTGCGGGTGATGATTGCTGCTGCGACTGCGACCTGTTTGACCATGTTATCTGCAGAAAAAGCGAAATAGACCGATGAAGTAATACAGGCTTGGTGCAACGAACTGCCTGCGAGAAAGGTGGCACATTCAGGAGTGACATTCAGGTGCGACATATCTGGCAGTTCTCCGCCGACAGCCACAGGATACCCGCGCCTCCGGTCCGAACCCAAGCTGCAGCACGGCGCGGGTCGCTATACTCCCCGCTCGCGCCGCGCCATGGCATCAAGCACGGCAGATCGCGGACATCCAGCATATCGTGCAGGCACAACTTGCGGGCACAATCCAACATCCTTACCGCTGACCAGACATGCAGTCACTCAAACCTCTTCACTTTGTCATCGGCATGACAGGGATGTTTTGCATGGCGGCCCCCGCGCGGGCCGAATGGCTGGCATCGCTGAGCCCGCCGCAATCGTTCGCCCTGATCATCGCGCTATCGCTGGTACCGGCCATCGTCCTTGCCTGGCTCACGCAATTCCGGCGTCGCTATGCCGGCCCATCCTGGCTGCTGTGGGCATTCGCCGGCTGCGGCCTGCTGGTTGCCGGACTGCTGTCTGCCTCCGCACTCGCATTGCCGTACATCCCTACGTACGGCGCCGGCATTGATACCTTCACCGCTGTCGCCCGTCTCGTGCTGTTTGCCTTGTTCTGCATGGTGACATTGCAAAGCCGGCCCGTCAGCGAAAGCGTGGAGGATGCGCTGTGATCCTGCTCTGGCTAGGCCTCACAACGCTCATGCAAAGCAGCGTCACGCTTTTTACCGATGACCTGTTTGCGGGTGCAGGCTGGGCGCATTTGTTGTTGATGGCAGCACTGGCGGCCGGCTTGATCCACGTGACGCAAAAGCTGCGCAGCGTTCCCGTATTTGGCATTCATGGTCAGTGGTTGATCAGCGCCGCCGTACTCGCCCTCGTGCTGACGCAGGGCGGCCTGCCGGGTCATGCCGGTGACATAGGTGCCGCGCTGGGCATCGACGCCATCACGCGTCAGATCCTGTCGCAATTGTCACAGCTCGTTCTCACCCTTGGTCTGTGGCAAGCGCTGAGCAATCTGGCGCGCAGCAAGGAACAGGCGGTGCGCGCACTGGAAGCCGAGTTGCACAACGCCATGACCGAGATGGTTATCGACACGGTCGAGCGCCCGCGCCCACGCGTCGGCACCCGCAATACGCAAAGCGGTCTGACGGCTGCGCTCGGTGAAGCGCTCGAACAGGTGGGCCCGGCTCATCGCATGCTGCGTGACCTGGTCTTGCGCGAGCCAGACAGCATCGCCACCCGGCTCGCCCTGCACAACCGCCTGCGCAATGACGAAACACAAATCCTTGCTCTGCAACTGCATGGCGCCGACTTCATCAACGCCTTATGCCAGACCAGTCGCCACGACATGGCGCTCAATATCGCCGAAGACTGCGCCCGCCTGGACGCCAACTACTACCCTCCGGTGGATCAGGCGCTGGGGCTGGCTCAGCGCGCCATCGAACTGGGCAGGCATGCCACAACCCTGCGCCTGCTCAAACACTTCGACGTGCGCAATCCGGCGCACAGCGCCATTCCAGAAGCATTTCTGCTGTCTGCCCAGGCGCTCGGCGGCTTGGGGCGCAATGCCATAGCGCAAACCTTGCTGGAGGCGCTGGTGCGGCGCTTTCCGGAAGACCCACTGGCGGCCGATGCGATTGCGCTGTCAGCGCGGCTGGCGACACGGCGCTAGTTCAAACTGCCGCGCGCCTATAACGCAGCAGTCTTCCCTGAATAATCGCGTGCGAACTGCCAGGCCACGCGGCCGCTGCGCGAAGCGCGCATCATCGACCACTGCAATGCTTCGCGGCGGATCGTCTCGTCCCAGCCAGCAAGGTCGACGCCGAATACGCCGAGCCAGTGGCGCACGATCTGCAGATAGGCTTCCTGATTGAAGCTGTAGAACGATACCCACAGGCCGAAACGGTCGGATAGCGATACCTTCTCTTCCACCGCTTCACCGGGATGGAGCTCTCCGTCATTGCCGTGAGTCGCCTGCAGGTTCTCCGAGAAATATTCGGGCATGAGGTGGCGGCGGTTGCTGGTGGCATAAATCAGCACATTGTCCGGCACCGAAGCGAAGCTGCCATCGAGCACGCTCTTGAGCGCCTTGTAGCCCGGCTCACCGTCTTCGAAACTGAGGTCGTCGCAGAACAGGAGAAAGCGCTCCGATCGGTCACGCAGCAGATCGACGATGTGTGGCAGATCGATCAGATCGGTCTTGTCGACTTCGATCACGCGCAAGCCTTCGCCAGCATATTCGGTCAGCACGGCACGCACGATGGAACTCTTGCCGGTGCCGCGCGCGCCAGTCAGCAACACATTGTTGGCACGCTGGCCGCGCACGAACTGGCGCGTGTTGGCGTCGACACGTTGCTTCTGGTCGTCGATATCCTGCAGGTCGGAGAGGTGTATCGGCTGCAGATTGTGCAAGGGCTCGAGCCAGCCGCGCCCCTGGTAGGTGCGCCAGCGCTGCGCCAGCGCGGTCCAGTCCGGCAAGGGTGGCGCAGCAGGCAAGATGGCCTCGAAGCGCGCCATGAGGTGTTCGGCGCGCGCCACCAGTCGCTCGATATCGGCCGGGCTCACTTGGCTCTCTCCGCTTCCACTTCCCGCGCTTTATCTCGCAGTTTTTCTTTTTCGCTTGGGCCTGTAACTTGCGCTCCGTTACGCTCGGACTTTCCTTTCGGCCAGGTTGACCACACAATCAGCAGCAACAGGCCCAAGGCCACACCCGCCTCCAGCAAAATGACCCACAAACCATCTTCCATATCCGCCCCAGCATTGAAACCAGCGTTGAAACCGGTATTGAAACCATTCACAGACCCCGAGTATAGGCCAGGCCTGCGCAGCGCCGCGCTGGGCCTCGTCATGACGCTACTGGCCGCCTGCACGACAACCACGCCTGCACCGGTGCGTGAGCCGAACGTCGTGCAACTGCCGCCCGCCGCGCAGCAGTCCAGCCCCGTTGCAGAAGCTCCTGCCAACTGCGTGCCAGTTGCGACACCGCCGCCGGTTGCCGTGTGTCCCGCCCCCGATCAGCCCAAGCCGCCCGTACCGGCGACGCCACCGTGGCGCAGCGCCGACTGGGCTGCCTTGCCTGGCTGGCAACAGGACAAGCTGACACAGGCCTGGCCGGCACTGCTGACTTCGTGCAGGGCTTTACGTGGCGATATGCAGAAAGCATGGAGCAGCACTTGCGATGCAGCGCGCGAACTCGGCGCACAGGCGAGCGATGCGCAGATTCACGAATTCCTGCAGACACGGCTGTCTCCCTGGCAGCTGGTCAATACCGATGGCAGCGAACAGGGCCTCATCACCGGCTATTACGAACCACTGATCCGCGCCAGCCGCACGCCCACCGCGCGCTTTGCGACGCCGGTACTCGGTGTGCCGGATGATCTGATTACGGTCGACCTGGCCGATGTATATCCTGAGCTCAAGGGCATGCGTCTGCGCGGCCGACTCGAAGGCCGCAAGCTGGTGCCCTACTGGACCAATGCGCAACTGGCCGCTGGCGATCCACAGCAAGTGCCTGCCAAGACACTGATGTGGGCCGAGGACACGGTCGAGTACCTTTTCCTGCAGGTGCAAGGGTCGGGGCAGGCGCAGTTCCCGGATGGCAGCCGCGTACGCATCGCCTACGCCGACCAGAACGGCCACCCCTACAAATCCATCGGCCGCTGGCTGGTCGACAAGGGCGAGCTGACGCTCGACAAGGCCAGCATGCAAGGTATCCAGGTGTGGGCACGCGCCAATCCACAACGCATACCGGAGCTGCTCGCTGCCAACCCCAGCTACGTTTTCTTCCGCGAGGAAGCGGCGGCGAACGAAGGGCCGAAAGGCGCGCAAGGGCTGGCGCTGACGGCTGGCCGATCGATTGCGGTCGATCCGCGCAGCATTCCGCTCGGTGCGCCGGTCTTCCTGGCGTTCAACATGCCCGATGGCAAACCCATGCAACGCATGATGCTGGCGCAGGACACGGGCGGCGCAATCCGCGGTCGCGTGCGCGCCGATTTCTTCTGGGGCTTCGGCCCGGAAGCAGGTTCGATGGCGGGCCGCATGCGTCAGCAGGGCCGTATCTGGATTCTCTGGCCGCAAGGCAGCGTACCGCCCGGCATGTAGTTCCCGAGCATTCTCCCGCCATGCCTGTCGCATGGTTGCGACCTGTCAGGTTCATACTTCTTTACATTGCGGAGACAGTCGCGCAAGCCATGCGCATCAACATCCTCATGCCAATCCCGGCATTCGAGGAGTACAGCATGGCGACAATCGATCAGGACCCGCAACTAGACGAAGTCAAGGATGGCAAGAGTCAAGGCAAAAGCTGTCGCAGCGGCCGTTGCGGCTGCTGCTGTGGCAGGCGCCCATGGTGGGCCAGACTGCTGGTGCTGGCTGTCATCATTGGCGCCGTCTTTGCGTGGCACGCTTACGGGCATGACAGATACGGCTGCCACGGCTTCGGTCATGCATTCAGCCAGCAGGAACCATCACCCGCGCATGTGCGCGAACATGCCGAACGCGTGACCAGTCGCATGATGGACCGTGTCTCGGCGACCAGCGCGCAACGCGAAAAGGCAACGATCATCGCGCGTACGGCAGCGGACGATATCGTTGTCCTGATCCAGGCACACCGCGCCATGCGGGCCTCCCTCTACAGCGCGCTGAGTGCCGAAACGGTGGACCCCGTGCGTGTGGAGCAACTACGCAGTGAAGCTGTACAACGTGCCGATGCCGTGTCGCGCCGCCTGACGCAGGAGGTGGTTGAAATGGCGAGTGTGCTGTCGGCCTCGCAACGGCGCGAGCTGCTGTCACGCTGGCAGCCTGCTGCAGGGACATGACGCCATGCCTGCACACGACGTAGCCATGCCGCAAATGCTGCTGCTATGCTGTCCTGCGTGCAGCCGCCAAAGCCGCCTGACCAAGGCAGACGGGTTGCCACCAGGCGTGTGCCGATTGGTAGCGCTTTGCCCTGCCTGCGAGGGGCACGGCGCAGATACGGCGTTGCTGGAATTCGATGACGGGTGCATTGTGCGCGACGAGGCTTTCGTGTGTGCCGCTACTCATTTCGATCCTTCAGCCTTGAGCATGAAAACCATTTCAATAGAACAGACCATGGAGATGAGTGCGCGTGGCTGAACGGTTGTTGATGATCGATGACGATGTGTCGCTGGCGACGATGGTGGCCGAGTATCTCGGTGCGCGTGGTCTGCCTGTCACGCTGGCGCACACCCTGGCCGAAGGTGAGCGCCGCCTGCGCGACGAGGGCTTCGATGCACTGATTCTCGACGCCATGCTGCCCGACGGTGATGGCTTCGAGCTATGCCGCCGCATTCGCGAGCGTGGCAATCTGCCTATCCTGATGCTGACGGCACGCGGCGAAGAAGTGGATCGTATCGTCGGCCTCGAACTCGGCGCCGACGATTACCTGCCCAAACCTTTCAGCCCGCGCGAATTGCTGGCCCGCCTGCGTGCGCTCTTGCGCCGCGCCCAGGTGAAGGGCTCTGCCGCCAGCGAAGCGCTGCGCTTCGGCCGGCTGGAAATCGACCAGGCCGCGCTCGAAGCCCGCCTCGATGGCCGTCCCCTTGTGCTGACGGCGCATCAGTTCGCCCTGCTATGGGCACTGGCTACGCACCCCGGCCGCGTGCTGTCGCGCGAAGCTTTGCTGGAGCTGGCGCGCGGCGACACGCTGGAAGCCTTCGACCGCTCCATCGACGTTCACATCTCGCGCATCCGCGCGGCCATTGAAGACGACTCGCGCAGCCCGCGACGCATCGTCACCGTACGCGGTGCCGGCTATGTGTTTGCACAGCGGCAGGACGAAGAGAGCCGATGAAGACAGAGCAAACTGACAAGCAACATGACGTCGGCATCAACGCACTGTGTCGGCATCGTCGGCGCGGGCGGCATCACTTCGTGCGCCATCACCTGTACCGGCAGATCTATTTTGGCTTCATGGCCGTCGTCGTATTCGTGTGCCTGATTGCGGCCTGCGTCTTCTGGACCTTTCGGGTGCCGGGCGAGACGCGCATGGATGCGCACATCAAGCCACTGCTGACGCGCCTGCTGCCGGCAAATGCCGGGGCGGCCGAGCAGGCAGCGACGCTGGCCGACATCGCTGCCACCGTGCATGGCAGTGTGGCGCTTTATGACCACGATGGTCTGCGTATCGCCGCCAGCGGCGAGACCATGCCGCTGACATTTTTACAGGAGGAGAACGGCCAGGCACATCGGTTTTCCAATGTCATCGTTTTCGCCGATGGACGTCAGTTGCTGCTGCGCTGGGGCGCACAGGCCAAACACATCGCACTGGCCTGGATTGCCGCGCTTGCCCTGCTGGTCGCGCTCGGCACCTGGCCGGTGGCGCGCCGCCTGACACGTCGGCTCGAGCGCTTGCAGCAACAGGCCGACGCCTGGGGCGAAGGGCATCTGTCGACACGCATGGTCATCGATGGTTGCGATGAAGTTGCCGAACTTGCGCGCCGTTTCAACCAGGCAGCCGAGCGCGTCGAAGCGCTGGTCAACAGCCAGCGCGCGATGCTTGCCGCCGCCTCGCACGAACTGCGCTCGCCGCTCGCACGCATCCGCATGGCAACCGATCTGCTCGGCGACGTACATGACACCTCGCGGCCGGACCTGCATGCACAGATCACACGCGACATCGCCGAGCTCGATGCCCTCATAGGCGAACTGTTGCTGGCCAGCCGGCTGGCCGAAGACAGCCCGCGCCTGCAGTTGGCAAGCGTCGATCTGCTCGGGCTCGCTGCGGAAGAAGCCAGTCGCATCGACGCCAGTGTTGGCGGTGAATCCATCATCATCAATGGCGACGCACGCCTGTTGCGCCACCTCGTGCGCAACCTGCTCGACAACGCACGCCGCTACGGCTCGAGCGCCCGACCCGGCGAGCCTGCCGCGTCGTCCATCGAAGTCGAAGTGCTCGGCGCACATGACAGCGTACTGCTGCGCGTGCTGGATCGTGGCCCCGGCGTGCCCGCAGCGGAGCGCGAAAAGGTGTTCGATCCATTCTATCGCCTGGCCGGCAGTGCGGAACGGGGAGAAGGTGCCGGTTACGGCCTGGCGCTGGTTCGGCGCATCGCGCGTCTGCATGGCGGCGAGGTGGTCTGTCTGGCACGCGAAGGCGGCGGCGCCTGCTTCGAAGTACGCCTGCCTCGGACCGGTTTTCACTCTTGATACATCGCCAGGCAGAAATCACCTCTTCGATACGGGCTATGCCCGGAGCGAGCACCGGCGCGGGTTTGAAGGGTCTTGGCCCCACGCTGGTGCCTCCGGATTGTGTGGCAATTTGTCATTCATCAACTTTTAGCTTGCCTTGTCGGGCGAATCAGGCACACTGCAAGTCAGTGGCATAGATTCCAGTCCCCTCGCCACTGTCTGGTTTTTCTCAAAATCTGCTTCGTCCTCCTCGACTGGTGTCGCCGGATCAAATCCGTAGCGGCAGGTCGACGCAG